>DATIDW010000028.1:0-43133 GCA_035456065.1 Thermomonas sp. | reverse complement strand
TTCTTCACCCTGCTGTTGCTGACCGGCAACACGATGCAACAAGCGGTGCGCGAGCGCATCCCCGAACTCGCGGTACTGAAGACGATCGGCTTTTCCAACCGCAGCGTGCTGGGCCTGGTACTCGCCGAATCGATTCTGCTGGTGGCCTTGGGTGGCCTGATCGGCTTGGGCTTGGCCGCCTTGCTGGTGCCCATCGTGACGGCCGCCACGGGAGGAATGGTTCCGCTGCCCGGGATGCTGCCGCAAACCTGGTTGGTCGGCCTGCTGCTGATGCTGCTGATCGGCGTGATCGTCGGCCTGCTGCCGGCGCTGCGCGGAATGCGCCTCAACATCGTCGATGCACTGGCCGGTCGCTAAGAGGAGCACGACATGACACGTTTCAAGGGATTCCTCGCCGGCCCGCTCACCGTGCTCGCATTGGTTGCAATGCTGGTCGCATGGATCGCGCTGCCGTGGTTCGCGGTGCTCGGCCTGGCCATCGCCATCGGCCTGTGGCTGTTCCTCACCCGTAGCGGCCGGCTGGCGCGCGAGGCGACGAAGATCGGCATCGCCGGCCTGCCCCAGCGCTGGGGTGCGTCGCTGGTGATCGTGGTCGGCATCGCCGGCGTGGTCGGCGTGCTGGTGGCGATGCTGGCGATGGGCGAGGGCTTCAAGGCCACGCTCGACAAGACCGGCGGCACCGACTCGGCGATCCTGTTGCGCGCGGGCTCGCAGGCCGAGACCAATTCGGTGATCACCCGCGACCAGGTGCCGCTGATCTCCACCCTGCCCGGCATCGCCAAGGGCGCGGACGGCAAGCCGCTGGCGTCCGCCGAACTGTCGCAGATCATCAACCTGCCGAGCATGGCCGACGGCACCGACGCCAACGTGCAGTTGCGCGGCGTGGGGCCCACCGCGTGGTCGCTGCGTCCGCAGGTGAAGATCGTCGAGGGCCGCAAGTTCGGCGCCGGCCTGCGCGAGATCGTGGTGGGCCGCGGCGCGCAGCAGCGTTTCCGTGGCATCGAACTCGGCAAGCAGCTGAAGCTGGCCAACCAGGCGTGGACGGTGGTCGGCGTGTTCGAATCCGGCGACTCGCACGAGTCCGAACTGTGGGCGGATGCCGACGTCCTCGGCCCGGCCTACCAGCGCACCGCGTTCCAGTCGATGACGGTGAAGCTGGAGGGCAAGAACGGCGTCAAGCAGCTGAAGGCCGCGCTAGCCGCCGATCCGCGCCTGAAACTCGACGCCGAAACCACCCGCGACTACTACGGCAAGCAGTCCGAGGGCCTGACCAGGCTGATCAAGATCCTCGGCACGGTGATCGGCACGATCATGGCGATCGGCGCGGTGTTCGGCGCGCTCAACACCATGTACGCGGCGGTCGCCGGCCGCGCGCGCGAGATCGCCACGATGCGCGCGCTCGGCTTCCGTGGGTTGCCTGTCGTCACCGCAGTGATGCTGGAAACGATGCTGCTCGCCCTGCTCGGCGGCCTGCTCGGCGCCGCCATCGCCTGGCTGGTGTTCAACGGCTACACGGTGAGCACGCTGGGGCAGAACTTCAGCCAGGTCGTGTTCCAGTTCCGGGTCTCGCCGGAGCTGCTGTGGACCGGCCTGAAGTGGGCGCTCGGCATCGGCCTGGTCGGCGGCCTGTTCCCCGCACTTCGGGCTGCACGCCTGCCGGTGACGGACGCCCTGCGCGGCGCGTGAGCGCCGACGCCCGGCGGGTGGCAGGCTGAATGCCTGCCGCCTGTCATCGTCCTGTCATCCCAATGCGGTAGATGCGCGGGCCGCCGGGCCCTACCCTGCGCGCCCCCCGTACTCCTGGATCGCGCCCATGCGTCGCGCGCTGCTCATTCTCTGCGCCTGCCTGTTGCTGGCCGGCTTCGCCTGGCCCGACGCCGCCGACATGCTCGGCAAGCGCCTGGTCGCGCCCGGCGGCACTTCGCCGATCCTGCCCACCGCACGCATCGAACACGGCATCGCGCGGCTGCCGCATCGGCAAGGATGGGTAAAGACGTCCGCCGGCGTGCGACTGTTCTGGCGTACGTTCGATCCCGGCGCCTATCGGCTCGACTACGCCTATCGCCCCGACGGCACCCAGCGCGGGCGCATGCAGTTCGACCTCGATGCCAGTGCGCCAGTGCGCTACGCGGGCGCGCCGCGCGGCACGGTGGTGTTGCTGCATGGATGGATGATGGATGGCGGCTCGCTGCTGCCGTGGTCGCTGCAACTCGCGCAGGCCGGCTACCGCACGATCACCCTGGACCTGCGCAACCACGGTCGCTCCGGCGCGGCGCCCTCCGGCTATGGCCTGCGCGAGGCGCGCGACGTCGCCGATGCCATCACGGCGCTGCGCGTGAGCGGCGAGGTGGTCGGTCCGCTGCACCTGATGGGCGTGTCCTATGGCGCGGCGACTGCGATCTTCAGCGCGCGCGAACTGGGCGCGCAGGTCGACAACGTCATCGCCATCGAATCGTTCGACAACGCCGGTGGCGCGATCCGCGACATGGTCCCGCACATGCTTTCGAAGCCACCGGAAAACGTGTCGCAGCGCATCTCCCATCGCCTGCTGCGGATGCAGATGGACGACGGTGCGCTGGAACGCGCGATCGCCTCCGCCAGCGACACCCTGCAGCTGCGGCTCGACTGGGTGGATGTCGGCGCCGCGCTTGCGCAGGTGCCGTCCTGCGTGCTGCTGCTGCACGGGCGCGAGGACCGGCACGTGCCGGTTGCGCACGGGCGCGCATTGGCCGCCGCCGCGCCGAATGCGCATTACATCGAGGTCGCGGGCGAGGACCACATCAGCCTGCCGATGCGCCTGGACCTGCTGGCGCCGACGGTGATCGACTGGCTGGACAACGCGAACCCGGCGCGCAGGTTCTGCCCCTCGCCACTGGCCCTCGCGCAACCACGGCAGGTGCGGCACGCCTGATCGTGGCGTGGCCGACGCAGCGCTTCAGGCGATCGCAAGCCTGCTGCGCCGCGCGCGCAGCAGGCCATCGGCGGCGTACAGCGCCAGCGCGATCCAGATGAAGGCGAAGCCGATGGCGCGATCGCGGCCGAAGGGTTCGTGCAGCACCAGCACGCCGACCAGCAGTTGCAGGGTCGGCGAGATGTACTGCAGCAGGCCGACCAGCGAATAGGGGATGCGCTGCACCGCAGCGGCGAACCCGATCAGCGGCAAGGCGGTGAGCACGCCGCCGAACACCAGCAGGCCGGCCACGCCCGCCCCCCAGGAGGCGGCATCGGCGTGCGCGAACAGGCGGCCTTGGCCGGTGCCTTCGGCCCACGCGAGGAACGCCAGCGCCGGCACCAGCAGGTACAGGTTTTCCACGCCCAGCCCACGCACCGGCGGCGCACCCAGCAACTTGCGCACCAGGCCATAGATGCCGAACGATGCCGCCAGCGACAGCGCGATCCACGGGAAGCTGCCGTAGCTGACAGTCAGCCACAGCACGCCGACCGCCGCGATGGCGACCGACGCCCATTGCGTGCGGTTCAGGCGTTCGTGCAGCACGAACACGCCGAGCATCACGCTCAGCAGCGGATTGATGAAATACCCCAGCGCGGACTCCACCACGTGGCCGGCGTTCACCGCCCAGATGTACAGGCCCCAGTTGAACGCGATCAACACGCCGCTGAGCGCCAGCATCGGCGCCGCGCGCGGCCGCGACAGGGTTTCCCGCAACCAGCCCCGGCCGTACTTGAACGTCAGCCACCCGCAGACCAGCAGCGCGCTCCAGACCACGCGGTGGGCCATGATCTGCATCGCCGGCACCACTTTCAGCAGGTGCCAATACAGCGGCATCAATCCCCAGGCGACGTAGGCCACGACCGCGATCCAGACACCGCGGCGATCGAGCGCACCCGTGCTTGCGACTGTCGCGCTCATGCAGGTTTGGCCTTGCCCGCCTTGGCGAACGTGATCGCCACCACCCCCAGCAGGATCACGCCCATCGCCACCAGCTCATGGCTACCGAAGCGCTCGCCGGCCAGCCAGGCGCCCAGCGCGACCGCGATCGCCGGATTGATGTAGGCATAGCTGCTCGCCAGTGCCGGGCGCACGTGGTGCAACAGCCAGATGTAGGAGGAGAAGCCGATGATCGAGCCGAACACGATCAGGTAGGCGAACGCCGCCATTCCGTGCACGCTCGGCATGCCCTCGAAGCGCTCGCCGATGGCGGCACCGACGATGCACATCGCCACCCCGCCGCAGAGCATCTGCGCGGCCGAGGACATGAACGGCGAAGGCAGGTCGCGGCCACGGCTCCACACCGAACCGAACGACCAGGACAACGATGCGATCAGCAACGCCACCAGCCCGACCGGCGATGCCGTGAGGCTGCTGTCCGCATTGAGCCAGAGCACGCCGAGGAAGCCGATGCCGATGCCGATCCATTCCATCCGACCCGGCTTTTCGCCGCGCATCGCCGAGAAGATGCCGACCCACAGCGGCGCCGACGCGACCGCCACCGCGGTCATGCCCGAGGACACGGTCTGTTCGGCCAGGTTGACCATGCCGTTGCCGAACAACATCAGCAGCAAGCCCATCAATACCGCGTTGCGCCACTGCGGCCGGGTCGGCGCGGGCACGCCACGCCAGCGCAGGAAGGCATACATCAGGCTGCCGGCGATGGTGAAGCGGATGCCGCCGAGCAGGAACGGCGGGAAGCCGCCCTCCAGCGCGAAGCGGATGGCGAGGTAGGTGGACCCCCAGATGAGATAGACCGCAGCAAGCGCGAGCGCGATCCGTCCGCCGGTGGGGGTGGCGGCCGAAGAAGTGGTGTGCATGCCTTCAGGCTAACGCCATGGCGCGGACGCGGTTTGAAAATCCATGCGCGGTGGCGCAATATTTTTGCGTGACCATCCCCGTCCTCCTCGATGCCTTCGACCATCGCCTGCTGGATCTCCTGCAGGACGACGCCGGCCGCACACTGACCGCACTCGGCGAGGCCGTCGGCCTCTCGCCCAGCGCGGTGCAACGGCGGATCAAGCGCTACCGCGCGCATGGCCTGCTGCGACAGGTCGCGGTGCTCGATGCCGAGGCCTTCCCCTCGGTGGTGCTGGCCACCGTGTGGGTGACGATGGAGCGCGAGTCGGTGCGCCAGCTCAATGCGTTCTATGCGCGCATGCGCGCGACGCCGGAAGTGCAGCAGTGCTACCAGCTCGCCGGCGAATGGGATTACCTGGTGATCATGGCGACCACCAGCATGGCCAGCTATCGCGAGACCGCGGAGCGGCTGTTCAAGAGCGACGGCAACATCAAGCGCTACGAAACCCGGCTGGTGTTCGACACCGTCAAGCGCGGCCTGCAACTTCCAACACGCGCGCCGGCCGTGAAGGGCCAGCGCAAGCGCTAGGCAAACCGGCGATCAGTCGACCCAGTGGCCGGCGGTGCGCGCTTCCGGCAGCACCTGCGCTGCCAGCTTCGCATCCTTGCCGAGCAGGCCGATCGCATCGCCGAGGATCGCCGCGGATTCGCGCAGCAGCGGGTCGGTGACCTTCTTCGCCGCTTCCTCGCGCGCCACCGACTCGGCGACGTTGCGTTCGTCGGCTTGCAGGCCATCATCGGAACGACCATCCAGCAGCGGGTCCAACGCGATCCCGAGCTTCTTCCGCTCTTCAAGCCGCTGCTTGCGCTGCGCATCGAACTTGTCGCGTTCGGCGCGGCGCTCGGCCTCGTTGAGCGAGATCGACTTCTTCGCCGCTTCTTCCCGGAACGTGCGCACGTCGTCGACCCACCACTGGAACTCGACATCCTTCGCCGAGCGTGCATCGTGGCGCGCATCCAGCTGGCCAAGCATCGGCGCGAAGTTGCCGTAACGCACGTGCGGCGCTTCCGCGATCCGCGTCCACGGCAGCGCGTTGTCGTAGGTGCTCTCGCCGTATTCGCTGGCGTCGACGCTGGTCGGGAAACTCACGTCCGGCACCACGCCCTTGTTCTGCGTGCTGCTGCCGCCCGGGCGGAAGAACTGGGCGATGGTCAGCTTGACCTGGCCGAAGCGCGCTTCCTCGTTGGCAGGCCAGCGGTCGAGGTCGACCATGTTCTGCACGGTGCCCTTGCCGAAGCTGGTCTCGCCGATGATCAGGCCGCGCCCGTAGTCCTGGATCGCGCCGGCGACGATCTCCGAAGCGGATGCGGAACCGCGGTTGATCAGCACCGCCAGCGGGCCATCCCATGACACCCCGGCCTTGCGGTCGCTGTCCACGCTCACGCGGCCGCCGGATTCGCGCACCTGCACCACCGGCCCCTTGTCGATGAACAGGCCGGTGAGTTCCACCGCCTCGCTCAGGGAACCGCCGCCGTTGCCGCGCAGGTCCAGCACCACGCCATCCATCTTCTGCGCGCGGAACTCGCCGAGCATCCGCGCCACGTCCTTGCTGGCCGACGCATAACTGTCGTCGTTGCGGCGGCGCGCCTCGAAGTCCTGGTAGAAGCCGGGCAGCTTGATCACGCCGATGCGGCGCGCCGGCTGGCCATCGGCGGCCGGCAGGGTGATCGTCTCGGCCTTGGCGCGCGCATCCTCCAGGCGCACCTTGGCGCGGGTCAGCACCAGGCGCGTGGGCTTGCTGTCCATCGGCGCCTCCGCGGAGACGATGTCCAGCCGCACCTGCGTGTTGGCGGTGCCGCGGATCAGTTCGACCGCGTCATCGGTGCGCCAGCCGACCACGTCCTTCATCTCGCCGGAGCCGCCCTGGCCCACGCCGACGATGCGGTCGCCGGACTTCAGCTTGCCGCTGAGCGCGGCCGGGCCGCCGGGCACCAGTTCGCGCACCACGATCACGTCGTCCTGCTTGAACAGGACCGCGCCGATCCCCTCCAGTGAATTGGAGATGGTCATGTTGAAGTTGGCCGCGCTGCGCGGGGTCAGGTAGTCGGTGTGCGGGTCGATCGCGCCGGCGTAGGCGTTGATGAAGCTCTGGAAGACTTCCTCGCCCTTCAGTTCATTGACGCTGGAGAGCAGGTTCGCGTAACGCTTGTCCAGGGTCTTGCGGATTTCCTCCGGCTTCTTGCCGGCAAGCTTCAGGCGCAGCCAGTCGTTCCGCACCGACTTCGTCCACAACGCATTCACTTCGGCTTCGCTCGCCCACGGCGCATCCTCGCGGTCGAAGTCGTAGCGTTCGTCGCCGCTGAAGTCGAACTCGCCCTTGAGCACCTTGCGCGCATGCGCGATGCGCTGGTCCACGCGCTGGCGATACAGCGCGAAGATCGCCCAGCCCGGCTCGACCTTGCCGCTCATGATGGCGTCGTCGAGCGTGGTCGCGTAGCGGTTGAAGCCCGCGACGTCCTGCGCAGTCAGGAACACCTTGCCCGGGTCCAGCGTCTCCAGGTAACGCTTGAGGACGTCCTGCGACAGCGCATCATCCAGCGCGCGCGGCCGGTACGCATAACGGCTGTCGGAGAGCAGTCCGTAGACCAGGCGCGAGGTGGTGGCCTGGTCGGCCGTGGGCGCGGATGGCAATACCGCGCCATCGCCGGAGCGGGCGAGCAGGGCCAGCGGCGCGGCCAGCGCAAGGCCAAGGGACAGGGCAAGCAAGGTGCGATTGGACGTCATCAGAAGTTCCGCGGCGTGGGGTGCCGTCGTTGCAGGGTGCGGAGTCGTGCGACCGAGGGACAGTGCCGGAAGTTCGGCTGGCAGCCGCTCGCCTCCACTGTAGCGGGCTTGCGCAAGGCTGTGTGAACGGGATGGGCAACGCCATCGGACCAATCCGGGCTCGGCGGCGAGACCACCGGGCATTCGCTGCTCGGCTCGAAATGCCGCTGCGCGAACGCCCGGCGGTTTCGCCACCTTGGCAGCCCCACGCGCAATCGACGATCAGACGATGCCTGCGGCCTGGCGATCGGCGTGGTAGCTGGAACGCACCATGGGCCCGGATGCAACGTGGGAAAAGGCCAGCGCCATTCCGTAGTCTTCCAGCGCCTTGAATTCGTCCGGCGTCCAGTACCGCAGCACCGGATGATGGTGCGCGCTGGGCTGCAGGTACTGGCCGATGGTGACCATCTCGACATCGTGCGCGCGCAGGTCGCGCAGGGTGGCCTGCACCTGCTCCATGGTCTCGCCGAGGCCGAGCATGATCCCACTCTTGGTCGGCACGTCCGGGTGCTGCGCCTTGAACTTCTGCAGCAGGGTCAGCGACCACTGGTAGTCCGCGCCCGGGCGCACGTTGCGATACAGGTCCGGCACGGTCTCGATATTGTGGTTGAACACGTCCGGCGGCCCGGACGCCAGGATCTCCAGCGCGCGTTCCATGCGGCCCTTGCCGCGGAAATCCGGGGTGAGGATCTCGATGCGGATGCCGGGCGCGGCGGCACGGGTCTCGCGGATGCAGTCGACGAAATGCTGGGCGCCGCCATCGCGGAGGTCGTCGCGGTCGACGCTGGTGATGACGACGTACTTCAGGCCCATGTCGGCAACGGTATGCGCCAGGCGCAGCGGCTCGCCGGCATCGGCGGGCTTGGGCCGTCCGTGGGCGACGTCGCAGAAGCTGCAGCGGCGCGTGCACACGTCGCCGAGGATCATGAAGGTCGCGGTGCCGTGGCTGAAGCACTCGTGGATGTTCGGGCAGCTGGCGTCCTCGCAGACCGTGACCAGGCGGTTCTCGCGCAGCTTGGACTTCAGCGCCTGCACCGCGTTGCCGCTGGGGATGCGCACCCGGATCCAGCTCGGCTTGCGCAGCACCGGCGCCTCGGCGAACTGGACCGGCGAGCGGCCTATCTTCTGGTCCGCGACCTGGCGCGCGCCGGGCTCCAGCGAAGCCTGTTCGAGCGTGGTCGCGCCATCGGCCAGGACGGCGAGCGGAATGGTGCGCGGGGCGGCGGTGCTCATGCGGCAATTATCGCGCATAACCGTCCTGCGTCCGCGCCGATCGCGTTGGGGCAACCCCCCGTGGTTGCCCTGCCATGGGGCGGGAACGGGGGGTTGCTCCTACGGGGGGTTGGGGTTGGGCAGGCACGGGGGCCTGCCCCTACTACGGGGCTTGGGGTTGGGCAGGCACGGGGGCGTGCCCCTACGGGTTCGCCTTCAACCGCTCTGCATCACCAGCCCGAATTGCTTGGCCAGCGCGTCCAGCAGCACCGGCTTGACCGCCTCCAGCGAGGACGGCCCGCCGAGATCCTGCAATGCCACCACCTGCAGGCCCTGGTAACCACAGGGGTTGATCCGCTGGAACGGGGGCGTGCTTTCCGCCGCGATGTTGAACGCCAGGCCGTGGAAGGTGCAGCCGCGGCGCACCCGGATGCCGAGCGCGGCGACCTTGGCGTCGTTGACGTAGACGCCGGGCGCGCCTTCGCGGCGGGCGCCTTCGATGTTCCATTCGCCGAGGGTGTCGATGATCGCCTGCTCGATCCTGCAGACATAGTCGCGCACGCCGATCTTCAGGCGCTTCAGGTCCAGCAGCGGGTACGCGACGATCTGGCCGGGGCCGTGGTAGGTCACCTGGCCACCGCGGTCGACGTGGATCACCGGGACCGCGCCCGGCATCAGCACGTGTTCGGGCTTGCCGGCCTGGCCGAGGGTGAACACCGGCTCGTGCTCGACCAGCCAGAGCTCGTCCGCGGTGTCTTCGTTGCGGGTATCGGTGAAGGCCTGCATCGCCCTCCACACCGGCTCGTAGGGCTGGCGACCAAGGTCGCGCAGCACCGCGCCGCGCCGCTCGCCGGCTACAGCGTCCACTTCACTTCGGGATGGCTGCGCAGGGCCTCGTGCGCGCGCTCGTAGTCCTCGCGGTTTTCCGCATGGAAGGCGATCCGCACCGAGACGAACTTGCCGCTCGACGAATGCTTCCATTGCACCTGCTCGCTGAGCACGTCGATGCCGGCGTCCATCAAGGCCTGCGGAAGGTCGCGCTCAAGCCCCTTTTCGGCGGTGCCCATCGCGGACAGCTCGAAGGTGCCGGGGAACTGGAAGCCGTGGTCGGGATTGTCGGAGAGGATGTCCATGGCCCCGATTATGGGGACGCGACGCCGGTTCCCCAACCGCCCTCTCCGGCAGCGCAGCGGATCGTCGCGAGCGAAGGCGGATTGGGCGCGCGCGGAGCGCAGTCGCTCCTGACAGCCGAACGGCTGGCAAACCGCAGTGGACTCAAGTGTCCATGAGGGCCATGAGCCTCGCTCAGCCCTCCGGCGGGCTGAGGCGAGTGGCGCCCGCGCAGCAGCGGGCCGGGGAGCACCGCACGCGCCCAAGTCCGGCGCGCGCAGCAGATCCGCTCGTCAGTCCTGCCACCACATCAGCAGCTCATGCCACAGGCGCTTGAAGAAACCACCCTCTTCCACCGCGTTGAGCGCGACCAGCGGCGACTGGGCGATGACCTTTCCACCCAGGGTGACCTTCACCATGCCGATCTTCTGGCCCCTGGCGATCGGCGCGACCAGCGACTTCGGCAGGTCCATCGTGGCCTTCAGCTGGCCGTACTTGCCACGCGGGGTGGACACCAGCAACGGCTGCGACACGCCGACCGGCACCGCGTTGGCGGCGCCCTTCCACACCTTGGGCGTGGCCAGCGACGTGTTGGCGGCATACAGGCGATGCGATTCGTAGAAGCGGAAACCCCAGTTGAGCAGCGCCAGGGAGTCGGTCGCGCGCTGGTTCTCGCTGGTATCGCCCATCACCACGCTGACCAGGCGCTGGTCGCCCCGCTGCGCGGAGGCCATCAGGCAGTAGCCCGCCGCCGAGGTATGCCCGGTCTTGATGCCGTCCACCGACGGATCGCGCCACAGCAGCAGGTTGCGGTTCGGCTGGGTGATCGGGCCGACCGTCAGTTCCTTGATCTTGTTGTAGGCATAGGCCTCGGGGAAGTCGCGGATCAGCGCGCGACCGAGGATGGCGAGGTCACGCGCGGTGGTGACGTGGCCCTCGGCGGTCAGGCCGTGCGGGTTCACGAAGTGCGACCTGGTCATGCCGATCTTCTTCGCGTAGGCATTCATCAGCTGGGCGAAGGCCTGCTCGCTGCCGGCGACGTGCTCGGCCAGGGCGATCGCGGCGTCGTTGCCGGACTGCACGACCATGCCCTTTTCCATGTCGACCAGCGGCGCGGTCTTGTTGACCTCGAAGCCGCTGTAGCTGCCGTCGGTGCCGGCGCCGCCGCTGCGCCAGGCGTGCTCGCTCATCATCACCTGGTCGGTCGCCTTGACCTTGCCGGCGGCCATTTCGGCGGCGATGACATAGCTGGTCATCACCTTGGTGATGCTGGCGGGCTCCACCGGGGTGTCGATGTTCTCGCCCGCCAGCACCTGGCCGGTGGCGTGGTCCATGACCAGCCAGGCCTTGCTGACCGCCGGCGCGGGCGCATCCGGGATCGGCAGGTCGTCACTGAGGGCGGCCGGCTTGGCGACCGGCGCCGGGGTGGGGCCCTGGGCGACGGCGAGGCCGGAACCGAAGGCGATGCCGGCGGTGGCCAGCGCAACGAACAACAACGAACGCGAACGCATCAACGAAACTCCTGGTGGCCGCGCAGGCGCGGCGGTAGTCAAGCGGGCCAGCTTCAATCGCACATTTTAAGCCGCAATCGCGCACTGCAAGCCGTGACGCAAGCTCCGGAACGCCGTGCCCGCCGCCGATCCCGCCGCGCGGGGATCCGGCAGCTTCACGGGCCGGAAAACAACGGAACTCCCGCCGATGCGGGAGTGGCGAGATTCAATCCCTGACCCGCTGCGGCTGTCCGAAGCCAAGACCGGCGATGCGCGCGGCAAGTTCCGGTGCCTGCGACGCAGCGACCGGCCCGATCCGCAGGCGCCAGACCTTCTTGCCGTTGATGTCGGCATCGAGCAACCGGGCGCGTGTGATCGCGGCATCCTGCACCAGGGCCAGCGCAAGCTGGGCATTCTGCTGGTTGGCGAAGCTGGCCACCTGCAGGGTGATGTCGTCGACCGACCCGGCGGAGGTCGCCGTGCTGGCGGCGACCAGAGCGGCGGCATTGACCGGCGACGGTGGTGGCGGTGCGACCGCGGCAACCCCCGCGGTCGTTGCGGCGGCGGCTGCCGGCACCGGATCGGGCTTGCCCGGCTTGCCGGTGGCCACGCGCACCCGGCGCGATTGCATCCAGGCATCGAATTGGTCGGCCGACATCACCCTGCCGTCCTGCTGCATGTCGAAGCGGTAGCCGCTGTCGGCAACCGGCTTGGCCGGCGCGGGCGGAGCGGCCGGCCCGGCGCTGGCCAGCGCCTGCGGCAACTGCTCGACCAGACGGTCCATCGCGGTGTCGGCGTCGGGCGTTGCGTTGGAGGCGAGCACGCCGCCACCGCCATTTTGTTCGGTCAGCGCCTCCACGCGTACCCGCGCGGTGCCCCGGTCGCGATAGCCCAGCTTGACCGCGGCGGCATAGCTGAGGTCGATCACCCGGCCGGCATGGAACGGGCCGCGGTCGTTGACCCGGACCACGATCGAGCGGCCGTTGTCGAGGTTGGTGACGCGGGCGAAACTGGGCAACGGCAGGGTCTTGTGGGCGGCGGTGAAGGCGTACATGTCGTAGACCTCCTGGTTGGACGTGCGCCGGCCGTGGAACTTGTTGCCGTAGTACGAGGCCAGCCCTTCCTCGGCATAGCCGTGCGCGTTGTCCAGCACCTGGTAGCGCTTGCCGAGCACGCTGTAGCTCTTGTTGCCGGCGCGCGAGCGCGGCTCGGCGCGCACCTCCGGCTCGGGGATCGCGTCCACGTCGGGCACGTAGTCGGGGACGGTGTCGGACTCGCCCGGACGGAACAATCCGCCGGCAACATAGTCGCCGCGCTTGCTGAGGTCTTCCTGCGCGGCGGCGTACGGCGAGGCCTTCGGCCGGTGCATCGGTGGCGTGGTGTTCACCGTTTGCGCGGGCTGCACCACCAGCTTGTGCCCGGGTGGTGGAGATTCCGCCCTGGACGCGGAGCCCGTGGTCGCGCAGGCCGCCAGCGCGAACGGCAGGGCGGCCAGCAGGAGCGCGCGCTGGTTCAAGGCGCTGCCGGCTCGCGCCCGGCGATCGACTGCGACAACTGGTAGACCGCGGTCGCGTACAGCCGCGAGATGTTGTACGTGGTGATCGCCTTGAAGTTGTTGTGGACGATCCAGTATTCCGGCCCGTCCACGCCCTCCAGCGTGATCAGGGTCACCGGCCTGCCGGCGGCGAGCGGTGCCGCGACGGGACGGTAACCGGCGGCGGCCAGGCTGGCCAGGCTCTGGTCCAGCGTCACGCCGTTGCCGGGATTGGCGAAATCGGGGGCGGCGGCATCGCGCGCGGCGCGTTCCATCACCGGACCGCCACGCTCCCACTTGCCCTTCTTCTCGAAGTAGTTGGCGACCGAGGCGAACACGTCGTCGAGGTCATTGAACAGGTCGACGCGCCCGTCGCCATCGCCATCGACGCCGTAGTCGCGGTAGCTCGAGGGCATGAACTGGCCCCAGCCCATCGCGCCGGCATAGCTGCCCTTGAGGCTGGCGATATCGAGCTTCTGTTCCCGCGCCAGCGCGAACAGCTGGGCGAGCTCATCGCGGAAGAACGCCTCGCGCTGGTTCTCGCGCGCGGCCTTGGCCGGATCGCCGGTGCGCGGGTAGGCGAACGCCAGCGTGTACAACGCATCGACCACCGCGAAGCTGCCCTTGTTGCCGCCGTAGCTGGTCTCGACCCCGAGGATGGCGACGATGATGTCCTTCGGCACGCCATGCGTGTCCTCGGCGCGCTGCAGCGCCGCGGCATGGGTGGCGAGGAAGGCGCGGCCGTCCTCGATGCGCTTGGGCTGGATGAAGATCGGGCGGTAGTCGCGCCACGGCTTGGCTTCGGCCGGGCGCGACATCGCCTTGATGATGGGTTCGCGGATCTGCGCGTTTGCCAGCACCGCCTCGATCTCGGCGGCGGGAATACCGAAGCGCTGCGAGGTGCTGCGCACGAACTCGGCACGGGCCGGGCCGATGTCGCGCGGGAGGGAGGCGGCTGGCGTGGCGACGACCGGCGCGGGCGGTGCCGGCGGCGATGGCATCGGCTTCGGCGGCGGGACGGCGCAGGCGGCAAGCGCGAGCGCGGCGAGGCTGGGCAGGGCGCGTCGGATCATCGGCGGGAGGGTAGCACGCGTCCGGAAGCGCCCCGGAACGACCGATTCAGGTTGGCCGGCGTGTTTTTCCGCGCCGGTCTCAGCGGTTCGTCATCCGGCGCCCCTTCAGCGCCATCACCACGCCGAAGCCCAGCAGCAGGGTGACCGCCGAGGTGCCGCCATAGCTGAGCAGGGGCATCGGCACGCCGACCACCGGCAACAGGCCGGAGATCATCCCGGCGTTGACCAGCACGTACACGAACAGCGACAGCCCCAGCGTGCCGGCAAGCAACCGCGAATAGCCGTCGCGCATGTCCGCTGCGATCCACAGGCAGCGCGCGACCACGAACAGGTACAGCGCCAGCACCACGACCACGCCGATCCAGCCGAAATCCTCCGACAGCACCGAGAAGGCGAAGTCGGTGGTGTGTTCGGGCAGGTAGTCCAGGTGCGACTGGGTGCCCTGCCCCCAGCCCTTGCCGGTCAGCCCGCCGCCGCCGATCGCGATCTTCGACTGCAGGATGTTCCAGCCCGCGCCCATCGGGTCGTTCTCAGGGTCGCGGAAGGTCAGGATGCGGTTCTGCTGGTACGGCCGCAGGAACGAGAACCAGCGGATCGGCGCGAACATCGCCACCGCGAAACCGCCGATGGCCAGCACGCCAGCAGTGCCGAACCACCACCACGACACGCCCGCCAGGAACAGCACGAACACGCCGCTGGCGAGCACCAGCACGGCGGTGCCAAGGTCGCGTTGCAGCAGGATCAACCCGACCGGCACGGCGATGATCAACAGGGCCAGCGGCAGCGTCGACAGGCGCGGCGGCAGGCGCTGCCGATCGAGGTACCAGGCCAGCATCATCGGCAGGGTCAGCTTGGCGAGTTCGGACGGCTGGAAGTTGAAGAAGCCGAGGTCGATCCAGTGGTTGCCGTACTTGCCGCTGCCGATGAACAGCACCAGCACCAGCGGCAGCAACGACAGCACGAAGATCGGCGGCGTGGCGTGCTTGAGCAGGTGCGCGGGCACCCGCGACGCGACCCACAACACGCCCAGGCCGACGCAGAAGTACGCGCCCTGGGTGGTGACCATGCGGGTCGATTCGTTGCTGGCGCTGTACAGCGTGGCCAGGCCAATCCCCATGATTGCGAGCAGGGCCGCCAGCAACGGCAGGTCGAGGGTGCGCAGGAAGCGCATCAGCAGGTCGGCGAGCAGGCGCAGCAGGGTGCTCATCGCACGGCCCCGGCCAACGTGATGCCCGCAGGAGCCGGCGCACCGGGCGTGCCCTGGACATTGGAGAAATCCGCTGGCAGCGGCGTGCCTGCCGGCGTCGCGATGGGCTCGGCCTCGTCGGCGGGCTTGGCGGGCACCACCGGCTTGCCCAGCAACCAGGCATCGAACACCTTGCGCGCCACCGGTGCCGCGCTGGACGCACCGTAGCCGCCGCCCTCGATCGCCACCGCGATCGCGATGGTCGGTGCGTCCGCCGGCGCGTAGGCGATGAACAGGCCGCGATGGCGCAGGTGCATCGGCAGGCTGCGCGGGTTCATCGCCGCGGTGCCGCGCCGACTCACCACCTGCGCGGTGCCGGTCTTGCTGGCGATCAGGTAGGCCAGGCCGGGGCGGATGTTGGTCGCGGTGCCGGGGCCATGCACGGTGGCGATCATGCCCTCGCGCACCGCCTGCAGGTGCGCGGCGCTGTCGCTGCCGCGGCTGGGCGGCACCAGCGGCAGCGGCACCCACGCGGAGGCGAAGTCCGACCGGGTGTCCTTGACCAGATGCGGCCGGCGCACCCAGCCGTTGTTGGCCAGCATCGCCGTGCCCTGCGCCAGTTGCAGGGTGGTGACCTTCCAGAAGCCCTGGCCGATGCCGGTGATCACGGTGTCGCCGGGATACCACTTGCCATGCTGCGCGGCATTCGCCGCCTTCCATGCCGGCGAAGGCAGGATGCCGGCGATCTCGCCGGACAGGTCGACCCCGGTCGGCTTGCCGAAACCGTAGCGGTCCATGTACTCGTCGACCCTGGCGATGCCCATGTCCAGCGCCAGCCGGTAGTAGTAGGTATTCACCGATTCGTAGATCGACTTGCGCAGGTCGGTCCAGCCGTGGCCGCCGCGATGCGAATCGCCGTAACCGCGGCGCTGTCCGCCGAGGTAGAACATGCCGGTCGACAGGGTCTTGTCCTCGGCCGTGCGGGTGCCGCTGTCGAGGCCGGCCAGCGCCAGCAACGGCTTGATGGTGGAGCCCGGCGCGACGCCGCCCAGCACCGCGCGGTTGAATTGCGGACGCGACGGGTTGTCGTTCAGCGCCTGGTAGTCGGCGTGGCTGATGCCGTTGACGAACAGGTTGGGATCGTAGGACGGCAGGCTGACCATCGCCAGGATTTCGCCGGTCCGCGGATCGACCGCCACCGCGGTGCCCTCCAGCTCGGCGAAGGCGTCCACCATCGCCCGCTGCAGGTCGATGTCGATCGACAGCCGGAGATCGGTGCCGGGGGTGGCCGGCACCGTATCCAGCGCGCGCACCGTGCGCCCGTCGACATTGGTCTCGAGGCGGCGGAACCCGGGCTTGCCACGCAATTGCGCCTCGTAATAGCGCTCCAGCCCGGTCTTGCCGGTATGCGAATAGGCGCCGCCGGCATCGCCGAGCGCGGCCTGGTCCTTCTCGTCGATGCGGCCGACATAGCCGACCACGTGCGCGAACAGGGCGCCCTGCGGGTACACGCGTCCGAGGTAGGGCACCAGTTCGACGCCGGGGAAGCGCCAGCGGTCCACCGCGAAGCGCGCGGCCTCCTCGTCCGACACCCGCAGCTTGATCGTCACCGGCTTGAACGGCCGCGCATTCCGGTAGTCGCGCAGGAAGCGGGCGCGCTGTTCGTCGTCCAGTCCGACCACCGGCTGCAGTTTCGCCAGCAGGGCCTCGCCGTCGCCGGCGCGTTCCGGCACCGCGTCGAGCCGCCACGCCGCCACGTTGTCGGCCAGCAACCTGCCCTTGCGGTCGTAGATCAACCCACGCGCGGGCGCGACCGGCACCAGCCGCAGGCGGTTGGCCTCGGAGCGGGTCGCGAATTCGGCGTGCTGGATCACCTGCAGGCGGAAATACCACGCGGCCAGGCCGCCCAGCGCGACCAGCACCAGCAGGAACCCGACCAGCGCCCGCCGGCGGAACAGGTCGGCCTCGGCGGCGTGATCCTTGAGCTGGCGCCCGCGACGGATCATCGGCGCGCGCTCAGCCGCGCCTGCGCAGGCGCAGGGTATCCAGCGCGAAATGCAGCGGCGCCCACAGCACCATCCCCAGCAAGGGCGCGCACCAGTACTGCCAGGGCAGTTGCGGCGCGCCCATGACCAGGTGGATGACCGCACTGATCACCCGGTCGTTGAACAGCAGCACGCCGATCACCACCGCCTGCTGCGACAGCGGGAAGAAGCGCATGCGGGCGCGGAAGCGATCGAGGATGAAGGCCATCACCACCAGCCGCATCGCCTGCTCGCCGAGCAGGCCGCCGAACACCAGGTCGGCGAGCACGCCGAGGGTGAACGCCACCCCCAGGCCCACCTGGTCGGGTTCCTCCAGCAACCAGTAGGCCAGTACCAGCGCCAGCCAGTAGGGCCGCAACGGCTGCAGCAGCCCCGGCAACGGCACCAGCCCCAGCAGCAACGCCAGCAGCAGGCTGACCGGCAACACCCAGCCGTTGCGCGCGCGGCTCATCGGCGCGGCCCGGATGCGGGTGCGGCGGCAGTCGGCGGTGGCGCGGCGGCGTTCGCCGGTGCTGCCGCCGCGGCGACGGGTGCGGACGATGCCTCCGGCACGGAAACGGCCGGCGGTACCGGTTTGTAGCCGCGCAGCAACAGGACATCGCGGCCACGATCGAGCTGCGCCGCCGGAACCACGTCGGCCTCGAGGAAGGCGCGGCTGTCGTCCGGACGCAGCGCGCCGACCGTGCCCACCGCGAAGCCCGGCGGGAAGCGCCCACCCAGGCCGGAGGTGAGCAACTGGTCGCCCGGGCGAACATCGGCGGACAACGGCACGTCCGCCAGGTGCAGCGCATCGCTGCGGCCGCCGCCATACACCACCAGGCGGATCCCGCTGCGCGCCACCGCCACCGGAACCGCGTGGTCGGGATCGGTCAGCAGCAACACGCTGGCCGTGGTCGGAGTGGTGGCGATCACCTGCCCCATCAGCCCGCCGGCATCGATCACCACCTGGCCGACCCGCACGCCGCCGTTGCTGCCGGCGTCCAGCAGCAGGCGCTGGCGGGTGGGATCGAGGTCGATGTCGAGGATCGAAGCCAGTTGCACGTCCAGCCGCCCGCGCTGGGCGCTGCCGAGCAGGCCGCGCAGGCGTTCGTTCTCGGCTGCCGCGGTGCGCATCCGCGCGTTGCGTGCGGCGATCACCAGCAAGGCATTGCGCAGGCGCTCGTTGTCGCGCGCGAGCTGGCTGCGGGTCACCGCTTCCTCGCGCAGGCCGGTTCCCACGTTCGAGGGCAACGCCGCCAGCCACCACAGGGGTTGCACCGCCACTTCCGCCTGGGTGCGCGCGGCCCGCAGCCAGCCGCCACGATAGTCCAGCACCATCAGCGCCGAGGCCATGATCAGGTACGCCAACAACCGCAACACGCCGGCGACATCACCGGGGCGGGCTGAGGGAGGACCGGCGTATGGCGGCACGTGGGCGAGTCGGCGAGGGCTTGAGGGAATGAATGAAGCGACGGTTTGGCCCAAGGAGGGGCCAACGCAAACGGCATCGCCGTTTGCGTAGCGTAGCGAAAACCACGTTTTTCGCTACGCGGCTTCGGAGCCGGCCATGGATGGCCGGTCTCCGACACTTACTCGGGCGTGAAGAACTCGTTGCCGTGCATGTCGACCAGTTCCAGCGCGCGCCCGCCGCCACGCGCCACGCAGGTCAGCGGATCGTCCGCCACCTGTACGTGCAGGCCGGTTTCCTCGCTGATCAGGCGGTCGATGTCGCGCAACAGCGCGCCGCCACCGGTCAGCACGATGCCGCGCTCGGCCACGTCCGCGCACAACTCCGGCGGGGTCTGCTCGAGGGCCAGGCGGATCGCCGCGACGATCCCGGAGAGCGGCTCGCGCAGCGCCTCCAGCACCTCGTTGGAGTTGATGGTGATGATCTTCGGCACGCCTTCGGCCAGGTGGCGGCCGGAGATCTCGATCTCGCGCACGTGCTGCTGCGGGTAGGCGTTGCCGAGTTCGAGCTTGATCCGCTCGGCGGTGGTGTCGCCGATCAGCATGCCGTGGTGGCGCCGCACGTAGGCCACGATCGATTCGTCGAAGCGGTCGCCGCCGATGCGCACGGACTGCGAATAGACGATGCCGTTCAGCGCGATCACCGCGACCTCGGTGGTGCCGCCGCCGATGTCGACCACCATCGAGCCGCGCGCCTCGGTCACCGGCATGCCGGCGCCGATCGCCGCCGCCATCGGCTCCTCGATCAGGTAGACCTCGCGGGCGCCGGCCTCTTCCGCCGACTCCTTGATCGCGCGGCGCTCGACCTGGGTGCTGCCGGCCGGCACGCAGACCAGCACGCGCGGGCTCGGGCGCAGGAAGCGCGACTTGTGCACCTTGCGGATGAAGTGCTTGAGCATTTCCTCGGTGTAGGTGAAGTCGGCGATGACGCCGTCCTTCATCGGCCGCACCGTGCTCATGTGGCCGGGGGTGCGGCCGAGCATCTGCTTGGCCTCGCTGCCCACCGCGGCGACCCGGCGCGCACCGCCGTCGCGGTCCTGGCGCACGGCCACCACCGACGGTTCGTTGAGGACGATGCCCTGGCCGCGCACGTAGATCAGCGTGTTGGCGGTGCCAAGGTCGATGGACAGGTCGCTTGAGAAATAGCCCCTGAGGAACTTGAACATGCGGGAGATGCCAGGAAAGTGAATGGCCACGTCGGGGGACGCGGGGCCGGAAGGCTGGTCGGGAGCGCGGAGACCGCGGCTGACGCCGGGGCCGCTAATCTAGCAACGCCCCCCCTGCCCGGCAAGGAGATTGCAGGGAATGCCGCCTTGCGATTCAGTCGCCGCTGGCCGCCGGGCGGCGCCGACGCTACCCTGTGCGCCCTTTCGACCCGTGCCCGCGAGGCCCCGATGTCTGCCCTGATCTGCGGTTCCCTGGCCTACGACACCATCATGGTGTTCCCCGACCAGTTCAAGAACCACATCCTGCCGGACAAGGTGCACATCCTGAACGTGTCGTTCCTGGTCCCGCGGATGCGCCGCGAGTTCGGCGGCTGCGCCGGCAACATCGCCTACAACCTCAAGCTGCTCGGCGGCGACCCGATCCCGATGGCGACCGTGGGCGCCGACTTCGGCCCCTACCGCGAGTACTTCCGGGACCTCGGCATCGAACTCGGCCAGGTCAAGGAAATCGCCGAGCTGTTCACCCCGCAGGCGTTCATCACCACCGACCTCGACAACAACCAGATCACCGCCTTCCATCCCGGCGCGATGATGCGCAGTTACGAGAACCACGTGCGCGACGTGCCCGGCGTGACCATCGGCATCGTCAGCCCCGATGGCTACGAGGGCATGATCCAGAACGCGAAGGAGTTCGCCGAGGGCGGCATCCCCTTCATCTTCGATCCCGGCCAGGCGATGCCGCTGTTCAACGGCGCCGAGTTGCGCGCCTTCATCGAACAGGCCGACTACGTCACCGTCAACGACTACGAATCCAACCTGCTCGCCGAGCGCACCGGCTGGAGCGAGGCCGAGATCGCCGGCAAGGTCAAGGCCTACATCACCACCCGCGGCCCCCGCGGCGCGGTGATCTACGCCGAGGGCAAGACCTACGACATCCCGCCCGCGCACGAGCGCCGGGTGACCGACCCCACCGGCTGCGGCGACGCCTTCCGCGCCGGCCTGATCTTCGGCATCGAGAAGGGCTACGACTGGATGACCATCGGCCGCATGGGCAACCTGATGGGCGCGCTCAAGGTCGAGCACCCGGGCACCCAGAACCAGCGCTTCGACTACGACGAATTTTCCGAACAGTTCCGCCAGCAGTTCGGTTACGCGATGGCCTGAGCCTGCGTCAGTTCCACTTCGGCAGCTTCGACGCATCCAGCCCGCCGACCTCGAACTCGGCGGTCCGCCTGCCGACCGCCTTGGTCGGGAATTCGATCGACAGCTGCTTGCCGGACTTGGCCAGCTTCCACAGCGCCTTCCAGTCGACGACGAACATCGCGATGGCGTCGTCGGTGTCGGGCCGCGAGCCCGCCAGCGCGCGGGTCTTGCCGTCCACGGTGACCTTGAGCTGGCAGCCCTTGTAGCAATCGAAATCGCCGGCTTCCAGCACGAGATAGCTGCTGCGACCCCACTCGGGATGGTCGCGGAAGATCAGCCGCACCGGCTTCTCGCCGCTGCCGTCGGTGTCCACCGGCTCCTGCGAATAGATCGCCGCGGACAGCTGGTGGCCATCCTTGCCGACGGGCTCGTCGCCATAGGCCCACAACGATGCCAGCCGGTGCGCCTGTTGCTCGGCCTCGGCCCTGGCCTTGATCTCGTCGAGCTTCGGCTTGATCCGCGCGGCGGCGGCGCTGGTGGGATGCTCGATCTGCAGGATGTCGCCATGGCCCTTGGCCAGCTGCCAGTTCTGCGCGGCAACCGCGTCATCGAACTGCTTCGCCATCGCCTCGGCGGCCTGCTCCTTCGCCGCGGCCTGCGCTGCGGCGGCGCGTGCCGCGGCCTGCGGGTCTTCGCCCTTGCAGCCGGCGAGCAACAGCATGGCCAGCAACGGGGTGGCGAACATCAGTGCGCGGTTCATGGCTGCATTTCCTCGTTGTGCGGGCCGGCGTGGACGATCCTGCCGGACCGATTGTTGTCGATCAGGTCGACCACCGCATCGGCCACCACGCGCGGCTGTTCCATCAATGCCATGTGGCCGGCGTCGTCGACCAGCACGCTGCGCGCCTGCGGCACCAGCGCCGCGTACAGGTCGAGGGCGCTGGGGTCGATCACCGCGTCCTGGCGGCCCCACAGCAGCAAGGCCGGTTGCCGGATGGTGGCGGCCGCCTCGCCCGGGAGGAAGCGTTCCGGGCCGCGCCCGATCCGCTCCAGCACCGCCTGCTCGAACGCGGCATCCCGCTTGCGACGGGCGATCAGCCCGCGCGACGCCGGCCACGGGATCCACGGCTTGGCCGCCTCGCGGTGGAACACGATGTCGATGTAGCGCTGCAGGGACGCCGCATCCTCGACGCCGAACGGATTCTTGCCGGCCAGCACGTCCCGGCCGAACTGGTTGTCGTTGAAGCGCACCCCGGCGGCATCCAGCAAGCCCACCTTGGCCACCAGTTGCGGATGCCGCGCGGCGACCAGCGCGGCAATGCCGCCACCCATCGAATGGCCGAGCAGGATCACCGGCCTGCCCGGCGACTGCGCGCGGATGAAAGCCGCCACCCGCTCGGCCTGGGCGACGAAGCCGTAATCCGCACCGGGCCTGCGCTCGCTCTCGCCCCAGCCCGGCAGGTCCGGCACCAGCATCCGGTAGCGACCGCGCAGCATCGCCGCCAGCGGATACCAGTTTTCCTTGCTGCCGGTGAAGCCATGGACCATCACCACGGTGGGCGCGCCCGCCGCGGCATCGTCGGACCGCGCGACGACCCAGCGGTGCCCGGCGACCACGGCATCGACTTCCGCCAGGCCAGCGCTGGCCCGCTGGCGCTCGAACTGCGCGCGCACCAGCAGGTAGGGGTCGTGCGCGACCCCCAACCCGACCCCTCCCAACACCACGGCCAGGGCGACCGCGGCGACGCGCATTCCCCGCTTCACCGACGTGCCGCTCAGCTCTCCGGCGGCGCCTGCGGTGCGGGGTCGACCGGATGCAATTCTTGCGGAACCTTCATCGACGTCGGCTCACCCTTGGCCGGCGCACCGTTCGCCGGCGTCGGCGGCGTGCCGGGCGTGGCTGGCTTGAACGGCGCGGCGGTCGATGCCGCCTTGTCCCTGGCCGCGGTGATCACGCCCTCGACCGTACCGGTGGTGATCGGGTGGTAGCCCGGCTTGGCGCGGGCGAACACCTGCTCGGCGAAGGCCAGGCCATCAGGGGTGGCGACCAGCGCCTTGTACACCGGGACGATCAGCTTGCGCCGTCCCACCCGCTCCACGAACTTGCCCAGCTCGACGCGCGCCGCGGCATAGCCGCTGCGCTCGGCCAGCGGGTACCAGCGCATCGCGATCTCGCCGTTCGGCGTGCCGGTGAACTTGTAGGCGGCGTCGAGCTGCGCCAGTTGTTCCGGCTTGAGCGTCTCCGGCATGCCCTCGAGGAAGTGCACCCATTCCTGGGTGGTCCACTCGTCGGTGATGATCGGGTTGGGCAGGTTGTTGCTGCCCTGCCAGGCGATGCGCGCGGCATTGACCGTGCTGAACTTGCCGGACTCGACCAGCGGCGCGTTCGCCGGGATGCCGGGCTCGTACAGCCACGCATCGACTTCCTGCATCGTCACCGTGTTCGGGTGCTTGTCGACCAGGTTGGCCTTCAGGTACTCGCGGAACTGCGTGGTGGTGATGCTCTGGAACGCGAAATGGTCGAAGTAGCCCTTCAGCCACGGATCGAACGCGGCGCGCCCGAAACGCTGTTCCAGGAACTGCAGGAACCACGCGCCCTTGGTGTACACGGTCGCGCCGGAGGAGTTGTCCGGATCGGCCAGGTCGCCCGGCTTCAGCGACAGGCGCTGCAGTTTCTGGTCGAGTTCCTTGAATTCTTCCTTGAGTTCGTTGCGGTCGATCACCTCCTCCATCGCCGCCATGTCGCGGCCATACAGCGACTCGGTGATGCGCGACTGCACGTAGGTGGTGGTGCCTTCGTTGAGCCACGCATCCTTGTCGGTGGCGAAGGTGACCAGGTTGCCCGACCAGCTGTGCGCCAGTTCGTGCGCGATCAGCGAGACCAGCGACTTGTCGCCGACGATCACGGTCGGGGTGGCGAAGGTCAGGCGCGGGTTCTCCATGCCCCCGTACGGGAACGACGGCGGCAGCACCAGCAGGTCGTAGCGGCCCCAGCGGTACGGGCCGTACAGCTTCTCCGCGGTGTCGATCATCTTCTCGGTGTCGACGAACTCCGCCACCGCCTTGTCGACCATCGTCGGCTCCGCCCACACGCCGCTGCGGTCGCCGATCGGCTTGAACACCAGGTCGCCGGCGGCGATCGCCAGCAGGTACGACGGGATCTTCTGCGGCATCTTGAAACTGTAGTCGCCGTCACGCGCCGCGGCCGGGTCGTTGTCCGCGCTCATCAGCACCATCGCGTCCGCCGGCGCCTTGACGTGCGCGCTGTAGGTGAAGCGGACCTGCGGGGTGTCCTGCAACGGCACCCACGAGCGCGCGTGGATCTGCTGCGACTGGCTGAACATGAAGGGCGCCTGCTTGCCCTCGGTCATCGACGGTTCCAGCCACTGCAGGCCGGACGCCTGGGGCGAGGTCGCGTAGGTCACGCGGATCTTGGCGGGACGGGTCGGCGCCTCGATGGTGAGCTTGCTGCCCAGGATCGGATCCTTGCCGCCCAGCGCGAACTTCAGGTCGGTCCACTTGCCGTCGGCGCCCTGGCCCTCGGCCTTCTGGATGCTGATGTCGCGGCTGTCCAGCGCGAGCTGCGTCGCCGCCTTGTCCAGCCAGTCGAGCGAATAGGTCGCGGTGCCGCTGATGGTCTTGCCGGCGAAGTCGATCGCCAGGTCCAGGGCCAGGTCGGTGGTGCGTACCTTGGCCGGCTCGGCATAGGAGTGTTCGTCCACGATCTTCTCCGCGGCGGCGGCGGGTTTCGCGGCAGTGGCGGCCGCAGCCGGTGCGGGGCTTTTCGTGCAGCCCGCGGCCACGCCGAGCGCGGCGGCGATGGACAGGCTGAGGACGAGCCGACTCAGGTTCGATGGGCGCATGGGGGAAGGCCTTGAGCGGAAAGCCCCGAGTCTAACGCCGTCCGGGTGGGTCCGCCGCCGCTGCCCCGTGCCATCGGTCAGGCCCACCTGCAGCACTACTCGCCGCACGCGTCGCCGCGCATCGTTAACGCCACGCGCCGTGCTAACGCCTTGCGTCGCACGCCCCTGCCATTGGTCATGGCAACCGGGCGATGCCCGTGCGCATCCATCCCCCCATTGCACGACTCATGGAGAGAGCCGCTTGAACCTGTTTGCCCCGAGGCCCCGCGCCCTGACCCTCGCACTGCTGCTGTGCGCCCCCTTCGCGCAGGCCCAGGACGCCAAGCCCACGCCGCCGGAGCGCCTGCCCGCCAGCGCGATCCCGCGCCTGCAGGGCGACATCGTGATCGACGGCAAGCTCGATGACGCGGCGTGGCAGGGCGCGCTGGAGCAGTCGATCGACTTCGACATCCAGCCCGGCGACAACACCCCGGCCGAGGCCAAGACCAAGGTGCGGATCGGTTACACCGACGACGCCCTGTACGTCTCCTTCCACGCGATGGATCCCGACCCGTCCGCGGTCCGCGCCAACCTGCGCGACCGCGATTCGATGTTCAGCGACGACTGGGTCGGCGTGTTCCTCGACACCTTCAACGACAAGCGCCGCGGCTACGAGCTGGTGGTCAACCCGCTGGGCGTGCAGGGCGACCTGATCCGCGACGAGACCAACACCAGCAACCAGGAAGACGAAAGCTGGGACGGCCTGTGGACCAGCGCCGGCCAGCTCACCGCGGAGGGCTACGACGTCGAGATCCGCATCCCGTTCTCCACCCTGCGCTTCCCCACCGGCGGCCAGGACCAGCGCTGGGGCATCTCGTTCTTCCGCAGCTGGCCGCGCGACAAGCGCCACCAGCTGACCAGCCACAGGGTCCCGCGCGAATCCACCTGCTTCCAGTGCGAATGGCTCGAATACACCGGCATGGCCGGGGTGAAGCAGGGCCGCAACCTCGAGGTGGTGCCGACCCTGACCATGGGCGCGACCCAGTCGCGCCCGCAGGCCGCCACCAAATGGGGCGACACCGACAGCAGCATCGAGCCGGGCGTGGACGTGAGCTGGGCGCCGTCGCCGGCGATGACCTTGAACGCCACCCTCAACCCCGATTTCTCGCAGGTCGAGACCGACCAGCTGCAACTGGACTTCAACAGCAGCTTCGCCCTGTTCTACCAGGAGAAGCGCCCGTTCTTCCTGGAAGGCGCGGACTATTTCACCACCCAGTTCGACGTGCTCTACACCCGCCAGATCGCCGACCCCGACTTCGGCCTGCGCGTCACCGGTCGCACCCCGCACAGCGCCTATGGCGCCCTGGCCGCGCGCGACGCCAGCACCCTGCTGCTGGTCCCCGGCGTGCAGGGGTCGAGCTTCGTCGACCTCGACCAGAAGGCCAACGTCGCGGTCGGTCGCTACCGCTACGACTTCAACGACGAACTCAGCATCGGCGCGATCGGCACCTTCCGCCATGGCGACGACTACGCCAACGACGTGGTCGGCGCCGATGGCCGCTGGCACAAGGATGCGCATACCGTCACCGCGCAATTCCTGCACAGCCAATCCGAGTATCCACAATGGGTCGCCGACGAATACGGTGATGAACTGGGCCACGATGCAAGCCCAACCGGCAACGCCTGGCGCGCCGGCTACAGCTTCGGCAACCGCAACTGGAACTTCGACGCCAACCATGCCGAGATCGACCCCGGCTTCCGCGCCGACCTCGGCTTCATCGGCCAGGTCGGCTACGACAAGTCGCTGGTCGGCGGCCAGCACACCTGGTATCGCGACGGCAAGTCGATCCACCGCTGGTCGCTCTACGGCGACTACGACATCACCCATCGCTACGACGGCCAGTTGCTCGAACGCGAGCTGGAGTTCCAGCTGAACTTCCAGGGCGCGAAGCAGAGCAGCTTCGGCATCAGCCCGCTGGTGCGCGAACGCTTCTGGAAGGGCCAGCTGTTCGACGAACACAACCTCAACCTGTACGGCAACTTCCGCCCGACCGGTCGCCTGCAACTGGGCACCTACATGAACTTCGGCCGCCAGCTCGACCTGATCGCCTCGCGCACCGGCCACCGCGAGATGATCGGCATCTGGGGCAACTCCGCCATCGGCCGTGGCATCAACCTGGAATGGGAAGCCAGCCGCCAGCGCCTGCATCGCGACGGCGGCACCGCCTTCGACGCCAGCGTGGCCGACGTGCGCATGGGCTGGCAGTTCAGCCCGGAGCAACGCCTGCGCCTGACCCTGCAGGGCAGCGAGGTACTGCGCGACCAGGCGCTCTACAGCACGCCGGTGAACGAGACCGCGCGCGAATGGGCCGGCCAGGTGGTCTACTCGTACAAGCTCAACCCGCGCACCGCGCTGTATGCCGGCGCGTCGTATGGTGCCTTCATGGACGACGACAACCTGGAGCTGTTCGGCAGCACCCGCAGCGTGTTCCTGAAGCTGAGCTACGGCTGGCAACCGTAAGCAGGCCGGATCGCACCCGATGAAGCGCCTGGCGTTCGCGTGCATGCTGGTGCTCGCGATGGCCGTTGCCGCCTATGCGTTCCTCGCGTATGGCGCGCTGCCGCTGGGCAAGCTGGTGGGGCCGGAGATGCGCGCCAATTTCCTGGCGCACCGTGTGGGCATCTACGTGCACGTGTTCGCCGCGGCGATCGCGCTGGCCCTCGGGCCGTTCCAGTTCTGGGAGCGCCCGCGACGCCGCTTCCCGCGCCTGCACCGCATGTCGGGGCGCGTGTACCTCGGCGTCGGCGTCGGGCTTGGCGGCATCGCCGGCCTGTACATGGCCACCTTCGCCTACGGCGGGCTGGTCGCGAAATCCGGCTTTGCCGCGCTTGCGATCTCATGGCTCTACACCGGCTGGCGGGCCTGGCGCGCGATCCGCGGCGGCGACATCGGCGAACACAGGCGCTGGATCACCCGCAACTTCGGCCTGACCCTGGCGGCGGTGACCCTGCGCATCCTGCTGCCGCTGTCGGGGGTGTCGGGGATTCCATTCGCGCTCGCCTACCCGGCGATCGCGTGGCTCTGCTGGGTCCCGAACCTGCTGCTCGCCGAATGGGGATTCGTGCGCAGGATCCCCGTCGCCCGCGAGCGGCTTGCGCGCACGTTGTCGGCAAACGGGTAGCGGAAACGACGGACGGGACGCGCCCCCGCCTCAGATCACGCCGCGCTTCTTCTCGAACAGCAGATAGGCGACCGCGACCACCGCGCCGACCGCCAGCGAGGCTAGCCAGCCGAACGGGCTGAGCCACTTCACCAGCGCGGCGACGATCAGCCCGAGCACCACGAACTGCGAATAACGCCACGGGCTCTCGCGGAAACTGCGCAGGGGCTTCTGGTCGGACATGGCGTCAGGTCTTGTAGCCCGTGTGCGCGGCGACGATCCCGCCGGTGAGGTTGCGGAACCCGCAACGGTCGAAGCCGGCCGCCTCCATCATCGCCTTCAGCTGCGCCTGCGGCGGATGCTTGCGGATCGATTCGGCCAGGTACTGGTAGCTGTCGGCATCACCCGCGAACAGCTTGCCGAGCTTCGGCAGCACCTTGAAGCTGTGGAAGTCGTAGATCGGCTTGAACCACTCGGCCTGCACTTCGGAGAACTCGAGCACCCGCGCCTGCCCGCCCGGCTTGAGCACGCGCAGCATCTCGCGCAGGGCCATGTCCTTGTCGGTGACGTTGCGCAGGCCGAACGCGATCGTGACCAGGTCGAAGCTCGCGTCCGGGAACGGCAGCGCCTGCGCGTTGCATTGCACGTATTCGAAGCCGCGCACGTTGCCGCGGTCGGTCATGCGGTCGCGGCCCACCCGCAGCATCTCGCCATTGATGTCGCCGAGCACGATCTCGCCGGCATCGCCCACACGACCCTTCAGCAGCGCGGCGATGTCGCCGGTTCCGCCGGCCAGGTCGAGCACGCGATCGCCCTTGCGCACCTGCGAGGTCGCCACGAACCAGCGCTTCCACACCCGGTGGATGCCCAGGCTCATCGCGTCGTTCATCAAGTCGTACTTGCCGGCGACCGACGAGAACACCTCGCCGACGAGCTTCTGCTTCTCGCCCACCGGCACGTCGCGGAAGCCGAAGTGGGTGGTGCCGCCGTCGCGGGGGATGTCGTCGCTGGGTTCGCTCATGCCGGGATTATCGCACCGGCGGCTGCATGCGACACTTCGGCCATGCAAGCACACGCCACCACCCGCCATGACGCCCCCTGCATCCACCTGCAGGCCGAAGGCGCGACCGCGCTGGTCGCCCTGCGCGGCGCACTGGTGGCCTCATGGATCCCGGCCGATGGCCGCGAGCGCCTGTTCCTGGGCGATGCCGCGCGCCTGGACGGCAGCATGACCGTGCACGGCGGCGTGCCGGTGATCTTCCCGCAGTTCGCCGAACGCGGCCCGCTGCCGCACCATGGCTTCGCGCGGAAACGCGACTGGCGCTTCGCCGGCATCGGGAACGACGAAGCCGTGTTCGAACTCGACGGTAACGGCGGCGACGCGCAGTGGCCGCACGCCTTCATCGCCCGCCTGCGCATCGGCTTGCGCGCGATGCGACTGTCGATCGCGCTCGAGGTCGACAACACCGGCGACTCGACATTCGACTTCACCGCCGCACTGCACACCTACCTGCGCGTGGGCGACATCGCCGCCATCGCCATCGAGGGCCTGCAAGGCTGCGACTACGAGGACAAGGTCAACGGCGGCACCCTGCACCGGCAGACGGATTACGAACTGGCCATCGACGATGTGACCGACCGCATCTACGCCGACGTGGTCGCGCCGCTTGCGCTGGTCGAAGGCGATGCGTCCCTTGCCATCGAACACGACGGCTTCGCCGATGCGGTCATCTGGAATCCCGGCGAAGCCTGGGCTTCGCGCCTGTCCGACCTGTCGCCCGGCGACTGGCGCCGTTTCGTCTGCGTGGAAGCGGCGCAGGTACAGCAGCCGGTGGTATTGGCGCCGGGCGAGCGCTGGACGGGAGTGCAGTTCCTGGGGTAACCGAGGCATGCGTTCGTGGTGGGCCCTTCGACAAGCCCAAGGCAAGCCTGTCGAACCATCGACGGATATGCCGCGTCAGCCGGCGATCTCGTAGGCCCGCGCCAGGCTGGCAACCAGGTCGCGCACCAACTTGCGCTGCGAGGCCGGCAGGCTGAGGTAGGCATCCACCATCGCGCGGTCGTGCGCGACCAGCGCCTGCGACCAGTCCGCGGCGCCATCGCCCACCCGGTGCCTGCCGCCGAACTGCAGTTCATGCGGCTCCATGCCCACCAGGGCGGCCAGCACCCGCAGCTTGTCCTGCTTGGGCATGGACTTGCCATTGAGCCAGCCGGAGATCGCCTGCGCCGTCACCGCCGCGCCGCCATAGCTGCCGCAACTGCGCGTAGGCGCGTTCAACTTGGCGCGGGCCGGCACGGCTACCCGGTCTGCCTGTCCTCGCCGCCACCCCCATCGCGTTGGCCCATTCGAAGACGCATGCGGGGACCGCCATGCCCGAACACCACACCCTGCAGGTCGGCGACGCGACCCTGGAGTTCCACGTCTACGTGGACCGGCCGGACACGGTGGGCAAGCTGAATGAGTTGCAGCCGTTCTTCGCGCGGATGCCCGATGCCCACCTGCGCGTCCTGTGGCCGTTCTTCGTCATGCAGCAGAAGCCCGCGCGTGGACGCGGCGGCGGCACCTGGGGACCGGACGACGTGCGTAGCGGGGTGATGGGCCGCGCGCATTCAGCCAACACTGGCATCCCGGACGCGGACTTCGAGGAACTGGTGGCCAGCCGCGGCCTCGGCATGATGGGGATCCCGCTGGATCGCTGGTCGCGCCGCATCGACCTGCTGAAATTCACCGTGCTGCACGAAGCCGCGCACTGCATCGACTTCCAGTTGGGGCTCGTGCCCGCCGGCGCGACGGCGGAAGACTTCCCCGGCATGCAGGCCAACCGCTGCGGCGCCGGCAATGCACAGAGCCGGCGCGCGGTGGAGGCCTACGCGCGCTGCGTGTGCCGGCCGTGGAAGGTCTACCACGTGCTGGAAGGCCAGCTGTCGGGGCCGGAGCTCAACCGCCGCAACATCGCCACCCTGCTGCGCTCGCCCGCGTTCGCCGGGGTCTCGCAGACCTGGCCGCTGTAGGCAGCGGCAGCTGCGCCCGGGGGCGACCCGATCAGAGGATGTAGCGGCTCAGGTCGGGATCCTGCACCAGCTCGCCCAGGTGCGCATCGACGTAGGCGCGGTCGATGACCACGTTGCCGCCCTTGTCCGGCGCATCGAAGCTGAGGGTTTCCAGCAGGCGCTCGAGCACGGTGTGCAGGCGGCGCGCGCCGATGTTTTCCTGGCGTTCGTTGACGTGCGCGGCGATCTCGGCGAGTCGCTCGACGGCGTCGTCGGCGAACGCCAGCTGCAGGCCTTCGGTGTGCATGAGTTCGACGTACTGCCGGGTCAGCGAGGCCTTCGGCTCGGTGAGGATGCGCACGAATTCGTCCTTGCCCAGCGCGCCCAGTTCCACCCGGATCGGGAAGCGACCCTGCATTTCCGGGATCAGGTCGCTGGGCTTGGCCAGGTGGAACGCACCGCTGGCGATGAACAGGATGTGGTCGGTGCGCACCGCGCCGTACTTGGTGCTGACGGTGCTGCCCTCGACCAGCGGCAGCAGGTCGCGCTGCACGCCTTCGCGGCTGACATCGGCGCCCATGCCCTCGCTGCGCTTGGCGACCTTGTCGATCTCGTCGATGAAGACGATGCCGTGCTGCTCGCAGGCCTCGATCGCGGCTTCGCGGACCTCGTCCTCGTTGACCAGCTTGCCGGCTTCTTCCTCCAGCAACAGCGGGCGCGCGGCCCTGATCGTCATCGCCTTCTTGTGGGTCTTGGCGCCGGCCACCTGCGAGAACATCTGCCGCAGTTGCTGGCCCATTTCCTCCATGCCCGGCGGGGCCATGATGTCGACGCCGACATTCATCGCCAGGTCGAGTTCGATCTCGCGTTCGTCGAGTTCGCCGGCGCGCAACTGCTTGCGCAGCTTCTGCCGGGTGGCCGATTCCTGCGACGACGGCTCGGCGCCGATGTCGACGGTGGTGGTCGCGTTGGGATTGAAACCGAATGCGGGCGCGGCCTCACGCCTGGGCAGCAACGCATCGAGGATGCGGTCTTCGACACGCTCCTCGGCCTGCGTGCGCACCCGCTGCTTGGCCTGGCCGCGATAGAGCTTGACCGCGGTGTCGGCGAGGTCGCGGATGATCTGCTCGACGTCCTTGCCGACGTAGCCGACCTCGGTGAAGCGGGTGGCCTCGACCTTCACGAACGGCGCGTTCGCCAGCGTGGCCAGGCGGCGCGCGATCTCGGTCTTGCCGACGCCGGTGGGGCCGATCATCAGGATGTTCTTCGGCATCACTTCGTTGCGCAGCGCTTCCGGCAACTGCGCGCGACGCCAGCGGTTGCGCAGGGCGATCGCCACCGCGCGCTTGGCCGCGTGCTGGCCGATGATGTGGCGGTCGAGCTCGGCGACGATCTCGCGCGGGGTCATGTTGGAAGAGGCGTTGTCGATCTTGTGCATGGGGTTTGGGCTCTTGTGGGAGCGGCTTCAGCCGCGAGCTCTTGATTGGAGGGGAGGAACCAGGAACTCGGGGCGGAAGCCCCTCCCACAAGACGCTGTGTCAAAGCACTTCGCAGACGATGTTGCGATTGGTGTAGATGCAGATGTCGCCGGCGATGTTGAGCGCCTCGATGGCGACGGTCTTCGCATCGAGTTCGGTATGCGCCAGCAGCGCGCGCGCCGCCGACAGCGCGTACATGCCGCCGGAACCGATCGCGATCAGGCCGTCCTCCGGCTCGATCACGTCGCCGGTGCCGCTGATGACCAGCGAGGTCTCGGCATCGGCCACCGCCAGCAAGGCCTCGAGCTTCCCGAAGCGACGCTCGGTGCGCCAGTCCTTGGCCATCTCGACCGCGGCGCGCTGCAACTGGCCGTGCTTCTCCAGCTTGGCCTCGAACAGCTCGAACAGGGTGAAGGCATCGGCGGCGGCGCCGGCGAAACCCGCCAGCACGTGGCCGTTCTTGCCGAGCCGGCGCACCTTGCGCGCGTTGGCCTTCATCACCGTGTGGCCAAGCGTGACCTGGCCGTCGCCGGCGATGACCACCTGGCCGTTGCGGCGAACCGAGACGATGGTGGTGGCGTGGAACACGCTGGGATTCTGGCTGGGGTCCATCGGCATCTCCTGTGAAACCCCGATGTGGGGTCGCGGCCCGGTGCTTCAAGCCGACGGGTTCGGGCACACTGGCGGCATGCCGGTCCTGGTCAGCATCGCCGTCCCGATCCACAACACCGCCCGCTTCCTGCCGGCGGCGCTGGACAGCCTGCTCGCGCAGGACCACCCGCATTGGGAAGCGCTGTTGTGGGACGACGGCTCGACCGATGGCAGCGGCGACATCGCCGCCGACTACGCGGCACGCGACCCGCGGTTCCGCGTGCTGGGCAATGGCCGCCAGAACGGCAACCCGGCGGCGCTGGCCAACGCGCTCCTGCAGGCGCAAGGCCACTACCTCGGCGTGCTGGACGCGGATGACCTGCTCGAACCGCAGGCACTGTCGGCGATGCTCGGCTTCATGGCGGCGCAGCCCGGGATCGGCATGGCGTATTCGCAATACGTCGAGATCGACGAGGACGGGGCTTTCCTGGCCGATGGCAAGCGCTTCCTCAAGCCGTATTCGCCGCAACTGCTGCTGGTCGACTTCATGACCTACCAGTTCCGCCTGTTGCGTAGCGATGCCTATCGCGCGATCGGCGGCTACGACCCCACGCTGGACGAATCCGCCGACTACGATCTGTGCCTGCGGCTGTCGGAACGCTGCGGGATCGCGCATCTGCCGGAGTCACTGTACCGCTATCGCATCCGCCGCGGCTCGACCTCGACCAGCCAGCGCCTGCGCCAGGTGCGGACTTCATTCGATGCCGCGCAGCGCGCACTGCAGCGCCGCGCCCTGCCAGGCCAGTTTTCCCTCTCGCTCGGCGTGCGCGCGCGCCATGTGCTGTCGCCGAAGCGGCGCGATGGGCGCGCCTGACCGCGCGTTGCCCCCGCCGGCGGGCACGGCCGCGCTGGTCAGCGTCGCCGTCCCGATCCACAACACCGCCCGCTTCCTGCCGGCGGCGCTGGACAGCCTGCTCGCGCAGGACCATCCGCAGTGGGAAGCGCTGTTGTGGGACGACGGCTCGACCGATGGGTGCGGCGACATCGTCGCCGACTACGCGGCGCGCGACCCGCGGTTCCGCGTGTTGGGCAATGGCCGCAGGAATGGGGTCGGCATCGCCGTGGCCTCCGCGCTGGACGCGGCCGGCGGTGAATATCTCTGCGTCCTTGACAGCGACGACCTGCTGGAGCCGGAGGCGTTGTCGGCGATGCTCGCGTTCATGCGCGAACATCCGCAGCTGGGCATGGCGTATTCGCAGTACGTCGAGGTCGACGAGGACGGTGCCTTCGTGACCGACGGCAAGCGCTTCCTGACGCCCTACTCGCCGCAACAGTTGCTGGTCGACTTCATGACCTACCAGTTCCGGCTGTTGCGCAGCGAGGCCTATCGCGCCATCGGCGGCTTCGATACCACGATGGACATTTCGCCCGACTACGACCTGTGCCTGCGCATGTCCGAGCATTACCCGATCGCGCACCTGCCGAGGCCGCTCTATCGCTATCGCATGCGCCGCGATTCGATCTCGCGCGGCAGCCGCCTGCGCCAGGTGCGCGCCAGCTTCGATGCCGCCCAGCGCGCACTGCGACGCCGCGGCCTGCTGGGCCAGTTTTCGCTCTCGCTCGGCGTGCGCGCGCGCCACATGCTGTTGCCGAAGTCGCACGATGACCACGCCTGACCGTCCGTTGCCCGCGCCGGCGAACACGGCCACGCTGGTCAGCATCGCCGTCCCCGTCTACAACATCGCCCGCTTCCTGCCGCAGGCGCTGGACAGCCTGCTGGCGCAGGACCACGCGCAGTGGGAAGCGCTGCTCTGGGACGACGGGTCGACCGACGGTTCTGGCGAAATCGCCGCCGGCTACGCGCGCCGCGACCCGCGCTTCCGCGTGCTCGGCAACGGCCGCAACAACGGCATCGGCGTCGCCCTGGCATCGGCGCTCGAGGACGCGCGCGGCAGCCATGTCGGCGTGCTGGACGGCGACGACCTGCTGGAACCGGATGCGCTGTCGTCGATGCTCGCGTTCATGGCGGAACGCCCGCACCTGGACATGGCCTATTCGCAACACATCGAGATCGACGAGGACGGCAATGCGCTCGGCCTCGGCAACCGATCCCGCGCCCCCTACTCGCCCTACCGCCTGCTGCTGGAATTCATGACCTACCACTTGCGCCTGATCCGCACCGACGCCTATCGCGCCGTTGGCGGCTTCGATCCGTCGATGGACGTTTCCGCCGATTACGACCTGTGCCTGCGGCTGTCGGAGCGCTGCGAGATCGCGCACCTGCCGCGGGCCCTGTATCGCTACCGCGTGCGCCGCGACTCGGTGTCGCAGGGCAGCCGCCTGCGACAGGTCCGCGCCAGTTTCGCCGCCGCGCAGCGCGCGGTGCAGCGACGCGGGATGGACAAGTCCCACGCGTTGTCGCTCGGCCTGCGCGCCCGCCACGTGTTGCGTCGGAAGGACGCCACGCCGCTGGGTGAAAGCCCATGACCACGCTGCAGGTGCTGGTGCCGGCGCGTGGCGATGCGCGTTTCCTCGCCACCGCGCTCGACAGCCTGCGCGCGCAGGCCTTCACCGCGTGGCAGGCCACGCTGTGCCCGCTCGATGCCGCCGCGAATGCGGTCGCCGTGGAATGCGCAGGCGCCGACCAGCGCCTGCAGGTCGCCGGGACCGTCGGCATGGCCGAAGCCGACGCGCTGGCGCTGGCCGCGAGCACGAGCAGCGCCGCCTTCCTGTGCGTGCTGGATGGCGACGATGCCCTGGCGCCCGGCGCGTTCGGCACGCTGCTCGATGCACTGGCCACCGACCCCGCCATCGGCATGGCCTACAGCCGGCATGTCCTGGTCGACGCCAACAGCCGGGTGCTGGGGCCGGGCCCCCTGTGCGAGCTGGCGTACTCGGCGGATGCGTTGCTGATGGATTTCATGACCGGACCGCTGCGGATCATGCGCATGCAGGCGTATCGCGACGCGGGCGGCCACGTCGGCACGCATGCGGACGCGATCGAGTACGACCTCTGCCTGCGCCTCTCGGAAACCACCGGCTTCGTGCATGTGCCGCAGCCGCTGTACCGGCGCCGCATCCATCCGCTCGCACCGGAAGTGGCGCGCTGGGCGGAAGCCATCGAAGCGCGCTATGCCGCCTTCGTCGATGCAGTGCGGCGGCGCGGGCTGGACGCGCAGTACGACTGCGCGCTGCACATCGACAGCTGGCACATCCTGCAACCGCTGCGGCCATTCGGCGGCGCGGGGAATTGGGGCTGATCGGTCGATCTCGCCATGGCGTTCGATTCCGTTCGTGGTGAGCCTGTCGAACCATGAACGGATGCGGCATTACCGTCATGGTTCGAGACGGGTTTGCTCGACCTGCGGTCTCGCCGAACCCTCCTCACCACGAACGGCCGCGAGCAAACGTCCCAAGTCGCGTAAACGCGATTCGCTCAGGTCTTCCGCTTCGCCCGCGGATGCGCCGCGTCGTAGACCTTGGCCAGGTGCTGGAAATCCAGGTGGGTGTAGATCTGGGTGGTGGCGATGTCGGCATGCCCCAGCAGTTCCTGCACGCCGCGCAGGTCGCCGGAGGACTCCAGCATGTGGCTGGCAAAACTGTGCCGCAGCAAGTGCGGATGCACGCGCTTGAACACGCCCTGGCGCATCGCCAGCTGGCGCAGGCGCAACTGCACCGCGCGCGGGGTGATCGGCTTGCCGGCGCGACCCGGGAACACCGGTGACATGGCGGTTCCGCCCGATGCCTCGCGCCACGCCAGCAGCGCCGCGCGCGCATGCGAACCGACCGGGACGATGCGCTGCTTGCTGCCCTTGCCGAGCACGCTGACCAACCCTTGCTCGAAGTCGAGGTCGGCCCAGCGCAACGCGCAGGTTTCCGACAAACGCAGCCCCGACGAGTAGAACAGCTCCAGCAGTGCACGATCGCGCAGTCCCAGCGGCGCGTCGGTGGCGACTTCGACCAGTTGCACCGCCTCGTCCACGTCCAGCACCTGCGGCAGCTTGCGCGGTGCCTTCGGCGCGCGGATCGATTCGGCGGGGCTGGCCGCGACCTGTCCGTGCTTCAGCAGCCAGCGATACAGGCTGCGACACGCGGACAGCCGGCGCTGCAGCGACTTCGGCGACAGGCCGCGGCGGTGCTCGGCGGCGATGAAGGCGCGGAGGTCTTCCCCTTGCAGCGCCAGCAGGTCGCGGCCGTTGTCGTCCGCCCAGCCCCGCAACGCGGCGAGGTCGCGACGGTAGGCATCGAGGGTGTGCACCGAGCCCTGGCGCTCGACCGTCAGGTGCGCGAGGAAGGCATCGATCACCATGGCGTCATTGCTCGAACGCGCCTTGTGGGAGGGGCTTCAGCCCCGACTATCACGAGGTTACCCGCAAGCCGATCCGCAAGCACATGCTGCATGGGTTTCGGGGCTGGAGCCCCTCCCACAAGGGCAACTCAACCGAACCGCTGCAGGGCCGCGGCCAGCGCCTCGCCCATCATCCGCAGGAACAGCGTCCCCATGCCGGGGAAGAAGCGGTTGGGATCGCGGCTGCCCACCGCCACCAGTCCGACGCCGGGCAACGACAACAGCGCCGAGCTCTGCACTTCGTCGACGCGCGGGCCGTACAGCAGCGCGTTCTTGTCCGGATGCAGGCGGCCGCAGACCGGTTCGCCGCTGCCGAGGATGTCGCGGAAACCGGCAAGCCGCACGTCGTCCCCCGCGATCACCTGCAGCCAGTCGACGTCGCCGACGCCGTCGACCGGATGGAACGCGACGATGCGCACCAGGTCGCCCTGGAAATCCTCGGCCAGCGACGCCGCCATCGCACGCAGGGTGTCGGTGGCATTGCCTTGCTTCATCAGCGCCAGGGTCAACTGGTGCGTGCGCACCGCCAGCCGCTCGTTTTCCTGCGCATTCGCGAACAGGTCGTGCAGGCGTCGCGACAGTTCGCGGTTCTTGTCGCGCAACACCTCCAGCTGGTAGCTGGCCAGCGATGCCGCCGGGCCGTCCTCGCGCGGAACCACCAGGGTCAGCGCCAGGTCGGGGAACTGCTGCAGGAAGGTCGGGTGCCGGCGCAGCCATGCGGCCACTTCGTGCGCGCCGAGTTTTTCGTTGTTGCCATCCAGACCCATCGTCACGCCCCACTCCCTTCCTGCATCGTTGCCTCGAACACGAAGGCGGCTGGGCCGCCCATGGAAATCGTCCCGGTCGCGCGATCGTAGCGGATGCGCAGGCGGCCGCCCGGCAGGTCCACCGCCACGTCGCGGTCGCCATCGAGGCGCCCGCGCGCCACCAGTACCGCCACCGCCGCGCAGGCGGCGCTGCCGCAGGCCAGGGTTTCGCCAACGCCGCGCTCATGCACGCGCAGGCGGATGTGGCCGGGCGACAGCACTTGCGCGAAACCGATGTTGGCGGACTGCGGGAATGCGGCGTGCCGTTGCAGCGCCGGGCCGATGCGGGCGACCTCGGCGGCAACCACATCGCCCACCTCGATCACCGCATGCGGGTTGCCCATCGACAGCGCGCCGAAGCGCAGGTGTTCGATGCGCTCGCCGTTGGCGAGTTGCACCACGTAGTCGTCCTGCACCTGCGCGAAACCGGACAGCGGGATGTCCGCGGGCTCGAACCGGGGCATGCCCATCTCGACCTCGAAACCGCCGTGCCCGTCCGCTGCGACGCGATGGCTGCGCGTCGGACTGTCGATGACGAAGCCTGCGTGCGCGGGTGCCGCGCCATCGCGCACCAGCCAGGCCGCGATGCAGCGCGCGCCATTGCCGCACTGCTCCGACGGCGAGCCATCGGCGTTCCAGATCCGGTACGACGCCACCGAGCCCGCTTCGCGCGGCGCCTCGACGGTCAGCAACTGGTCGCAGCCGACCCCGCGATGGCGGTCGGCGATGCGCGCACAGGTGCCTGGATCCGGCGGTGCCTGGCCGTCGCGCAGGTCCAGCACGACGAAGTCGTTGCCGGCGCCATGCATCTTGCTGAAACGCAACATCCCCGCCTCAGCGGTGCGCGGCAGGCGTTCCGCTCGCGCCTTCCGGGTTGGTCGCCGGCGCGGTCTCGGTGGCCGGCGGCGTGACGGGCGCTTCCGCGGGTGCGTCGGGCATCACCAGCGGACCCTTGTTGCCGCAGGCGCTGAGGAGGCAGAGCAGGAACGTGGCGATTGCGAGGCGCTTGATCATGCCGGCAGTGTACCCGCGGCCTTCCTCACTGTCGCGGCTCCGGACGACGCCACAGCCACGTCGCGACGACCGCCATGAAGGCGGTGCCGATGGCGGCCATCCACCATTCCGGTGCAGTCAGGAACATGATCGCCGCGCACAGCGCCATCGTCCCGAGGGCCAGGCGCTTGGCACGCCGACTGACCGCGCCTTCGCGTTCCCAGTCGCGGATCAGCGGGCCGAACTGGGGATGCGCCAGCAGCCACGCATGCAGGCGTCGCGACCCGCGCGCGGCGGCGAATGCCGCCAGCAGCACGAACGGAACCGTCGGCAGGCCCGGCACCACGATGCCGATGATGCCGAGCCCGAGGCTGGTGTAGGCCAGCAGCCACCACAGCACGCGTCTCACCGTGCGATTCCCTGCTTGCCTCCTCCCCTTGCGTAGCAGGGGGAGGCTGGGAGGGGGTTGGGCTTCTTCGCGCATGCCTCACCGATCAACCCCACCCCCCTCGTCGCTTGTCGCGACTTCGAGCTCCCCTTCAAGAAGGGGAGGGAGAAGGTTACTTGCCCGCTTCGACACCCAGCTGGTCGAGCATGAAGGAATACATTTCCGCCTGCTCGCGGTAACGGCGGAAGCGACCGGACTTGCCGCCGTGGCCGGCCTCCATGTTGATCCGGAACACCACCGGCTCCTTCGAGGTGTTGAGGTCGCGCAGGCGCGCCACGTACTTCGCCGGCTCCCAGTACTGCACCTGCGAATCCCACAGGCCGGTGCCGACGAAGGTGGCCGGGTAGGCCTGTGCCTTCAGGTTGTCGTACGGCGAATAGGTGAGCATGTAGTCGTAGGACGGCTTCTGCTCCGGGTTGCCCCATTCGTCGTATTCGTTGGTGGTCAACGGGATGCTGGCGTCCAGCATCGTGGTCACCACGTCGACGAACGGCACCTGCGACAGGATCACCCGGTATTTGTCCGGCGCCATGTTGGCGATCGCGCCCATCAACAGGCCGCCGGCGCTGCCGCCCATCGCGGCCACGCGGTCCGGCGCGGCATAGCCTTCCTTCACCAGGAAATCGGTGACGTCGATGAAATCGGTGAAGGTGTTCTTCTTGTTGAGGAGCTTGCCGTCCTCGTACCACGCGCGGCCCATCTCCTGGCCGCCGCGGATATGGGCGATGGCATAGGCCATGCCGCGATCCAGCAGGCTGACCGTGGTCACCGAGAAGCCAGGGTCCATCGACGCGCCGTAGCTGCCATAGCCGTACTGCAGCAGCGCGCCCCTGCCGTCCTTCGTGAAGCCCTTGCGGTACACGATCGACACCGGCACCTTGACGCCGTCGCGCGCGGTGGCCCACAGGCGCTCGGTCACGTAGTTCGATGCGTCGTAGCCCGGCACCGGCTGGCGCTTGAGTTCGCGACGCTCGCCGGTCTTCACGTTGAGCTCGTAGGTAGTCGCCGGCATCGCCAGCGAGGTGTAGCTGTAGCGCAGCCAGTCGGTGTCGGGTTCCGCGTTGACGTCGAGGCCCATCGAGTAGGCACTCTCGTCGGCCTTGACGTATTCGGACGCGCCGCCGTCCTTGAGGATGCGCACGCGTTCCAGGCCACCGGAACGCTCGGCGACCGCGGCGAAGCCGTCGAACAGTTCGATGCCCTCGACATAGACCTGCGGATCATGCGCGATCCAGTCCTTCCATTCCTTGCGCGACGTACTGCCGTCGGCGGCGCTGACGATCTTGAAATTCTTCGCGCCGGCGTCGTTGGTGCGGATCACCCAGCGGCCGCCATGGTGGTCGGCGTCGTACTCCACGTCGCGCGCGCGCGGGGCGAGCACCGTGAACGCGCCGGGGTTCGCCGCCGGCGCATAGCGCGTCTCGTTGGACACGGTGCTGTCCAGGCCGATGACGATGAACTGGTCGTCGCGGGTACGACCGAGGCCCATGTAGAAGGTGTCGTCCTTCTCTTCATAGACCAGCAGGTCGTCCTTCGCGTCGGTGCCGACGACGTGCTTCTTGACCTTGGTGCTGAGCAGGGTTTCCGGGTCGTTCTCGATGTAGAAGAACGTCCGGTTGTCGTCGGCCCAGACGCCATAGCCGGCGGTGCCGGGAATGCTGTCGTCCAGCACCTTGCCGGTCTGCAGGTCCTTGACGCGCAGGGTGTACTGGCGGCGGCCGTTGGTGTCGTCGCCATAGACCAGCCAGCGATTGTCCTGGCTGACGGTACGCCCGCTGACCGCGTAGTAGTCCTTGCCCGCGGCCATCGCGTTGACGTCCAGCAGCACTTCTTCACCGGTGAAGTCGGCGGCTTCGTTGGCCTTGAGGATCGCCTTCGCGTCGATGCCACTGGCATCCTTGCGCCGCGCATGGATGGGATAGTCCTTGCCGGCCTCGAAGCGGCTGTAGTACCACCAGCCGCGCTCGCGGAACGGCACGCTGGCATCGTCCTGCTTGATGCGCGCCACGATCTCGTCGTAGAGCTTCTCCTGCACCGGCTTCAGCGGCCCCAGCAACGCATCGGCATAGGCGTTCTCGGCCTTGAGGTAGCCGAGCATCGCCTTGTCCTCGCGCTTGTCGTCGCGCAGCCAGTAGTACTCGTCCTGGCGTTCGGCCCCGAACGGCGCCTTCACCGCGTGCGGCTTCTTGGCCACGTCGGGCGGCGTGGGCGGGGTCTGTGCGCTGGCGATGCTGCTCATGAGGAAGAGGCTTGCGATGAGGGCTTGGGGCTTCATGGAATGGGGCTCCGCGAGAGGATTTGCAACGCTTTGTCGTCATCCCGGCGAACGCCGGGGCGACGGCATGATCACTTCGCCAACTGCTGCCAGAGGAAGGTGTAGGCCAGCGCATTCATGTGCGCGGACTGCGCATTGTTCGCCGCGCCGCCGTGGCCGCCCTCGATGTTCTCGTAATAGAGCACGTCGTGGCCCTGCTCCTTCATGCGCGCCATCATCTTGCGCGCGTGGCCCGGGTGCACGCGGTCGTCGCGCGTGGAAGTGGTGAACAGGATCGGCGGGTAGTCCACGTCCTGCTTCACGTTCTGGTACGGCGAATACCTCTGCAGGAAGGCCCAGTCGGCGGGCAGGTCCGGATCGCCGTACTCGGCCATCCACGAGGCGCCGGCAAGCAGGTGGCTGTAACGCTTCATGTCGAGCAGCGGCACCTGGCACACGACCGCGCCGAACAGCTGCGGATAGAGCACGAACATGTTGCCCATCAGCATGCCGCCGTTGCTGCCGCCCTGGATGCCCAGGTGCGGCGTGCTGGTGACCTTGCGCGCGATCAGGTCCTCGGCGACCGCGGCGAAGTCCTCGTAGGCCTTGATGCGGTTCTCGCGCAACGCCGCGCTGTGCCAGGCCGGGCCGTATTCGCCGCCACCGCGGATGTTGGCGAGCACGTACACCGCGCCCTGCCCGACCCAGCGGCCGACGCCGGCGCTGTAGCCGGGCGTCATGGACACTTCGAAACCGCCGTAGCCGTACAGCAGCGTGGGATTGCTGCCGTCGAGCTTGATGCCCTTCTGCGACACCTGGAAATACGGCACGCGCGTGCCGTCCGCGCTCTTGGCGAAGTGCTGGCTCACTTCCATGTTGCCGGCGTCGAACCAGGCCGGCAGCTGCTTGAGCACTTCCGGATCGCTCAGGCCCGCTTCGCCCTTGGACAAGGTGGTCGGCGTGAGGAAGCTGGTGGAGGTCAGCCAGTATTCGTTGGAGGTGTCGGCATCGACGGCGCTCACCGTGAGGTCGGCGATGTCCTCGCCCAGCTCCAGGCCCGAGCTGTCCCAGCCATCCGGGCGCGGATACCACACTTCGATTTCGCTCTTCACGTCATTGAGCAGGTTGAGCAGCAGGAAATCCTTCACCCACACCGCCGCGGCCAGCGAGGTGCTGGCGGTGGGGGTGAAGATCACCTCCCACTTGCGCGTGCCCTTCATGAATTCGTCGAAGTTCGTCGCG
>DATIDW010000027.1:0-34739 GCA_035456065.1 Thermomonas sp. | reverse complement strand
GTTCGAGGCGCCGCCCGAGGCGACCGAACCGACCCTTTCCGGCGACCCGCAGCACGCGGACGCCACCCCCGTTTCGGAGACCTGAACCATGTGCGGCATCATCGGAATCGCCGGCGCCAGCGACGTCGCGGCGGCCCTGTACGACGGCCTGACGGTGCTGCAGCACCGCGGCCAGGACGCGGCCGGCATCGCGACGATGGACGGCAGCAAGGTGCGCCTGCACAAGGGCAATGGCCTGGTGAAGGAAGTCTTCGACGAGGACGCGATGGCGCTGCTGACCGGCCGCGTCGGCATCGGCCACTGCCGTTACCCGACCGCCGGTTCGGAAGGTTCCGACGAGGCCCAGCCGTTCTACGTGAATTCGCCGTTCGGCATCGCGCTGGCGCACAACGGCAACCTGATCAACACCGACGCGCTGCGCCGCGAGGTGTTCGAGCAGGATCGCCGCAACGTCAATACCGAATCCGATTCGGAAGTGCTGCTCAACGTATTCGCGCACGAGCTCGACCTGCAGAAGGTGTTGACGCCGGACGCGGTGTTCCGCGCGCTGGAAGGTGTCAATCGCCGGGCCAAGGGCGGCTACGCAGTGGTCTGCGCGGTGCTGGGCCTGGGCCTGGTGGCGTTCCGCGACCCGCATGGCATCCGCCCGCTAGTGCTGGGCAAGCGCACGAGTGGCGGTGGCGACGAGTACATCGTGGCCTCGGAATCGGTCGCGCTGGACATCCTCGGCTTCGAGCGCCTGCGCGATGTCGAACCGGGCGAATGCATCGTCATCACCGCGCGCGGCGAACTGTTCGCGCAGCAATGCGCGCAACCGCAGGAACACGCGCCGTGCATCTTCGAGTACGTGTATTTCGCGCGGCCGGACTCGATGATCGAGAACATCTCGGTGCACAAGGCGCGCATGCGCATGGGCGTGACCCTGGGCGAGAAGATCCTGCGCCAGCGGCCCGGCCACGACATCGACGTGGTGATCCCGATCCCGGACACCAGCCGCGATTCCGCGCTGGAGATCGCCAACGTGCTTGGCGTGAAGTACCGCGAGGGCTTCATCAAGAACCGCTACGTCGGCCGCACCTTCATCATGCCGGGGCAGGGCGAGCGCGCGAAGTCGGTGAAGCGCAAGCTCAACCCGATCCCGCTGGAATTCCGCAACCGCGTGGTGTTGCTGGTCGACGATTCGATCGTGCGCGGCACCACCTCCAAGCAGATCGTGCAGATGGCGCGCGATGCCGGCGCCAAGAAGGTCTACCTGGCGTCCGCGGCGCCGCCGGTGCGCTATCCGAACATCTACGGCATCGACATGCCCTCGGTGGACGAACTGGTGGCGCACGACCGCAGCGAGAAGGACATCGAACAGGTCCTGGGCTGCGACTGGCTGATCTACCAGGAGCTGTCCGACCTCGAGGCCGCGGTGGCCGGCCCGAAGTTCCCGGGTCGCAAGTTCGACAGCTCCTGCTTCAGCGGCGAATACGTGACCGGGATCGAAGCCGGCTATTTCGAGCGCCTGCAACAGCTGCGCTCGGACGAGGCGAAGAAGACGCGCCGGGCGTCATAAACGCGCAGGCATGCATGCAGGCGGGGTTCGATGGGCCTCGCAACCAAGCGAGTATCGGGGAGCGACTTGCGAGGCCCATCGGACCCCGCTCGCGATGAAAGCATGATCCATCTTTTTGAAGCTGCCCGCGCATGCCTCGATGCCGCATCTCCCGACGGAAAGCCGGCGCTCACGCATGCGATGGCCGCAGCCTTCGCGCGCGGCGAACTCGCGATCGATGCCGGTGCGTCGCCACCCGGGCCGATCCGCATGCCGGGCCGACCCGAGCGTCCCTTGCTGGTGCATCCGCGCGACCTCCCGCGGCGCGGCTTCGGCAGCAACGAGGGTCGCGCCGCCTTCATCCACGCGGTGGCGCACATCGAATTCAACGCCATCGACCTCGCCTGGGATGCGGTGTATCGCTTCCGCGGCATGCCGGCTGCCTATTACGCCGACTGGATCGCGGTGGCGGACGACGAGGCGCGCCATTTCGAGATGTTGCGTGCGCGGCTGCAGGAACTCGGCCATGACTATGGCGACTTCGACGCCCACAACGGCCTGTGGGAAATGGCCGAAAAGACCGCGGGATCCGGCCTGGCGCGGATGGCGCTGGTGCCGCGCGTGCTGGAAGCGCGCGGTCTGGACGTGACGCCGGGGATGATCGTGAAGCTGCGTTCGCTGGGCGATGACGCCACCGCCGGAATCCTCGAAACGATCCTGCGCGAGGAAGTCGCGCACGTCGCCGCGGGCTCGCGCTGGTACCGCTGGCATTGCGAACGCGATGGGGTCGAGCCGCGCGTGCGCTTCCGCGAACTCTTGCGCGAACACGCCCGCGGCGTGCTGCACAAGCCGTTCAATACCGAGGCGCGGCTCGCGGCCGGCTTCGACCTGGAGGAACTGGAAAGCCTGCTGGCCGAGGCTGGCTGAGTTTCATCCGCGATTGCGGTCGCCTGCGCCACACTCCGTGACCCCGCTTCGGAGGATCGCCATGAAATTCGCCATCGCATCGATGTCGCTGCTGCTGGCCGCCTGCCAGCCGCCACCGTCCGCTCCGCCCTCGCCGACGGCCGGGTCGCCGCCCACTGCGACGGCACCGTCGGCCTCAGGCGTGCCAGCCGCCAAGCGCGCACCCGGGCAGGAGCACGCGGAGCCGCTGCGGATATTCCGCGCGTTCGGCACCGAGCCGTTCTGGAACGTCAATGTCGAGGGCTCGCGGCTGACCTACACGACGCCCGAGGATCAGGCGGGCATGGTGATGGAGGGCGCGCGCCGGGCATTGGCCGATGGCGTGGAAATTGCCGGTGAGCACGACGGCAAGGCATTCGTGCTCACGGTCACCACAGGCACCTGCAGCGATGGCATGTCGGACATCGAACACCGCATGGTGTCGACGTTCCGCTACGGCGAGATCGACTACACGGGCTGCGGCGAAGCGGCGAAATAGGCAAACGATGGGACGACGAGGTGCCGGGTGCTCGCGCAGCGGCATTCGAGTTGCCCCGCGCATGCCGGGCATCATCGGCGTCCTACAACGAAGCGAGCTCGACGCCGTCCTGGCCGACCCGCAGCAGCGAGCCCTGTTCGTACCAGTCGCCGAGCACGATGCGGGTGCGGCCCTGGCCTTCGTCATGGATCGCCGGGCGATGGGTGTGGCCATGGATCATGCGGGTCACCCCCGCGTGCCCGAACAACGCATCGACCGCATGCTTCGCCACGTCGCCGACCACCTCGGCGGTACCGGCTCCCACCAGCTCGCCGTAACGCGCCTTGCTCGCCGCGCGCGCCTGCGCGGCAAAGGCGAGCCGGGCCTGCAGCGGCTGGGCGAGGAATTGCGATTGCCAGTGCGGATCGCGGGTCTGCGTGCGGAACTGCTGGTAGGCGACGTCGTCGGCGCACAGCAGGTCGCCGTGCAGGATGACGGTGGGGGTGCCGTGCAGGTCGACGACCAGCGGCTCTTCGAGCAGGGTCATGCCGCTGCTGGTCGCGTACGCAGTGCCGAGCAGGAAGTCGCGGTTGCCGCGGATGAAGTAGGCGGGCACGCCGGATGCGGTCAGTGCGCGCAGCTTCTCCGCCACGTATGCGCCCGCGGCGGACGGATCGTCGTCGCCGACCCAGGCTTCGAACAGGTCGCCGAGGATATACAGCGCATCGGCATCGCGCGCCTCGCCCTCGAGGAAGCGGCCGAACAGTTCGGTGATCGCCGGCCGTTCCGGGTCGAGGTGCAGGTCGGCGACGAACAGCGTGGTCATGCGCGAAGTGTAATCGGCCGGAGTTTGGCGAGGGTTGGCGCAGCGGATGCCGGGAGGCCGCGGCAGCGACATTTCGCGCCGCAGGGCGGCCTCCGGCGCCCCCGCTGCCTCACCATCCACCTTGAGCTCTGAGCAGATGAGAATCCGCCTGCGCTCGGCTAAGATGCCCGTATTCCGTTGGATGCCGCGCCCATGACCATCCGGACCCGCTTCGCCCCCAGCCCCACCGGCTACCTGCATATCGGCGGCGCACGCACCGCGCTGTATTGCTGGCTGGAGGCTCGCCACAAGGGCGGCGAGTTCGTCCTGCGCATCGAGGACACCGATCGCGAGCGCAGCACGCAGGGCGCCATCGACGCGATCCTGCAGGCCATGCAGTGGCTGGGACTGGATTACGACGAAGGCCCGATCTACCAGACCCATCGCCTTGATCGCTACAAGGAGGTCGCCGAGCAACTGGTGGCATCCGGGCACGCGTATTACGCCTACGAGACCAAGGAAGAACTCGAGGCGATGCGCGAGGCCGCGATGGCCGCCCACGAGAAGCCGCGCTACAGCGGCGCCTATCGGGACGCGAATGCCGGTTGGCGCGACGATCCGAACCGCGTCATCCGCTTCCGCAATCCGCAGGAAGGCGTGGTCGCGTGGGACGACAAGGTCAAGGGCCGCATCGAGATCGCCAATGCGGAACTCGACGACCTGGTGATCTTCCGTTCCGATGGCTACGCGACCTACAACTTCGCGGTGGTGGTGGACGACATCGACATGCGCATCACCGACGTGGTGCGTGGCGACGACCATGTCAACAACACCCCGCGCCAGATCAACATCTACACCGCGCTCGGCGCGCCGGTGCCGCACTTCGCCCACATGCCGATGATCCTGGACGAGCAGGGCGCCAAGCTCAGCAAGCGCGCCGGCGCGGCCGACGTGATGCACTACCGCACCGCGGGCTACCTGCCGCATGCGCTGCTCAACTACCTCGTGCGCCTCGGCTGGTCGCATGGCGACCAGGAAGTGTTCTCGATCGCCGAGATGCAGTCGTTGTTCGACCTTGCCGATGTCAACCCAAAGGCCTCGCGCCTAGACTCGGCCAAGCTCGGCTGGCTCAACCAGCAGTACCTGAAGTCGGATGACCCGGAGGCGGTGGCGAAGCACCTGGTGTGGCATCTCGAGCAAGCGGGGCATGACCTGGCCAAGGGTCCGAAGCCGGCCGACATCGTCGTCGCCCTGCGCGAGCGTGCGCAGACGCTGAAGGAGATGGTCGAGAAATCGGCGGTGTGGTTCGGCCCGTTGACCGAGTACGACGAGGCGGCGGTGGCCAAGCACCTCAATGCCGAGGCGCGCGTGCCGCTGGCGGAGGCGCGCGAACGCATCGCCGCGCTGGCGGCGTGGACGCCGGAGGCGATCGGCGAGGCATTGAAGGCGACCGCCGAGGCGCAGGGCATCGGCATGGGCAAGATCGCCCAGCCGATGCGCGTCGCCATCACCGGCACCCAGGTCAGCCCGGACATCGGCTGGACCGTCTACCTGTGCGGGCGCGACGAGGCGCTGGCGCGGATCGACGCCGCGCTTGCGCGAATCCCGCTGGAAAGCCGACCGGACTGAACCCGGATCGAGCCCATGGGCAAGTCGCACGCCTGCAGCAGTCCCGACCACCACGTGCATGATGCCGCCGGCTTCGTCGCGGCGGTGGAGCGCGCCTGCAGCGAACGCGGGCTGCGGCTGACCGAGATCCGCGCGCGCGTGCTCGGGCTGGTCGCCGATGCCGGCAAGCCGATCAAGGCCTACGACCTGCTCGACAGGGTGCGCGAAGGCGAGGGCGCCGGCGCCGCCGCGCCACCGACGGTGTATCGCGCGCTGGATTTCCTGCTGGCCAACGGCTTCATCCACAAGCTGGAATCGGTCAACGCCTTCGTGGCCTGCCACCATCCGAACGCCGCCCAGCATTCGGCGCCGTTCCTGATCTGCGACGCGTGCCACAAGGCGGTGGAGCTGGAGGACGAACATGTCGTCGCCACCCTGGACGTGCAGGCGCGTGCGCTCGGCTTCAGCCCGCAGACGCAGACCCTGGAAGTGCACGGCCTGTGCGCGGAGTGCGCAACGGCGGGTTGAGGTGCGCCAGGCCGTGGCGACGCAGGCAACGCGCAGCGGCCTGGTTTCGCGGATCGGCTGATGGTTGGCGACGGCGGCCGGCGCCCGCCCGGCCTCCGCCCCGCGGGCTCTGCATCGTCAGAAGAACAGGCGCGCGCCCAGCACCACGTTGCGCCCGGGCAGCGGCGCCACGTCCTTGAGGAACGAGGTGTGCGGGCGCGCCTCGCGGTCGGTCAGGTTGCTGCCGTCCACGAACACTTCCCACTCGCGGCCGCTGGCGGTGTCGATATGCCAGGCGACGTGCGCGTCGACCAGGGTGTAGCCGGGCGTCGCGTCCTCGAACGCAGCCACGTCGTCCTGCTCGAGATAACGCACCGCGCCGACACTGGCGCGCCAGCTGCCACGCTCCCAGCGCAGTTCGCTACCGATGCGCGAGGGCGCGATCCGCGGCAAGTTGCCGCCGGTGGCAACTTGCGCGCCTTCGCGGTGGACGTGATCGTCGTGCGGGACGTCGACTTCGACCAGCGCGCTGCCAGGCGCATCCGCGAGCTTGCCGCGCACGCTGTCCGCGAACGCGCCGAGCGTCCACAGGCCGCTGTCGCCGTCGGCGATCTGCCAGTCGACGCGGGCCTCTATGCCCGAGAAGCGAGCGTTGTCCTGCCGCCACACGCGCGCCGGCGAGCCATCGACTTCGAGGTCGGTGTCGGCGAGATAGACGAAGTCGTCGTAGCGCGCATGCCAGGCCGACAGCTGCGCCTCGAACGGACCGTGGTGCAGGTGCATGCCAAGCTCGAGGCGCTGCGCGGTCTCGACGCCGAGCGCAGCGTTGCCGAACTCGAAGCCGCCGGTGGCGACATGCAGGCCGGAGGAATACAGCTCCTCGGCGGTCGGCGCGCGTTGTGCGCGATCCAGCCCGAGGTTGAAATGCAGGGAGTCGCCGACCTTCCAGCCCAGCCCGGCGGACACGCTGGTGGTCTTGAAATCGCGGTCCGGCGATGCGGTCGCCGACTGGTCGACATCCACGCGGTTGCGGTCGTGGCGCAGGCCCAGGTCCAGTTGCAGCGGGCCGAGCGCGCGCCTGCCGATCCAGAACAACCCGGTGTCGCGGGACACCGAGCCGGGCACGAAGGCCTCATCGCCGATCGCGACGAAATCGCGCTCGCTGGCCTGCAGCCCGAACGCGCCCTTCCAGCCGCCGATCGGCGCGTGCACCAGTTCCGCGCGCGCTTCGCGGCCGCGGTTGTGGAACACGGTGCCGATCTCGTCGCCCTCGAATTCTGTGTGCGTGTAGTCGGTATCCGCCACCTTCACCCGCAGCGATTCGAACGGGCCGAGGTCGTCGATGCCGCCGCGCAGTTCGCTGCGGCGCTGGTCCATCAGGATGTGGACGTCGGCTTCGTCGAGGTGCGCATCTCCCCCGGCATCGTGTCCGCCGTCCTCGTGATCGTGGTCCTCGTGTGCATGCGCGTGCCCACCGGGGATGCCATAGGCGGTGTTGTAGAGGCTGTGCGAAACGCCGACGAAACCGCGCTCGCCGATCCACGACACGCCGAGCGCGGCGCTGTCGGTGCGCACGGCGCTGTTGCCGAGGGTGCCGGCTTCGTCGGGGTCGGGCTCCTCGCCTTCCTCGGCGAGGTGCGCTGCGCTCTCGGCGAAGCCGGGGATCGAATAGTCGCTTGCCTCGCGGTGGAGAGCGTCGAAATGGAAGGCGAATCGCCCCGCGTAGCCGTCCATCCGGGCCATCCCGGTACGCTCGTCGTTGACGCTCCCGGCGCGCAGTTCCGCGCGACCTTCCAGCGGCGCATCCGGCAGCGCCTCCGGGATGCGGCCGTCGACCACGTTGACCGCGCCGCCGATCGCGCCGCTGCCGTAGAGCAGGGTGGCCGGGCCCTTGAGGACCTCGATCTGGTTGGCGAGGAACGGCTCGATGGTCACCGCGTGGTCGACGCTGACCGTGGACACGTCGCCCGAGCCCAGGCCGTCGCTCAACACCTGCACGCGCGCGCCGTCGAGGCCGCGGATGATCGGGCGACCGACCCCGGGACCGAAGTTGGAGGACTGCACGCCAGGCAGCTTGGCCACGGTTTCGCCCAACGTGCCGGCCTTGGCCTCGTCCAGCTTGCTGCCGGCCAGCACCTCGACCGGGATCGCCAGGGTTTCGGCGGTATCGGCCAGCGGCGTGGCATGCACCTCGACCGCGGCCAGGTCTTTCGGCTGGTGGTCATGCTGGGCGTGCTGTGGATCCTGGGCGCGCGCGGAGGGGGAGAGGGCTAGGGCGAGCGCACTGGCGAGGACGGCGTGCTTGAATGACTGGGACGTCGCGGGCATGGAGACAGGGGGTGATTGGCGATGAAAGATGTTATAACATATCAAAACAGAATCCCGCCCCGTGCCTGAAGTCACCCCCGCATGAGCCCACGCCTGCACGCCCTGCTCGATCGCCTCGGCGCCACCGGGTCGCTGCTGTGCGCGATCCATTGCGCGCTGCTGCCGGTGGTGATCGCCCTGCTGCCGTCGCTGGGGATCTCGGCCGCGTTGGCGCCCAGCTTCGAAGCGGGCTTCGTGTTGTTCGCCACCCTGTTCGGGCTCGCCGTGCTGGTGTCCAGCTATCGCCGGCACCGCGCAGTGCGCGCCCTTGGCCTGCTGATTCCCGGCTTGCTGGTGCTGTGGGTCGGCATCCTGTACCCGCCGTTGCACCACTCCGTCGTGCCGCATGCGGTGGCGATGACCTTCGGCGGCACCCTGGTCGGCCTGGCCCACCTGGCCAACCTGCGGCTCAACCACGGCCACGTCCACGACGCCACCTGCGCGCACGGGCATTGACGCTGCTGCGCGTCGCCAATCCCTGGGGTTCGCTCACGAAATCCAGGGCCCCCGCCATGCGCTTCCCGTCCGGCCCGGCGCAGCGCGCCGGGCGTTCGTCTGGCCTGCGCGGCAGTGCCGCGCGAACAGGCCATTCTCACTCCCGCCCTTCAGGCCCCCCTTACCAAGGAGGCTTTGCCCCATGAAACTGGTCGCGAGGGCTGTCCGCGGACGGCAATCTGCGTGCCCATGCTAGAATCGCCGGTCTCGCGCGCAGCGCGAACCACACACTCGAATCGATCCAGGAGCATCACGATGGGCAAGGGCGACCGCAAGACCGCCAAGGGCAAGCGCTACAACGCCAGCTATGGCAATGCACGCTCGCACGCAACCACCAAGGTCGCCGGCACCGCCGCTGCTTCCGTGGTGAAGAAGACCGCGGCCAAGACCGCCGTCAAGGCGCCGGCCAAGAAGGTCGTGGCGAAGAAGGCCTCGTAAGAGCGCCGGATTCACGCGATGCAGAACGGAAACCCGCCTAGGCGGGTCTAGAGGAAACCCCGCGAAAGCGGGGTTTTCGCATTGTGGGCGGTCAGTTTCCTGCGCCGGCCTCGATCGCGGCCCAGGCGCGCAGCAGGTTGCCGCCCAGGATCTTGCGGATGTCGGCGTCCTTGTAGCCGCGCGCCTGCAGGCCGGCCACCAGGTGCGGGAAGTCGGCGACGGTCTTCAACTCGGGCGGCAGGTCGCCGTCGACGCCGTCGAAGTCCGACCCGATGCCGACATGGTCGATGCCGAGCAGCTTCACCCCGTAGTCGATCTGGTCCAGCACCTGCGCGAGCGTGCTCGCGCGCGGCGGGTACGCCTCGTCCCAGGCCTTGTCGAACGCGGCGCGATCCTGCAAGGGCTTGCCCTGTTCCTTCAGTTCGGCATTGCGCACATTGAAATGGTTGATCGCGCGGAAATGGGCCTGGGTATCGGCGGCGCTGGCCGGGTCGATGAAGGCGGTGCCGAACGGGACCTGCACCACGCCGCCCCTGGCGGCCACGGCCCTGGCGATCTCGTCGCTGATGTTGCGCTCGAAGTCGGGGGTGAAATGGCGGAACGCCGAATGGGTGGCGATCACCGGCACCCGGCTGAGCGCAATCGCCTCCTTCGCCGATGCATCGCCGAGATGGGACACATCGACCATGATCCCGAGGCGGTTCATCTCGCGCACCACCTCGCGGCCGAACGGACTCAGCCCGTTCCATTGCTTCTCGAGCGCGTAAGAGGAATCCGCGATCCGGTTGTTGGCGCTGTGCGCCAGGGTGATGTAGCGCACGCCGCGGTCGAAGAAGAACTGGACGTTGGCCAGCGAGTCGCCCAGCGGCGCACCGTTCTCCATGCCGAGGGGCAGCAGCACGCGGCCGCCTTCCAGCAGGCGCTTCACGTCGCGCGGCGAGGTGAGGATCGCGAACTTGCCGGGATTGCGCTGCACCGCGGCCTCGACGCCGTCGATCATCTGGTTGGCGACGTGCCAGGCGCTGCCGTCTGCGTCATGCTTCGGCGATGTGTAGATCGACATGAAGGCCACGTCCAGCCCGCCGGCGCGCGACTTCGGATAGTCGAACTCGCGATCCTTCGCCTCGACGCCGAGGTCGGCCCACTTGTCCATCAGGATGCCGGGTGCGTCGATGTGGGTGTCGACGATGATCGCGTCCTGCGCCAGCCTGGTCGCGGCGTCCTGCGCCTGCACGGCGGGTGCGAACAGGGCCAGCGCGGCAAGGATGGAAGCGGCGAGCGGGGCATGGCGCATGGGTGTCTCCGGGAATTCAGTTGATGGCTGGGTTGAGCCGGCGACCGCCGGCATACGAGGCTTCTAGCAGTTGCCCGCCCAGCCAATAGCAAAGTGCGGCCGGGCGATCGACGCGCCATTGGGCGAAATCGGCACGCAGGCCGACGCGCAGCAGGCCGCGATCGTGCAGGCCGAGCGCGCGCGCCGCATGCAGGGTCGCGCCACGCAGCGATTCTTCCGGGGTCAGCTTGAAATGGGTGCAGGCCAGTTGCATCGCCTGCCGCAGCGACTGCAGCGGCGAGGTGCCGGGATTGCAGTCGGTGGCGACCGCCATGGGCACGCCATGCGCGCGCAACTGCTCCAGCGGGGGCAGTTTGGTTTCGCGCAGCACATGGAACGCGCCGGGCAGCAGCACCGCCACCGTGCCGGCCACGGCCATCGCGCGCACGCCGGCGTCATCGGTGTGTTCGATGTGGTCGGCGGACAGGCCGCCGAATTCCGCGGCAAGCGCCGCACCGCCGCCATCGCTCAACTGGTCGGCGTGCAGCTTCACCGGCAGGCCCAGCGAACGCGCGGCCCCGAACATCCGCCGGGTCTGCGCCGGCGAGAAGCCGATGCGCTCGCAGAATGCATCGACGGCATCCACCAGTCCTTCGGCATGCAACGCCTGCAACCAGCCGATGGCGGTATCGATGTAGCCGTCGGCGTCGTCGCGATACTCGGGCGGCAGCGCATGCGCGCCGAGGAAGGTGGTGCGCACGCCGATGCCAAGCACGTCACCGATGCGACGCGCGACCCGCAGCATCTTGCGTTCGCTGGCCAGGTCCAGGCCGTAGCCGGACTTGATCTCCAGGGTGGTGGCGCCGTCGGCAACCAGCGCACGCGCACGCGGCAGCGACTGCGCAAGCAGTTCGTCCTCGTCGGCGTCGCGCACCGCGCGCACGCTGGAGAGGATGCCGCCGCCGCGGCGCGCGATGTCCTCGTAGCTGGCGCCCTGCAGGCGCAACTCGAATTCCCCGGCGCGGTCGCCGGCGAACACCAGGTGCGTGTGGCAATCCACCAGGCCGGGCGTGACCAGGCCTTCGGCGTCGATGACCTCGTTGGCGAGCGATGCGGCATCGCCGGGCAATCCGGCGCGCGGTCCGACGTACGCGAGCAGGCCATCCTTCCAGGCCAATGCGCCGTCCTCGACCAGGCCGTAGCCGGTGTCGCCCTCCAGCGTCGCCAGGGTGGGGCCGACCAGCAGGCCGTCCCAGCGTTCAGTCGCCACCACCGCTCCCGTCGCCGCCGCCATCGCAACCGCCATTGTCGTTGCCGTGCCGCGTGTACCCGCCGTCGTCGCCACCACTGCCATGACCGCCGCCATCGCCGGAACCGTACCTGCGGCGCAGTTGCATGATCGGCAAGGCGGCCAGGGCCATCACCGCCAACGTCATCCCGATCACCAGCAGTCCGTCCATGCGCGAAGCCTACCGCAGCCCGTGGCGGGTTTGCGCGACAATGCGCCGATGCACACGTCGACCACCCCGATCGCGACTCGCGCCGCGCGTGGCTGGGCCTTGCCCGGCATCGCCAACCTGCATTCGCATGCGTTCCAGCGCGCCATGGCCGGACTGGCCGAACGCCAGACCGACCCCGCCGATTCGTTCTGGACCTGGCGCGAAACCATGTACGCGATGGCCGCGCGCTTCGACCCCGACCTGCTGCACGCAGTCGCCTCGCAGCTCTACGTGGAGATGCTGGAAGCCGGCTACACCACGGTCTGCGAATTCCACTACCTGCACCATGCGCCGGACGGCACGCCGTACGCGCAAGCCGATGCGATGTCGCAGGCGTTGCTGCGCGCGGCGCGCGACACCGGCATCCGCATCACCTTGCTGCCGGTGCTGTACATGGCCGGCGGATTCGACGGGCGCCCGTTGTCCGAACGCCAGCGACGCTTCGGCCATCAGGTCGATGCGTACCTGCGCTTGCTCGACACCCTGCGTGCCAGCGAGAGCGACACGGTCCGCATCGGTTGCGCCCTGCACAGCCTGCGCGCAGTCCCACCCGCGGCGATGCGCGAGGTGCTGCACGCGTTGCCCGCCGACGCGCGCATCCACATCCACATCGCCGAGCAACAACCGGAGGTCGACGAATGCCTCGCCGTGCGCGGCGCGCGGCCGGTGCGCTGGCTGCTCGACAACGCCGCGGTCGACGCGCGCTGGACCTTGGTGCATGCCACCCACCTGGACGCCGCGGAGGTGCAGGGCATCGCCCGCAGTCGCGCAACCGTGGTGATCTGCACCACCACCGAGGGCAATCTCGGCGATGGCCTGTTCCCGCTGCGCGACTACCTGGATGCCGGCGGTCGCTGGGGCGTGGGTTCCGATTCGCACAGTTCCGTCGATCCGGTCGAGGAACTGCGCTGGCTGGAATACGGCCAGCGCCTGCGCGCGCAGCGGCGCAACATCGCCTCCAGCATGCGCGTGCCCAGCGTCGGCGCGACGTTGTTGAAAGGCGTGCGGGAGAGTGCGGCGGACAGCAGCGGATTCGCCGACGAGGACCGCATCGTGCTGGATGCCGACGCCCCGATCCTCGCCGGCGCCAGCGAAGGCGACGTGGTGGATCGCTGGCTGTTCAGTGGCAACCGGCCGTTGGTGCGCGACGTGGAGGTCGGCGGCGCGCGCGTGGTCGAGGAGGGCCGCCATCGCGATCGCGAGGCGATCGCCGCGCGCTATCGCGAGGCGATGCAGCAACTGCTTCGCAAGGCTTGACCTGGGAGCAGGCGTCCTGGGCCAGGCAGGCTTCTGTGGGAGGGGCTTCAGCCCCGATGCCATGAGCCGTCGTCGGGGCTGAAGCCCCTCCCACGAAAGCGGCTCCTGCCTTCAGAACAAGCCGACCTGTTCCACCGGCAGCGCGCCTTCCAGCCGCAGCAGGAATTCCTTCGCCGGCAGGCCGCCGCCGAAGCCGACCAGTGCGCCGTCGGCGCCGATCACCCGATGGCAGGGCAGCACGATCGGCAGCGGGTTGCGGCCATTGGCGGCGCCGACCGCGCGCATCGCATTGGCGTTGCCCATCCGCACCGCGAGTTGCGCATAGCTGATGGTGCTGCCGAACGGGATGCGCGCCAGTTCGTGCCACACGGCCACCTGGAAGTCGGTGCCGCGCGGCGCCAATGGCAGCTCGAACGTCGTGCGCGAACCGGCGAAATACTCGCCGAGCTGCGCCTCGGCGGCGCGCAGAACCTCGCTGTCGCCGCCATGCCAATCGCCGCGGTTGACCGGATGGCGGTTGTCGCGGAACTCGATGTGGCGCAGGCCGATGTCGTCCGCCGCCAGCATCAGCGGCCCGACCGGGCTGTCGATCCGCCGGCACAGGATCATCGGGCGTCCTGCAATGCCGGCAGCAGTGGCGCGATGTCGCCGTCGTTGGGTGCGGGGGTGATGCGCAGCAGGCGCGCCAGCAACGGATAGACATCGACATTGTCGAACGCCGGCAAGCGCACGCCGCCGCGGAACGACGGCCCGACCGCGGTGAACACCGCGCGCATGCTCACGTCCTCCGGCGCGAATCCATGCTCGCCTTTCAACACCGTGGGTGTCGGCCAGCGGTGCAGCCACACGCGCCAGCCTTCGTCGGCCTGGCAGATGATCGGCGGGATGCGCGGATTGCGCCCGAAATGCCAGTTCGCCGGTGCCTCGGCCTTGCGCCAGCACTGGAAGTGGTCGTGGCGACGCACCAGCGCCTGCTCGACCTCGGCCTCGCGGCCCGCGCGCGCGGACAGCCATGCCGTCTGGCCCACCGACTCCACCTCCAAGGCATCCGCGGGCACGATGTCGTCGAGGTAACGCACGTCCTCGGCGCGCACATCGGACATGCCGTGGTCGGACAGCACGATCAGATCCACGCTGTCGTCGAGCCTGCGCGCACGCAGTCCCGCGCGCAGGCGCGCCAGCCCGGCATCGACCGTGGCCAGCGCCTGCATCGCCCGTGGCGAATGCATGCCGGCCGCATGCGCGGCCACGTCGTACTGCTCCAGGTACAGGGTGACCAATCGCGGCCGTTGCGCGGGCGGCAAGTCCAGCCACGCCAGCACCTGGTCCACGCGCGCGTCCACCGGCAGGGTGCCGTCGAATTGCTTCCAGTAGCGCGGGTGTTGTCCGGCGATCTCGGCCTCGGAGCCCGGCCAGAACATCGTCGCGGCGATCCCGCCCTGGCGCTGCAACGTGACCCAGATCGGCTCGCCGCCCCACCAGCGGCCGTCGCGCGCGCTGGCCTGCTTGGACACGAAGCGGCCCAGCGTGGTGTCGTTGATGTTGTTGTGGACGATACCGTGGCGATCCGGGCGCAGCCCCGTCGCCAGCGTGTAGTGGTTGGGGAAGGTCAGGGTGGGATAGCTCGGCTGCAGCCACGCCGCCTGCACGCCTTCGCGGGCGATCGCGTCGAGCGCCGGCATGCGCCCGTTGCCGGGCACCGCGGCGGGCAGGCCATCGATCGAGACCAGCAGCACGGTCGGCGCGGGGCCGGACGCGCGCTGGGTGGCGCAGCCTTGGACGAGCAGGAGCAGCGCCAGCAGCGTGGCGCGAAGCAGGAATGACATGGCTCGATGATAACGGAGGCATGCGACACGTCGGCTTCCGTACCGCTGAATCGGGTCTGGTGCCGGTGCGATAATCGTGGCTTCGCCTGCAGGAGCCGCATCGATGTCGAGCCGTCACGACCCGTCCCGTTCGCCGCGCGCCCCCCGCGGCAACCAGCTCAACTGCCGTTCGTGGCTGACCGAAGCGCCCTACCGGATGCTGCAGAACAACCTGGACGCCGAGGTCGCCGAAGACCCGACCGCGCTGGTCGTCTATGGCGGCATCGGCCGCGCTGCGCGGGACTGGGACTGCTACGACCGCATCCTGGAGACGCTGGAGACGCTGGGCGACGACGAGACCCTGCTGGTCCAGTCCGGCAAGCCGGTCGGCGTGTTCCCCACCCATGCCGACGCGCCACGCGTGCTGCTGGCCAATTCCAACCTGGTCCCGCACTGGGCCACGTGGGAGCACTTCAACGAGCTCGATAGGAAGGGCCTGATGATGTACGGCCAGATGACGGCCGGTTCGTGGATCTACATCGGCAGCCAGGGCATCGTGCAGGGCACCTACGAAACCTTCGTGGAGATGGGCCGCCAGCATTACGGCGGCGATCTCACCGGCAAGTGGTTGCTGACCGCCGGGCTCGGCGGCATGGGTGGCGCGCAGCCGCTGGCCGCGAGCCTGGCCGGCATGAGCAGCCTCAACATCGAATGCCGCCAGACCAGCATCGATTTCCGCCTGAAGACGCGCTACGTCGACGAGCAGGCGAGCGACCTCGACGACGCGCTCGCGCGCATCGCGAGGTATACACATGAGAGCCGCACCGCATCGGGCGAAGCGAAATCGATCGCGCTGCTCGGCAATGCCGCCGACATCCTGCCGGAGCTGGTGCGTCGCGGCGTGCGCCCGGACTGCGTGACCGACCAGACCAGCGCGCACGACCCGGTGCACGGCTACCTGCCGATCGGCTGGACCGTCGAGCAGTGGCTGGCCGAACAGAAGGCCAACCCCGATGCGGTGCGCGACGCGGCGAAGAAATCGATGCGCGTGCACGTCGAGGCGATGCTCGCGTTCCACGCGGCCGGCATCCCCACCGTCGACTACGGCAACAACATCCGGCAGATGGCGAAGGATGAAGGCTGCACGAATGCGTTCGACTTCCCCGGCTTCGTGCCCGCCTACGTGCGGCCGCTGTTCTGCCGCGGCGTCGGCCCGTTCCGCTGGGTCGCGCTGAGCGGTGATCCCGAGGACATCTACAAGACCGACGCCAAGGTCAAGGAACTGATCCCCGACGACGCGCACCTGCACCGCTGGCTGGACATGGCGCGCGAGCGCATCAGTTTCCAGGGCCTGCCGGCGCGCATCTGCTGGGTCGGCCTGGGCCTGCGCCACAAGTTGGGCCTGGCCTTCAACGAGATGGTCCGCAACGGCGAGCTGAAGGCGCCGGTGGTGATCGGCCGCGATCACCTCGACAGCGGCAGCGTGGCATCACCGAACCGCGAAACCGAGGCAATGCGTGACGGCTCCGATGCTGTCTCCGACTGGCCGCTGCTCAACGCGATGCTGAACGTGGCCGGTGGCGCCACGTGGGTATCGCTGCACCACGGCGGCGGCGTGGGCATGGGTTACTCGCAGCACAGCGGCGTGGTCATCGTCTGCGATGGCACCCCGGAAGCCGACAAGCGGATCGCGCGGGTGCTGTGGAACGATCCCGGCACCGGCGTGATGCGGCATGCGGATGCGGGCTACGAGATCGCGCAGGACTGCGCGCGGGAGATGGGGTTGAAGTTGCCGATGCTGTAGCCGGCGGTGATGCGCGTCGCGGCCACTGCCGAGCCCAATGAGAAGGGGTGTCCCATGGATGTCGAAGCGCTGATCAAGGCCGGCCTGCGCGAAGCCGGTTACGGCCAGGACGCGATCGGCTCGGCCCTGCCGCGGATCATGCGCATCCTGGAGGCGGAAGACGTCCGCATCGAGGTTGGGCGCGTGCTGTCGCGCAAGGAACGCGAGTACGTGCGCCTGCAGCCTGAGCTGGGCCTCAGTGTTCCGGAAATCGTGTCCAGCCTCCGCCGCTGAGCGCAGGCACAGGACTCCATCTCTCGCATCAAACGACAAGGCCGGCATTCGCCGGCCTTGTCTTCATCATGCGTTGGCGGGTCAGACCGGCTGTTCCTGCGGTGGCGGCTCTTCCTCGCCGCCGCCTTCCTGCGCGCAGTACGGCAGGTCGCGGTAGCGGTTGATCCAGCGGTGGATCCAGGTGTTGAGGGTGGCACCGGTGTAGCCCTTCTCGCAGATGTTCTGGCACCAGGTCAGCTTGGTGCCGGTGTAGCCTTCGCTGGCGCAGGTCTTGGGGACGCCGCCGTTGATGCCGAACTCACCCAGTGCCATTCCGGGAAATGGCGCGTTGGTGACCGAGATCGTGATCGACTGGATCGTTTCGCCGGCGGTGGCATAGAACGCATACCCGTTTGCACTGCCGTCGGGGCCCGAGCTGACTGGAATCGTTGGGGAGGTGGCGCCCGAGTCGGTGGTGGCGACTACGTTCCAGACGCCACCGGCATTGGGCTGGACATAGAAGTAGAACGCCTGGGCATTGGCGGGCAGTGTGAGAACACTGGTGTTTTGATTCACGTAGAACACCGGTCCGGTGTAGCCATGACCCCATGCGCCTGGACTTCCAGACCACCATGAGGTACCGGCCGTGGCCTTGAAGGACAGGGGGCTCACGACGAGGTTGCCCGGAACCGGGCTGCCCGGGATGAAGGGGACGGTGACCTCGTAGGAATCGGGGAGCGCCGCCTGCGCCGCTTGGTTGAAAGGTGTCATCGCGTATCCGCCAACGGCGGCAGGCGGTGCATTCGTCCCGAGATCCTGGAACACGATGGCCGCATTGGCGGCGAAACTGGCGGCGGCAAGCGCAAGCGCGCTCAACGCCAATGCATAACGGCGAGTTTTCATGGTTGGCCCCTGTTGCCGCAGGATGCGGCATTCCCCAATTTACAACGGATAAGGCGGGAAGCACAGACAGCCCACGCTCGAATAAGGGGTCCTCCGAATAAGGGGTCAGAGAACATTTTCATTTGAAACAGAAATGTTCTCTGGCCCCGCTGCTTGCCGCTGCTTCGTGGCCGAGTCTGCTGACGCGCGGCGTTGTCGGGAGTACGCCCTGGAGAAGCGCATGACGAAGCCATATCGGTTGCATGACGCGCTGCTCGTATTCGCATGCGCGCTCTTGTCGATGGCAACGGTCGCCCATGCGCAGGAGCACATGCAGGCGAAACCGCTATCTGCAGATGCCGCGACGCGGGCGGAAGACTGGCGACTGCCCGGCACATTTTCGCAAGGCACGTCGCTGGCCGACCTGCAGGCACGCTTCGGTGCCGACAACCTGCGCAAGCTGACGCCGGGTGCGGACGCGTACGGCTGCGAAGTGGTGCTGTTTCCCGATGATCCCGTGCGCCGCGCGCATGCCTTCTTCTACGACTGCGAGAAGCTGGACCAGTTGCGCAGCATCGAGGTCCGTGATCGGGGCTCGCGCTGGCGGGGCAAGGGCGGCGTGCACGTCGGCATGTCGTTCGCGGCGTTGCGCGAACGCAACGGCAAGGCCTTCGGCTTCAGCGGCTTCGACCACGCCGGCATCGGCGCGGTCCATGACCAGTGGAGCCCCGCGAGCGGCGACGATGCCACGCTCGGGAAACTCGATGTCGGCGACGGCGACCGCATGTACTTCGACGTGACCCTCGGCGTGCGCATCGATGTGCCCGCGTCGGACAGGGCCATGCTGCCGCGCGACGAATACCTCGCCAGCGACGATCCGCGCATTCCCCGGCTGGCACCGCTGCTGGAGGTCATCGCCTTCGGCGGTTCCACCAGCCTGGATGACGAGTGGGACTGAGGGCAAGCAGGCGGGTCTTTCGCACGCTGTTTACAACACATGCTGCACAGTCGCGGCGTGGCCATGGACGGCCACCTTCTTTAGTCCCACCGTCAGTTGGAACCGCGAGCAGGATGCTCACACCAGGGCGGTTGGCCGGGACGGCCAATGCAGGAGGAGCAGGTTCGCCTGCTCCTCTTGCGTTTGCGGGACTCGATCCGGCCTGCCTTCGGCCAGTTGGGCGATTGCGTGGACCTCGCCCAGCGGGAGGCATCCGTCCACGCCACGATGCCGAACGGCCGGTCATCCGTGAGCTGGCGCGTGGGCGAGGTGGTGTAGATCCGGATAGGCATGGCGGCCCCCTGGGATTGGGTGTCCGGGATCCTGCCCAGTGACGCGAGAGCGCCCGATGAAAGCGCAGGGACAGATGGTTCATCCAGATGGAGGAAGCGGGAGGGATTGCGCGAGGGACGCGCGGTTCCAGCAGGTCAAGGACGTGTCGGTAACATTTTGCACGGCGCACAATGCACGCCTGAAGGTGGGACGGAGAAGCCATGGACGTTGCAGCACTGATCAAGGCCGCACTGCGCGAAGCCGGCTACGGGCCAGACGTGATCGGCTCTGCGTTGCCGCGGATCATGCGCATCCTGCAGGCGGAGGACGTGCGCATCGAGATGGGGCGCGTGCTGTCCCGCAAGGAACGCGAGTACGTGCGCCTCCAGCTCGAGCTTGGGCTCAATGTGTCCGAGGTCGTTGCAGGATTGAAGGCGTGAGTCAGTGCAGCGCGGGGGCGTTTTCGCCGTGGATGCACTGACCGCCGCCCTTGCCCTCGTGATCGCACAGGTCTCCATCGCGCTGGTGATGACCGGCGCGCACGTGGCCGCGCGGCGCGAACGCAGCACGCGTTACTGGGCAACGGCAGCCATCCTCATCGTGGTTGGCGTGCTGGCCATGGTCGCGGGCGCGGGGCACCGGCCGTTGCTGCAGCTTGTCGGCACCAGCTGCCTGGTCTTCGGTGCGATCACCCAGTTCTGGGGCTTGCAGATCTTCTACAGGCAGGCGAAGGGCAGGCTGGGATGGCTGCTCGGGGTCGGCTTCAGCATCGCCATGGGGCTGATGCTGGCGGCGCACGCGCCCAGGTTCCCGCGCATCGTGCTGTTGTCCGCGACATTGCTGGTGGTGCTGGCGCTGACTTTCCGCGTGTTGCTTGCCGGCATGCAGTCGCGCCGCACCTTCGGCAGCGTGCTGACGCTCGGTGGCATCGGCTTGCTGATGGTGAACAACGTCGCTCGCATCGCGTCGGTCATTCGCCACGATCCCGAGGTGTTGCCGATGAACCAGTCGGTGATGGGCATTGCAGTGCTGTACCTGGTGCCGTTGGGCGGGATCTTCCTGTATGCGACCGGCTTGCTGCTGCTGTATTTCGAGCGACTGGTCGACGAAAAGCACCAACTGGCCACGCATGACGAGTTGACCGGCCTGCTCAACCGGCGCGCAATCGTCGCCGCGGGCGAACGCGAAGTGGCGCTTGCCATCCGCAATCGCCAGCCACTCACGGTGGCCTACGTCGATATCGATTTCTTCAAGCGGATCAACGACGAGCTTGGACACGAGGCCGGGGATGCGGTGCTGGCGGACCTCGCGAACCTGCTTCGGCGCACCTGCCGCGCGGTCGACCTGGTCGGGCGCCACGGCGGCGAGGAATTCTGCCTGGTGTTGCCCGGCGTCGGCCCCGACGGCGCCGCCTGCCTGGGCGGGCGACTGCTGGCCGCCGTGCGCGCCTACCGCTTCCGCGACCGCTATCCGGTCACGATGAGCATCGGGTTTGCGTCGCTCGCGGACGCGGCAGGCGACCAGGCCTGGGCCGCGCTGGTCAACCGCGCCGACACCGCACTGTACCGGGCGAAACAGGCTGGACGAGACCGGTTCTGCATTGCGCCCGACGCGGCCGAATCGAGCCGGAGCAATTCCGCGCCTGCGTGAGGGTCGCGGGCACGGCCTGAGCAGCGAGCACGCACGGCATTCGCCGCTAGAACTTCCCGGACACCGACAACGAGTAGATCGGCCCGATGCGGCGATCGCGGTCTTCATGGTAGTCGACCGGCCCGGTGCGGCGATCCACGTAGACCGTGCGCTGCCACATGCTCATGGCGTCGGTGAGGTTGGCGGCGCTGAAGCGGACGGTCAGGCCGGCGAGGTTCTTGTGCTCGACGAACAGTCCGCCCCAGACCGGGCCTTCCCACTGGCGGCCGACCTCGCTGAGGCGATAGTCGCGCGCGTAGAAGGAATAGCCGAGGTCGCCGCCCCAGGCCCAGTCGGTGCCGGCGACGTCATGCCTGAGGCCCAGCTCCGCGGCGTCCTTCAGGTTGTTGCTGATCGGGCGCTTTTCGCCGGTCAGGGGATCGCGGAGCTCGCTGCTTTCGAGCTGCCACAGGGTGGTCAGCTTGGCGCCGGTCCAGCCCAGCGGGTCGAGGTTGAAGGTGCCCTTCCATTCCAGCCCGTGCACCCTGGCGTGATCGATGTTGCCTGGACTTTCGCCGGTGTCGCCGATCGGCACGATGTCGACGATGTCGTCGATGCGTTGCATGTAGGCGCGCAGGCTGGTGTTGCCCCAGCGCCCGAGGTCGCGGGAGGTCTCGACTTCCAGTTCCGACGTCTGCGACGGCACCAGGTCGGGATTGCCGGCATTGGCCTGGTTGTCGTTGAGGTCGACCGAGGCCAGGAAATCGTAGAAGTTCAACTGGCCGACGCGCCGTTGCAGCTTGACGTTGACGTCGAGCTTGGGCGAGGCCTTCCACGCCAGCGATACCAGCCCCTTCGGGCGACGGAAGCTGCGCACCAGGCCCCCGCCGCCGACCTGGGCGAGCTTGGAGTATTCGCCGCCCAGGCTGACCTGCAGGGTGGTGGCCGGGGTGAGGGTGCGGCCATGGGTGGCCATCACCTCGTAGCGGTCTTCCTGCACGGTCGCGGTGCCCCCGGGCAGGGGAATCGGGGCGTAGACGCCATCGTCGCCGAGCACGAACAGCTCCGACACGCTGTCCAGCTTGTTGAAGGCGTACTCGCCGGACAGTTGCCAGTCGCCATTCGCCTTCCAGCGGTATTCGGCGCGGGCGATGCGTTCCAGCTCCTCGCCGTCGCGGGCGAAGCGCAATCCTTCGGTCGCCGCAGCGGCGGGATCGTGTACTTCGACGGTGTCCTCGCTGGGGGAATGCGCGTAGCGGTTGAGCCCGATCAGCTTGAGCCTGCCGCTGCCGAGGCCGAATTCGTAGTCGCCGCCGATCTCGTGGTTGTGGCCGCCTTCCTCGGCACGGACGCTGCGGACGCGGTCCGGTTGGCCGGGGGACGTGCGCACGCCGTCCTCCACGTAGTCGAAGATGATCTTCTGCCAGGACGCGTTGAGGTTGCCGAGGCGGCCGTCGCTTCCCTTGTAGGCCAGTTGCACCCCCAGCTTGGGGCGGTCCACTTCGCCCGTCCACGACTCGTCGCGGCGTTCGCGCAGGCTGCCATCGGCGTTGTAGACCTGGGTGAGGCCGCCTGCGCCGCTGTGGTTGGCGCTGTTGTCGAGGCCGACGGTGTAGTCGAGGCTGCCGCGGGTGCCGCTGACCGAGACGGAGCCGCGGGTGAGTTGCGGATCGGTGTAATAGCGGCGCATGTCCGGTCGCCATTCCCATTGCCCGCGCACGCCCTCCGCCTTGGTGACCACGTTCGCGACCTGCCCCGACAGTCCGGGAATGTCGAGGGTTGCGCCATCGACGATCTCGATGCGGACCACGTTGGCTGCGGGCACCTGGCCAAGTTGGGTGAGCACGTCGTTGGACTTGCCGGACAGGCGTTGGCCGTTCAGCAGCACGTTGCCGGTCGCCTGGCCCAGCCCGCGTTCCTGCACCGCGGAGCGGATCACGAATCCCGGCACCTGCTCCAGCATGTCGAGCGCGTTGCGCGGCGAGTAGCGCGCGAAATCCGCGGGCGCGTAGGTGCGGGTGCCGTCCGGGGGCGAGGCAGTTGCCGCGTCCTGTGCCGCAGCGAGGGGCGGCATGGAGAGCAGCGCGGCGGTCAGCGCTGCGGTCAGCGCGAACGGGCGAAACGAAGGTGTCATGGAATTCCCGGGGATGTTGATGCGAAGGCGCGGTGTTCCGCACCGGCGCCATGGCTGGGACGCGCGAGGGCGACAAAAGGTTTAACTGGCCGCGAGCTGCGCCACACTGGGCGTCGCCTATCGGAGTCCACCATGTCCTATGTCCGCTGCCTGCGCGGGATCGCCTCCGGCATCGAATACCCGGCCGACGTCCCGATGAACCTCGATCCGACCGACGGACGACCGGTCGAGATGGTGCTCGACCTCGAGCGCCTGGCGCACGACAAGCCCGACGCGCAGTGGCATGACCCGCGCCGGCGCGACCTCTGGCGTTTCGGCGCGCTGATGGCGCTCGACATCACCGATCCGGGCGACGCGGCGCACATCGTCAGCCTGGGCGAGGGCGGCACGCCCCTGTTCGATTGCGACGATCACCCGCTGGCGCGCTCGGCCGGCCTGCGCCTGCAGGTCAAGGACGAAGGCCGCGCGCATGCCGGCCATGGCGCCAATCCGACCCGCAGTTTCAAGGATCGAGGGATGGCGATGGTGGTGGCGCAGGCGCGTCGGCTCGGGCTGGGCAAACTGGCGGTGCCGACCCAGGGCAATGCCGGCGATTCGCTGACCCGCTATGCGTTGGCGGCGGGCCTGTCGGTGGTGGTGGCGATGCCGCCGGAGACGCCCGCGCCCATTCGCGACAACGTGGCCGCGGCCGCGCGCGACTATCCGGATCGGGTGGTGCTGGAACTGGTCGGCCCGACCATCCGCGAGGCCGGGCAACGGCTGAAGGACCGCTACATCGCGCAAGGATATTTCTCGGTGGCCACCTTCCAGGAACCGGGTTGGCGCATCGAGGGCAAGAAGTCGCTCGGACTCGAACTGGCGGAACCCGCGCCGGGCGAAACGCGCTGGTCGCTGCCCGATGCGGTGATCTATCCGACCGGCGGCGGCACCGGGGTGCTCGGCATGTGGAAGGCGTGGGACGAACTCGAGGCGCTGGGCATCATCGACGCGCGTCGTCCGCGCCTGTTGTGCGTGCAGGGCGAGGCAACGATGCCGCTGGTGCGCGCGTTCGATGCGGGCGCGCTCGACACCACCGTGCAGGCCGCGGGCGAAACGCTGGCATTCGGCCTCAACGTGCCGGGCGGCGTCGGCCACTTCCGGGTGCTGGAGATCATCCGCGCGAGTGGCGGCGCCGCCGTGGCCGTGTCCGAGGACGACATCGCCCGCGAGTTCTCGCGGCTGTGGCGCGAGTCGGACATCGACTTCAGCCCGGAAGGCGCGGCCTGCCTCGCGGCGCTCCCGCAATTGCTGGATCGCGGGCTCCTGCGCCGGGGCGAACGCGTGGTGGTGGTGAATACCGGATCGGCGGACAAGTACCTGCCGGCGTTGGCGCACCTGCTGGCCTGACCGCGGCGGTGTCCGTGGTTGCACGCACGATGTCCGGGCAGGTCGCCAGCCTGCGCGGTGCGCCGCAAGTGCGCGACGTGCCGGTCGCCGTGGTCGATGCCGTCGACGATACTGGTCGCGGTTCCCGTCCGCGCAGGCCCATGACACAGATCGCCATCCTCACCCCTGATCCTTCCGATGCCGCGCACGCCACGTTGTGGCCGAAGGTGCTGGCGCGCCTGCAGCGTGCGCTCGACCAGGCGGGGATCACCGTGGTTCCCACGCCCTGGACCGCGCATGTCGATGATGCGAGCGGGCTGCGCGCCTTCGCGCGGGTGCTGCCGTTGCTCGCATGGGGCTATCACTTCGACCACGCCCGCTGGTTGCGCGCCTGCGCAACCTGGCAACGCGAGGGCATTGCGCTGGCCAATCCGGCAGGCGTGCTGGCGTGGAACTCGGACAAGCGCTATTTGTCGGAGCTCGCCGCGCACGGGGTGGCGATTCCGGCCACGACCTTCACCGATCAACTGCGGCAGGACGTGGTCGAACGGATGTTCGACGCGACCGGCGCGGATGAAGTGATCGTCAAGCCCGCGATCTCCGGCGGCGCATGGAAGACCGTGCGCGTGCGCCGTGGCGATGCGATCGACGAGAACGCCGGGACCACGATGCTTGTCCAGCCCTACCTGTCGACCATCGAACGCGAAGGCGAGACCTCGCTGCTGTATTTCGGCGGCCGCCTGAGCCACGTGGTCAACAAGCGCCCGGTCGCGGGCGAGTTCCGCGTGCAGGAGGAGTTCGGCGGGCAGTATCGCGTTCTGGACGATCCACCTGCCGGCGCGGTGGCGCTGGCCGAACAGGTACTGGCCGCGATCGACGCGCCGTTGCTGTACGCGCGCATCGACGTGGTCCCGGATGCCGAGGGCCGCTGGCTGCTGATGGAAGCCGAATTGATCGAACCCGATTTCTACCTGGGCAGCGACCCGGCGCAAGGCGCCGGCTTCGCGCGTGCGTTGCGCGATGTCCTCGACGATGGAGCCAATGCATGAAGACCCTGCGCATCGATTTCGTGTCCGACGTGGTCTGCCCGTGGTGCGCGATCGGCCTGGCCTCGCTGGAGCAGGCGCTGCAACGCACCCATGGCGAGGTCGCCGCCGACATCCACTTCCAGCCGTTCGAGCTGAACCCGCAGTTGCCCGCGGAAGGCGAGGGCATCGGCGAACACCTGCAGCGCAAATACGGGATGACGGACGCGCAACTGGCCGACAACCAGCAACGCATCCGCGTGCGCGGTGCGGAACTCGGCGTGGTCTTCGACTTCAATGCGCGCAGCCGGATCTTCAATACGTTCGACGCGCATCGCCTGCTGCATTGGGCGGGCATCGAAGGTGGGCAGCGTGCGCTCAAGCACGCACTGCTGCGGGCCTATTTCAGCGAGGGCCGCAATGTCGCCGACCATGCCACCCTGGTCGACGTGGCCACGGGCGCGGGCCTGGACGGGGCGCGTGCAGGGGCGATCCTCGGTTCCGCGGAGTACGCCGACGAGGTGCGCGCGGCCGCGCAGTTCTTCGTCCGCAACGGCATCAATGGCGTGCCGGCGGTGATCATCGAACAGAAGCACCTCATTTCCGGCGGGCAGCCGGTCGAGGTGTTCGAGCGTGCGTTGCGCGAGATCGCGGCGGCATCCTGACGCGGGTCGCAGGTTCCGGAATGCGGAACCCCGTGATGTGCGTTCAGGTATGCGTTTTTTGGCGGTTTCCATGCCGTCGAGGCCCAATGCGGGCTGTGTGCGGTGCAGCAAGACACCGGAGGACATTCCCGGTATCTAGGACATGCCACAACGTTATGTCCTGGTGACAAAACAGCACATGCGTGATGGCGCGGAGGGGCCGTGGGTTCCTCCGTCATCCGTTGCACGCAGGGGGAGAAAACGCATGCTGGGATTGTTGATCGCGGCGACACTGCAGGTATCCGCGGGGTCGAATACGGAGTTTCCGGTCGCCTTCACGCAGGACGATATGCAGTGGCCGGTCGTGGTGTCCGCCAATGGCGTGGTGTCGGCGGGGAAGGATTCGTTGGTGGTGAAGCTGCGCGGCGTCGAGGTGGCGGACCAGCCGGCGAATCCCAACACCATCCCCTACAGCAGCTACCGCATCTGCCTGGTGCGGGCAGCGGCCGATGCGCCGTACGAAACCGCCGGCTGCTCGGAACCGGTGAAACTCCGCCCGATGGCGCCCGAGTCCGACGGCACGGTATCGCTGCCCAGCCAGAAGCTCACCATCCCCGCATCCGCCGCCGGCTCGCTGGAGGGTTACTGGCTGGTGCTGGAAATGCTGTCTCGTCCGGTGCAGGGGAGGTCGCACAACGTGGCCTCGCACTCGCAGCGATCGTTGTTCGGCGCGGTCGGCAGCAGGTAGGCAACAGCCGCCCCCGCGTTCGCGCAGGGCGGCGTCCACCAATCGGCGCTAACGCTGGAGCACCAGCGGGATCGCGTGCCCCCCTGCGGTCAGCAGGTAGGCATCGGCGATCGTGCCATCGATGAATTCGGCACGCACCGTTGCTTCGCCCTTGCTGCCGATGACCTGCACCCGGAAGTTCGGATCCATCCGGCCATCGGTCACGTCCAGGCCATAGCCGAACCACGGCAGCCGGATCGAGGACACCTTGCCCACTTCGTCGGCGACCACCGGGTGTTGCCGGATCAGCGCCTCCAGCCTTGCGTACGAAGTGGTCTGTTGCATGGCCCACCACGCGCCGACGATGAGCAGGCACAGCAAGGCGAGGGCGGATATCCAGCGGCGGATCCAGGTCAGCATCGGTGGTGAGCCTGTTCGGGGGAGAGGCGTGGCGAGGGTAACGGAAACGTCGCGGCGGGGCAGGCGGCGTCGGTTGGCCTGGCGGTACGCTGAGGCACAATCCGACGGTCGCAACGCCGAGGGGTCCTTGCATGATCGTGCCGGAATACTGGTCCGAAGCCCGTGAACAGGCGCGCCACGCGGGCCGCACGATCACCGTCCGCCGTTACGGCTGGTCCGATGTCAGCGCCGCGGCGGCACAGGAACACGCACGAGCCCGGACGCGCGAAGCGCTGGACGCGATCCTGTCCGGCGCCGCGCTGCCACGGCGCGAACGACGCACCAATTACGGGATCGCGGGCGTGCCGATCCGCGAACAGGTCGTGGCCCGCCATGGCGACGTGGTGATCACCCGAAACAGTTACGGCGCGTTGTGCCTGAACACGCCGGACGTGTTGTTCGCCGACGTCGACCTGGCCGAGCGCCCATCGGGGTGCGCGCTTGCCATCGGCACATTGGCCGTCGTCGCGGCGGTCGCGTTCGCGGTCGGCTTGTTCGCATGGCATTGGATTGCCGGCATCGGGCTGGCGATGGCGGCGGCGTGGGGCCTCAATCGGATCACGCTGCGCCGGCAGCAGGCAGCGTTCGATCGCGACGGTGGCGCGGAGGCGCGCGCGCTGGCACTGGTCGACGCGTTTTCCGCGAGTCATCCGGACTGGCACCTGCGCGTCTATCGCACACCAGCGGGCTTGCGCGTGCTGGCGATGCACCGGACCTTCCAGCCACAGGACGACGAAACCGCCGCGTTGTTCTCGGCGCTGCATGCCGACCACCTGTACACGGTGATGTGCAAGGTGCAGCACTGCTTCCGCGCGCGGCTGACGCCGAAGCCGTGGCGGATCGGCATCGACCAGCGCATACGCCCGCCAGTCGCCGCTTGGTCGGCGGAACAGGCCACCTTGCCCGAGCGGCTGGCGTGGATCGCGGTCTATGAGCTGAAATCCGGCGGCCATGCCGCATGCCGCTACCTGCGATCGCTTGGCGACACCGGGCGGATCGACCCGAAGGCCGAGCACGTACGCGCCCTGCATGACGCGATGGCCGGCGCCGGCAGCGACTTGCCGCTCGCCTGAACTGTCCGGCGAAACGGGCGATGTCGAAACCGCCACCGGGGGTTCGTCGTGGTCAGCATGCATCCCGATCATCCAGGACCTTGCCATGACCCTTGCGCTCTATGGCCATCCGTTCTCCTCCTACACGCAGAAGGTGCTGATCGCGTTGCACGAAAACGCCACGCCCTTCGAATTCCGCTGCATCAGCCCGGACACGCCGGAGCATGCGGGCGAATGGCTGCGGCGCTGGCCGCTGCGCAAGTTCCCGCTGCTGCTGGATGGCGAACGCCAACTCGTGGAGACCAGCATCATCATCGAGTACCTGCAGCTGGCGCATCCCGGCGCGGTACGGCTGATCCCCGAGGATCCGATGGCGGCATTGCCGGTGCGTTTCATGGATCGCTGTTTCGACCTGCACGTGATGAGCCCGGTGCAGGCCGCGGTTGCGGGCGCGCTGACCGGCGATGCGACCAGGCGCGCTGACGCCGGGGCGTTTGCGGCCGAGAAGCTGGAGCTAGCCTACGGTTGGCTGGAAGCCGAACTGGCCGGCCGCACATGGGCATCCGGCGACGGCTTCACCCTGGCCGATTGCGCGGCGGCACCGTCGCTGTTCTACGCGGACTGGACGCATGCGATCGGTGCCGACTACCCGGTGTTGCGCGCGTATCGCTCGCGGCTCCTCGCGCGACCCTCGGTTGCGCGTCTGGTGGAGGAGGCGCGGCCGTTCCGCCATCTTTTCCCGCTGGGCGCGCCCGATCGCGATTGACCCGGTGAAGGTGGTCGCGGCGCGCGGCTTGCCTGCACCGGCATCGTCCCCATCTCTGTCGGGACATGCCTGCCTCCCGTGAAATCGGTCGCGACCCGGCCACGCGCACGCCGCGCCGCCGCCGCTGGTGGTGGCCGCTTTCCATCATCGGACTGACTGCCTTGACTGCCTCCCTGTGCCTGCACGCCGCGATCGGCGACTATGCGAATTCCGCGCAGTTCGCCGGCGGCAAGTTCCGCAACGCCACGCCCAAGCCCGCCAACGTGCCGGAACCCGGCGCCAGGGTGATGTGGGATTTCTTCTTCAACAAGCCGGAGAACACCGAGCCGCATGCGCCCATCCCGGTGCACGCGCTGACGCGCGCCGAACTCGACGCCGCGCCGGATCGCAGCCTGTACCGGCTGGGCCATTCGACCATCCTGATGAAGCTGCGCGGCGGCTGGTGGCTGACCGACCCGGTGTTTTCCGAACGCGCATCGCCGGTGCAGTGGGCCGGGCCGAAGCGCTTCCACGCGCCGCCGATCGCGCTGGACGAATTGCCGCCGATCCGCGGCGTGCTGCTCTCGCATGACCACTACGACCATCTCGACCACGCGGCGATCAAGGCGCTGGCAGGCAAGGTCGAGCTGTTCCTGGCGCCGCTCGGCGTGGGCGACCGGCTGATCGACTGGGGCGTGCCGTCGGCCAAGGTGCGCCAGTTCGACTGGTGGCAAGGTGCCGACATCGATGGCCTGCGCCTGAGCTTCACGCCCGCCCAGCATTTCTCCGGACGCGGCCTGCGCGATGGCAACCGCACCCTGTGGGGTTCGTGGGCAATCGTCGATGGCGACAGGCGGGTGTTCTTCAGTGGCGACAGCGGCTACTTCGACGGCTTCGCCGAGATCGGCCGGCGCTTCGGCCCGTTCGACCTGACGCTGATGGAAACCGGCGCCTACAACCTGCAGTGGCCGTACGTGCACATGCAGCCGGAGCAGACCGTGCAGGCGCACGTCGACCTGCGCGGCAGGTGGTTGCTGCCGATCCACAACGGCACCTTCGACCTGTCGATGCATCCGTGGTTCGAGCCGTTCGAGCGCGTGCTCGCACTGGGCGGCGAACGCGGCATTGGCATCGCCACGCCGATCATGGGCGAACGCATCGGCATCGACGCGCCCCACGCCGGCGAGCGTTGGTGGCGAGGCGTGGTCGCGGTGGAATCAGCCGCGCGCTGAGGCGGGTTGGTCGCGTCCCAGCAGGAGGGTCGCGATGCCCATCGCCACCAGCATTCCGGCGAGTTGCGCCAGCACGAAGCCGGCCACGTCGTCCGGACGGATGCCGGCGAAGGTTTGCGTCAGCGCGCGCGCCACGGTCACCGCTGGATTGGCGAACGACGTACTCGCGGTGAACCAGTAGGCGGCGAAGATGTAGCCGGCGACCAATGCAGGGATCGCTTTTGGTCGATGCCGCATTCCCAGCAGGATCGTGAGCAGCAGGCCGCAGGTGGCCACGCCCTCGCTCAGCCATTGCGCGCCGCCGCTGCGCACGTGCGTGCCCGGTTGCAGCAAGGCCTGGTCGAACATCGCGTGCGCCAGCAGCACGCCGGCGATCGCGGCCACCACCTGCACCGCGATGTAGGCCGCGGCATGCGCCTTGCCGATGTCGCCGCGCAGGCGCATCGCCAGCGTCACCGCCGGATTGAAGTGCGCGCCGGAGATCGGCCCGAGGGTCACGATCAGGACGTACAGCATGGCTGCCGTCGCGCCGGCATTCGCCAGCAACGCGATGCCGTCGTTCCCGTTCGACAGCGCCACGCCCATGATCCCGGAGCCGACCACGGTGGCGAGCAGGAGCATGGTCCCGAGCGCCTCGGCCAGCAGGCGGCGATGCAGCGGTGTCACTGCGCGGCCAACGCGCGCAGTTCGTCCTGCAGCGACAGGCGATCCAGTTTTTCCAGCGGCAGCGACAGCAGCAGGCGCAGGCGGTGGGTGATGGCCTGCGCGGTCCTGGCGAAGGCCAGCCGCTTCGCCTCGTCGTCGCCTTCGACGTGCGAAGGATCCGGGAAGCCCCAATGCGCAGTGATCGGCGTGCCGGGCCAGTACGGGCAGGCCTCGCCCGCGGCGCTGTCGCAGACGGTGATGACGAAGTCCATCTTCGGCGCGTCGGGCGCGGCGAACACGTCCCAGCTCTTGCTGGACATGCCGGTGGTATCGCAACCGAGCCGCTGCAGGGTTTCCAGCGCCAGCGGGTTGACCCGCCCCATCGGCTGGCTGCCGGCGCTATGGCCCCTGAAGCGGCCATGCGACAAATGATTGACCAGTCCTTCGGCGAGGATGCTGCGCGCGCTGTTGCCGGTGCAGAGGAACAGGATGTTGTAGGGAGTCGTGGTCATGGCGAGTGTCGTCGACGGGGCGGGGGATCAGCAGCAGTTGGAACGCGGCGCGCAGCAGGATGCAGCCGTCGCGGTCGGCGCGGGCATCCGCTGCATCGCCTGCACGTCGGGCGTGCACGACGCGCCATTGGTGGCGCAGGCGGCATCGGCGCCGTGGTAGGTGGTCGCCTCGCCGAAGGTGTGGAAGGTTTCCCAGCGCGTGCCCTGCGGGTCTTCGGTCCAGGTCTTGTCGGACTGCGCGTAGCAGCAGATGGCGGCGTTCTCGGGGATCAGCGAACCGCCGGCGGCTTCGAGGCGCTGGCCGAGCGCGGCGAGTTCTTCGCTGCTGTCGACCTGCAGGCCGAGGTGGTCGATGCCGGGCGCGCGACCGGTATTCGAGATCGCGAAGTTGATCCGCGGATCCTCCAGCATCCACTTCGCGTAGTCGGGCTTGCGCACGACGGGCTCGGCGCCGAACAGTTCCCGGTAGAAACGGATGCCGGCGGCAAGGTCGGTGACGTTGAGATGCACGTGGAAGCGGTTCATGACCTAGCTCCTGGTTTGCGGGGAGAACACGCGGATGCCGGCCCGCAGTCCACGGCGCCGGCGCAGCAGTTCTCGGTGAGATAGGCGAGCAGGGTGTTCATCTGCGGGTAGTTGGCGCGCACGCGGATGACCCGCCCTTCGCGCTGGTCGTCGACCAGGCCGGCGGCGCGCAGCACGTTGAGGTGTGCGCTCAGCGTGGCGGGCGGCAGGTCGAGGAACTCACGCAGTTCGCCGACCGAGAGGCCATCCGGGCCGGCCTGCACCAGTCGGCGGAATGCGGCCAGCCTGGACTCGTGGCCAAGCGCGCGGAGGGCGGAAAGGGCGGTGTCGGTGTTCATGATTCCATATTTCCAGAAATATGGAATTTATGCAAGCCGGACTCAGGCCGATACCGCAGCGTGCATCCGCGTGGCTACAGCAGGTTGACCCGGAACCTGCGGCCCTTGATCTTGCCTGCGCGCAACTGCGCCAGCGCGTGCCTGGCCTGCGCACGGGCGATCGCCACATAGCTGCGGGTGGCGAACACGTCGATCTTGCCGATCGCATCCTTGGGTAAGCCTGCGTCACCGGTCAGCGCGCCGACGATGTCGCCGGGGCGCAGCTTGTCGGTGCGGCCAGCGTCGATGCGCAGGGTGGTCATCGCAGCCTGCGGCACGCCGCGGGGCTGGCCCTCGATCGGGTCGATGCGTTCGTAGCGGATCGGGTTGCCCTGGCGTTCCTCGATCAATGCGGCGCGCCCGCGTTCCTGCGGCGCGACCAGGCTCAGCGCCAGTCCGTCGCGGCCGGCGCGGCCGGTGCGGCCGACGCGATGCAGGTAGGTATCGGCATCGGTGGGCAGCTCGTAGTTCACCACCGCGCCGATGTCGTCGATGTCGAGCCCACGCGCGGCGACGTCGCTGGCGACCAGCACGCTGCAGCTCCTGTTCGCGAAGCGCACCAGCACTTCGTCGCGGTCGCGTTGCTCCATGTCGCCGTGCAGCGCCAGCGCGGTGAATCCGTAGTGCGCCAGCGAACCGACCACTTCCTCGGTGTCGCGGCGCATGTTGCAGAACACCACGGTGGATTCGGGGCGGAACTGCAGCAGCAGCGCGGCCAGCTGCGGCGCGCGGCGCGCGGCATCGACCTCGAAGAAATGCGCGCGGATCGCCGCCGGCTGCGCGCCGCCGTCGACGCTGACCTCCAGCGGCTCGCGCAGCATCGCCTTCGCCAGCACGCGGATCGACTCCGGGAAGGTGGCCGAGAACAGCAGCGTCTGCCGCTCCTTCGGCGTGCGTTTGACCAGCGCGCGGATCGGTTCGTCGAAGCCCATGTCAAGCATGCGGTCGGCTTCGTCCAGCACCAGCGTGCGCACCTTGCGCAGGTCGAGCGCGTCCTTCTGCACCAGTTCCAGCACGCGCCCGGGCGTGCCGACCACCACGTGCGGCGCATGCGCGAGCGAGGCGAGCTGCGGGCCCAGCGGGATGCCGCCGCACAGCACCGACAGCTTCAGGTTGGCGATGCCGGTGGCGAGCTTGCGCAACTGCTTGCCGACCTGGTCCGCGAGTTCGCGCGTGGGGCAGAGCACCAGCGCCTGCGTGCGCACCTCGGTGGCGTCGACGCCCTGCAGCAAACCCAACCCGAACGCCGCGGTCTTGCCGCTGCCGGTCGGCGCCTGCGCGATCAGGTCGCGGCCTTCGAGGATCGCGGGCAACGCCTGCGCCTGGATCGGGGTCAGGGTGGTGTAGTCGAGGGCGTCGAGTCCGGCTTTGAGGGACGGATCGAGGGCCAGGTCGGCGAAGGTGGCGGGCGTGGTCATCGCCCATGATCGCAGGTTAAGCTCGAGCATGAACTCGTTCATCGCCCTTGGGCGACGCGAGATTCATGTCGATTACCGCGACGCCGACGGCATGCGCGAGTCGAAGCTGGTGATTGCCGCGGCGAAGGCCGGCACGGGGCGCAACATGAACACGGTCGCCAAGCTGGCCGACATGGCGGCCAGCTGATCGGCGGACGCGTCGATTCCCGCGACGCCCATTCGTCGCAACCGATATCACGACCGACCAGGCGCACCGCATGCAGCCCACGCCCTCCGGCAGCCCAGCCGAAATCCCGCCGTCGCAATCGCTGTGGGCCGGCCTGCGCGACGCGATCCGCGGCACCAATGCCGACTACACCAGGATCCCGCTGCGCCGCGCGGTGTTCCTGCTGGCGGTGCCGATGGTGCTGGAACTGGTGCTGGAGTCCACCTTCGCGGTGGTCGACATCTTCTTCGTCGCCAAGCTGGGGCCGTCGGCGGTGGCCACGGTCGGGCTGACCGAGAGCTACCTGTTCCTGCTGTACTCGCTGGCGATGGGGCTGGCGATGGCGGTCACCGCGGTGATCGCGCGGCGCGTCGGCGAAGGCAAGCAGGAAGAAGCGGCGATCACCGCGGTGCAGGCGATCATCGTCGCGCTGCTGGCGTCGCTGCTGCCCGCGACCGTCGGCATCGTGTACGCGCAGGACCTGTTGCGGCTGATGGGCGCGGATGCGTGGAGCATCGAGCACGGGTATCGCTACACGCAATGGATGCTCGGCGGCAACGCGGTGATCATGCTGCTGTTCGTGATCAACGCGATCTTCCGCGGCGCCGGCGATGCCGCCATCGCCATGCGCGTGCTGTGGCTGGCCAACATCATCAACATCGTCCTCGCCCCGTGTCTCGTCTTCGGGTGGGGACCCTTTCCGGAGCTGGGCATCTTCGGCGCGGGCCTGGCCACCACGCTGGGGCGCAGCTCCGGCGTGCTGTTCCAGCTCTACTGGCTGGCGCGCGGCCGAGGCCACCTCCGGGTGCGCTGGGAGCATGTC
>DATIDW010000026.1:0-179325 GCA_035456065.1 Thermomonas sp. | reverse complement strand
CGCCATCCCTTCCCGTCCTGCCACCCTGGCCTTGGCGGGGACGCTACCGTCGGCCCCGGACCGTTGCAAGCACAGCAGCGCCCGGCGGCCACCATGCGCCTGCGGACGGGATACGCGCGATGCGGGGGGAACCTCCGGCCGTTCGCGCGTCCGCGCCACCGACGGCGATTCGTCCAGCCCGGCCCGGCCAGGGCCTCCGGATACGACGACGCGCCCATCGGGGCGCGTCGTGGCAACTCGAAGAACAGCCCGGTCGACTCAGGACGTCATCCGGTCCCAGAAACCCTTGACGCCGTCCAGGAAGGTCGACGAACGCGGTGAATGCTTGCGCGCACCTTCGCCTACGAAGGTGGCTTCGAACTGTTCCAGCAACTGGCGCTGCTCGGCTGTCAGGTTGACCGGTGTTTCCACGACCACGCGGCAATACAGGTCGCCCGGTGCGCGGCTGCGCACCGACTTGACGCCCTTGTCGCGGAGGCGGAACTGCTTGCCGCTCTGGGTCTCGGCCGGGATGCGCAGTTCGACTTCGCCCTCGAGGGTGGGCACGCGCACGCTGTCGCCCAGCGCGGCCTGCGAGATGCGGATCGGCACCTCGCAATGCAGATCGTCGCCGTCGCGCTCGAAGATCTCGTGCGGACGCACGCGCACCTCCACGTACAGGTCGCCCGGAGGCGCGCCGGCCGGCCCGGCCTCGCCCTCGCCCTGCAGGCGGATGCGGTCGCCGTTGTCGACGCCGGCGGGAATCTTGACCTGCAGCGTCTTGGTGCGCTCCACGCGCCCCTGGCCGTGGCAGTCACCGCAGGGATTGGCGATCGACTTGCCGCGGCCGCCGCAATGCGGGCAGGTCTGCTGCATCGAGAAGATGCCGCGCTGGAAGCGCACCTGGCCACGTCCCTGGCAGGTGCTGCAGGTTTCCATCTTGCCGTCGGCCGAACCCGAGCCGTGGCAGGTGTCGCATTCGTCCAGCGTCGGGATCTCGATCGTCTTCTCGACGCCGCCGACAGCCTCTTCCAGGGACAGCTCCATCACGTAGCCGATGTCGGCGCCCCGGCGCGGCTGGCCGCGCGCGGCGCCGCCACCGAAGATGTTGCCGAAGATGTCGCCGAAGATGTCGCCCATGTCGGCGCCACCGAAGCCGGGCCCGGCATTGCCGCCGCCCATGCCGTGTTCGAACGCGGCGTGCCCGTGCTGGTCGTACATGCGGCGCTTGCCGCCGTCCGACAGCACTTCGTAGGCCTCCTTGCATTCCTTGAACGCCGCCTCGGCGCTGGCATCGCCGGGATTGCGGTCGGGATGGTGCTTCATCGCGCTGCGGCGATAGGCCTTCTTCAGGTCCTCGTCGGAGGCGTTTCTGGCCACCCCCAGCACGTCGTAATAATCGCGTTTGCTCATCGACCTTTCCTGCATCCTTCACGGCAACGGGCAGACCACTGGCCTGCCCGCTGCTTCGTTGCCCATCGCGCGTGCGATCAGGCGTTCTTGGCGTCGTCCTTGACCTCGGTGAACTCGGCGTCGACCACGTCGTCGCCGCCCCCCGGGGCCTGGCCGGCATCGCCGCCACCAGCACCCGGCTGCGCGGATGCAGCCGCCGCCGCGAACAGCGCCTGGCCGGCCTCTTCCAGGGCCTTGGCCTTGGCGTCGATCTGGTTCTTGTCGTCGCCCTTCATCGCCGACTCGAGTTCGGCGATGGCACCCTCGGCGCGGCCGATCACGTCGCCCGGCACCTTGTTGCCATTGTCCGAGATCGCGCTGCGGGTGGCATGGATCAGGCCATCGGCGTGGTTGCGCGCGGTGACCAGGTCGTGGAAGCGCTTGTCTTCCTCGCGGTTGGCCTCGGCGTCCTGCACCATCCGCTGGATCTCGTCATCCGACAGGCCGGAGCCCGCCTTGATCTCGACCTTCTGCTCCTTGCCGGTCTTCTTGTCTTTGGCGTTGACGTGGAGGATGCCGTTGGCGTCGATGTCGAAGCTCACTTCGACCTGGGGCATGCCACGCGGCGCGGCGTCGATGCCGGTCAGGTCGAACTTGGCCAGCGACTTGTTGTAGCGCGCCTGCTCGCGTTCGCCCTGCAACACGTGCACGGTCACCGCGGACTGGTTGTCCTCGGCGGTGCTGAAGGTCTGCGACGCCTTGGTCGGGATGGTGGTGTTCTTCTCGATGATCTTGGTGAACACGCCGCCCAGGGTCTCGATGCCCAGCGACAGCGGGGTCACGTCGAGCAGCAGCACATCCTTGACGTCGCCCTGCAGCACGCCGCCCTGGATCGCGGCGCCGATGGCCACCGCCTCGTCGGGGTTGACGTCCTTCTTCGGCTCCTTGCCGAAGAACTCGGTCACCGCCTGCTGCACGCGCGGCATGCGGGTCTGGCCACCGACCAGGATCACCTCGCCGATGTCGCTGGCGCGCAGGCCGGCGTCGTTCAGGGCGATGCGGCAGGGTTCGATGGTCTTCTTGACCAGGTCGTCGACCAGTGCCTCCAGCTTGGAGCGGGTCAGCTTGATGTTGAGATGCTTCGGACCGCTCGCATCGGCCGTCACGTACGGCAGGTTGACGTCGGTCTGCTGCGAGCTGGACAGCTCGATCTTGGCGCGCTCGGCCGCGTCCTTCAGGCGCTGCAGGGCCAACGGATCCTTGCGCAGGTCGATGCCCTGCTCCTTCTGGAACTCCTCGACGAGATAGTCGATGACGCGCTTGTCGAAGTCCTCGCCGCCGAGGAAGGTGTCGCCGTTGGTGGCCAGCACCTCGAACTGCTTCTCGCCGTCGACGTTGGCGATCTCGATGATCGACACGTCGAAGGTGCCGCCGCCGAGGTCGTACACGGCGATCTTGCGGTCGCTCTTGTCGCCCTTGTCCATGCCATAGGCCAGCGCGGCCGCGGTCGGCTCGTTGATGATGCGCTTGACGTCGAGGCCGGCGATGCGGCCGGCGTCCTTGGTCGCCTGGCGCTGCGAATCGTTGAAGTAGGCCGGCACGGTGATCACCGCTTCGGTGACCGACTCGCCCAGGTAGGCTTCGGCGGTCTTCTTCATCTTCTCCAGCACCTTGGCGGAGACTTCCTGCGGCGCCAGCTTCTTGCCGTCGACCAGCGACACCCAGGCGTCGCCGTTGTCGTGCGCGGCGATCCCGTACGGCACCAGGCCGATGTCCTTCTGCACCTCGGCATCGCTGAACTTGCGGCCGATCAGGCGCTTCACCGCGTAGAAGGTGTTCTTCGGGTTGGTGACTGCCTGGCGCTTGGCGGACGCGCCGACCAGCACCTCATTGTCCTTCGACCAGGCGACCACCGACGGGGTGGTGCGGTCGCCCTCGCTGTTCTCGATGACCTTGGCCTTGCCGCCTTCCATGATGGCGACGCAGGAGTTGGTGGTGCCCAGGTCGATGCCGATGATCTTGCCCATGTGTCTTTCCTCGAAATGCGTGATGTCGGGGGCGCGTTGCGCCTATGTCCGCGATGTGGGGTTGCGGCGGGCGGCTTCAAGGGCCGCGCGCGCGGGGATTCAGGACGCGACCACCACCAGGGCGGGTCGCAGCAGGCGGCCGTTGAGCAGGTAGCCCTTCTGGAAGACCTGGGCCACGCTGTCAGCGGACACGCCCGGCGCCTGCACCTGGCTGATGGCCTGGTGGTGCTCGGGATTGAAGGGCTCGCCGGTCGGGTCCAGCACGCTCAAGCCGTTCTCGCCGGCGACCTTCAGCAACTGCTTGTAGGTCAGGTCCAGGCCGTCGCGCAGCGGGCTCGGATCGGTACCGGCCGCGGCCAGGCCTGCATCGAGGCTGTCGAACACCGGCAGCAGGTCGCCGAGCAAGCGTTCGTTGGCGAAGCGGCGCGCCGTGTCGATCTCGCGCGCGATGCGCTTGCGCTGGTTGTCGAGGTCGGCGCGCTCCAGCAGGGACTGCGCCTTCAGTTGCTCCAACTCGCCGCGCAAGGCCTCGAGTTCATCGTCCTGCGGCACGTCGCCTGCCGCGTCGTTCGCGTCCTGGATCGGATCCTGCATGTTCGTCATCCGTGCTGATTGTGCGGCCACCTGCCGCGCCCGCCTTGGCTATGGGGTTTCGCCCACGGGGATTCAAGGCGCGGCGCGCCGCGATACCGACCCACCAACTCAGGGCGGTGCGTCGAGGGCGGCGCCGAGGATCGCCGCGGTCGCCTCCACCACCGGGATCACCCGTTCGTAGGCCATCCGGCTCGGGCCGATCACGCCCAGCACGCCCAGCACGTGGCCATCGCGCCCGTACGGCGCGGTCACCAGCGACATGCCCTCCAGCGGCGCGATCCCGGTTTCCTCGCCGATGAACACGCGCATGCCCGGCGCCTTGGCGGTGCGCTCCAGCAACTGCAGCAGTTCGCGTTTTTCGGCAAAGGCCTCGAACAATGCGCGCAGCCGATCGAGGTCGTTGAGGTCCTGCAGGCCCATCAACCGGGTCTGCCCGGCCACCAGCATGCCGTCGAAGGCAGCATCCTCACGGATCGGTGCGAATGCCTGTTCGGTGATGTCGAGTGAACTGGCCAGCAGGCGCTCCATCTCGCTGCGCGCATCGCGCAGGTCGCGCAGCAGCACAGCGCGGATCTGCGCCAGCGACTGCCCGGCGAATTGGGCATTGAGGTAGTTCGCGGCCTGTTCGAGCTCGGCCGGGTCGAAGGCACGACGCACCTGGACCACGCGGTTCTGCACCTCGCCATCGGCGAACACCACGATCGCCAGCACCCGCTGCGGATCCAGCGCGACGAACTCGATCTGGCGGAAGGCGAACCCCTCGCGCCGGGGCACGCTGACCATGCCGGCGAAGTGGGTCATCGCCGACAGCAGTTCCGAGGTGCTGCCCAGCAGCGCCTGGGTGCCGGCGCCGGCGGGCAGTTCGCTGCGCAGGCGCTGCAAATCACCCTCGCCCAGCGGCTTGAGCTGCAGCAGCGAATCGACGAACAGCCGGTAGCCCTGCGCGGTAGGGATGCGCCCGGCGGAGCTGTGCGGCGCGGCCAGCAGGCCGGCCTCCTCCATCGACGCCAGGATGTTGCGGATCGTCGCCGGGCTGACGTCCAGTCCCGCATGCCGGGCCAGGGTCTGCGAACCCACTGGCTCGCCATCGCGGACATGCCTTGCCACCAGCGTCCGCAGCAGCTGGCGCGCGCGCGGGTCGCGGGCGATGTCGGCGGGATGGCGGCTCATGCCACGGTTGTATGCGCCGCGCCGCCGGCATGCAAGCGCTACCGGACCGACCCCGCGGGCAGGCACAATGCGCGCCGATGCTGAACCGCCTGTCCATCCGCGATTTCGCCGTGGTCGCCCATGCCGAGCTGGCGTTCGGGCGAGGCTTGACCGTGGTGTCCGGCGAAACCGGCGCCGGCAAGTCGCTGCTGGTCGATGCGCTGGGCTTCCTCGGTGGCGCGCGCGCGGACGCCGGCGCGGTCCGCCATGGCGCACAGCGCGCCGAACTGGCGGCGGAATTCAGCCTGGACGACTGCCCCGCCGCCGCCGAGTGGCTGCGCGAGGCCGAGCTCGACGACGAAGATGCCTGCCAGTTGCGCCGCACCCTGCGTGCGGACGGCGGATCGCGCGCGTGGATCAACGGCCGGCCGGTGCCGCTGGCGCAACTGTCGGAGCTGGCGACCCTGCTGGTCGAGATCCATGGCCAGCATGAGCAGCAGGCGCTGCTGTCGCGGCCCCACCAGACCCGCCTGCTCGACGCCCACGCCCGCCATCCGGCGCTTCTGGAGGCCGTCCGCACGACTGCCGCGCAATGGAAGGCGTTGCGGGATGAGCGCAGCGCCCTGCTCGCCCGTGGCGACGTCGGCGACCGCCAGGCGTGGCTGCGCCACCAACTGCAGGAATTCGACGCGGTGGACCTGGCACCCGGCGCGTTGGCCGACCTGGACGCCAGCCACCGCCGGCATGCGCATGCGGCCTCGCTGATCGCGGCCTGCGAGCAGGCCCTGGAGCAGCTTGGCGGCGACACCGCCATCGGTGTGCAACTGCATCAGCTGCGCGGCAGCCTGCAGCGTGAAGCCGCGCACGAACCGCGCCTCACCGACGTGGATGCGTTGCTCGACTCGGCCGCGATCCAGCTTGACGAAGCGCTCGTCCTGCTCGAACGCATCCGCGACGACCTGGACCTGGATCCGGACGCACTGACGGAGATCGAGCGCCGCCTCGGCCGCGTGCAGGATCTGGCGCGCAAGCACCGGGTCGCGCCGGATGCACTCGCCGGCCATCGGGAGGCACTGGCGGCCGAGCTCGAGTCGCTGGCGGACGCCGATGAACGCCTGCAGCGGATCGAACGCGATATCGCCGAGGCCCACGCCGGGTGGACCACGGCGGCTGCGGCACTGACTGCCTCGCGCCGCCAGGCTGGCACTGCATTGAGCCAGGCCGCCGTCGCATTGATCGCGGAACTCGGCATGGCCGGCGGCCGCTTCGAGGTCGCGCTGGAGGCCGGCGACGGCGACACCCCGGATCCGCACGGGGCCGAGCGCGTGGACTTCCTCGTCTCGGCCAATGCAGGCCAGCCGCCGCGTCCGCTGCGCAAGGTCGCGTCCGGCGGCGAGCTCTCGCGCATCTCGCTGGCGATCGAGGTCGCCACCCTCGGGCTGGACGCGGTGCCGACCATGGTGTTCGACGAAGTGGATTCGGGCATCGGCGGCGCGGTCGCCGCGGCGGTCGGCGCCAAGTTGCGTGCCCTGGGCGCGCCGCGCCAGGTACTCTGCGTGACCCACCAGCCGCAGGTCGCGGCCTCCGGCCATGCCCAATACCGGGTCAGCAAGGCTGCTGCGGACGGCATGACCCAGTCTGCGGTGGCCTTGCTGGATGCCGAAGGACGCATCGGCGAAATCGCCCGGATGCTGGGCGGCGCCGAAGTCACCGATGAAGCGCGGGCCGCAGCGAAGCAGTTGCTCGCGCAAGCCTCGTAGAAGCGGCTTCAGCCGCGCCCCCGGGCCGGTCGCCGGATCGGGTCAGCGCCTCTTCCGGACGTACAGGACCAGGGCGTGGTCCTCGATCTCGTATCCGTGCGCGGCGGCGATCTGCCGCTGCAACTCCTCGATCTCGTCGCTGTGGAATTCGACCACCTTGCCGGTATCGACATCGACCATGTGGTCATGGTGTTCGCCACGATCGAGTTCGTAGACGGCGTGCCCACCCTCGAAGTTGTGCTTGAGCACCAGCCCGGCCGATTCGAACTGGGTCAATACGCGATAGATGGTGGCCAGGCCGATCTCCTCGCCGTCGCCCAGCAGTTGCCGGTAGATGTCCTCGGCGGTCATGTGCCGCGGTTTGGTCTGCTCCAGCAGCTCGAGGATCCGCATGCGCGGATGGGTGACCTTGAGGCCCGCCTTGCGTAGGTCCTGCGATTCCATCGGCACTCCGTGGATCGATTCGGTGATCGCAACGGCGCGTGAATGCAGCACCCTTGCGCCTGTCCCGCGTGCGGCCGCCAAGGCCGTCGCACTGGGCTTTGAGTGTATCATCGGCGCCTCCGCCACTGCCCCATCCTGCTGATGCACAAGCCGGTTCCAAGCAAGCTCGTTGCCCTCCTCCTTGTCATCATGTTCGCCAGCGGTTGCGGTGTGCTCTACCGGCAGCCGATCTACCAGGGCAACCTGCTGGACAAGGTCGCGGTGGACCAGCTGCAGCAAGGGATGGACAAGCGCCAGGTGATGACCCTGCTGGGGACGCCTTCGGTACGGGATCCGTTCCACCATGATCGCTGGGACTACGTCGCCACACGCAGGACCGGCCGCAGTGGACCGACCGAGGTCAAGAACATGACGGTCTGGTTCGAGAACGACACCTTGTCGGGATGGGAAGGCGAGTACTTCCCCGAAGAAGATTCAGAGCTGGCCAGGACGATGGCCGCGTTCGGCAACCTGGCCAAGGACAAGAAAAAGGGCGGTCGCTAAGCCACGACCTCCGCGTCCCGCCGCGCGCCGGATTGCAGCGGGCGGATCTCAGCGGGCGGCTTTCAACGCGTGGGTTTCAGCGGCCGTCGTTCGGCGCGCAGCCGCCTTGCCTGCTTCGGATCCAGTTGCAACGCACGCAGCAATTCGACGCGATCGCCTTCGTGCAACAGCGTGTCGGTGCCTGCGGCCACGCCGAACACCGCGACTCCGATGAACTCGGCATCGAACGTCCACCCGGCTGCCTGCAAGGCCTCGTCGACGGTGGCGCCTTCGCGCACCTCGACCAGCTTCGATTCGTGCCGATGCGGCCATGCGCGCAGCAGCTCGATGCGCATCAGTTCGCGCCCTTGTCGGCCTCGCGGACGAAATCGTCGACCATGCGGTCGGCCAGGTTCTGCATGCCGAGCGCCAGCGCTGGGCCGAACAGGCGGTTCTGCGGCTCGAACTCCAGGCGCAAGCTGACCTTGCAGGCGCTTTCGTCCAGTGCATGGAACTGCCAACGACCCTCCAGCCGGCGGAAGGGACCGTCGCGCAGGGCCATGTCGATGTGGTGCGGCGGCGACAGCACGTTCTCGGTGGTGAACCACGTGTGGAAGCCGCCGATGCCCAGGTCGAGGCGGGCCAGCAGCCGATCCTCCCCCTCCTCCAGCACCTGCGCCTCGCGGCACCAATCGAAACGCCGCGGATAGGCCGCGACGTCGTTCACCAGCGCGAACATGCGCGCGGCGGAATGTTCGACCAGGGCACTGCGCAGGATGACCGGCATCGTGACTCCAACGGTGCCAACCACGCCGAAATGCAGCCGGATCGGCGAGAATGACGGGATGAGCAAGAAGACGGACAAGGATAAGGCAAACGGCGGCGGCACCATCGCGCTGAACAAGCGCGCGCGCCACGAATATCACTTCGAACAGAAGTTCGAGGCCGGCCTGTCGTTGCAGGGCTGGGAACTCAAGTCGATCCGCGCGGGTCGCGCCAACCTCACGGACGGCTACGCGGTGGTGTTGCATGGCGAGTTGTTCCTGGTCGGCGCGCAGATCACGCCACTGATCCAGGCGTCGACCCACGTGGTCGCCAACGACAGGCGCAGTCGCAAGTTGCTGCTGCATCGCCATGAGATCGACGAACTGATCGGTCGCGTGCAGCGCGACGGCTACACGCTGGTGCCCACCGCGCTCTACTGGAAGGGCAACAAGGTGAAAATGGAACTGGCGCTGGCGCGCGGCAAGCAGAGCCACGACAAGCGCGAGGCCAGCAAGGAACGCGACTGGAACCGCGAGAAGCAGCGCATCATGCGAAGGCACAACAAGGACGCGTGACGTTCCCGGCATCGCCGGAAACGCCCCCATGATTCGCTGGCGAATCATGGGCCCCACTACATGCTTCCGCCCCCATTCGCGCCCTTGGCGCGAATTGCCCCCGACTCGGGGGCTTGGAAGATCTCGCCGACGCTGCCAGCAGCAGAAGTTCCGAGCCTGAACCGGAAGGCCGCGCCCTGCCCGGGCCGGCCTTCGGCCTCGATCTCGCCGCCATGGCGCTCGATGATCCGTTTCACCGAGGCCAGCCCGATCCCATGCCCCGGGAATTCATCCTGGCTGTGCAGGCGCTGGAACGGCTTGAACAACTTGTTCGCGTAGTCGGGGTCGAAGCCGGCGCCGTTGTCGCGGACCACGAACCAGTCACGGCCATCCGCGCCTGCCTCGCGGGTGAACCAGACCCGCGCGTCGTCGCGACCACGGGTGAATTTCCACGCATTGCCCAGCAGGTTCTCGAGCAGGTTCTGCAGCAACGTGCGATCGCCCTGCGCGTGCATTCCCGGCTGGATGTGGATCCCGACGCGCCGTGCCGGCTCGGCGTCGGCGAGGCCGGCCGCGACTTCCTCCGCCAGCGCGCTGAGATCGACATCGGCCACGCCCGGTTCGGCCCGCCCGATCCGCGCCAGTTTCAGTAGCGCATCGATCAACTCGCCCATTCGTGCCGTGCCCTTGCGGACGCGGTCCAGGTAGTCACGCCCCGTCGCGTCCAAGCCATCTGCATGGCGCTCGCCGAGCATGCGGCTGAATCCCTCGATCGCGCGCAACGGTGCGCGCAGGTCGTGGGACACGCTGTAAGCGAAAGACTCCAGCTCGCGGTTGGCCTCGCTGAGCTCGCGCGTGCGCGCGGCGACACGCGCCTCCAGCGTGCGGTTCAGCGCCTGCACAGCGGCTTCCGCACGCACCCGCTCGGTTACGTCCTCAACCTGCACCAGGCGCGAGACATCGATCCCGGGCTCGTTGGGCACCGGCGCGAAGGTCAGGTGCACATGGCGCACCTCGCCGTCGCCACGGCGCAGGCTGCGGGTCAGGCGAATCACCCCGCCCGCCTCGTCGAAGGCCTGCATCTGCGAGGTCACCAGCGGCTGGGTGTCACCGTCGTCGAGGAATTCGTTGAGCGAATGGCCGGCCAGCGCTTGGTCGCTGAGGCCGAAGATGCGCCTGAACGCCGGATTGTTCTCCACGATCGCGCCATCGGAATCCAGCAGCGCCTTGCCGATCGCCGAATACTGCATGGCATTGCGGAAGCGTTGCTCGCTGCGTCGGTAACTCTGGGTCATGTCCGTCGCGATGCGCCGCGCGCGCGCCTCGGTCGACGCCAGCATCCAGGCCAACGCGAACAACAGCAGCGAAACGGCGATACCCGCCAACAGCAGCTTGTCGAGCGTGGCGAGTTGCGGGACCGCGGTTTCGGCCGGCCCGGAGAAGAAATCGAAGCGCCAACGCCGCCCGTAGAAGTCCATCGCCAGGCTGTGGGTGAACGCATGCGACGCGTCGATGCCCGGGTCCTGGTAGAGCACTTCATGCCCGGCGTGGGTGACGTCGACCACGCGTAGCTGGATCTTGCCGCGTCCCGGCGAGAGCGCGCCGTGCAGCATGTCATCCATGCGGAAAGGCGCGAACACCCATCCGCGGATGGCGCTGCGGCGGCTTGCCGGCGAATCCTCATCCAGTGCCGGGCCATACACGGGGGTAAACAGCAGCAACGCGGGCACGGGGTTCGGGGCGTCCCGCCCGAGGGTGATCCGGCCGCTGAGTTGCGACTGTCCGGTGTCCGTCGCCATCCGCATCGCGTCCCGACGCCTCGCTTCCGAGTACAGGTCGAAGCCGATCGCATTCCGGTTCAGGTCGGTATGCGGCTCGAGGTAAAGCACCGGACCATAAACGTCTCGCCGCCCGCGCGGCCGCAACTGGAACAATCCGCGCCCGTCCGCCCGCCACGATTCCTGGAATCGCACGAGTCCCTGCTCATCAACGGAGAACGCGTAACCGACGCCGACCAGGGAGGGAAACGTCGCCTGCAGGCGCAGCGCATCCACGTAGCCGCGCCATTGTTCGGGCGTTGGCCTGTCGAGCGCCGCGAAAAGCGACGCCCCGCCGCGCAAGGTCATCTCGACGCCGTTGAGCTGCAACTGGACCAGCGACGCCTGCTGTCCGGCGATACCGCGGAACTGCTCGGCGGCGAGCTTGAGTTCGCGCTGGCGCGCGTGGTCCCAGGCGATGGCCACCAACAGCAGCGATCCGACCAGCACCAGCAGCGCGAACGAATAGCCGTAGCGCACGCGCCATGAGGCCTGCGACGCGTCGGCAGTTGGCGGGACATGCGGCGATGCCATCGCGCCAGCATACCGGGTTGATCGCGCAGCCTCGCCGGAAAGGCATGGGCGAAACTTCGCCACTCCACCCATTCCACATGTCCGCAGCAAAGAAAAAGGCGCCCCGAAGGACGCCTTAAGTCTTTGAATCTACCGCTTGAATGGTGGAGGTGGGCTCTACCGAATGACGCGCTGCAGGGTCACATCTGCGCGGAATGCAGATTTCGCAAACTTCAACATGCCCCTAAAAATGCCCCCAGCCGCTGCTTGGTGTAACAGCGCGCTAGGTGAGCAACTTCGCCACTTCTTAGCGCGGAATGCAAACAAGTGACGTTCGGGCTGTGATCGCCTTCAAATTACTTTTGGGGACTTTCCACTGATGCTTTTCAGGCAATTCAACGATGAGCCCTTCGAATCCGCGCGCACCAAAAAAGACGGCCGCTGCTTCCCCACCATCTCCATTTATCACTCTGGCTTGAGAACCCTTTGGCAGAATTGCAGCTAACCTCCGATCATCAATTGGCACTGCATATTGCCCTGGGAGAATACGCGGGCTTTTAATTGATTTTTCTTTGGCGAGATTGCCTTGCTTGTACTGCTCGTCGACCCATTTCTCCACCTCGATCACTGAAATGTGACGTCGAGACATGGCCTCGAATTGACTGCATTCGCCGTCCGGCGGACGGCCGCAAGATGTTACACAAACAACACACAAGGCCAGAGGGAGCAGATTGATCCAAAAATATTTTTGGTGCAGCACGATTCACTTCCCTTGCGAATAGTATTCGTACCCAATACGGGCCCATTTCTGAGCTGCAGGAATAGTACCCAGCTGACCTACATTTAGGAATCGACCCGCCTGGTACACGTTCCACCCCGTCACCGCATCTTCCGCAATGAGCCCATTCCAACCTCGAGCCGCGAAACCCATTCCAACCCCCAGATAATTCAAATCGGGGGCAGCGTGCCGGCCGGCATATGGACCACTCGTGATAACAAAGAAGCGGTTCGACGGTGAACCTTTTGGCGTATTCAATGAACGGAAATCAGTATCGTTCGAAGCTTGACTTACAATAAATTCCCACCTACCCATGCCCTCAATTCCTTCACGCTCATATCCCGCTTTGAAGCTTGCCAAAATAATATCGAACTCAAGCCCGCTAAGCTGTACGTCGTCATTTGGGTGTTTAGCAATGAACGCGTCAACCTGTTTCCAAATTTTTGCGGCTTGAGCTTCCGGTTCAGTAATAGTGGAAGACTCCTGGATGCCTCGGCGGGTGATGGTACAAGGGGTTCCGGCGCCACCGCAGCCCAAGATGTTATCGCTCGTTGCTTGTCGTCCGTCAGGATCGGTGAATCGATACGGACTATTATTTGCATATCCGTAACGATGGAAGTTGTTACCGGTAGCACTGTCCGCAGCGACAGGATCCACGGATAGGAATCGTCCAATCTGCGGATCGTAATACCGCTGCTGCATGTAGGTGAGCCCTGAGGCCGCATCCATCACATGTCCGGTATACCCCATCCGATCATCATTCGCACGGTTTAGCAGATCCCCATACGGCTCGTACTCACTCGTCTCGATCACCGTGCCACTGCTGTTGGTCTTGGCAATCGGACTACCCAGCGCATCGGTATGCAGGTAACTCAGTGTGACGGTGTTGCTGCCGATCGGCCGACTGTACTCCGCGACCAGGCTGCCGGCGAAGTAGATATTGCTGATCCGCTTGCTGCCTGGCTCATCGCGCTGCCAGACCACCAATCCGTCGTTTGAGTAATAGCTGTACTTCAGGCTGGCGCCTGCGACGTCCTGCCGCACGCGCCGGCCGCCTGCGTCGTACCGGTAGTTGTAGGTCAGCGTGGGGGCAGCCGGCGCCACCACTGTCCGCAGCCGGTTTCCATAGTCGAAGGTGTAGGTGCCGCCGCTGGTCCCCGTCTTCTGCAGGAGGTTGCCTTGCACGTCGTAACTGATGTTGATGATCGACGGGCTTGAACTGCAGTTGGACCCGCTGCGCACGAACTCCAATTGATTGTTCGCGTTGTAGCAGTAGTAATGGTTGCGGGCGCCGGTGCCGCCGCTGACATTGACCTGCTTCAGGTTGTCCAGCGTGTCGTAGACATAGCTGGCGGTCCCGAACATCGGCGAGGTGGTGCTGGTCAGGCGATCCAACTGGTCGTAGACCATGCTGCGGGTCTGACGGGCGGTTGCAGTGCCATCGGTGATCGCGCTGACGTTGCCGTTGGCATCGAATGTCGTGGTCAGGTTGAGGACCGTGCCATCCACGCTCTGGGCGGGCAGTTGCCGGGCGTTCTGGGTCATCGTGTGGACGATGCCGTTGCCGTAGGTGAACTGCTTGAGTGCACCATTCGGGAAGTAGCTGCCGGCACTGGCGATGGTCGTCGACGCCCCACCATCCGAGTTGGCGGTGACCTGGGTGGTCTGGCCCAGCGCATTGACCGTATAGGTCACGCCCATGCTCGCCGGGCGGGTCTCGGTTATCACCTGGCCCAAGGCGTTGTAGCCATAACCGATGCCCCAACCGGTGGCGACCGTATCCGGTTGCATGCTCTCGCCCGACAGCAGGCGACGCCTGTTGTATGTGTAGCCGTTGCTGACGGAATTGCCGCCATTAAGGGTGGTGACCGTATTGGGAAGCCCGTCGGGCGTGTAGGTCCAGGTCTGGTTGCCGTTACTGTCTGGGAACGCCAAGGTCCACAGGCGGTTACGGTTATCGTACGTACGGCTGGCCTTGCGGGCGGCGATGACACCTGTGGTACCGGTGTTGTCGCAAGTCGTGCCGGCGATCACGCCGGAAGCCGACCACGCCAGATTCCCCGCCCCATCGTAACCGAAGTGGGTGGCGCCGGTCTCGGGCTCCTCGGTGCGGCATAACTCCTGGCTGCCGTAGTACAGGTAGTTGCGCACGACTGGGGTCACGCCTCCGCCACTGCGGGTCAGGCTGGTGGGCTTACCGAACGTATCGCGGGAGATTGTGGTCGTGGCGCTCTCTGGCGCAGCAATCACTAGCGGCCAGTCGGTGGACGGCTTGTCGTAGGCCAAGTAGGTAGTGGTGGTGGCGTAGGTCCTAGGGTTGGTGACAGTGGTGGTAAAGCCTGTGTTGTAGGTCGTGGTCGACGTGAGGTCACCCAACTCGCTGCTTTGCTTAACAGTCTTGACACGCCCCAAGGCGTCGTACGTGGTGGTGACACCGGTCGTGGCGCTGCTGGACGTGGACGGGTATGCAGCAAAAGCCACCCTTCCTTCCGAGTCGTACTCGTTGCGAGTGAAGCGCTCGGTCGCAGCGGCATTGCCGGCGTCGTACTCGCGTACCAGCAAAGGACGCCACCGTGCATCGTAGTAGGCGATTTTGACCGCGTTTCCGGTCGTCACGGTCTCCCGCCAGTGGCCCGCTGCGATCCCGTATTCCACCGAGGCGACGGGCACGAAGCTGCGCGTGGTCGCGGTCCACTTGGAGGTATCGCAGACGCCACCCGTGGTCTCGGACGGATATGTGATTCCCGAGATCCGCCCCATGCTGTCGTAGCTGTAGCAGGTCTTGTAATTGTTCTCGTCGGTGACGGAGGTGATCCAGCCGTGGTCGTTCACCACCGCCGACACCGACGTGCTGTCCGCGAAGGTGATGGTCTGCGGGATGCCCCGCTTCCAGTTGGACAGGGTCGTGGTCTTGCTGTTGCCGTCCGTGACCGTGGCAAGCGTGCCGTCGGTGTTGTAGGTCATGCTCGACTGCGGCTTGCCGAACACCGCCGTGCTGGTGGGCAGCGCCGTGGTCGTGTGATAGCCCGTGCTGCTGATCACATCGCTACCGGTGCCGATGGTGTTGTCGCAGCCACTGCTGGACGGCGTGCCCGCCAGGCAAGTCACCGTGGCGGTCTGCCCGATGACCCAGCTCGCGGTGTGGTCGTTGTAGGTGATCGCCTCGGTGCGGGTGTAGCTCTGGGCGGCGGCATTGCCGCAGGCCAACACGCCCAGAACCAGCGCGCAGCGAAGCAGGCGCGGAGTGGTCATCGAGGTCCTCATGGCGCGCTCGACTTCACGACCTGGGTCGGTCGCGCGAACGTGTCGAAACAGTAGGCACTGCCCGCGCCACAGACCGAGGGCACTCGCCAGGTGAAGGTGCGGCCCTGCTGGGTGGTGTCGGTTCGAAGCGTGGGTGTCCACGTCTCCAGCTTGTCGATGTTCGTGCGGTCCCCCGTGAGGCCGTCCCCCACGCGCGCGGGCCAAGGCCCGGTGTTGGCGGCTGCGTAGGTGTTGACCACAGTCCGCAGCAACGTGCTCGCTCCTTGGTAGGTCTGGGTCTGCAGCAGCTTGCCCTCATGGGCGCCCCAGCGCGTGCTGTAGGTGTGCACGGTCTTGTCGCCGGAAGGCTCGGTAATGGTGACCGTCGCCGTGTCCGGGCAAGTATTGGTGGCGGCACAGGGCGAACTGGTAAAGCTGCCGTTGGGGGCGGAATAGGCGTATGTCCAGGACTGGCTTGGCACGCCAGGACCCGCGATCGAACGGTTGGTGACGACCACGGAGCCGAAGATCGCGGGTATCGACTGATACGGCGGCGTACCGACCATCCAGTTCACGCACATGCCAGGCACGTAGCTACGGGCATGAACGAAATCCTTGATGGTGAAGGTGCCGGTCAAGCCGGCCGGGTTGGTGATCGTGGCGGTACCGGAGGCGGTATTCACAGGCGTGCCTGTTGTGGCACCGCAGGTCGTCCACGGGGCACCCACCGAATCGTAGGCTTCCACGTTGTAGCCACCTGTAGTCGGAACATTGGTGAATGACCACTGGGAGCTATCCGGCAAGGTGACTGTCGACAGGGTGGCGCCCGAAGTCGAAATGCTGGTGTAGGCGTACTGCCAAACACGCGCCGGCGCATCCGACGCATTGACAGTGATAGTGCTGATAACCGCTGAGTCGCTTCGCCACGTCAAACTGACGGAGCGCCCGTCGCTTGCGGTGATCGATTGCAGTTTTCCAGACGAGTAGCCGTAGGTGAGGTAGTTACCGAACCGATCCTCGATCCGAGTCACATACATCCGCGCGAACATGCGGCCGGAACGCAACGAGGGACCACCGCTAGGGTCCGCTTCTGAGTAATGGAGCGCCGGAGAACCATAGGCGTAGTTGAAGAAGTATTTAGTCCCGTCAGGAGATACCGCGAGAAATGCCTCGCCCGCTTGCGCAGCCTCGCCCATGGACGCATTTGCGGTCTGGGACAGGCAGCCGACTTGCCAGTTGTCGGTGGTCACGATGGGGAACGCCACAGCGGAGCCGCCGACAGTGATCGATGGAGTCCCGGGATAGGCGGGGTCTCGAGTCAGCATGTCGTGCGTCGCGCCGGTCTCATCGACCAGGAACATACCGGTGAACCACTCGAGACCAGCGGCATACGTGGAGCCGAAATAGCTGCAACGTTCGTAGCTTGTCGGCCCGCCCGCAAGCCAATTTCCACCGACCGTACCTTGTTGGTGCGCGTACTGGCCCGGAGTGGGAACCAGGAGTTCGATCCGGGGTATCGATGCATTCCAAGTGCCGAATGGCAAGGGGGCAACCACTTGCGAACTCGCAAGCAACTGATTGAAGCGCGCGATGACAATGGAGGGCCCGTTGCCTTTCACAACCACGTCAGGCTGCAGGAACGACAACTCACCCGTGTAGAGGTTGATGCTCTCGCCGAACGGCATGTCGCCACCTGGGGCGATCTGCATGCCTACCTTGATCTGGTCGCGATACCCGTCCTGGTAGGTGGCATCCGCGCCGGAGAGAAGCTCCCCCATGGGTACGAGGCACGCCTCACCCGTAGTGTCGTCCAGACCATCCTGATCGAGGTCAGTGCACGGAGGCGGCTCTTTGACTTGGCTATGCGCGACCGAGGCTGCCCCGAGCAACAGCAGCGAGATCAGAGCGTTTGGGATGAAGTGAGGAGAGGTAGCCGAACGGCCGCGCGAAAGGAAAGCAGACACATGTCCCCCATGTCCCGGAAGACCGAGACCCTGCACCCCTGCACGTACACTCTAGCTAACCATCGCGGCAATGCGTTCACTGATGTATGGAAAATGTGATGTGATCCGCACTCACCCTCGGGTGTGAAATATTCACATAAACGATCCAGCGCACTCCGCCGACGCGCCGGTTCATCTGAGTTTTGAAGCGCATGAATCATCAACAAAGTTCACCGCAACCATGTGAAAGAACAGATCTCGAGCACCTTCTCGGGGCTTTGCATTCCGCGGCGCTGGCCGGGGACGCAGAAGCTGCCAGAATCTTGGAAATGATTCGACAAACGCTAAATTAGAGAGCCTCTCCAGCTCTGCCTTAGCACTTAAAGGTTGCCGCCGAATCGAGGTGGAGCGGAGGGGAATATAAAAGGAGCCCATGGTCTCCCCTAAACAGCAACGCCCTGACAGGCCGAGTTCCAGCTCAAGGTCATCAGGTGTGAGCAGCAATACAAATCGGGAATCGATTGATATGCCGATCCTGGAAGACTCCGAGCATTACACGAAGCTCGAATCCAGCCTCCGCGTCCGGCCGATATCGATATGAAGTCTGCGTCGCATAACACCTCAAGGCGCATTGCGGATAGCACTAAAGCGATCGCGTCCAGCACAGTGATTTTTCTAACCTCACGCGCCCCCAGAATTGCATCCAGGCCCGGTCGAGGCACCGGGTCCAACTTCTGGATGCCGCGGAAACGGCGGATGGATATACGGCGAATGCGACTCATCGCCCCCCCCTGTCGGCACGTGCCGGTTGCGAGTGTCTCGACACCCAGCCTGTCCCTCCCGTGCATTCAGGAGGTGGCCGGCCACCGCTTGCGCCGGCGAGGGTTGAATTAGACTTTGGCCTCGATATGATGGTGGCAGCCGCGTCATGCTAAACCTGCTGCCGGGTTAAACGACGATCCACGCAAACTTTCCGTTGACCTTGCCCATCCTCGGTCGATGAGTAATCGGCAGACTTCGACCTCCCTTGGAGGATATGGCATGTCTGCCACCCGTTATTTTATTTCCAGCGCGACTGTTCGCCACCTCAAGCAGCGCGTGCTGCAGAAGGCGAGTAGCGTTTCTTCATCGCATCTTTCAGAAGCTCTCGCGGCCTCGCTCGGTTTCAACACCCACGCGGCTTTGATCGCGGCGTTGGCTGGACAACCGACAGTCGAAGCTCAGCAACCCTGCAATGCCCGTCTTAATGCCAGGCTGCGTCAGTTCGGGTATCCCATCCGTAACAACGCGCAGTTGCTACCGGACCTCAACTACTCGTATTCGATGGGACGCAGGATTCCTCGCAAGCCTCGCAGCGGCGTGCGCCATGCGGGTTGGCGAAACTTGATGGTCGCAGCGGTGAATGAGGGCCTCGCCCAAAACCTGTTCGGCCTGTCAGCGGGCGAAGACTGGTGGCCAGGCGCCCAGCCAGCCAATGGAGGCCTTGCCGGGCAATACCGCTTCACGTTCGATGGCAGTCTTCAAGCGGTCGCTTCAGTATCCGCCATTGGTGGAGACGAACTCTCTATTCATGTGCTCGTGTCGCCAAAGACCAGCAAGGTTGAAGCCCATAGCTTTGGCGGCCTCTCAGATGGTGACGCGTTTGCACACGGTTGGCTGGAACGCCGCTTGGGCGCATGGATCATGGAAGGAGGCGAGGACTACACCTGTCGTCGCGCCCTGCAGGCGCGTCTCGCGGGCGCAAATGTCCAACCCAACGGTTATGCAGATGACGGAAGCTTCATCTTCTAGTTGAGTGGGCGGTTGATTCTGACCGCCCCACAGGTCTGCTCGGGACCGAACGAGGGTAGAACATCATCAATAGGAGTTGTCCTACCCCTTTTTTCAGGGCGATATCCGACCGCGTCTCCCAGTGCCAACGACGATGATATCTCCAGACCCCCTCGAAACTGCATATGAACTGGTCGCCCGTTGAACTCCAACAGATGTTCACCGTGGCGGCTGACGCCGGCGACGTGTTCCTACCTATGTTCCAGAGTTTCACCGCTGGCTTGGGAGCGGAGACCCTGCACGCTTCAACCACAGCCTCGTGATCCTCAGCCCGCGATGCGACCGAGCGGGACAATACGAAAGGGTTCGTATTGACACCTCATGATTGCCAAGCCCTAGACTCGCGGAGATACGCGAGCAGCTGTCTGAATCATCTCAAGTTTCGCTCCTTGAGCCTGAAGTGATTGCCTCATTTCTTGAAACACATTCGCGGCACCATCAATATCGCCAATCGTGACGATCGCGGTAAACGGAATCCCATCCTGAGGCATCGAATCCTCGTCGCGACTCAGATGGTCAACTGCGAATACCCAGTCAGTAGACTTTCCTTTTCCGGACGGGGCTTCGAGATGATAGATCTTTACCGGGCTCCACTTAAGAGACTCCGTGATGAGCTTAGCTTCGCGCAAATGCTCCTTTTTCCGAGGCTTTGCCGGAAGCCATCCGCTCGTTAAGTGTGAGCCGCTCGTACCCTGTTGGTTCAGATGGGCTTGGAGCTCGACTCGCACTAGTTCACCCTCGGCCCGACTATCAAGTGGAGGCGTCGCGACCAGCGTCACTTGAGCAAACCCTCTACATGCGCCATTCGGACGACTCAAGGATGGAGGCCACGTAAAAGCAAATTCCAAGCGTTTTCCGGGACGAACTCGCGCGGCGAACACCATGGTGATTTGATGATCGTTACCCGCAAGAATTGCCGCCGCGCTCGCAGGGCGGCCGAACCCGCCCAGATCTCGAGCGGCTCTACCCAAAGCCGGCAGAGCGAGTGGTGCGGGAAGTCGAGAGTGGTGAACGAGTAACGCGATCAGAGTTTCGCGGGAGACTTGGCCTTCTATCTCATTTGCCAGGGTCGCTAGTGTCTTGGCGACGAGCGGTGTTGCATAGCTCGTCCCACAGCTGGAATAAACAGCCCCGCTGGGGTCGATCGAAAAGAGCCCGGTATCGTTTCCAACGGGACACTTCGAGTAGGACCCCCCAACCTGCACTACATCCGGCTTAAGCCCACTCGTAAGGCCTGGTCCGCGGCGCGAGTAGGCTGCTGGCCCGAGCCCGACAACATGAGTGAAGTGAGCCGGGTTGAGCGACCCCACAGAGACGTTTCGAATACTTTCAGCAGGGCTACAGATCCTGTCGCGAGTCGCCGAGGCGAGATCTGACAAAGCGCTGGTTGGGTCCGCTTGCCATTCAGGACGGCAGTCCACTCCGCTTGCATTTCCCGACGAGATGACAAAAATCACGTCGTTCGACTCAGCTATTGCATCCAGTTCTGCAGTAATCGGGCTATACCGAAGCGGATCCGCCATTCCTTGAAAGTTGGCGCTGAAATTGAATACACGTACATCGGATCGCTCACGCAATACTGCAACGGCGTCGGCAAGCTCTTGCATGAAACCAACGGCCCCGTGACTCCCGTAGTACCTACTAAACGCGTTGGGATCAGCTTCGGTCGGCAGCAGTTTGACGTCTAACAACTCGCACCCATCTGCCTCTTCTGTAGTGCCCCAGCCGTTTAGCGTTTGACCAGCGACCAGAAGTCCGCCAATGAATGTTCCATGATGAAGAGATTCATCCGCGGGCGCGATATTGGGCCACTCGTCCACTACCCAAGGGTCAAGTATCGGTGCCAGGCCCCCATCCACTACGGCCACCCTTGGATATTTCTTGTTCGGGACCTTAGTGGGTAAAACAAAGTCACCCGAGTTGTCCCACTCGACCGGCGTAGAGACGTGGTTTGCCGTCAAGATCGGCGGCAGATGGATTCTTTTCACCAGAGGGTGTCGCTCAAGGGCCGCAACCATGGCTTGGTGCCTCTGCACACGCCAGTCAAGTTCGGCTGGGAGATCAGGCAGAGATTGGATGCGGGTCGGCTGCCAAAGGAGCTCGGCCGGTTCATCGGACTGAGTTACCCAGACTGCCAGCAGCGGCCGACGATTGTCGCGCAGAGCCAGCCGAATGGCCTTGATGCCAGGCAAGCGCTCCCTAATCATTTGCGCGAACGAGCTAAATAGTCGCCGCTTCGGGCCAGACACAAGATCCCACTCACTTTGAGTGGGCGGCGCATCAAACAACTCCACAAAATAGTACCCGCCTGTTCGCGGGTCCTGTAGCCACCGCAATGCTTGATCAAGCGAAAACTGGCGGCGATCTGACTCAGACCAAAGCCCAATCGTCTCAATTGCGCCGAGTTCGGAGCGCTGTCTCGAAGGGTTCGGCACAATCTTGTCGGGCTTCTCGTTCTTTTGGGGTTTTGCCTTGTACCTCGGAGCGAGCTCGGCCTTGTGAGCCTCTTCTTCAATGGCTCCTACTGCATCCGCAGTAACTGCAAAAACAAGCTCGCCAGGCGCCGCCGCCCCAAGCGACTCCACCAGATCGCTTCGAAAAAGAGTTTTTACCGGCCTGTGAGTTTTCGCGAGCGCGTCAGAACGCATTACGACCTTCATGAAGGCGATCCCTGGATCTTCTTGCCTAGCCAACTGGCGTCGCGCGCCTTCCAACTGGGAGATCAGGAATCCCTTGTGTGCGCCGAAAGCTGACTCCTGACCTGCGAAGAAGTCAGTGTGTTCACCTCCTCCTCCGGGCCTGCGCCAGTCTCGGACGAAGGAGTCTGCATTCAGCACTACCTGGATCGGACTTGCTAGCGCGGACTCGTCGCGGACACGGCGCTGCTCCTGCTTCTTTAAGGCGAGTTGATCCAACGACCTATGGTCGATGGATGATTTCCAAACAGCTCGGCTAGCTCGCTCGTATCCAGGATAAGACTGGGGTCTGCTTTCATTGCCGACGCCAGCTTAGGATTCTCCAGAGCAAGCTGCTGGACGCGTTCTACGCTAACGCGGCCGCTATTCAATGCTGACAGCCGCCTCAATGTTTCCAGCAAGTCGAATTGCGGGCCATCGATGACTTTTGCCTTACGAATAGACCTTGCGAGCGACTCGATTTCGGAACCAGCGAGACCGTCGCTAAGCCATGCCAAAAGCTTCCCGTGATAGGACGCCTTAAAGTCCTCTCCGAGAAATCTCGACGCAATTTCTGTTCTGGTCACGAACTCCGGCCTGGGAATGTGAATCTGCGCATCGAAGCGACGCCATACAGCCGGATCAAGTAGCTGCTCGTGATTCGTAATCCCTACGGTGATCCCGAACTCGCGTCGCGAATCAAGGTTCTGCAAAAGAGTATTCACAACTCGCTTTATCTCTCCGACCTCATGTGGGTCATCGCGCACCTTAGCGATTGCGTCGAACTCATCCAGCAGAAGCACACATCGATACCTGTTCGCAAAATTGAACAAGGCGCCGATGTTTCGGGAAGTAGTGCCTAGGAACGAAGAAATCATGCCGTCCAGGCGGGCCACCACGAGCGGCAACTGGAGCTCGCGTGCCATCCAGATCGCTAGCGTCGTCTTGCCTGTGCCTGGCGGACCGTAAATCAAACAGGATCGTGCTGGATCGACACCAGCCCGCGTCAAGTCATCCCAGTGTGCCCATTCCTCCACCAAAGAGTCGACGGCAGATTTCAGCCGAGGGTCGAATGTCGGTCTGGGCGCTTCCGCGTTGCCGGGAAACAAGACGTGAGCCAAGGGAACAGCCGTTTCCTTGTCTACGGGCGCGGGGGTCTTTGCAGTCAGCTCTTCCCCGCCGAGGCTGGCCCTAGAGCGGACAAGGCGACTAGGGGCAAAACCCGTTGCCTTACTCGCCCCAGCCTCAAGAATATCGCGAAGTGCTTTGGCCTCGGTCGACTCACCGGTGGCTTCATAGTCATCGGCCAGCCGTCGGACCTGGTGCAACTGCGCTTCTGATGGCGCGTCCATGATGCTTCGGCAGATTGCCTTGATGATGGAAAAGCGTGCGCTTTGCGTCGCTTTAGCGGCTTGACGCATATAATTGCATCCTTGTACTCTAATTTACCATTCTATGCTTCAACTATGCACTAACCGGGTGAAGATCCGCAAGTTTTTGCGCGTAATTTGCAAAAATTGCATAACGGCAACTAAAAAGCTGTCGCGCATCACTGGTCCGCCTTCTTACGGCGCCAATTCCACCACCTGGCCCGATAAGGCACTGGAGGACAATCGCGCAGCCTTCGTCGCAGACGTTGGGCGCTTCGGCATGAGGCTCGCCGAAGATTTCAAGGTCGTGCCGCTAATCGTCCTTAGCACCAGCACCCATGTCGGAACTGCTGCGAGCACCGTCCCAGTGATCGACGAGGATCTGCTTGGCCGCTACCTCGACAGCAGTCTTTCGGATTACGCCTACCACCCTAGCGGTCCAGCGTCGTCGGCGCGCTCGCAGCTTGTGTCTTACGCCAACACCGCAGAGGCCGAAGCACGCGCTGCAGATTACTTCGCCCGCCCGCCGCACTCGAGCGCAGCGTCCAGATCTCCTCGATCCGCCCCCGTCTGCCCGCCGCTGATGATCTTTAGGAGCGCCATGTGAGAGGTCCGGCAGATGCACTTCAGAATCATGACGTGTGCTGCCAGGCACGTTCTCGTGCCGTTGTCGCTCGCCATTCGGTGGCATGACGCCACCAGGTTGTCTCGACCGGTCAGACTCCGGGGTCCCGATCAGGATTGCGCGGGAATCGTTTCAGCTCGTCATCGAATGACTCAGGATCCCACCCCATGAACGCAGCATTCATACGACAGAAGAGCAGATTGCGAAGAGCCGCCTCATGGTGAAGCGATTGTAGAAGGCGCTCATAGCCGTCCCAATGCTTCCACTTGCGCTTCAAAGGAAAGGTCGTCCGGCTATCGGCCACCCCGAGTCTGGCTTCGATTTTCCGGGTACGCACCCAGCTTCGATCAAACCGATCCATGGACTGCGAAGGGTGCGCAAGCCTTCGGCAGCGCGCGCATTGCGGCGCACCCCGCCAGATGTAGAGCAACGCGCAACGTCGTTCGCACGCGGGGCAGATGAACCAGGCACGGCACCCTCCAAACCGGCAGGGCTGCCAGTCGATGGCCACCTCTTCTTCGCCCACCCAGGTCGATCGCTTGGTGGCGTTCCAGAACTGCACTCGAGAAAGCACCCGGACATCTTCCGACGCCAGTTGGATCGTCTGTAGTCGCTCTTGTGGACGACCCGCTCCGAATCTTCGCCCGCCGCGACTCATGGCCGGTATGAAATCGAAATTACTTGCCAACCCAGCGAAAAGTCATCTGCCTGATGCATCACGCCAGGAGCCTCTGCTGAGGGGCAACATAGGAGGCGTTGAACGCCGGCGCTCGGATGCCCAAGTGGGCCGCCACCATTTGGACCGTCGACCCATCATTCACGATCGGCACCGTGCACAGCCCCAAGCCAAGGTAGCAAGCACCATCGGGGTCGACGCTTATCTCGCAGCTACTGATATGGGCGTTGCCCCCCATCACCAGAACGCTTCCCGCCTCCCCTGTTGCAATCACTTCGAAGTAGACAGTGACCCCATCGCTCATGCGGCGAAGGGAGATCTGGGCGGTCTCCCCAAAGAGAAGCCATAGAGGTTCCGGCTGGGTCATGGGGTCTCCTGCCTAGCTTCTTGGCGATCTTCCTCTCGAGCCTGGCGCACTCGTGCCTGGTCGGTGGTTCGCTTCGCGAGCCGGTTCCGCTGCCCGTACAGGCCGGCGAGGAGCTCACCCTTGGCTTCGGCCGAGAGCGTCCGGTCTGCAGTCACCCGGCGCACGCGCTGGTTGATCGATCGCATCTGCTTGTCCGCCGCGGAATACAGGCCTCGCAGCTTGAGCCGGTCATCTTTGTAGAGCTCTTCCGCACGCTCGTACTCGCCGGCTTTCCTAGCCGAGGACCATGCGGCGTAGAGCTGCTGCACAGCATCGAGGTCCTTGAAATACCGGTTCACGTACTTCGAACCCGAACCATCGGTGGGCCGGATGAAGGCACCCACCACCGCGATGTTCTCGGGCCGGGTGAAGTCGTGGGCGGGATTGCTGGGCATGTCGAAGATGCCGCGGCCGACCATGTCCGAGACCGCCAGGGCCTGCGTGCCCAACCACCCGAAGTACCCCCTCACCAGGTGCTCGATGCGCTGGGGCGAGATCCCCGTCACCTTGCCGGCACCGATGGCGCCGGCGCTGGTGCGGGCGGTGTAGCGGTCCTCCGCCGGCAGACGCTCCTGCCCCATGCTGTCGATCGGACGGTCCTGGAAGGCGTTCCAGTTGAATGCCGCCTCCTGCGCCGGCCGGAAGATTTGCGGGATCGGATTCATGGCCAGCTGGTTGGTCAGGATGCTGCGCAGGGTGTCGATGAAGTCAGCAGCCTTGTAGTCCTCACCGCCGAGCATGACCTCGGTGCCCCGCTCCACCACGGAGCCCAGGGCGCCCACTTCGAACGGTTTCGGGATGAACAGCGCGCGGTTGGTGCCGGGCAGACGGACCCACCAGTAGGTGTCCCGCACCCAGTCAGGGAGTGCCTGGAAATCTTCGTCATCGCGGTTGGCCAGGTACAGCAGGGCCGATGCCAGCGCGACTGCACCGGTTACCGCCAAGAATCGGCGTGGATCCGCCTTGGCACCGCGGCCCAGCTTGTGCAGGCCCTGCAGGCGGGCATTGAAGAAGGGCACCGTCTGGGTCAGGAACCGCACTGCTGCCCACTTGCCGTGCATGGTGAAGTCGAGGGTGTCCCGTGCCGCGAAGCTCGCCTGCAAGTGGTCCATACCCCCAGCGCGAGCCTGCTCGTACAAGGCGGCTCGGTTCACCGTCTCGGCGCGATCGCCGACTTCCTTCCACCAGGTCCACGCCCGCCCGAGCACCGCCTTGGCTTTCGCCGAGGTGTCGAGGATGTCGCCCTCCTTCGCGATGCCTGAGGCAATGAGGCGCTTTGCGTTCGCGGCCTGGTCGCCATCCAGCAGGCTGCCGAAGCGAATCGCCCCGCCACCGCCGACCAGGGCGACGTAGGTATCCGTCCCGGTGGCGCTCGCCCGCCAGCCCTGGGCGAGGTTGCGCAGGGGGTTCCACCCGATCCGGTTCGCCGCGATAACGGACACCGTGTCCCGCATGAGGTTACGGATCCGGAAGGCGGGATCGGCGGTGACACCCGTGGTCAGCGCGCGCTTGAACCACCCCATGGTCTTCATCGCCGCGTTGTTCCACGGCTGCAGGTGCAGCATGGTCAGAGCATCCAGCACCAGGGGGTCATGCACTTGGTAGTGGACCTTCTCGCCCTTGCGAGCAATCCAGACCGTGCCCTTCCCGCCCTCTTTGACCGGCATCGCAACATCCAGATCCACCGCGGCACTCAGTGCCCGGCTGGCGGCCATGTTCTTCATGCTCGCCGACAGCAGTTGGTGCCAGTTGCCCAGGACGTTGGAGAGGAGGTCCCCTAGGGGTTCGGCCCCCCCCTTCAATCGCTCGATGGCCTGCTGCCGCACCAAGCCCGACATGCCACCCGAGGGCTCTTCGGAGACGCGGAAGAAGGGGACGTAGACGTCGTGCTCCCACTGCGCCCGATCATCCGGGTTGAGGATGCCGGCAGCTTCGGACACGTCGAGCACGGCGCGGTTATAGCGGGCCAGCGCGCGCTGGGCTGTCTCGTACACCTCTCGGCGATCGCGGCCGTCGGCCATCTTGCCGAGGTGCAGGCGCTTGAGGCTGCCGATCTCCTCGGGACTGAACAGGTGTTCCCGGCCTTCTTCGGCCAGGCGTTCCGCGCGGTTGCCGGCGACCCAGGCCAAGAACAGATCGTGCTCGCCCTTCAGATCCTGAAGCACCCCTTGCAGTCCCTTACCGTCGCGGCGCACGTCAAGCGCGCCGTCGGTGAGCTTGGGCGGACCGAAGCGAAACACTGCCTCGACCGCGCCGTCGACGCCCTTCGAAAGCCTGGCCTGCATGTAGCCGGTCTCGTCCAGGTCCTTGAGGGGTGCGAACTGGTCGAATAGCCCCTGGATGGTCTTGGCCTGCCATCGATCGGTGAGGCGTCGCATCTTCCCCTTCAAGCTCTCCCTGATCGTGTTGTGCGTATCGATCTTCCCGAGCGCGGCGCGCTGGCCAGCATCGAGGTGCTCGAACTGGGGGGCGATCTTCGATACATCCGGCGGTGCCGGTGGCTCGGGCTCGGCCGCGACGCTGTAGAACGTCCCGGATCCGATGCTGTGCCCTAGCTTGGCCTGGGATTCGGTCTGGTCGCCATCGAACAGGAAGGCATCGAGTGGACGGATCTCCGCTGCCTTGAGCGCTGCCGCCATGTTCTGGATGCCGGGCTCGAAGAGCTTGTCTCCATAGAGGATGGCTGCGTTTGCGTTGGCTTCCACCGCGGCGCGGATGTACTTGGCGTGCGAGGTCGCCAGATTGCCGGTGCGCAGTGCCTCGGTGGTGATGGGATCGAACGGCATGTGGCCGACGACATCGTGCCGGGTGTTCAGCAACACCACGCCGGCGGTGTGCTGACCGCGAAGCGCCTTGACCGTGGCCTCTGCGGCTTGCCAGCTGTCGATGGTGGTACGGCCTCCCGACGGCTGGATCTTCCGCAGCGCGCGCTCCACCACCGGCACGGCACCGGAACGGCGCGCGGGCGTGATCCTGCCCTGGCTCTCCGGGGTCTCCCCGGCGCTGGTGTAGGCGGTGAAAGTCTTGCGGCCGGGCTGCAGGATGATCGCGCCACGCACGTCGATGCCACTGCCGCGGAACAACTCGCCGAGGGTTCGATCGACCGCCATGTCGGCGGCGCTGGGCGTCGGGTTCGCACTGGGATGGTTGTGGGCGAACACCACCGACTGAACACCCGGGACTGCCGCGATCGCGCCGAACACCGTCCCAGGCCTTACCTCTGCCCCATCGATCGATCCCACCGAGTGCTGGAGGACTGCGAGCGGTCGACTGTTTGCATCCAGAGCCAGCACCAGGAAGCGTTCCTGGGCGGATTTACGCAGGGGTGCGAGGACGTGGGCCGCGTCGGCCAGGGTGGCGACCTTGGCGATGCCGCTGCGGAACGTGCCTGAGCGGGCTACCTGGGCTTTCTGGAGGAGCCTCGTGGTCCCCGCAGCGGGACGACCGTCCTTGCCGGGGGCGAGGAAGACGTCGAGTCCAGATACGGCGGTGGTGGATCCCGGCCCAGCTTCTGCACCGGGCTCGGCGACACCGTTTCCACGTTCGGGGCGACTCGGTAGCGGCCGGGTGTTTCCATACGTGGCGCCATCCTCGCGCGTGAGCGGCTGGGGTGCAACGTCCCTGGCTGCATCACCAAGTGCCGCATCCCACTGCACTGCAGCGGGATCGATTGCACCAGCGCGCGCGTCGATGCTTGCCTTGCTGGTGGCGGTACCACCCCGGCGGAGCACCCCATCGCCGCGACGCAGGAGATCCCGGAGCTCGGCATCGGAAAGCTTCAGGCCAGGGGCCACCTTGCGGAGCTTCCGGCGCAACCCCGCCATGACGCGGCCCACTAGCGCGTTGCTGGCGCCCTGCTCGGCCATCACCGCCAACACCTCGCGCGCGGCCGTACTCGGCTGGGCCAGGGCCTGAGGCTGCGAGCGCCGCAGGGTCTCGATCGCGATGCGGACACTCTTGCCACCGGTGCCGTTCAACACGTGCCCCGCGACCAGTTGCTCGATCGCCGGCCAGTCCTTGCCCACCACTTCATCGACAGCGAAGTGACCGAGCGCCTCGTGGGCGATGACCTGGCGCATGCGCTGGGGTGAGTCGATCGCGGCGAGGTTGAGGAACACAGCCGGTTTCCCATGCCAGCTGCCTTCTGCACGGTCCTGCACTTCTGCATCGGCGGGCAGCCCGGCAGCTTTACGAAGCTCGCCCGGGTTGCGGGCTAGCACCACACGGGGCGCGCCTGGGCCCCAGCCAGTGGTGAAACGCTCCGCGAGGCGCTGCGCACGATCAAGCTCGAGGCCGCCGGACATGGCCGGCCGCTGCGTCGAAGCCGGATCCTGAACCCACGCCTTGAACTCAGCTTGGGTGAACTGGCGGACGTCGCTCAGACCGTTCCAGTCCTTCGGATAGTTGGAGCGGTAGGCAGCGCGCGCGGCATGCTCCGACTCGAAGCCCAGCATCACCTTCGACTCGTCAAAGCTCCCGTCCGGCTTGGTCTGGTCGACCACGAACACCGGCAACCTGGTGTCGTCGGCGCGATCGCCGAGGAAGACGTCGACTTTCTCGCCATCGGCACCCTCAGTGCGGCGAATGCTCCCGTACGGGTGCGCCAATGCCTGGCTGTGTTCCGGCTTGCGCTTCACGCCTGCCGGATGCTCGATGCTGATATCGAGGCCGTTCACGCGAAGCCTGCCCACACGGTAATTGCCTGCCTCGATCTGCGCCGGGCTGGGGGTTTTCAGATCGTTGTCAGGGCTCGTAGCAGCTTCCGCGGCCGCGACCCGGACAGCCGAGGGGGTCGCGTTTGATGTTGCGAAATGTTGCGGAATGTTAAGTGCTGCGTCGCCCTGATCTTGAGCGCGTGAGGGGCTGGAAGCCTCCGAAAATGTTGCGATTTGTTGCGATTTGTTAACTCTGCCGATCGATGCTGGCGCTGCGTCGTTCGATCCCACTGCCGCATTCGCGACACCTGCAAATGGCGCGATCCGGTTGGCGAGCTCCACCAAGTCGGCATCGCGATCAATGCGGCCGAGCCGATCCTGCAGGCGCTGCAGTTGCACGCCCCGGCCTCCCGCCAGCTTGTGCCGCTCGAGTGTGCGATCAAGTTCGGCACGGCGGCGTTCCAACTGTGGGAGTTGGGCAGCGAGCTCGCGTTCGCCGGAGGGATCCGCAGCGACAAGACCTTGCTCGCGTCGGCGCAGGTGGTCTCGAATCATGGTGTCCAGCTGGGCGCGCTCGTTGCTCGTGGCGGCCAGCTGCGCCTCACCTAGAAACCCATCGCCGGCGGCGGCCTGCAGGGCGGCTACGTGCTGATCGATGACCGCGGTGGCCTCGGTGGCCGTCCGGCGCGGGGCCGGCGGCTCCATGCTCACCCCCGGCGATGCCCCTGCTGCTGCAGCCATCCCGCCGGGCATAGCCACCGGCTGCAACTGCTCGACTTGGTCCGCGCGGGCATGGAGGATCTCGCTCGCGGCCCGGCTCAGCGGTCCACCCGCGGCCAACCGGTCGGCTTCTACACGCAAGGCAACGGCTTCGGGATTGCCTGCAGGCGCGGGCGAGGCATCGACCGCGGGTTCGTGGCGTGCGCCTACAACATGGCTGCCTGCACCCAGGACACCACCAACGGCGCCCGCTTCAAAGGCGTCCAGCACCTGGTCCTTGATCGTCGTCGTGCGGCCGCTCGCTTGGTCCTGGATGTTGGTTTGCGCGATCGACACCGGCACTTCCTGGGCGCCTTCTGCAACCGCGGCCCTCACCAGTGAACCCGGCCCCGAGGGCTTGAGGATCGCGCCCAAGCCGATCCCCTCGCCTGCCGCTTCAACTGCACCGGTCAGGGCTGCAGCGCGCGCGGCCTCCCCGCGATCAAGCCCGTCACCCCTGAGATCGGTGAACGTCTGTGCGGCCGTCGTGCCGCCGATGAGTGCTGAACCCACCTGCGGGTTGCGGGTCGCGACCGCCGCGGCCAGCAGCGGCAGCGATTCGCCGGCAGCGTCAGTGAGGCGAAGGGCCTGCCGGTGCACCGCTTCCCCGGGATCGGCTGCCACCTCGGCGAGGGTTGGCCGTGATCCGATACGTTCGGTCGTGCTTCTCCGATCCGCATCGATCGAGCCCTGGATCCGCAGGTTCGTTTCGGCCTCAGCGCGCGCGCCCAAGGGATCGCCGAGCTCGCGCGCCACATCCGGGTCTGCCGTGATGTGGAATGCGTCTGCAGCCGCCTTGCCGAGCCCACGGAGCGGGGCCTGCACCGTCTGGTCGATGAAGTCCGTCACCGTATGCGCCGTGCTGGCGATCGCACTGGCAGCGCCGCGCTCCACGGCATCACCCAACGTCCGGCCGAAGCCAGGCTTCTTGCCGCTGGCCATCGCCTCGGTGCTGGTGACACCCGACTGCACGTTGCCGAAGTCAGGTTTCGCCGGCGACGCCAGCGTGCGCGGTGCAGGCGCAGTTGCAACGGGTGCCGGCGCCGGCGCGCTATCCCACCGAACGGCTGCTGCGTCGATACCGGCCGATGCGGCAGCCTTCGGCTGGTCCCAGCGCACCTTGGGCGCATCGCTGGATTGCGGCTCAGTACTGGCCTTTGGCGCGTCCCACACCACCTTGCTGGCGTCAATCGTCATCTCAGTCGTACTCCATCGCGCCGTCCGCGTACTGCACGACTCGGCGGCCGTTGTAGGTGCCGGTGCGCACCACCTGGCGCGGCGCGCCCCCGCCACCACCGCCACCGCCACGCTTGTCCTTCACTGGCTTCGCTGGGGTGCCGACCACCTGCTGGTAGCGCTGGCCCAGGCCCGACTGATCGAGCGCTTCAAGCTGCTTCTCAACGTCGTCCGGTGACAGCGAGTCGGCGAGCTTGAGGATCTCCGCGCGCTGATCGCCATAGGCCTTGAGGACGTCGTTGCCGGTCAGGGTGTTCGGGTCCTGCGTCGCCATCCGCACGGCCTTGTCGCTGCCGTCCTTCACTTGGGTCGCGCGATCGCCAGTCACCTGGACCAGGCTGCCATCGGCAAGCTGTCGGTATTCGGACTTCGGCGCTTGGCCAGCGGCGATCTCTGCGCGCCTGGTCGCATCCGTCATTCCGGCGAGCTCGCGCGCCTGTTCGCGATCGGCATCGCCCTGGGCGGCGTCGCCGGCGACGGTGAAGACGGTGCGGCGATCTTCTGCATCCTCCCGAAGCCCGGTGTTTGCGAGGACGCCGTCTCGATTCGCTCGACCCTGGAGAGCATCGGTGGAATTGCGCTCTCCGGCCCCCACCAGTGCAGCCTGCTGCAGGGCGTTGTCGCCCAGCGCTTCGAGCGCTGCACGTCCGCGGCGGCCGGGATTGCCCGCGATCATCTCGAGGCGGAAGCGCTGGCTATCCAAATCACTGCTCAGCTTCCGGCGCGCCTCGCGGTCTTCACTGGCGTTGTTGTGTTCCGCCATTGCATCGGCGCCACGAAACGACACCTCAGGGCGGCGTGCTGAAGCTGGAGGCTCGTCCATCGCTGTCACCGGCTGCCCGAACGTGCTGGCAACCTGCGGCCTAGTGACTGAAAGCGTGCGACGCGGTGGACTCGTGCCGGCCTCCGCGGTACCCACACCGTTGGCATCCGCAACTGGCCTGGCCGCAATGGGTTGCAGCGGGGTGCCCAGCGTGCGGCTCACAGAAGGCCTGGTCGCGAGGCGCTGAACCGAAGCCTGGTCGTATACCGGCTCGCCGTGGACCCCAGTCCCGCTGTTCAACGTGGGCTTGAACGTGTCCAGCGTCCGGCGCACCGGCCTGGCCGCCACGGGGACCGCCGGTGACGGCTGAGGCGTGGAGGCATCACCCCCGATGGTTCCGTTGCCGACACCCAGCGTGCGCTGCGGGCGCCATGGGGTAGGCGTCGCAGCTGCTGGCTGCGGTGCGGGACTTTCGGCCGCGGCGCCTGGCAGCGCGCGCGTCACTTGCGGGACTGGGCGCGGTGCGAATGCGGGCTGTGCGGTAGCCACTGGCCGGCGAACCGGTGAAGGCGCACCGGCCAACGGTGGATCCACAGGATCCGTGAGCGTGCGCTTGGGGCGTTGGGTCGGCAGCGTGTCGAACATGTCAGTTCTCCTGGGCGTGCAGTGGGACGGGTGTTTCGTGGGAAGCCTGCTCAAGCAGCGCCGCAAGCTTTGCGATCCCCGAGGCGGTGACGAGGACTTGCGGCTTGGTCTGAATGAACCCGGCAGACCGTTCGATCGGGCACATGCGGTGCGTCAGGTAGCCCCGCTTGATGCGGTCGGCATGCCCTAGCCAGGAACCGTGGTCAGCTGCGCGGTAGATCCAGCGGAGTTGCGACAACCAGGCGATGAACTGATGTTGGGCAATCCCCAGTACCTTGCCTGCCGCCGTCAGGCTCATGGCATCTCGGTGCCCAGCGATGCGGTCATATGCCGCGGCTCTCGGCGCAGTGCGATCAACTTCGTCCTGCAAGCGCTCTGCTTCCGCCTCGAGCCGAAGCCTGCTGCCGGTCTGCTCGAGGAGCAGCGCGCGCAACGTGGTGGGGTCCTGAAGTGCCGCCTGCACGTCGCGCTGGCTAGCCTGGACCTGGCCGGTGAACACCGCATCGGCTGCCCGCAGCACCCTGACGTGGAATGCCGGCGAGATCCAAGCCGAGTAAGCGAGTGCCAACTCCCTGCGGCCATAGGACCCTGAACCGGCACCGCCGCGCTGCACCGCCAAAGCGCAGATCTGCGCATCGGAATCCAACTCGGCGACCAGTTCCTTGACCTGCGTCGACCGCAGCCACTGACCCGGCCGGTGCCGCGCATGACCGCCGCCCGCTCGGTGAAGGTCGTTGAAGTTGAAGCGACCTTCTTCATCGGTGCGAATTGCGATGGTGCCGATTACCAGTGCGTCGGAGCGGGCAGGTGCATTCATGAACCAGCTCCCAGCAACTCGCGGATGCGAGCGAAGTGCGCCTCGCGCTGTTCAGCCGTCGCCGGCGACGCCTTGCGAACTTCGTGCGCGATCGCTGCGACGGGCGCTGCAGGCAGTGGATTTCCCTGCATTACTGAGTCGTGGACCAGCCAGTACGCGCCGGCCAAAAGCTTGTCGGCATGCTCCGCGCTGGCCTGACGGAAGCGGAACACGTCCAACTTGCCCCACACCGCGCGCGTGAACTGGGACGGGTCGGCGTTCTGCAGTTCGAGCCTCACCGCATCGAGCGTCGGGATGCCCAGGCAAAGAGCCCTGAACCGAGGCGCATTCGGCGGAAACTCTTTGCCGGCGGCAATGCAGGCCTTCACACCAGCTGCGATCTGCTGGCCCGTGATCCCGGCGAGTGCACCGGCCCAGGTCGATCCCGCGAGCGTCAGTCCGTCGTGGTCCTTGGCCTGCGGCGTGAGCCCCTGAACATTTGTCCAGGCGTGCCCGTACAGCGCGGTCATGCGCTCCCAGAGTCGGCGCAGCCAAATAGCAGGCGGCTCCGGGTGAACGAATGGCTCGGTTAGAGCCGGGGTATTGCGCGGTTGGACTGCTTGCGCCGCGGTGTCAGCGAGCAGGCGCATGGCCACCCTCCCGGAGATCGTGCTCTCGATTCACGCGAGCGGTCGCATCCGTCACCGATTCCCGCGGTGCGTGCTTTCGCTCGCCATCCAGGTTGTTCAGCCACGACGCTCGGAACCCTTGCCAGGAGAGCGAAGCGGCGATGCGGACTGCCTCGGCTGCGGTGATGCCAGCCTTCCTGGCTTCGGCCTTGGTGTCGTTCCACGCCGTCACCGTCAGCGGGGCGCGTTTCCGACTACGCACCTTTAGCCAATCCTGAGCGTGCTGAGAGTCAACTCCTTCGGCAATCAAGTCGTCGGCACTGATCTCCTGTTGAGAGGCGCGAGAGCGCTTCTTCTGATTGATGCTTATTGATGGATGCTCTTTGACGTCTTGGCTGGCGTCGGTGCCACCCGTCTTTTCGCACCCATGCAAGCCGTCACGCGCATCGGTGCCAGCCGTCTCTTTTTGAGGGGTCGCATCCATGCGAGCCGTCGAGCTGTCGCCCAACCTGGCAACGCTCAGGCGATATCGGCGCGTCGAACCTGGCGCACCACCGAACTTGTTCCCGATAACCTCCAGCCATCCTCCCGTTTCCAGCTTGCGGAGCACCCGACGCGCCTGCGACTCGCTGGTGCGGATGCGCTTGGCCACCGTTGCGATCGATGGGAACAGGTTTCTACCATCGTCATTGCACCAATCGGCCATCGCGAGCATGGCCAGCAGTTCGGAGCCAACGCCGGGAAAATGGCGCCACACGAGCCCGGACACGTAGTTGCTCATGCCGGCACTCCCCACCACCGGCGCACGAGGCGCAACGGCCGGAAGGAATCCAAGAAAGTCAGCCAGCGCGCGCGCTGCAGGCACGTGGTAGCCTTCCCGGCAATGCTCTTGGCCCAGCAGATGAACTCGAGCGGTCGACCTGGCAGGGTCGGCCGTTCGGCTTTTTGGGGTCCAGGCGGCGCCCCCGCGCGAACCAGGGACCTCACTGGACACCGACCTTCGCGGCATCACGCTTCGCGACCAACTGGCTGATGTAGGCCAAAGCCTCGCCCAGCAACCAGCGAGTACTGCGACCATTCTTTACTGGCCTCGGGATCCCACTGTCGGGGTTGGCGAGATCGGCATAGATCTTCGTCTTGCCACAGCCGAGCAGGTGACCGAGCTCGTCAATGTCGATCAGGCGGCTGGGGGAATCGGGCGTAGCGCCAGATGGGTATGCCGGCTCTGCGCCTGCAGTCGTGGGGGAATCGAGCATGTCGCCTCCGTCTTATTCCGCCATCGGTCGGCGGAGTCCCGTCGCCAACGTATGTGGCGGACGAGGAGGAGGCTGCGGGCGACACCCGCACGCTGTCCCTCTTATCTGCTTATCGGATAAGCGGATAAGCTAATCGGCAAACATTTTCTGCAGCTGGGTTTCGATACGCCTTTTAAGTGCAGAGGCTTCGCACACGGACCACTTACCGGCACGCTGTGTTTGTAGAACGCCATCGGCATTTTTGAAGCCGATGTTTGCGCCAGGCGCCCCCGCTGCCGTGAGCAACCGAGTCCGTACCTCGCCCTCGATTTGAGCCGGAAGGCTTGCAGCTGTGGCTTTCAGTTCGGATAAGGCAAGTTGAATCGCATCATCACCCTCGCGTTGTCTTTGCTTCGTTTTCCTGTGCTGGTTGCCACTAGGGCTCACCTCCTGCTTAACCGCGACAGGTCGCGCCGACTCCTCGAAACCTTCCATGACCATCTCGCGCATGCCAGGCAGGAGTAGCGGCGCATAGTTCAGCTTGCCGCCTCCAGTTAAATCGTCGCCCAGCCTTACGACCCGATTCCATTCCGGCACGTCGTAGAGCTTGGCCTCGAGCTCGTCGCGCCATACGAAACAGTCAAAGGGAAAGTGTTCCATGGCACGCCGGCGCCACTGGGCGTAACCGTGCCGATGATCGTGCTGGCTCGCGTCGAGCTCGCTGTCGAAGCCCTCAATTGCGATCTCGACAAGCTGCCAATCCTTTGGAGGGACTGGGTGGCAATCGCCATTCGGGAGGAGTCGATACGCTGTCAGCCAGGGAGAGCGTGGCCGGTCTTCATAGGTGCTTGGCCAATGTTTGCTGGTGTTATGCAGCAGCTTGACCAGTGTGTCGGGAGCGAGGGCCCAACCGGTCACATAGGGCAGCGCACGCACCGGGATCGCGTCGCGCCCTCCAATCTGAACGATGACGCCGACACCTGGCGGCGACTCTGCTTCCCGCAAGGCGCGAGCGAGCGCCTCAATACACCCTTCGACCGCGCGGACTCGTTCGCGAGCCACTTGTTCCAAGGCTCGCGCCTCCGCATAAGCTAAGGCAGGTCTCTTTGGCATATGCGCGAACACCTGTGCCGCGGAGGTCAGCTCGTCGCGGGCTTCATCTTGCGCAACCTCAAGGACAGCGCGCGCGGCGTCCCAGTTCGTTGCTTCGAGCACCTTCGGCACCCACACCGGCAAGCTGCAGGGCGTGTAGGTGTTGGCGAAGCAATACCAGCGCGCAGCGCGGCTGAACTTGATTGGGAAGTCTAGGTTGCCAGCAGACTGCCAGTCGGCAAGTTGCTTACGTCCCGCGTGGCCACTCGTGGACATGTCTTTCCAGCGCACTTTCCCGGGCTGGAATGAAAAGAAATCGTCATCCGCGTCATCACACTCGAGCAACTGAAAGAACAGGTTCTCCGAGATGTCGAAGTCGATCCGCGGCCCGCTTTCCCATGTCTCCAGCGCGCGCTGAATCACTGGTACGTCGGGCCAATCCATCGGACCGTCGTGCCACTCCTCTGACACCACTTCGGATTCAGGTTCAACGTCAGACATGCGCGCCCTCGCGGCCCTGAAGAAGGACCGCGCCAGGCCACCAGGGCGGGTGGCTTTTCGGGGATCAGCCTAGGCGCGGAAAATCAGCATGCAGCGCGTGCGTCGCATAGTCCGCGACGATCCGCAGCCATCCGTCTCTGCCCGCGATCGAACTTGCGTGGGGACAGTTCGCCCCTGCCGCAAGGGTTGCGCTCAACTGCCAGCGCTTGGGCAGGTGCCCGATAACTGGGAACGGCTGTGAGGCGTCTCTCTGATCTGTGTTCGCTCGGATGTAAGTAATTGTCAGGGATTGTCAGTCCTCGGCTTCTAGAAGGACCGCCATTCGTAGGTCACTACGGTTGTGCCATTCATGACTTGCTTGTCGGCTCTCTATCCCATTTGGCCCCACCACTGGGCATCCCTTTTTGTTTTTCGAGTGGTAACTTGTGTGGTAACCAAGATCTCAGAAGGCGGCTCATCGCTAGGCGTGGCAAGGCTTTCAAGCCTTCCGGAGACGTTGCTCAAGGCGCACTCAGGTTGCCACTCTGAGGCAAAAAGTTGCCAGTGGTAACCGTGTGGCAACTCAAACGCGCGAGCCTCTCTCGCTCACTCGTTCAGGGTTGCGGCGCCCGAGAAGCCGCCCCCTCGACGGGCGGCATCCGATCAACTGCCAACCAAGTTCTCCACCAGCGCGCGCAGGTCGATGGGTCTAGGCGTCGGTGTGCAACCTGACAACTATCTTGGACCGCGCCTGCTTGCCTCAATCCGCGCTCGTTGCCAGGCCTCGATTTCGCTCTCGAGCCACCAGACCGTCGCCGTCTCCAAATCACGAACTGGCAGTGGAAACGTCCTGTTAGCCATGCGCTGATAGATGGTGGACCTGCTCAGGCCTACCCTACGTTCCACCTCGCGCCTTGGGAGGAACACGATCGGTCGATTGCGATCTGATTGTTCATTGTTAGGGCCATCTGAACCACCAGGTTCCTGCGGTGCTGGGAGTGACCCTTTGCCCGCGGCTGGCACGCTAGGTATAGGACTCACCCGAACAGATCCAGAGGCGGCAACCCACATTCGCGACGCACAAGCGCCACTGCAGTGAAGATTGGCACGCACGAAAAGAGCAGTTGCTTCGTCAACTCATCGATCTTCCGGATAGGTGTGGCGTTGCGCTGCGCCATGTTGTTTGAAGAGGGTGACAGGGGGGCGTGTACCCCCCGAGGGTGGGCGTGCCCCACCCCCTCAGCCCTAGTCGGAAGGGTCCCCCGCCCACTGGAACGGGGGAACGGGAGAACAACGGCGTCCACTCCGGAGCCCGTGCCGGCGGTTGGCCGCGGGCCCGCATGGATATCACCTAGCGTCAAGTCGTTGCGATCTTGCATTGCGCCTGAAGGAACAATCCCGTCGGTGCTCATGATTCCACCTCTACATGAGCAGGCTGTTCCAGCTGAGAGTCAGCTTCTTCGTCCCGATTCCACCGGTTGCCCATACCCTCCCAGCCAGTACGACGGATCTGGGCAACGAGAAGCCGCTCGGCTCCTAGAACCGCTTGCTGGGCGACCTCGCGATCTCGTTCATCGTCCAAGGCCTCGCCGGCAAGCCTCAAAATGGACTGCGCCTCCCAAAGCGCCTCTCGCATCTCGGTATCGCAAACCCACTTGTTGAGCTCGAGCCCATACCTGACGCTCGTTGGCGGCTCGGATGCGCGCTTGGTTTCGGCGTTCATGCTGCACCTGCCATTGCTTTGTGGGTCGGAATGGGGGGCATCGACCGTTCAGCCTCGGAACTTTCTTGGGCCGCAGATACACTTTCAATTGCCATGATCGTCTCCTCATAAGACGTGAGTGGAAGGCGTTGCCGGGTGGTAGTGACACCCGGCAACGCCGCTTTTACCGGCCTGAGCCGGATGCTTTGCGCCTGATCGGCACCACCTTCTGGCCGGTATCAGTGCGCAGGTTGTCGAGGTAGTCCGCCCACGCCTGCATCATCTTTCGGCGTTCGGCGCGGTGAGCAGTTCGGTTGTAGGCGCGGCCGTTGGGGTCACGGACGGCATGGGCCAGCTGGTGCTCGATGAAGTCCGGCCGGAAGCCAAGCGTCTCGTCCAGGACGGTGCGAGCCGTGGCCCGGAAGCCGTGACCGGTCATGGTGTCCTTGTCGAACCCCATGCGTCGCAGCGCGGCATTCACCGTGTTCGCACTCATGGGGCGCTTCGGATCGCGGGTGCTGGGGAAGACGTGCAGCCGCTTACCGGTCAGGTTCCAGAGCTCTTCGAGCAAGGCCACCGCTTGGGTCGACAACGGGACCAAGTGCGGCTGGCGGGTTTTCATCCGCTCGGCCGGGATGTTCCATTCCGCGGCGTCGAAGTCGAACTCCGACCAGGTTGCACTACGGAGCTCGCCGGGACGGACGAAGGTAAGCGGCGCGAGTTTCAGAGCCTGCCGGGTCACCATCCCTCCGGAGTACCCATCGATCGCACGCAGCAAGCCACCCAAGGCCTCGAGGTCGGTGATGGCCGCATGGTGTCGTTCCGGAGGAGGCGTCAAGGCACCCTTCAGATCGGCGACGGGATTGCGCTCGGCGCGGCCGGTTGCGATCGCATACCTCATGACTTGGCCGCAGTTCTGCAGGATCCGGTGGGCAGACTCGATCGCCCCCCTTTCCTCGATCCGCCGTGCAACCGACAGGAACAGGGGCGCCGTGAGGTCAGCCACCGGCCGGGACCCGATGTAAGGGAAGACGTCGTTCACCATCCAGGCGGTGACCTTGGCCTTGTACCCCTCGACCCAGTCCCGCTTGTCGAGCCACTCGCGGGCAACCACCTCAAAGCTGTTCCCCGCCCGCTCGGCCCCCGCGGCCTTCTCGGCTTTGCGATGCTCGCCCGGATCGACGCCGGCGGCGAGCAGCTTCCGGGCAGCGTCCCGGCGTTCACGTGCCTCAGCGAGGCTGACGTCGGGATAGGTGCCATGGGCCAAGCGCTTCTCTTTGCCGCCGAACCGGTACTTCTGCCGCCAGAGCCGGCCGCCGGTCGGGGTGACCTCCAGATACAGGCCACCACCATCGAACAGGCGCTGGACCTTGTCGGTGACTTTGGCCTTTCGAACGGCAACATCGGAGAGGGGCATTTGGGGGCATCCACTTGGCCGTACCCGGCCCATGCCCCCAACTCTGCCCCCACATGCCCCCGGATTTCAACGGTCTCTCGCGAACGATGGCGTAAAAAAAGGGCCGGACTTGCCTAGAAAACCTAGGTAAATCCGACCCTTAGCGAACGTTAGCGGTCTTCTGCGAACGTATTTATGGTGGAGGTGGGCGGAATCGAACCGCCGTCCGAAGGAACTCCATGCCCGGCACTACATGCTTAGCTCACCGTTTGATCTCGCCCTGCGACAACACGGTGTGCGAAGCACGCCGCAGGACACACCCGCTAGAGTTAAGCCACTGGTTGGCGGGTCGCCGCCAGGGCCGGTTCCGTGATAATGACCCTACATCCACGAGCACGGGCACAAGTGGGTTCGGGGCTTACGCCTTAAGCGGCGAGAGCGTAGACGTCGTCGTTGGCGTCTGGGTTTTTGCAGCTGGATTAACGAGGAAAGCTACCCCCTCGGCATGCGCCGTGCGATTTCGCTGCCCCCGTCGAAGCCAGTGCACCCCCGGGAAACGTCGATATTGCCGACTCGGTCAGTATAGGGGCGCGAGCCGCTTTCACAAGTTCGCGCCCCATCTTGCATGAACGCAACGCCCGCGATCAGCCCTGAAGCGGCAGCAGGCGAATCTCGACGCGACGATTCAGCGCGCGACCCTGGTCGGTGTCATTGCTGGCGATCGGATAGCGCTCGCCCATGCCGACCACTTCGAAGCGCTCGCGCTGCAAGCCTTGCCCCACCAGGTAACCCGACACCGCGTTGGCACGGCGCTCGGAGAGCGTCTGGTTGGCGGCGTCCGAACCAACGCTGTCCGTGTGTCCGCTCACTTCCACGATCGTCTGGTTGTACTCGCGCAGGGTGTTGGCGATGGTGTTGAGTGCCGGGTAGAACTGCGGCTTGATGTCGTACTTGGCGAAGTCGAAGGTCACTCCGTCCGGCAGGTTCAGCTTGATGACGTCGCCATCGCGGGTGACGTCGACGCCGGTGCCGGCCGTGGCGCGACGCAGTTCTGCTTCCTGGCGATCCTGATAGGCGCCGATGCCGCCACCAGCAAGTGCACCGATACCCACGCCGATCATCGCGTGCTGGCGGCGCTCGACGGCGCTGTCGCCGCTGAGCAGGCCGGCCGCGGCGCCGATCGCCGCACCGATCAAGGCGCCATTGCGGGTGCGATTCGGATCATTGGGGTCATCGGTCTGGCCCGTGTAGGTCGCGCAGCCGGCAGTAAAGGCGGCCAAGGTTGCGGCCAAGGCAGCGAGTTTGAGTTGCTGGTTATTCATGCGCGAAAGCTCCCATTTGCGTGTGTCGTTCAGGTGAATCCTGAATGCGCACACAGGCTAGGCGGCGCGACGTAGCCAGCAGGTGAACGAGGTCGCGCACCGTTAAGTCAGTGTTAGCTCTTCGAGCAATGCGCTGGCGCCGTCGGCGTCAAGCGGATGTTCCCATCCCCCCATCAGCGAGAGGTACAGGAGCTTCTCGAATTCCGTGCTGAAGCGACGGACCACCGCATCCGGATCCGGGATCAGGCGGGCGTCGGTGACCAGGCCGAAATGCACCTGTCCACGGTAGCTGAGGATCGACAGGCCCAACCCGATCGAGCCGGTCTGCGGCACCCAGAACATGATGTCGCTGAGCATGCATCCGGCCAGATAGAGTGGTTGTTGCGGACCCGGCACATTGGTGGCCACTGCGCTGGCCTTGCGACTGAACATCTCCAGCGCGATCTCCTGCAGCGGCTGCGGAGCCACGCCAAGAGCCGCCAAAAGACCATATGCGACAATAGCTTGCCGTGAACTCTTCAACTGGTTCATGCACTCGGCGACCCGCTCCAGCCGGCGTAGCGGATTGTCTTCGCCAACCGGCAAATCCAGGAACACCAGGCCGAAGTGGTTGCCGAGTTTCTTCGCATGCTCCAGCGGACGCAGGTTCACGGGAACGGTAGCGCGCAGGGTCATGCCATCGAGGTTTTCCCCACGGTCCAGCATGTAACCGCGCAAGGCACCGGCGGCGGCGGCCATCAGCACGTCGTTGACGGTGCAGTCGCAGGCCCGACCGACCGCCTTCACTTCCTCGAGGTCCAAGGGCTCCGCCCAGGCCACGCGCTTGCGCACCCCCAGACGCCCACGCAGCAGCGACGGCGGGTCATCCGGCAGGGCCAGCGCGGTCACCAGTTCGCGGGCGAGTTCGCCGCCTTCCTTCGCGATCATGCCGGCCAGCGTGGGATCGCGATACATCGCCATCCCCTGTCCCAGCACCTTGCCGCCGAGCTTCATGTATTTGTCGACCGCGCCAACGCGACGCGCCACTGGCGCCGCGTCCTGCTTCAGCCAGGCCTTGTCGAGGCGGCTGGCCCGTGACGACTCCCGGCTGGTGTCGGTGAGCGACAGCAGCACCTGCACCAGCGCGATGCCGTCGGCATAGCAATGGTGGATGCGCGCCACCACCGCGGAGCCACCCTGGTAGCGCTCGACCAAGTGGAATTGCCAAAGCGGCTTGCTGGGATCCAGCGGGCTCGACGCCAGTTGGCTGACGAAACGCTCGAGCGCGCGTTTTTCGGAATTCTTGCCGACCTTGCCGGGCAGCCCCGACAGGCGCACATGCCAGTCCAGGTCGAAATCCTCGTCCTCCACCCATTGCGCGCCGGTCGCGCCGTCCACCGGCTTCTGCCGGAAGCGGGAGTAGGACAGGAAGCGTTGCTGGATCACCCGCTTCAGCTGCAGGCGGGTCATCGGCTCGGCGAACATCAGCACGCCGGTGATCATCATCGGGTTGGTTGGACGCTCCATCCGCAACCAGGCGGTGTCGACCTTGGACATCGGTTCGCGCTTCGTGCGCTTGCCCTGCCGTTCGCCTGGGCGTTCCGCGCGCGGTTTCGACGTGGCCATCAGGTCCTCCCCGGGATCATCGCCCGAGTGAATCACGCCGCCCGGTGGACGGTCAACGCAATGCGGCGGCGCCCACGTATTCCCGTGGGATGCGTTCGTTGAGGCCGGTGAGGATCTCGTAGGGAATCGTGCCGGCGAGTTGCGCAAGCGCTTCGGTGGTGATGCCGGCATCGCCTTGCCCGCCGATCAGGACGACCTCGTCCTCGTTGTGGGCGACACCCTCGGGACCGATGTCGACCATGAACTGGTCCATGCAGACGCGCCCGACCAGTGGACGATGCTGGCCGTGCAGCAGCACCTGCCCGCGCGAGGACAATGCGCGAGGATAGCCGTCGCCATAGCCGACCGGCACGGTGACGATTCGGGTATCGACTGATGGCTGCCAGGTGGCGCCGTAGCTGACCGGGTTGCCGGCCCTGACCACCTTGAAGAACACCACCCGCGACACCAGCGACAACGCCGGGTGTACCGGGATGGTCCGCCGCGAGGCCGGATCCGGCAACACGCCGTACAGGACGATGCCGGGACGGACGATGTCCAGCCACGTTTGCGGGAAGTGCAACACGCCGCCGGAGTTGGCGAGGTGGCGCAACGGCATCGGCGCACCGATCCGCTCGAAATGCGCGCACGCTTCCTGGAAGCGCTCCAACTGCAGCAAGGTCATCGGCGACGCCGGATCGTCCGCGCAAGCGAGATGCGAATAGATGCCCTTGAGGATGCACCACGGCGATGCCGCCGCGGCCTCGATGAACGGGCCTGCGGAGTAGCTGTGCACGCCGATGCGTTCCATCCCGGTGTCGATCTTGAGATGGATGGTGGCCTTGCGGCCCATCGCCCCGGCGGTGGCCTCGACCTGGCGGAGCTTGTCCAGCGAGGAAACGGTGATCTCCAGGTCGTGCTCGATGAACTGCGCCACCTGCGGGCCGAAGATCCCGCCCAGCACCAGGATCGGAGCGGTGATGCCGGCCCGGCGCAGCGCCACGCCCTCCTCCACGAAGGCCACGCCGAGTTGATCGACGCCCTGCGCCTGCAGGTGCCGGGCCACCTGCACCAACCCGTGGCCGTAGGCATTCGCCTTGACGATGCCCATCACCGGCACGCCGACGCGGGCGCGGATCGCCTGCAGGTTGTGGCCGATTGCGTCGAGGTCGACGACGATCCGGCTGGGGCGTTGGCTGGCGATTTCGCTCATGGCGCTATTCGACCATATCCGCGATGCGACTTGCGCCGCATCAAACGGCGCTGCCACCCGCTCGCGCCACGGCCCGCCCGCGTGGGTGGGGTTCGCCGCTTGGGCTCCGCATCCGGCTGCGATGCGACTTGCGCCGCATCAAACGGCGCTGCCACCCACGCGGGCGGACTGCGGCGCGACGGAAGATTCCGGCTTGCCCTACTCGAAGCTGCCCACCATGTCGTGCGCCAGGTTGTCGAAGCGGGTGTATTCGCCGAAGAACTTCAGCTTGAAACTGCCGGTCGGGCCGTTTCGCTGCTTGCCGATGATGATCTCGGCCAGGCCCTTGTCCGGCGAATTTTCCTTGTTGTAGTACTCGTCCCGGTAGATGAAGACGATCACGTCCGCATCCTGCTCGATCGCGCCGGACTCGCGCAGGTCGGCCATCACCGGGCGTTTGTCCGTGCGGGTTTCCAGCGACCGGTTGAGCTGCGACAGCGCGATCACCGGCACGTTGAGCTCCTTCGCCAGGCCCTTGAGCGAGCGGCTGATCTCGGAGATCTCGGTGGCGCGGTTCTCGCTGTTCCCGGGCACCGCCATCAGTTGCAGGTAGTCGATGACGATCAGGCCAAGGTCGTGCTCGCGCTTGAGCCGGCGCGATTTCGCACGCAGCACGTCGGGCGACAGCGCCGGCGTGTCGTCGATGAAGATCTTGACCCCGTTCATCTGCGCGATCGCACCGGTGACCCGGCTCCAGTCCTCGTCCTCCAACTGGCCGGTGCGCAGGCGCGTGGCATTGACCCGGCCCAGCGAGGAAATCAGGCGCAACGCCAGCTGGGAGGCCGACATTTCCATCGAGAACACCGCCACCGCCTTCTTCGACTTCAACGCGCCGTACTCGGCGATGTTGAGCGCGAACGTCGTCTTGCCCATCGCCGGGCGCGCGGCCAGGATCAGCAGGTCGGTGGGCTGCAATCCCGCGGTCATCTCGTCGAACTCGGTGTAGCCGGTCGGCAGGCCGGTCACGCCGCTGCCGTTCTCGGCGCGCTTCTGCAGCACGTCGAAGGCCTCGATCAGCGCGGTCCGCACCGGAGTGAAGTCCTGGCGGCCGCGCCCATGCCCCTCCGCGATGGCGAACACTTCCTGCTCGGCCTTGGCCAGCAACTCGCTGCTGTCGCGGCCCTCGGGCTGGAAGCCGTCGTTGACAATGCCGGTGCCGACGTCGATCAGCTTCCGCTGGATCGCCTTGTCGCGGACGATCTCGGCGTAGGCCTTGATGTTCGCCGCGCTCGGCGTGCTGGCCGCGAGTTCGACCAGGTAGGCGCCGCCGGCGACCTGTTCGGCCTTGCCCTGCGAGTCGAACCACTCGCCCACCGTCACCGCGTCGAACGGCCGGTTCTTCTCCACCAGCTCGCGGATCGCACGGTAGATCAGCTGGTGGTCGCGGCGATAGAAATCGTCTTCGACCAGCTGGTCGGCGATGCGGTCGAATGCGTTCGGATCCAGCATCAGGCCGCCCAGCACCGCCTGCTCCGCCTCGACCGACTGCGGCGGCACCCGCAGGTGTTCGATCATCGCGTCGTTGCGGGTATTGAAACTGGGATCGGGACGGGATCCCGGGCGTGCGCTCATCGGCCTGTTGCTCCGTGCGATGCGCTGGCGCGCATCGGATCGTGTCGTGGTGGCGAAGCCGTCATCGTAGTCGTTGGCCGCCGAATGGCTTGCAGATAAGGCTGTGGATAGTTCTGGATAACCCGCCGGCATCGCAGGTCCCGCGACCGCCCACGACCAGCCCAATCCCCAACGAAAACGGGCGCCTTTCGGCGCCCGCTTCGTCACGACCCGGGAACCGGGTTTACGCGGCGTCCGGCACCACGACCACCTTGACCTTCGACTCGACGTCGGCGTGCAGGTGCACGGTGACCTCGAACTCGCCGGTGTGGCGCAGCGGGCCTTCGCCCATCACCACTTCCGACTTGCCGACTTCCACGCCGAGCTGCTTGGTGATGGCGTCCGCGATCTCGCGCGGGCCCACCGAGCCGTACAGCTTGCCCTCGGTCGAGGCGTTGGCGGACACGGTCACGCTGGCGTCGGCCAGCTTGGCCTGACGCGCGGACGCACCGTCCAGGTTGGCCTGGGCCTTGGCTTCATATTCGGCGCGCCTGGCTTCGAACTCGGCCAGGTTGGCGGCGGTCGCCGGAACGGCCTTGCCGTGCGGGACCAGGAAGTTGCGGCCGTAACCCGGCTTCACGTCGACCTTGTCGCCAAGGTTGCCGAGGTTCACGACTTTCTGCAGGAGGATCAGTTGCATGGTCTTGCTCCGTATTCGTTAGCAGGCCAGGGCCTGCAACGGTTGCTGTCCGAATGGACGGGTTCGCTTCAACGTCGGGGCAGGCCCCTGTGCCTGCCCTCAGCTTGCGCTAGCAAGTCGGGGCGAGCACGGGGGCTCGCCCATACGCGTCAGATGTTGTGGTTGTCGGTGTACGGAATCAGGGCCAGGAAGCGCGCGCGCTTCACCGCCGACTGCAGCTGGCGCTGGTACTTCGACTTGGTGCCGGTGATCCGGCTCGGCACGATCTTGCCGGTCTCGGTCAGGTACTGGCGCAGGGTGTTGAGATCCTTGTAGTCGATCTCGGTCACGCCTTCGGCGGTGAACTTGCAGAACTTGCGGCGACGGAAGAACTTGGACATGGGTGCGGTTCCTTAGGCGGCTTCGGCGGCGGATTCGGTGTCGCCAGTGCCAACCGCACTGTCGCTCTCGTCGTCACGGCGGCGGCGATCGCCGCGCTCCGGCTTGTCACCCTTCTCGTCCTTGTTCTTCATGATCAGGGACTGCTCGGTCACCGCGTCGTCGCGGCGCATCACCAGGTGGCGCAGCACGGCGTCGTTGAAGCGGAAGCCGGTGACCAGTTCGTCGAGGACGGCCTGCTCGGCTTCCACGTTCATCAGCACGTAGTGGGCCTTGACCAGGTTCTGGATCGGATACGCCAGCTGGCGGCGGCCCCAGTCTTCCAGGCGATGGATGGTGCCGTTGCCGGCTTCGATCGCGCTCTTGTAGCGCTCGATCATGGCAGGCACCTGCTCGCTCTGGTCCGGATGGACCAGGAACACGATTTCGTAATGACGCATTGTCGTTTCCTTGTGGATAGCGGACGGCGGGATGCCGGCCGAAGCCCTCGGCCACCGCATCCCTTTCGGGACGACCGGCGCGTTCGGGCAAGAACTCCCGCGAACGGGAGCCGCAAAGTATGGCAGATTCAATGACTTGCGCGCAAATCCTGCGCGCCGGGCGGCTCAGGCGGCCTTGTCGGCGTCCGTGGTGAACGATTCCCCGCAGCCGCACTCGCCAGCCACGTTGGGATTGCGGAACACGAACTGCTCGTTCAGGCCCTGCTTGATGAAATCGATCACGGTGCCATCGACCAGCGCCAGGCTGTCGGCATCCACGTGGATGCCGATGCCGTCGGCGTCGAACACGGTGTCGCCCGGCGCAAGGCTGCGGGCCATGTCCACCTTGTAGCCCCAACCGGAGCAGCCGGTGCGCGCCACGCCGAAGCGCAGGCCCAGCGCGGCCGGGTCGGCGTCGAGGTAGCCACGGATGCGGGCACGGGCGGATTCGGTGAGGGAGATGGCCATGGCGCGATTGTAGCTCCGGTAGACTGCACGACCTATTTCGATGCCGGAACGCAGGATTTCAAGATGACCACGATGTCCGTGGCCCAGGCGCTTGCCGGGCGGGTGCCCGAAGGTGGCCAAGTCACCGTCCGCGGCTGGGTCCGCACCCGCCGCGACTCCAAGGCCGGCCTGAGTTTCGTCAGCGTCAGCGATGGCTCCTGCTTCGCGCCGATCCAGGTGGTCGCGCCGGACACCCTGCCCAACTACGAGTCCGAGGTGAAGCACCTCACCACCAGCTGCGCGGTGGTCTGCACCGGGACGCTGGTGAAGTCGCAGGGCCAGGGCCAGAGCTACGAGATCCAGGCGTCGGCCGTCGAAGTCACCGGCTGGGTCGAGGATCCGCTCACCTATCCGATGCAGCCCAAGCAGCATTCGCTGGAATACCTGCGCGAATTCGCCCACCTGCGCCCACGCACCAACCTGTTCGGCGCGGTGACCCGGATCCGCCATTGCCTGTCGATGGCGGTGCACCGCTTCTTCCACGAGCGCGGCTTCTACTGGATCAGCACGCCGATCATCACTACTTCGGACGCCGAAGGCGCCGGCCAGATGTTCCGCGTGTCCACCCTGGACATGGCCAACCTGCCGCGCGACGGCAAGGGCAACGTCGACTTCTCCCGCGACTTCTTCGGCAAGGAGACCTTCCTGACCGTGTCCGGCCAGCTCAACGTCGAGGCCTACTGCCTGGCGCTGAGCAAGGTCTACACCTTCGGCCCGACCTTCCGCGCCGAGAACAGCAACACCACCCGCCACCTGGCCGAGTTCTGGATGATCGAGCCGGAGATCGCGTTCGCCGACCTCGACGACGACGCCAACCTGGCCGAGGACTTCCTCAAGTATCTGTTCCGCGCGGTGCTGGACGAACGCGGCGACGACCTCGCCTTCATCGCCGAACGGGTCGACAAGACCGCGATCACCCGCCTGGAAAGCTTCATCAATGCGCCGTTCGAGCGCATCGACTACAGCGATGCGATCACCCTGCTGCAGAAGTCCGGCAGGAAGTTCGATTTCCCGGTGGAATGGGGCCTGGACCTGCAGACCGAGCACGAGCGCTGGCTGACCGAGGAACACGTCGGCCGCCCGGTGGTGGTGATGAACTACCCGGAGCAGATCAAGGCGTTCTACATGCGCCTCAACGACGACGGGCGCACCGTCGCCGCGATGGACGTGCTGGCGCCCGGCATCGGCGAGATCATCGGCGGCAGCCAGCGCGAGGAGCGCCTGGACGTCCTCGATGCGCGCATGGGGCAGTTCGGCCTGGATCCGGCGCATTACGGCTGGTACCGCGACTTCCGCCGCTACGGCACGGTGCCGCACGCGGGCTTCGGCCTGGGCTTCGAGCGGCTGGTGGTCTATGTCTGCGGGCTGGCCAACATCCGCGACGCGATCGCCTACCCGCGCGCGCCGGGCACGGCGGAGTTCTGAGCGGGTGGATGCCGACTTCGTCCTGTTCCTCGCGCTGACCGCGTTCGCCATCGCGATCGCCGGCGCCACTGCGTTCGTGATCTTCTGGCCGCTGGCGCTGGTGCACATCCGCGACCGCCACCCGCAGATCACCGCGCGGCTGGGCGAAGGCGCCTTCCTCAAGCCGAAGGCGCTGTGGTGGCTGCTGCGCGCGGACTACCGGACGACGCCGGACCGCAACCTCAGCGGCCTCGCCACGCCCTCGCGGATCTCGCTGCTGGTGATCCTGGGCGGGATCGCGATGGGCGGCGTGCTCTGGATCATCGGAAAGGCACTGGCATGAACGCATCGAACCACGACCAATGGTGGCTGGCCACGCTGGGCCTGATGATCGTGTGGGCGCGCCTGCGCGAGCGCGAGGCGGGCACCGCCGAAGTCTTCGACAGCGACGGCAATACTCTCGCCTACGACAGCCTGGACACCGCGCGCGCCGCGCTGATGGATGCGGAGTTCGTGGAATACGCGGGGCTCGACGAAGACGATGCCCTGCATCGCGGGTTCTCGCTGCACGACGTCTCGCCGCCGGCCGCGCGCGACGACGCCGAGCTGCGCGCCCGCATGATCCAGCACCTCGGCGGACGCGCCTGACCTGCGATGTACCAGCCGCGCGCCTTCGTCGAGACCGACCCCGCGCAGCTCGATGCCCTGTTCGCAGCCGATCCGTTCATCACCCTGGTCACCCAGGACGCGGCAGGCGCTCCGTTCGCGTCGCACCTGCCGGTGCTGTACCGCCGTGATGGCGACCACCTCCGCATCGAAGGCCACTGGGCGCGGCCGAACCCGCAGGCCAGCCACACGGGCGAGGCGTTGCTCATCGTGCACGGGCCGCATGCCTATGTCTCGCCGGGCTGGTATCCGGACAAGGAATCCGCAGGCCGCGTGCCGACCTGGAACTATGCGATCGCGCACCTGCGAGGCCGGCTCGAGCCATTCGCGGACGAGACATCGCTGGCCGACCTGGTGTCGCGCCTGAGTCGGCACTTCGAAGCGGCGAATGGCAGCGACTGGGAATTCGATCCCGCGGATGCGCGGCAACGCGCCCTGCTGCGCGGCATCGTCGGTTTCCGCTTCGTGCCGGAAAAAATCGAGATGAAGTTCAAGTTGAGCCAGAACCACCCGCTGGCAAACCGGCACGCGGTGATCGAGGCGCTGTCCGCGCGCGACGACACCGATGCCCGCGCAGTCGCTGCGCTGATGCGCGGCACACTTCCCTGAGGACACGCACACGATGGACCTGAACCTGTCCGGCAAGCACGCCCTGGTCTGCGGCGCCTCCGAGGGCATCGGCCGCGCCACCGCGATCGAACTGGCCACGCTGGGCGCGGACGTCACCGTGCTGGCGCGTCGCGAACCGGCCTTGCAAGCCGTGGTCGACGCACTGCCGGGCAGCGGCACCCAGCGGCACGGGCTGCTGGTGGCCGACATCGCCGCCACCGATGCGCTGCGCGACGCGGTCGCCACGCTGGCGGCCTCGAAACCCGTGCACATCCTGATCAACAACACCGGCGGCCCGCCCGGCGGCCCGGCGCATGCCGCCGGCATCGAGGCCTACCTCGACGCCTTCAACAAGCACCTGGTCGCCAACCAGACCCTGGTGCAGGCGGTGCTGCCAGGCATGCGCGCCGCGCACTGGGGCCGCATCGTCAACGTGATCTCGACCTCGGTGTACGAGCCGATCCCCAACCTTGGCGTCTCCAACACCATCCGCGGCGCGGTGGCCAGTTGGGCCAAGACCCTGTCGCGCGAACTCGGCGCGGACGGCATCTCCGTCAACAACGTGCTGCCCGGCTACACCCGCACCCAGCGACTGGACCAGATCCTCGGCGACCGCAGCAGCGCGACCGGCAAGACCCGTGACGAGATCGCCGGCGCGATGCTCGCCAGCGTGCCGGTCGGCCGCTTTGCGGAGGCGCAGGAGATCGGTGGCGTGATTGCCTTCCTGTGCACGGGTGCCGCTGCCTACGTCAACGGCCAGTCGCTCGCGGTGGACGGCGGGCGCATGCAGTCGATCTGAGCGAACGCCGGATCGGCGTCGCCGAGCCTTTGCTCCAAACCGCACTAAACTAGGCGGATGCATCGCGACCCGCACTGGATCGATGGCAAAGCCGTCCCGCCCGCCAACGGGCAGTGGCTGGAGGTGTTCGACCCCGCCACCCGCGAGGTCGCCTCGCAGGTTGCCGATGGCGGTGACTCCGATGTGGATGCGGCCGTGCAGGCCGCGCAGGCCGCGTTTCCCGCCTGGTCCTCGTTGCCGAACAGCGAGCGCGCCCGCTGGATGGAGCGCCTGGCCGACGCGCTGGAGGCTCGCATCGGGGAGTTCGCGCACGCCGAAGCCGTCGACGCCGGCAAGCCGCTGGCGCTGGCCCGCGACATCGAGATCCCGCGCGCGGTCAGCAACCTGCGCTTCTTCGCGCAAGCCGCGACCCAGTTCGCCAGCGAATCGCACCACGGCGAGGCCGGCCTGAACTACACGCTGCGGCTGCCGCTGGGCGTGGTCGGCTGCATCAGCCCATGGAACCTGCCGCTGTACCTGTTCACCTGGAAGATCGCGCCGGCGCTCGCTGCCGGCAACACGGTGGTCGCGAAACCCTCCGAGGTCACCCCGCGCACCGCGACGATGCTGGCGGCGCTGGCGGCGGAGATCGGTTTGCCGGCGGGCGTCCTGAACGTGGTGAATGGGCTGGGCCCGGACGTGGGCGAAGCCATCGTCCGGCACCCCGGCACCAAGGCGATCAGCTTCACCGGCAGCAGCGCGGTTGGCCGCCGCATCGCCGGCATCACCGGGCCGATGCTGAAGAAGACCTCGCTGGAACTGGGCGGCAAGAACGCCACCCTCGTGTTCGCCGACAGCGACTGGCGCAAGCACCTGGACACACTGGTGCGCAGCGCGTTGCAGAACAGCGGGCAGATCTGCCTGTGCGGCTCACGCCTGCTGGTCGAGCGCAGCATCCACGATGAATTCCGCGACGCCTTCGTCGAACGCGTGCAGGCCTTGCGCATCGGCGATCCACTGGAGGCCGGGACGCAGGTCGGCCCGCTGGTCTCGCGGGCGCAGTTCGACAAGGTGCTGGCCTGCATCCAGCGCGCCCGCGACGAAGGCGGCCGCGTGCTCTGCGGCGGCGAGGCGCTGGATCGCGCCGGTTGGTTCATCGCCCCGACGGTGATCGATGGCATCGGCCCCGAATGCGCGACCAACCGCGAGGAAATCTTCGGGCCGGTGGTGACGCTGCAGGCCTTTGATTCCGACGAGGACGCCTTGGCATTGGCCAACGCCAGCGACTACGGGTTGTCGGCAACACTGTTCACCAATGACCTGTCCCGCGCACATCGCCTCGCCGCCGGCCTGCGCGTAGGCATGGTCTGGATCAACACCTGGCTGATGCGCGACCTGCGCACGCCATTCGGCGGCAGCGGCGCGTCCGGCCTGGGCCGCGAAGGCGGACTCGAGGCCATGCGCTTCTTCACCGAGCCGCGCAATGTCGGCATCGCCCTGTGACCGTGGATACCCAATGAACCGACTCGATGACCTGCTGGACAACAATCGCGCCTGGGCCGAGCGCGTCTCGCGCGAGGATCCCGGCTTCTTCGAGCGCCTCTCGAAGCAGCAAGCGCCGAAGTACCTGTGGATCGGCTGCTCGGATTCGCGGGTACCGGCGAACCAGGTGGTCGACCTCTCGCCGGGCGAGGTGTTCGTCCATCGCAACATCGCCAATGTCGTGGTGCACACCGACCTCAACTGCCTGTCGGTGATCCAGTTCGCGGTGGACGTGCTGAAGGTCGAGCACATCCTGGTGGTCGGCCACTATGGCTGCGGTGGCGTGCATGCGGCGCTGACCAATGCCCGCGTCGGCCTGGCCGACAACTGGATCCGCCACGTCGGCGATGTGTCGAGCAAGCATGCCGCACTGCTGGAATCCGCCGGCGACGAACCGCTGCAGCACGACCGCCTGTGCGAACTCAATGCACTGGAACAGGTGGCCAACGTCTGCCAGACCACCATCGTCCGCGATGCCTGGGCACGCGGCCAGGTGCTGTCCGTGCACGGCTGGGTGTACACCCTGCGCGATGGTCGCGTGCACGACCTCGGACTCAACGTGGCGGCCTCCGAACAGCTCGAAGCGCAGTACGCCGCGGCGCTGGCCGCGATCAGCGTGGACCGGGAAGACCGCTGATGTCGGACCTCCAGCACGGCGTGATCCACGCCAGCGCCGCCCCGAAGGCGGTCGGCAGCTACCCGCATGCGCGCCGCGTCGGCAACCTGCTGTTCCTGTCCGGGATCGGCCCGCGCGATCCGGCCGACAACACGATCCCCGGCAACGACTACTTCGCCGACGGACGCCTGCGCAAGTACGACATCGACGCACAAACCCGTGCGGTCTTCGCCAACGTGCGCACGGTACTGGAGGCCAGTGGCGCCCGCTGGGAGGACCTGGTGGACGTGACCGTCTACCTCACCGACATGGCGCGCGACTTCAAGGCCTACAACGCGATCTGGGCCGAACACTTCCCCGATGCCGCGGCCGCGCCCTGCCGCACCACCCTGGGCATCACCGCGTTGCCCACGCCGATCGCGATCGAGCTCAAGTGCATCGCCGTGCTGGGGGACTGACGCCATGCTGCCGAACCCGATCAACCTGCTGGCCTGGGTCGACGAACACCGGCACCTGCTGAAGCCGCCGGTCGGCAACAAGTGCATCGTCGATGGCGACTACATCGTGATGATCGTCGGCGGCCCGAACGCGCGCACCGACTACCACTATGAAGACGGGCCTGAGTGGTTCTACCAGCTCGAAGGCGAGATGGTCCTGCGCATCCAGGAAGACGGAGCCGCACGCGACATCCCGATCAAGGCCGGCGAGATGTTCTACCTGCCGCCACGCGTGCCGCACTCGCCGCAGCGGATGCCGGGCAGCATCGGCCTGATCATCGAGCGCAAGCGCCTGGCGCACGAGGACGATGCGCTAATGTGGTTCTGCGTCAGCTGCAACCACAAGCTGTACGAGGAATTCTTCCACCTGGTCGACATCGAGCAGGACTTCTTCCGCGTGTTCGAACGCTTCTACCGCGACGACGCGCTGCGCACCTGCCGCGAATGCGGCACCCTCAACCCGCGACCGACGCGCTACGAGATGGACGCGCAGTCGCAGGCGGACATCACCTGATGTTGAAAATAGACACCCACGCCCACTACCTGCCACGCGACTGGCCGGACCTGGCCGCGAAGTACGGCGACGCGCGCTTCCCGGTGATCCACCACGGCGACGACGGCCGCCACCGCATCTACAAGGACGGCAAGTTCTTCCGCGAGATCTGGCCGAAGACCTGGGACCCGCAGATCCGCATCGACGACTACGCCGGGTTCGGCGTGCAGGTGCAGGTGCTGAGCACGGTGCCGGTGATGTTCAGCGAGTGGGCAAGGCCGCACCACGCGCTGGAACTGCACAAGGCGCTGAACGACCACATGGCCCGCACCTGCCGCGATTTCCCCCGCCACTACGCCGGGATCGGCACGGTGCCGTTGCAGAGCCCGCAACTCGCGATCCGCGAGCTGGAACGCTGCATGGACGAACTCGGCCTGCAGGGCGTGCAGATCGGCTCGCACCTCAACGGCCCGAACGACGCGCACTGGAACCTCGACGCGCCGGAACTGTTCGAGTTCTTCGAGGCGGCGAGCGACCTGGGCGCGGCGATCCTGGTGCACCCGTGGGACATGATGGGCACCGACAGCATGCCGAAGTACTGGCTGCCGTGGCTGGTCGGGATGCCGGCGGAGCAGTCGCGCGCGGCCTGCTGCCTGGTCTTCGGCGGCGTGCTCGAACGGCTGCCGAAACTGCGCGTGTGCATGGCCCATGGCGGCGGCAGCTTCCCCTACACCATCGGCCGCATCGAGCACGGCTTCAACATGCGCCCGGACCTCGTCGCCACCGACAATTTCCGCAATCCGCGCGAGTACCTGAAACGCCTGTATTTCGATTCCTGGGTGGCCGACGACGCAGCGCTGCGTTACCTGCTCGAGGTTTGCGGCATCGACCGGGTGATGCTGGGCACCGACTATCCCTTCCCCCTCGGCGAGCAGGTGCCGGGCGAAGGCATCGAACGGCTCGCGCTGGACGAGGCGCAACGCGCACGCATCTACCACGGCACTGCGCTGGAATGGCTCGGCCTGCCCGCTTCGAGGTTTGCATGACGAACGAGCTGTTCAAGGAAGAATACGCGGCATCACGCGACGCCGCCGATCCGCTGCGCCATTTCCGCGACGAGTTCCACCTGCCACTGCACGATGGCAGGCCGCAGGCCTACTTCGTCGGCAACTCGCTGGGCCTGCAGCCGAAAGGCGCGCGCGCGCACGTCGAGGAAGTACTGGACAAGTGGGCGACGCAGGCCGTGGAAGGCCACTTCACCGGCCAGGCGCAGTGGATGCCCTACCACGAACTGGTGCGCGACCCGCTCGCGCGCGTGGTCGGCGCACACCCCTCGGAAGTGGTGGCGATGAACTCGCTGACCGCGAACCTGCACCTGATGCTGGTCAGCTTCTATCGTCCCACCCGCGAACGCCCGGTGCTGCTGATGGAGGCCGGGGCCTTCCCGTCCGACCGCTATGCGCTGGAATCGCAGTTGCGCGTCCACGGCTTCGATCCCGCCGAAGCGCTGGTCGAGGTCGAACCCGACGAACCCGATGGCACGTTCTCGATGGCAGCGATCGAACGCGCCATCGCCCAACACGGGCCACGGCTGGCGGCCATCGTCTGGCCGGGCGTGCAATACCGCACCGGCCAGGCCTTCAACCTCAAGGAAATCGCCCGGCTGGGCCATGCGGCTGGTGCGATCGTCGGGTTCGACCTGGCCCATGCGGTCGGCAACCTGCCGCTGCAACTGCACGACAGCGGCGCCGACTTCGCGGTCTGGTGCCACTACAAGTACATGAACTCCGGGCCGGGCGCGGTCGCGGGCTGCTTCGTGCACGAACGCCATGCACGCACCGAACGCCCGCGCTTCGCCGGCTGGTGGGGCAACGATCAAAGCGTCCGCTTCAGGATGGGGCCGCAGTTCGATCCCACGCCCGGCGCGGATGGCTGGCAGTTGAGCAATCCGCCGATCCTCGGGCTGGCGCCGCTGCGCGCCTCGCTGGACCAGTACGACCGGGCGACGATGCCGGCGCTGCGCGCGAAGTCCGAGGCGCTGACCGGATACCTCGAACAGTTGATCGATGCCGAGCTGCGCGACGTGCTGCAGGTGGTCACTCCGCGCGACGTGGTGCGACGTGGTTGCCAGTTGTCGATCCGCGTCATCGGCGGACGCCAGCGCGGACGCGACCTGTTCGAGTTCCTGGGATCCCGCGGCGTGCTCGGCGACTGGCGCGAACCCGACGTGATCCGGATCTCGCCGGTGCCGCTGTACAACACCCACGCCGATGTCCTGCGCTTCGCCAACACGGCCCGGGAGTGGCGCGATGAGCGCTGACGCGCGCGACATCACCATCGTCGGCGGCGGCCTGGCCGGCGCCCTGCTCGCGATCCTGCTGGCCCAGCGCGGCTGGTCGGTGGACGTGTACGAACGCCGCGGCGACCCGCGCGTGCATGGCTACGCCGGCGGTCGCTCGATCAACCTGGCGCTCGCCGAACGTGGCCTGCACGCGCTGCGCCAGGCCGGCGCGGATGGCGCGGTGATGGAACAGGCGGTGATGATGCGCGGCCGCTACGTGCATCCGCTGCAGGGGGAACCCGGCCTGCAGCGCTACGGTCGCGACGACTCCGAGGTGATCTGGTCGATCAACCGCGGCGAACTGAACGTCGTCCTGCTCGAGATCGCCGAATCGCACGGCGCCCGCCTGCATTTCGACCACGCGCTCAAGCAGGTCGACTTCGTCGACCGAGTGGCCGTGTTCACGGGCGACGGCCACGAAACCCGTCGACCGTTCCGTGCCTTGGTCGGCGCGGATGGCGCCGGCTCCAGCCTGCGCGCCCAGATCGCCAGGGTGCTGCCGCTCGGCGAACGCATCGAGTGGCTGGACCACGGCTACAAGGAACTGGAGATTCCACCGGCGAACGATGGCGGCTTCCGCATCGAACCGAACGCCCTGCACATCTGGCCGCGCGGCCACTACATGTGCATCGCCCTGCCCAACGACGAGCGCACCTTCACCGTCACCCTGTTCATGCCGCATGCCGGCGCGCACCCGAGCTTCGAGACCGTGCGCAGTGCGGACGAAGCGCAGGCGTTGTTCGAACGCGATTTCCCGGATGCCGTCCCGCTGATCCCCGGGCTGCGCCAGGACTACGAGGCGAACCCGGTCGGCACCCTGGCCACGCTGTACCTCGATCGCTGGCACCTGGAGGGCCGCGCCGTGCTGATCGGCGACGCCGCCCACGCGATGGTGCCGTTCCACGGCCAGGGCATGAACTGCGCGTTCGAGGATTGCGTGGCCCTGGCCGACCATCTCGACACATCGGCATCACTGGCCGAGGCCTTCGCCGCGTTCGAGGCGCAGCGTAAGCCCGATGCTGAGGCGATCCAGCAGATGGCGCTGGAGAATTACATCGAGATGCGCGACAAGGTGGACGATTCCGGCTTCCTGCTGCAACGCCAGCTCGAATTGGCGCTGCAGGATCGCCACCCCGGCCGCTTCGTCCCGCACTACGCGATGGTCAGCTTCATGCGCATCCCTTATTCGATCGCACTGCATCGCAGCGAGGTGCAGCGCGAATTGCTCGAGGATGCCACCCGCGGCCTGTCGTCGCTGGACAAGGTCGATTGGGACGCGCTGGATGCGGCGGTGCTGGCCCGGCTCGATCCGCTGTAGGAACGACTCGATCGGCCTGAATTCCTACGCCTCGCGGCTGAAGCCGCTCCTACAATGCGCACATGGCCGCCAGCTTCCTGTTCTACGACCTCGAAACCTTCGGCGCCGATCCGCGCCGCAGCCGCATCGCCCAGTTCGCCGCGATCCGCACCGATGCCGACCTCAACCAGGTCGACGAACCGGTCAGCTTCTTCGTGCAGCCGGCCAACGACCTGCTGCCTTCGCCCGTCGCCACCCTGATCACCGGCATCGCCCCGCAGGACGCCCTGCGCGATGGCGTCAACGAAGCCGAAGCCTTCGCCCGCATCGTCGATGAGATGGCGCGCCCGGAGACCTGCAGCCTCGGCTACAACTCGCTGCGCTTCGACGACGAATTCGTCCGCCATGGCCTGTACCGCAATTTCCACGATGCCTACGAGCGCGAATGGCGTGGCGGCAATTCGCGCTGGGACCTGCTGGATGCACTGCGCCTGATGCATGCGCTGCGCCCGGACGGCATCGCCTGGCGGCAACGCGAGGATGGCGGCGGCACCAGCTTCAGGCTGGAACACCTGGCCGAGGACAATGGCCTGCGCATCGGCGACGCCCATGAGGCCTTGAGCGACGTGCGCGCGACGGTCGGCCTGGCCCGCCTGTTCCGGCAAGCCCAGCCGCGGCTGTGGGACTACGCGCTGCGCCTGCGCGACAAGCGCCATGCGGCGTCCTTGCTGGACGTGGTGGCGATGACGCCGCTGCTGCACGTGTCGCAGCGCTTCCCGGCCTCGCGCCTCTGCGCGGCACCCGTCATCCCGCTGGCGCGGCATCCGCAGATCGACTCGCAGGTGATCGTGTTCGATTTGGCGGAGGATCCCGACGGCCTGCTCGACCTCGATGCCGAGGCCATCACCGAACGCCTGTACATCCGCCAGGCCGACCTGCCCGAGGGCGAACGGCGCGTGCCGCTGAAGACCGTGCACACCAACAAGAGCCCGGCACTGGTCGCGTGGGACCACCTGCGCGATGGCGACTTCGACAGGCTGGCGATCGACCAGGATGCCGTGCTGGCGCGCGCGGCGCGCATCCGCGCGGCCGGGCCAGCGCTTGCCGAGAAAGTCCGTCGCGTATTCGCGCGCGAACGCCCGGCCGAGAACGTCGACGTCGATGCCGCGCTCTACGGCGGCTTCATCGGCGACGGCGACAAGCGGCTGATCGCGCAGGTGCGCGGCACCCCGGCGCATTTGCTGGCGAAGGCGCAGTACGCGTTCCGCGACGCGCGGCTGCCGGAGTTGCTGTTCCGCTATCGCGCGCGCAACTGGCCGGACAGCCTGTTGCCGGCGGAACGCACGCGCTGGGACGACTATCGGCGGAAGCGGCTGCAGGCCGACAACGGCCTGTCCGAGGCCAGCTTCGAGCAATTCAACGCCGAGATTGCGCAACTGCGCCTCGCTCATGCAGTCGACCGCGGCAGGCTGGCATTGCTCGACCGGTTGCAGGCCTGGGGCGACGAGATCGCCCACGCGCTGGACTGAGCGCCGCCACGAAACGTGACGCCTGTCGCAGTGCGTCATGACATTCCCATACCGCTGCGTATGCTCGATCCCGATGCCGGCGTGGGGGCGCTGCATCACGCCCGCCGCGGGCGACGCGGCTCCAGACTGGGGAGAGTCCATGCGCAACCACGCACTCGCCGCGCTGTTGTCCTGCGCCGCATTGTTCGCTGTTCCAAACGCCTACGCCGCCGATGTCACCGGCGTCGCCTTCGTCCACGGCACCGGCAGCCAGACCAATGCCTACCAGGACTACTGGCAGCCGGCCATGGTCAACAACGTCCGCAATGGCCTGGCCAACCCGGCCAACTACGTGGTCATCAACTGCGACTTCAACCAGTACATGTGGGACAGCCGCGCCGCCGGTTGCCTGGCCGGGCAGCTGACCACCTTCATCAATGCCAAGGGCATCACCCGGCTGATCGTGATCACCCATTCCAACGGCGGCAATGTCGTCCGCTGGATCATGTCCAATCCCACCTACGACAGCCGCTATCCGAACATCATCAACAGGATCGTGCGCGTGAACGCGCTTGCGCCGTCCTCCGCCGGCACCCCGCTGGCCGACGCCGTGACCAACGGTAATGTGTTCGAAACCTCGCTCGGCTGGCTGCTCGGCTACAAGTCCGATGCCGTGCGCATGCAGCAGGTCAGCTGGATGGCGACCTACAACGCCAACAACCTGTACGGCACCAGCGGGCGCCCCGCGCTGCCGAAACTGTTCCGCAGCGTGGTCGGCACCGACGTCGACTCCGCGATCTGGGACGGCGACAGCTACTGCGCCGGCTACGCCGAGAACGTCGGCCTGGAGACCACCCAGAACTGGCTCAACAGTTGTTCCGATGGCTTCCTCAACTGCAGCAGCCAGTCCGCGGCGGGCAGCGTGTGGTTCCAGGACAAGACCCGCATGGCCGGCAGCGAACCGCTGAGCCACAACCAGAGCCGGCGCGCCTGCTTCGGCCTGGACACCATCCTCCGCAACGACATGAAGTGAGGCCTTGACCATGCGCACATCGATCCTTCGTGTCGCGGCCCTGGCCGCATTCACCACCCTCTTCGCCGCCGGCATCGCCAACGCTGCGCAGCCGTTGCTGCCCGCCGGCGCGTCCGACCAGGTCCCGCAACGGCTCGCGGTCCTGCCCGCGCCGGGCGGCGCCATCGAACGCAAGCCTGTCGCGTTCTCGTGGGCGCTCGATCCGGATGCCGCCCTCGCCGACAGCGCCCCGTTCCTGGCCGAGAGCCGCGAGTACTGGATGACGGTGGAGGACACCGAGCTCCGGCGCGGCGTGCCGTTGCGGACCACCGCCCCCGGCGCGCTGATCCGCATCAGTCCGGCGACAGGCAGCGCCGGCCTGCGCGCCGGCGATTTCTCGGTCAGCGCCGGCGCCCGCAAGGTCGGCATCGCCCAGGCCGCCGACGCCGAGGCCCTGCGCAAGGCTGGCATGGATGCGAGCGCCGGCACCCAGGTCATCCGCCTGGGCGACGGCAGCGGCGCGGGCCGCCAACTGCTGCGCGCTGCCAATGCGCGTGGCCGCTACGTCGTGCACGTGTTCGAGCCCACCAGCGACCGCGTGCTGTTCGCGCGGGCCGACCGCAACCACGCCCTGGCCGGCAACCGCATGCGCGTCGCCATCGGCGCCACCGACGCGGGCCGACGGGCCGGCGTGGCCTCGCAGGCCCTGCTGGTCGCACCGGATGGCAGCAGCCAGCCGGTGACCGTCAGCGATGCCGCGGGTGGCGGCCAGGAAGCCGTGTTCACCGTGCCAGCCAGCGCCGGCACGGCGCAGGGCCTGTGGGAACTGCAGGTGTTCGGCGAGGTCGGCGACGTGCCGCGCGACGCACGCACGGCGTTCGCGGTGGCGCAACCGACCGCGCGCTTCGCCGGCCTGTTCGGAGTCGACGCCGCCAACCTGCGGGTGTCGCTGCCGGTGGAGGCCGCATCGCCCGGCCGCTACGAAGCGCACGGCACGCTGTATGCCACTGCGAAGGACGGCAGCTTGCGGCCGGTGTCGCAGGCGCATGCCGCGGCCTGGATGGACGCCGGCGACGGCATGCTGGTCCTGCAGTTCGCGCGCACGCACCTGCCCGCCGGCTACGGCGCGCCGTTCGAAGTCAGGCACCTGGAGCTCAACGACCAGGGGCGGATGGCACCGATCGAGGCGCGGGAACGCGGCGCGCGCTTCTGATCCAGGCGATACGCGCGCGACGGCCGGGCTTGCCCGGCCGTCGTCGTTTGCGCAGGATGCACGCAGGCCTGCAAGGGATGTACCGATGACCAAGAAGACCAAGTGGCTGCTCGCCATCGCGGCGCTGATCCTGCTCGCATTGCTGGCATTCGTCGCCGCCGGCCCGTGGCTGGCGATCAACGGCATCCGCAACGTGGTGGCCAGCGGCAACTATGGCGAACTGTGGCGCTTCGTCGACTTCGACCGCTTGCGCGAGAACGTGCGCCCGCAGCTCCAGGCGCGCATCGCCCGCGGCATCATCGAACGGGCCGGCACCGGCAGCACCACGGATGCCATCGCCGGCGTCACCGACCTCATCTCCAAGCCTGCGATCGACGCGATGGTGTCGCCGGTCGGCGTGGCGACCCTGCTGCGGGGTACCGCGTTGGCCAGGCAAGTGACCGGCGATACGGACGCCGCTGGCAAGGCGCGCGCGATCGACCCGCTGAAGGACGCGAAGACCGGCTACGTGTCGCCCTCGCTGTTCACCGCCACCGTGCAGAACGCCGAAGGCCAGCCGGTGGTATTCGAGTTCAGCCGCATCGGCCTGGGCTGGAAACTGACCGGGATCGACCTCCCGGAGGAGTGACCGGCGCTACGGCGCAGGTTCGTTGGCGACGCCGTGCGGCACGTGCCCGGCCGCCACGTGCCGGCGCGCCGAGTCGATGTTGTGCGGCGAGTCGTCGAAGAAGATGTCGGCGCCGAAGGCCTGCAGGAACGGACCCTTGCCGCGCCCGCCGAGGAACAGCGCCTCGTCCAGCCGCACCTCCCAGTCGCGCAAGGTGCGGATCACCCGTTCGTGCGCCGGTGCCGAGCGCGCGGTGACCAGCGCGGTGCGGATCGGCGATGTGGTGCCGCGCGGGAACGCCGCCTGCAGGTCGTGCAGCGCGGACAGGAAACCGCGGAACGGACCGCCCGACAGCGGTTCGCGCGCGCGTTCGCGTTCGTGCCGCCCGAACGCCTCGACCCCGTGCTCGCGCGAGACGCGCTCGCTCTCGTCGCCGAACAGCACGGCATCGCCATCGAACGCGATGCGCAACTGGTCGTGCGGCGACTCAGGGGCGCGTGCCGGCAGGATCGTCGCCGCGGCGACGCCGGCTTCGAGCGCGCTACGCACCGACTCCGGATTGGCGGACAGGAACAGCTGCGCGCCGAACGGCACGATGTAGGGCCACACCGGCGCGCCGGAAGTGAAGGTGGCGCGGCGGATGTCCAAGCCATGGTGCTGGATCGAATTGAACACGCGCAGGCCGGTGTCCGAGGAGTTGCGCGACAGCAGGATGACCTCGACCCGCGGCGCGTCCACGGGCGTCCCCTGGTTCAGCGCCAGCAGCTTGCGCACCAGCGGGTACGCGATGCCCGGCTCCAGCACGTCGTCCTCGCGCGCGCGCTGGAACTCGGCGTATGCCTTGACGCCTTCGGCCTCGAACAGGCCGTGGCTGTCCTCCATGTGGAACAGCGCACGCGCGGTGATGGCGACGGTCAGGATGGCGACGGGTTCCGGCATGTCGGCATTGTCGGCGATCCGGGTCGCAGGCGCTGCGATGCGTCGGGGCCCGGAGGTGCGATCAGACGGTGAACTGCTCGATCATGATGCGTTCCTCGAGGTTGTGCTCGGGATCGAACAGCAGGGTCACGCTGCGTTCGCGCTGTTCGCGCACCAGCACGTCGATGACGTCGCGGACCTCGTGCGAATCGGCGGTGGCGCTGACCGGGCGCTTGTGCGGGTCGAGCACGCGGAAGCGCACCTCGGTGCCCGACTTCAGCACGGCGCCGCGCCAGCGACGCGGCCGGAACGGCGCGATCGGCGTCAGCGCCATCACGTTGGCGCCGAGCGGCAGGATCGGCCCGTTCGCGGAGAAGTTGTAGGCGGTGCTGCCGGCCGGCGTGGCCAGCATCACGCCGTCGCAGATCAGCTCGTCCAGGCGCACGTCGCCATTGAGTTCGATCGACACGTGCGCGGCCTGGCGGGTCTGCCGCAGCAGCGACACCTCGTTGTAGGCCAGCGAACCCACGGTCGTGCCGGATTCGGTCTGCGCGAGCATCTCCAGCGGATGCAGCACCGCCGGCTCCGCGTTGGCGATGCGCTCGTGCAAATCCTCGGGCCGATGCTGGTTCATCAGGAAGCCGACCGTGCCGAGCTTCATGCCGTACACCGGCGTGCCCGACGCACCGTGCCGATGCAAGGTCTGCAGCATGAAGCCGTCGCCGCCGAGGGCGACGATGACATCGGCGTCCTCGGGTGCATGCGTTGGATGCAACGCGGAGAGTGAGCGAAGCGCCGCCTGCGCCTCCTCGGCGGGGCTGGCAAGCAGGGCAAGTCGAAGCGTGCTCATGGGGCGAGCATACCGCCATGCAGCGACGCCGGCGCGTCGCGTCGAGTCGATGCCGATCTGCCATCGACTCGACGCATCCGGCTCAACCCCGGCTCGCCAACTGCGCCAGGCGCTGCACCGCGACCGACGCCGTCGGGTAGTCCAGCGACTTCTGCGCGGCCAATTCGTTGAGCATGGACAGGGTGAACCGCAGGGTCTGGTCATCGCGGGACATCCACGCCGCCACCCTGGCCTCGGCGTCCTTGCCCGGTATCGCCAGCGCCTGGTCGGTCAGCGTGCGCATCTGGGTCGACAGCTCGTCGCGCAACACGCCGCGTGCGACCGCGTGCCAGCGGCCATCGACCTTCAACGCATCGATCTGTTCCTGCAGCCACGGCTCGCGCAGCGCGTCGCCCAGGCGGAAATAGACCTTCGCGACTTCGACTGCGCGCAGCTTGCGCTCGCGCGCCAGCTCGATGATGTTCGGACTCGCCTCCAGGTACGGCAGTGCCGCCAGCTGGTCGGCCAGCGCGGCCGGCACCCCACCACTCCGCCACGCCTTGCGGCTGGCCTCGTAGGCAGGGCGTTGCGACGCGGGCAGGATGCCTTCGCCGGAGCGGATGTCGCGGAAGCCATCGTGGTAGCGGGCCACCGCGCTGGTGATGTCCGGGATCGCGCCGGGGCGCGACAGCAGCCAGCGGGTGAAGCTTCGCTGGATCTCCCAGATCACCTGCAACGCGTCGATCTGCACCGACTCGGCGACCTTGCCGTCGAGCGCATCGATCTGTGCCCAGAGCTCGCGTGCGTCCAGTGTTTCGCGGGTGATGGTGAACGCCTTGGCCACCTCGCCGGGCGAACGCCCACTGTCTTCCTGCATGCGCAGCAGGAAGGTCGCGCCCATCCGGTTGATCGTGGAGTTGGTGACCGCGGTGGCGATGATCTCGCGCTTCAGGCGATGCTGCTGCATCGACTTCGCGTACTTGGCCTGCAGCGGCTGCGGGAAGTAGCGCTCCAGCTCCTTGGACAGGTAGGCGTCCTCGGGCACGTCGGACTCCAGCAACTGCTGGAACGCGACCAGCTTGGAATACGACAGCAGCACCGACAGTTCCGGCCGGGTCAGGCCCTGGCCACGCGTCCTGCGCTCGGCGATTTCCGCGTCGCTCGGCAGGAACTCGATCTGGCGGTCGAGCAGCCCCTGCGACTCGAGCGTGCGGATGAAGTGCTGCTTGGAACCCAGCCGCGACACGCTCATCCGCTCCATCAGGCTGATCGCCTGGTTCTGGCGGTAGTTGTCGTTGAGCACCAACTGCGCGACTTCGTCGGTCATCGACGCCAGCAGGCTGTTGCGGTCGGCCAGCTTCAGCTTCTTCTTCTGGACCTCGCCATTGAGCAGGATCTTGATGTTCACCTCGTGGTCGGAGGTGTCGACACCAGCGGAGTTGTCGATGAAATCGGTGTTGAGCAGCACGCCGTGCAACGCCGCCTCGATGCGGCCCAGCTGGGTCAGGCCGAGGTTGCCGCCCTCGCCCACCACCTTGCAACGCAATTGCCCGCCGTCCACGCGCAGGCCGTTGTTGGCGCGATCGCCGGCGTCGGCATGGCTCTCGCGGCTCGACTTCACGTAGGTGCCGATGCCGCCGTTCCACAGCAGGTCGACCGGCGCGCGCAGGATCGCGTTCATCAGTTCGTTCGGGCTCATCGAGGCCACATCGGTGTCGATGCCGAGCGCCGCCTTCGCCTCCGCCGACAGCGGGATCGACTTCGCGCTGCGCGGCCACACGCCGCCGCCCTTGCCGATCAGCGCCTTGTCGTAATCCTCCCAGCTCGAGCGCGGCAGCTTGAACAGGCGCGCGCGTTCCTTGAAGGTCTTCGCGGCATCCGGGTTCGGGTCGATGAAGATGTGGCGATGGTCGAACGCGGCCACCAGGCGGATGTGCCTGCTCAGCAGCATGCCGTTGCCGAACACGTCGCCGGACATGTCGCCGATGCCGGTGCAGGTGAAATCCTCGGCCTGGATGTCGCGGCCGAGCGCGCGGAAGTGGCGCTTGACCGATTCCCACGCGCCGCGCGCGGTGATGCCCATGCCCTTGTGGTCGTAGCCGACCGAGCCGCCCGACGCGAACGCGTCGTCCAGCCAGAAGCCATGCGCCTGGGCGATGCCGTTGGCGATGTCGGAGAAGGTCGCGGTGCCCTTGTCCGCGGCGACCACCAGGTAGGGGTCGTCGCCGTCGTGGCGGACCACCCCCGCAGGCGGCAGCAGCGTGCCGTCGGCGGCCAGGTTGTCGGTGACATCGAGCAGGCCGTTGATGAAGCGCTTGTAGCAGGCCACGCCCTCGGCGAACCACGCATCGCGGTCCACTGCCGGGTTCGGCGGCTGCTTGCAGATGAAGCCGCCCTTGCTGCCCACCGGCACGATCACCGTGTTCTTCACCATCTGCGCCTTCACCAGGCCCAGCACTTCGGTGCGGAAATCCTCGCGGCGATCCGACCAGCGCAGGCCGCCACGCGCGACCGGCCCGAAGCGCAGGTGGATGCCCTCGACGCGCGGGCCGCACACCCAGATCTCGCGATACGGGCGCGGCTTCGGCAGGTCCGGAACCTTCGCCGAATCCAGCTTGTAGCTGACGTAGTCGGCAGGGCCACCGTCCTTGCGCAGGCCATCCTCGTACGAGATGTAGTAACTCGTTCGCAGGGTCGCATCGATGACCCCGATGAAGCTGCGCAGGATGCGGTCCTCGTCGAGGCTGGACACCCGGTCCATCAGGCCGAGCAACGCACCGCGCGCGGCATCCACCTGCGCATTGCGGCCCTTGGCGCGCGCCTCGACCACCGACTTCAGCGCGTTCATCGCCGCCTCGTCATCGGCGGCAAGCGATTTCAACTGGGCGCCGAAGCGGCTCATGCCGCGCTTGATCTCGGCATCGCTCTCGCTGCCGGTGCGCGGGTCGAAGCGCGCCTCGAACAGTTCCACCAGCAGGCGCGCCAGCAGCGGGTAGCGCGCCAGCGTCGCCTCCATGTAACTCTGCGAGAACGGCACCCCGACCTGCAGCAGGTACTTGCAGTAGCTGCGCAGCATCGCCACCTGGCGCCAGGACAGGCCGGCCGCCAGGATCAGCCGGTTGAAGCCGTCGTTCTCGGCCTCGCCGCGCCAGATCCGCGCGAATGCATCCTCGAAGTCCTCGTCGATCGCATCCACGTCCAGGTCGCCCTGCAGCGACTCGACCTCGAAGTCCTGGATATAGGCCAGCCCGTCCGCCGCATCGACCCGGTACGGATGCTCGGAGATCACCCGCAGGCCCATGTTCTCCATCATCGGCAGCGCATCCGACAGCGGGATGTCGTCCAGTTGCCGATACAGCTTGAAGCGCAACCCGCCATGGTTCCGCCGCGAGCGGTACAGCGACAGGCGCAGGTCGTCCGGCCCGGTCAGCGCGGCCAGGTGCTCGACATCGGCCCTGGCGATGGCCGGGCTGACTTCCTCGATGTAGCCGGCAGGCAAGGCGCGGCCGTAGCGATCCGCCAGCTTCAGGCCGGTTTCCTCGCCGTGGCGCTTGACCAGTTGCTCGCGCAGCTCGTCGCGCCAGTCGCGCACGATCGATGCGAGCTTGTTCTCCAGCGCCGGCAGGTCGACCTCCATCGGCTCGCTGCCGCGGGTGCGGACGATGATGTGCAATTGCGCGAGCGGCGACTCGCCGATGGTGACGTTGGTGTCGACCTGCTCGCCGTCGAGCGCGCGCTTGAGCATCGCCTCGATCTTGTGGCGCACCTGCGTGCTCATGCGTTCGCGCGGGATGTAGGCCAGCGCGGAGAAGTAGCGTCCATAGCGGTCGCGGCGCAGGAACAGGCGGCTGCGCACGCGCTCCTGCAGGCCCAGGATGCCCATGCCGGTGCGGAACAACTGCTCCTCGCTGGACTGGAACAACTCGTCGCGCGGCAGGGTTTCCAGGATGTGGCGCAACGCCTTGCCGCTGTGGCTGTCCGGTTCCAGCCCGGACTGGCGCATCACGTAGTCGTGGCGCTGGCGCACCACCGGGATGTCCCACGGGCGCCGGTTGTACGCGCTGGAGGTGTACAGGCCCAGGAACCGCTGCTCGCTGGTCGGCCGGCCCTTGGCGTCGAAGCCGAGCACGCCGATGTAGTCCATGTAGCCCGGGCGGTGCACGGTCGAGCGCGCGTTGGTCTTGGTCAGGATCAACGCGTCCACCGAACCGCTCTGAGGCATGTAGTACGCCGCCAGCGACTTCAGCAGGCGCGGCTTGCCGGCGTCCTTGCCGCGCAGCAGGCCCAGGCCGCTGTCCTCGACGGCAACCAGCACCTCGTCCTTGCCCCGGCCCTTGCCAGGCACGGTCTGGACCTTGTACTCGCGGTAGCCGAGGAAGGTGAAGTGGTCGCTGGCCGCCCAGCGCAGGAACTCCTGCGCCTCGCTGCGGCCCTGCTCGGACACCGGCATGCGGCGCGAGGCCATCTCCTCCGCCACGCCGCGCATGCGCGCCTGCATCGGCTGCCAGTCGGCAACGATCGCGCGCACGTCGTCGAGCACGCGACGCAGGTCGCCGGTGATCGTCGCGATCGCCGCCTGCGACTGGCGGTCGATCTCCAGGTGCATCAGCGACTCGCGCGCGCCGCTGCCGACGCCGGTGAGCTTGCCGGCCTTGTCGCGCGCCAGCGGGATCACCGGATGCCCCAGCACGTGCACGCCGATGCCCTGCTCGGCCAGCGCCATGGTCACCGAATCGACCAGGAAGGGCATGTCGTCGTTGGCGATCTGCACCACCGTGTGCGCCGACTCCCAACCGTGTTCCTTCATGTTCGGGTTGAACAGGCGGATGTTGGCGTGGGCTGGCTTGCGCTGGCCCACGAACTCGAGCATGCCGGCGACCAGCGCGGCCCAACCGTCGGCCCCGTGCTGCGCGTACTCGGCGGCGTCCATGCGCCGGTAGAAGGCGGTGGCGAATGACTCCGCCGCGGCTTGGCGCGCCTTCGGCAAACGCTTGCGCAGCGCGGCCAGGATCGGCGGCAGGTGGTCGGTGTCGGGGGTCACGGCGGGTGTCTTCATGGTATCGATGGCTCCAATGGGCGATGGCCGCGCACGGCGCGGCCATCCTGGTCATGGGATTGCGTCAGCGCAGGCCGGTTTCGTGGCGGGCGATCACCAGGCGCTGGATCTCGCTGGTGCCTTCGTAGATTTCGGTGATCTTGGCGTCGCGGAAGTAGCGCTCGATCGGCATTTCCTTCGAGTAGCCCATCCCGCCGTGGATCTGCAGCGCCTGGTGGGTGATCCACATCGCCGCCTCGGAGGCGGTCAGCTTGGCGATCGATGCTTCGTTGGTGAAGCGCTTGCCCCGCCCCTTCAGCCATGCCGCTCGCAGCGTCAGCAGCAGCGAGGCATCCAGCTTGCACTTCATGTCGGCGATCTTGGCCTGGGTCATCTGGAACGCGCCGATCGGCTGGCCGAAGGCCTTGCGCTCCTTCACGTAGGACAGGGTCGCCTCGTAGGCGGCGCGGGCCACGCCGATCGCCTGCGAGGCGATGCCGATGCGGCCGGCATCGAGCACGCTCATCGCGATCTTGAACCCGTGGCCTTCCTCGCCCAGCAGTTCGCCGGGCTGGACCACGTAGTCGGTGAATTCGATCTCGCAGGTCGCGGAGGCGCGGATGCCGAGCTTCGGTTCGGTCTTGCCGCGGTGGAAGCCGGCGCGGTCGGCGTCGATCATGAACGCGCTGATCCCGCGCGCGCCCTTGTCCGGGTCGGTCATCGCGAACAGCACGATGTACTTGGCCACCGGGCCGGAGGTGATCCAGCTCTTCTTGCCGTTGATGACGTAGCTGCCGTCGGCCTGCCGGGTCGCCTTGCAGCGCATCGCCGTCGCATCGGAACCGGACTGCGGCTCGGTCAGCGCGAACGCGCCGATCTCGCGGCCTTCGGCGATCGCGCGCACGTACAACTGCTTCTGCGCCTCGGTGCCGAAGGTCAGGATGCCGTTGCAGAACAGCGAGTTGTTGACCGACACGATCGTGCTGTGGGCGGCGTCCGCCGCGGCGATCTCCACCATCGCCAGCACGTAGCCGATCGGATCCATGCCGGCACCGCCGTACTCGGCCGGCACCTCGATGCCCATCAGGCCGTTCTCGCCCAGCGTGCGGATGTTGTCGAGGGGGAATTCGCCGCTGCGATCGTGGTGTTCCGCGCTCGGCGCGATCTTCTCCTGGGCGATCCGCCGGGCCACGTCCTGCAGCATCAGTTGCTCTTCGCTGAAACCAAACTCCACGGCGCGCTCCGCATCGTTGCAATCGATACCAATTGTACCGCCGCGACATTGCAAAACCCCACCGCCGGCATGGCCACCGCTGGACATCGCTTGACCCACGGGCCCGGGCGCACGACACTTATCTCCGAATCGCGATGGAAAGATATAAATGGATCTGGAAGGCTGGTCGTCACGGCTGAAAGTGTTCGCGGACGCCACCCGCGTGCGCCTGCTCGCCCTGCTCGAGGGCGAGGAACTGACGGTGGCCGAACTCTCGGCGATCACCCAGCTGGCGCAGCCGCGCGTGTCCACGCACCTGGCCAAGCTCAAGGAGGCCGGGATCGTGCGCGATCGTCGCGCCGGCGTCTCCGCTTACTACCGTTTCGACCACGCCGCGCTCGACCCCGCGCAACGCGCGTTATGGCAGTCGATCAGCAGCGGCAGCGATGACCCGCTGCTGCGCCAGGACGCCGAGCGCGTGCCGGCGGTACTGGCGATGCGCGCGGCCGACCAGAACTGGGCGGACAGCGTGGCCGGCGACATGGAGCGCCACTATTCGCCCGGCCGCACCTGGGAGGCGCTGGCGCGGACCGCGCTGCCACTGCTGGCCCCCGGCGACGTGCTCGACATCGCCTCCGGCGACGGCGTACTGGCGGAACTGCTGGCCCCGCACGCGCATCGCTACGTCTGCGTGGACACCAGCACGCGGGTGGTGGCCGCCGCAGGCGAACGCCTGCGCCGCTACCCGAACGTGGAAGTGCGCGAAGGCGACATGCACGCGCTGCCATTCAAGGACGCCAGCTTCGATCTGGTCGTACTGATGCATGCGCTGACGTATTCGGTGAAGCCGGCGCAGGCAGTGGCCGAGGCCGCGCGCGTGCTGCGCAAGGGCGGGCGCCTGCTGCTGTCCAGCCTGGCCAGGCACGAACATCGCTCGGTGGTCGAAGCCTATGGCCACGTGAACCTCGGTTTCAGCGAGAAGGAACTGCGCAAGTTCGCCGAGAAGGCAGGCCTGACCATCGCCAGCGCGGAAACCGTCACCCGCGAACGCCGCCCACCGCATTTCGAGGTCATGTCGCTGCTCGGGACCAAGCCATGAACGAACTGCCCTGGCTGCACCCCGGCCGCGTGGCCGCACTCGAAGGCGCGCTGCGCGAGCGCATCCTGGTCATCGACGGCGCGATGGGCACCATGATCCAGCGCCACGAGCTGCAGGAAGCCGACTACCGCGGCGAGCGCTTCGCCGAAGGCTACGACCGCCTGTTCTCCGGCGACGGCCATGCCCACGGCGCGGGCTGCGGCTGCGAAAGCCACGACCAGCGCGGCAACAACGACCTGCTGACCCTGACCCGGCCCGAGATCATCCGCGACATCCACCGCCAGTACCTCGAGGCTGGCGCCGACCTGGTCGAGACCAATACGTTCAACTCGACCAGCATCTCGCTGGCCGACTACCGGCTGCAGCACCTGGTGCGCGAGCTCAACCGCGAGGGCGCACGCCTCGCACGCATCGAGTGCGACGCCGCCGAAGCCACCGATCCGGCGAGGCCGCGCTTCGTCATCGGGGTTCTCGGACCGACCAGCCGCACCGCCTCGCTGAGCCCGGACGTCAACCGTCCCGGCTTCCGCGCGACCTCCTTCGACGAACTCGCCGAGGCCTATCGCGAGGCCGCGCACGGCCTCATCGAAGGCGGCGCCGACATCCTGATGGTCGAGACCGTGTTCGACACCCTCAACGCCAAGGCCGCGCTGTTCGCCATCGACGACGTGTTCGCGACGCTCGGCACGCGACTGCCGGTGATGATTTCCGGGACGATCACCGACGCCTCCGGACGCACCCTCTCGGGCCAGACCGCCGAGGCCTTCTGGTACTCGCTGCGCCATGCCCAGCCACTGGCGATCGGATTGAACTGCGCGCTCGGCGCGAAGGACCTGCGCCAGCACATCGACGTGCTCGCCCAGGTCGCCGACACCAATGTCAGCTGCCATCCGAACGCCGGCTTGCCGAATGCTTTCGGCGGCTACGACGAAACCCCGGAGGACATGGCCGGCGTGCTGCGCGAGTTCGCGGAGGCGGGCATGCTGAACCTCGTCGGCGGCTGCTGCGGCACCTCGCCCGCGCATATCGCCGCGATCGCCGGCGCCGTGGCCAGCCTGCCGCCGCGCGCGATCCCGCAACTGGCGGACGTCGCATGAGGCTGGCCCGCAACACCCGGCTCAGCGGCCTGGAACCGCTGCAGATCACCCCGGAATCGAACTTCATCAACGTCGGCGAGCGCACCAACGTCACCGGCAGCGCGCAATTCAAGAAGCTGATCCTGGAAGGCCGGCTGGACGAAGCCGTGGTGGTAGCGCGCCAGCAAGTGGAGAACGGCGCGCAGGTGCTCGACGTCAACATGGACGAGGGCATGCTCGACTCGCAAAAGGCGATGGTCGAGTACCTCAACCTGATCGCCGCCGAGCCGGACATCGCGCGCATCCCGGTGATGGTCGACAGTTCGAAGTGGAGCGTGATCGAGGCCGGGCTGAAATGCCTGCAGGGCAAGGGCATCGTCAACTCGATCTCGATGAAGGAAGGCGAAGCCGAATTCCTCCGCCAGGCGCGCCTGGTGCGCCGCCATGGCGCGGCGGTGGTGGTGATGGCCTTCGACGAAGTCGGCCAGGCCGACAGCATCGAACGCAAGGTCGAGATCTGTTCGCGCGCCTACAAGCTGCTGACGGAAAAGATCGGCTTTCCGCCAGAAGACATCATCTTCGACCCCAACGTGTTCGCGATCGCCACCGGCATCGAGGAACACGACAACTACGCCGTCGATTTCATCGAGGCGGCGCGCGAACTCAAGCGCCGCTTCCCGCAGAGCCATATCTCCGGCGGCGTCTCCAACGTCAGCTTCAGCTTCCGCGGCAACGAACCGGTGCGGCAGGCGATCCACGTGGTGTTCCTGTACCACGCGATCCGCGCCGGCATGGACATGGGCATCGTCAACGCCGGCGCCCTGCCCCTGTACGACGACCTCGACGCCGACCTGCGCGAGCGGGTGGAGGACGTGGTGCTGAATCGCCGGGCGGACGGCACCGAACGCCTGCTGGAGATCGCCGACCGCTTCAAGGGCAAGAAGGGCGAGAAGAAGGTCGAAGACCTGCGCTGGCGCGACAAGCCGGTGCGCGAACGCCTGAGCCATTCGCTGGTGCACGGCATCGACGCCTGGATCGAGACCGACACCGAGGAAGCGCGCCAGCAATCGACGCGACCGCTGGACGTGATCGAAGGCCCGCTGATGGACGGCATGAACGTGGTCGGCGACCTGTTCGGCGCCGGCAAGATGTTCCTGCCGCAGGTGGTGAAGTCCGCGCGGGTGATGAAGAAGGCGGTCGCGCACCTGCTGCCCTTCATCGAAGCGGAGAAGCTGCGCACCGGCGACGTCGGCAGGAACAACGGCAAGATCGTGATGGCCACGGTCAAGGGCGACGTGCACGACATCGGCAAGAACATCGTCGGGGTGGTGCTGGCCTGCAACAACTTCGAAGTGATCGACATGGGGGTGATGGTGCCGGCGCAGGCGATCCTCGATCGCGCGCGTGCCGAGAACGCCGACATCATCGGCCTCTCGGGCCTGATCACGCCTTCGCTGGAAGAGATGAGCCACGTGGCGCGCGAGATGCAGCGCCAGGGTTTCACGGTCCCGCTGATGATCGGCGGCGCGACCACCTCGCGCGCGCACACCGCGCTGAAGATCGACCCGCATTACAAGTCGCCGACGGTGTGGGTGAAGGACGCCTCGCGCGCGGTCGGCGTGGCGCAGTCGCTGGTCTCGCCGGACCTGCGTGGCCCGTTCATGGCCGCCAACGACGCCGACTACGCCGATATCCGCCAGCGCCATCGCAACCGCGGCGACGCCAAGCGGCTGGTGCCGCTGGAGAAGGCCCGCGGGCAACGCTTCGACGGCGGTTGGGCCGACTACGATCCGCCCGCCCCGAACATGCCGGGCCTGCATGTGTTCGCCGACTATCCGCTGGACGACCTGGTCGAGGTCATCGACTGGACGCCGTTCTTCCAGGCATGGGAACTGGCGGGCAAGTATCCGGCGATCCTGACCGACCCGGTGGTCGGCGCGCAGGCCAGCGAGCTGTTCCGCGACGCTCGCGCGATGCTCGACACGATCATCCGCGAGAAGTGGCTCACCGCGAAGGCGGTGTTCGGGCTGTGGCCGGCGAACAGTGTCGGCGACGACGTGGTCGTCGATGCCGAGGGCCAGCCCACCACCCTGCACTTCCTGCGCCAGCAGGTCGACAAGCCGGTGGAGCGCCCGGATTTCTGCCTGGCCGATTTCATCGCGCCGAAGGACAGCGGCAAGCGCGACTGGATCGGTGCGTTCGCAGTGACCGCCGGCATCGGCATCGATGCGCACGTCGCCCGCTTCGAGGCCGACCACGACGACTACAACGCGATCCTGCTGAAGGCGCTCGCCGACCGCCTGGCCGAAGCCCTGGCCGAACGCCTGCACCAGCGCGTGCGCACCGACGCCTGGGGCTATGCCGCCGACGAATCGCTCGGGAACGATGCCTTGATCGCCGAGAAATATCGCGGCATCCGCCCCGCCCCGGGCTACCCGGCCTGCCCGGAGCACAGCGAGAAAGCCACGTTGTTCCAGTTGCTCGATGCCGGCGCGAACGCGGGCATGCAATTGACCGAGAGCTTCGCGATGCTGCCGACCGCGGCGGTGTCCGGCTATTACTTCAGCCATCCGGGCAGCCAGTATTTCGTGGTCGGCCGGGTGTCGAAGGAACAGGCCGAGGACTACGCGCGACGCAAGGGCGCCAGCCTCCAGCAGGCCGAGCGCTGGCTGGCGGCGAACCTGGACTACGACCCGGAATGACAGTGGCCGTGGCCCCGTCGGGCGCGCCGCCGGTGGTCGGCATCGTCGGCAGCCAGGGCGCCTTCGGGCGCTGGCTGGCGCGGTTCCTGCGCGAGCGCATGGGCGTGCAGGTGATCGGCCGCGACCCCGCCGGCGACCCCGCGCTGTCGCCGCGCGACCTCGCCCTGCGGGCGGACGTGCTGGTGTTCAGCACGCCGATCCGCGACGCCGTGGCGATCATCGACGAATACGTCGCGGCTGGCGGCGGCAACGAGGCCGGCAAGCTCTGGCTGGACCTCACCTCGATCAAGCAACAACCAGTGGAGGCGATGCTGCGTTCGCGCGCCGAAGTGGTCGGCCTGCACCCGATGACCGCGCCGCCGAAGATCGAGACCTTGCAGGGCCGCACGATGGCGGTGTGCCGTGCCCGCCTGGATCGCTGGACGCCTTGGCTCGATGCGTTGCTGGACGCACTGCAGGCGGATTGCGTGGAGATCGAGCCGCTCGCCCACGACCGCGCGATGGCGCTGGTGCAGGGGCTCGTGCACGCATCGCACATGGCGCAGGCCGCGGTGTTGCGGGAACTCGCGCCGGCAGCCGGTGGCCTGCCGGCGCTCCACGCCTTGCGCACGATCGGCCACGACCTCGACCTGACCGTCACCGGCCGGATCCTGTCCGGCAACCCGGCGATCTACGAGGACATCCAGTTCGGCAACCCGCACGTGCTGCCGATGCTCGGGCAGTTGTCCCACGCGGTCGCACTGCTCCGCGCGCAGGTCGCCGACGGCAGCGAGGAAGCGCGCACGGTGCTGCGCGACCGGTTCCTGCACGGCCCCGCCACCTGGTTCGGCAGCGACGAACTGGCCGCGCGCAGCCATGGTTTCGAACGCATGGGCTACCTGCAGGCCGACCTGCAGGGCACGCGCTTCCTCAGCGTGTACCTGCCGGAGGACCGGCCCGGTTCATTGCGCGCGCTGCTCGAAGTATTCGAGCGCATCGGCGTCAACCTCGAATCGATCCATTCCTCGCGCACGCCGGATGGCGAGTTGCATTTCCGGATCGGGCTGGAGGCGCTGCCGGTGCCGCTGGCGGCACTGCGCGATGCCGTCGAATCCGCAGGCATCGGCCGCGTGGTCGCGGCCTCGGACAGCGCCGGCTGATTACCAGACCAGGTCGTCGGGGACCTGGTACTGCGGGTCGGCATACGGATCCGCTTCAACCGGTGCGTTCGGGTCGACCTTGAGCGCCACCGCGGGCGCGAAGATCGCCTCGGCTTCCGCCAACAGCGCCGCGGTGACCAGCAGGTAACGCCCGTCCTGCTGGAGCACGCCGAGTTCACCGGCATTGAGCGCCTTCAGCTGGTCCGCGGTCACGTGGATGCGCTTGATCTTGCCGCCGTACTCGAAATGGCGGACGTGTTCCGCGTCGGCCGCGTTCAATCCCTTGCCGGCGATGAGTCCGGCCAGCTTCGCCTTCGCCTCGCGGCGCTTGCGCGCCTCTTCCTGCTTCAGCCGCTCGGCCTCGATGCGCTCGTCCTTCTCGCGCTGCGCACGGATCGCATAGGCCTTGGCCAGGTCGATGTCTTCGCGCGTGCGCGGCTTGTTCTGCGCAGCCCTGTCCTGCGCAGGCTTCTGCGATGCCGGGGCGTGCGGGCCTGGCTTGCGCGGCTGGCGGTCGTCCGTGCGCACGGGCTTGCCGCCACGACGTTGCGCGCCTTGCGGCGGCTTGCCGGGCGCCGGCCTGTCTTCAGGCTTGCGTTCGGGCTTTGGCGCGGTCTTGAAACCGAGGCCCAGCAACTGGTCGCGTAGCGAATTGGTCATCGTGCGTCGTCGGTTCAGTAATGCGGTGGTGGCGGCTCGCTGGCGGCGTCGCCGGTCAATGGGCCGGCGGCCATCGCGCTGCGCATGTGCCGCAGTTCCTCCAGCGCCCGGTGCAGCAGCAACGCGTTGCGCGACTCGCCGTCGCGCGCGGCCGCAAGTGCGTCGCTGAGGTCCTGCAGGGCCTGTTCCTGGAAGGCGAGCCGCATTTCCAGGTCCATCAGGCGCTGTTCGATCACGTCATCGTTCATCGCGGCGCCATCATGCCGGCGAACGCAGCGAACGCCCGCGGCCGATGCCGTAGTAGGCCAGGCCGGCGGCCTCGACCTCGGCCGGCTCGTACAGGTTGCGCCCGTCGAACACGACCCGGTCGGCCAGCGCACCCGCCAGCATCGCGAAATCCGGGCTGCGGAACTGCTTCCATTCGGTGACCACGACCAGCGCATCGGCGCCCTGCAGCGCGTCGGTGGAGGACGCGCACAACGCCAGGTCAGCGCGCTCGCCGAATATCCGGCGGGTCTCGCCGATCGCCTCGGGATCAAAGGCGCGCACGCGCGCGCCAACGTCCCATAGCTGCTGCAACAGGCGGCGACTCGATGCCTCGCGCATGTCGTCGGTATTCGGCTTGAACGCCAGTCCCCACAATGCGACGGTCTTGCCACGCAGGGCGGCCTCGCCGCCGTAATGGCGCGCCATCAAGTCGAACAGATGGCCCTTTTGCGCTTCGTTGACGGCTTCGACCGCGTCCAGCAGGCGCGGCTGCACGCCATGTTGCTGCGCCGTGCGGGCGAGCGCCTGCACGTCCTTGGGAAAGCAGGAACCGCCGTAGCCGGCACCGGGATAGATGAAGTGCCAGCCGATGCGCGGATCCGAGCCGATGCCCTTGCGCACGTGCTCGACATCGGCGCCCACCTGCTCGGCGATGTTGGCGATCTCGTTCATGAAACTTATCTTGGTCGCCAGCATCGCGTTGGCGGCGTACTTGGTCAGTTCGGCCGAACGCACGTCCATCGCGACGATGCGGTCGTGGTTGCGGTTGAACGGTGCATACAGGCGCTTCAAGGTCGCCACCGCCGCCGGGTTGTCGGCGCCGACCACGATCCGGTCCGGGCGCATGCAGTCCTCGACCGCAGCACCCTCTTTCAGGAATTCGGGATTCGAGACCACGTCGAATGCGATGGCCTGGCCACGTGCCGCGAGTTCCGCCGCGATCGTCGCGCGCACCTTGTCGGCGGTGCCGACCGGCACCGTCGACTTGTCCACGACCACCGCCGGCTTGCGCAGGTGCCTGCCGATGGCACCGGCCACCGCCAGCACGTACTGCAGGTCGGCGCTGCCGTCCTGGTCGGGCGGCGTGCCGACCGCGATGAAGATGACATCGCCATGGGCCACGCCCGCGGCCGCATCGGTGGTGAAGCGCAGGCGCCCGGCCGCGTGGTTGGCCTTGACCATCGGGCTCAGGCCGGGCTCGTAGATCGGGATCACGCCACGTTCAAGGCCCGCCACCTTGGCCGCATCGACATCGACGCAAACCACATCGTGGCCGACCTCGGCCAGGCAGGTGCCGCTGACCAGGCCGACGTAGCCGGTGCCGAAGATGCAGACGCGCATGACAGGTTTCCGTTACGGCAGGGCTTGGCGGAGGCGCGCGCCACGAACGACGCGCGCCCGCCGCGTTGTGCGCTTACTTGGTCGGCTGCTTGACGATTTCGAGCAGTTCGACTTCGAAGACCAGCGTCTGGTTCGGGCCGATGGTCGGCGGCCCCTGCTCGCCATATGCCAACTGCGCCGGGATCCAGAACTTGAACTTGGAACCGACCGGCATCAGCTGCAGGCCCTCGGCCCAGCCCGGGATCACGCCCTGCAGCGGCATCACCGCGGGTTGACCGCGATCGTAGGAACTGTCGAAGGTCTTGCCATCGAGCAGGGTGCCCTTGTAATGCACCTTGACGCCGTCGGTGGCCCCGGGCTTCGGTCCCTTGCCTTCGGTCACGACCTGGTACTGCAGGCCGGAGGGCGTGGTCACCACGCCCGGCTTCTTGCCGTTCTCGACCAGCGCCTTCTGGCCCTTCTCCATGTTGGCCTTGGCTTCCGCCATCGCCTTGGCGATCTGCTTGGCCTGCATGCGCTGGCCGAACGCCTCGCCGATCTCCTTGGCCTGCTCTTCGGTCAACAGCAGCTTCTCGCCGGCGATCGAGGCGCGCAGGCCCTTGACCAGGGTATCGACGTTGACGTCTTCCTTGATCTCGCTGAGTTGCTTGCCCATCGACATGCCGATCATGTAGCTGGCCTGCTCCTTCTCGGTCGGCAGGCCGGGGTAGCCGGTCTTGGCGGCGGCGTCCTTGCCGGCCTCCGCGGTCTTGCCATCGGCGGCGGCCTTGTCGGCGGGCTTGGTGCAGGCGGCCAGCGCAAGCGTGGTGGCAACGGCGAGGATCGTGGCGCGGGCAAAAGGCTTCATCAGGGACAAGCTCCGGGAAATGCGGTGGATTGGGCCGACGCGGCGCGGCGGCAGGATGGTGTGGTGGCGTGGTCGGTTGCCGCGGTCACTCGATACCGAGCAATTCGACATCGAACGTGAGGGTGGAGTTCGGCGGGATGCCCTGGGTCCCCCGCTCGCCATAACCGAGCTTGGCCGGGATCCAGAAGCGGTACTTGCCGCCGATCGGCATCAGGCCGAGGCCCTCGGTCCAGCCGGCGATGACCTGGTTGAGGCCGAACTCGGCGGGCTCGCCGCGCTCGTAGGAACTGTCGAAGACGCTGCCATCGAGCAGCTTGCCTTCGTAGTTGACCTTGACCCGCTGGCCGGGTTTCGGACGCGCGCCATTGCCCTGGCGCAACACCATGTACTGCAGCCCGGAAGGCGTCGAAAACACGCCCTTCGTCGACTTGTTCTTGGCGAGGAAGGCTTCTTCCTCCTTCAGCGTCGCTTGCGCCAGCGCGACCCTCTGCGCGGCCTTCGCCGCGGTCAGGCGTGCCGAGAAACCCGCGCGCAACGCATCCGCCTCGGCCGGGGCCAGCAGGACCTTCGCCCCGGGCGTGGTCGAATCCTTGAGTCCGCGCAACAACATCGGCATTTCGATTTCGCTGCGGATATCGGCCAGCGAACGGCCGATGTTGGCGCCGATCAACAGGCCGACCTTCTCGCGATCGACGGCAGCGGATTCCTTGCCGCTCTTGCGCGCATCGATGCGCGTCATCAGCACCTGCGCGGTCTGCTTCGCGGCCGCGTCGTCGATCAATGGCTTGCCGCCGGCAAGCCCGTTGGCGAGCGCGCGCTCGAACGCGGCCATGTCCATGTCCGGCATCGCCGGGCCCACGGACTTCGACACATCCATGCCGATCATGTAGCTGACCTTGTCGCGGTCGCCCTGCAGGCCCGCGTCCTGCGCATGCGCCAGGCCTGCGCCCAGCGTTGCGATCAGCAGCGCAGCGAGCGCTCGCAAAGAAAAGCTCATGGTGGTCTCCGGTCGGCCGTCGCACGGCAAGCCCTCTATTGTCCGTGCCGTTGTCTGGCGGGGCAATCCCGGCATCCCGGGCAACCATGACTTCAGTTGGGGTGGCGGGGGCTTGACCGGGGAAAATCTAGTGTTATAGTTGCCTACAACACTGAACACCCAGAGCAGGACGTTCACCATGAACCGCAAGCTCCACAATTCACTGATGGCCGTGGTCTCGAGCAGCGCGCTGCTCGTCGTTGGCTTGCTGGCGGCGGTACCCGCCCAGCAGTCGCTGGCTCCACCCCCGACGACCGTGGTCGTGATCGCGGAGGCCGCCACGGACGATGACGCCGGCGCCATGCGCGATCCGGCCGATGCCACTACCGAAGCCCCGCGTCGCCACGCCCGTTCGCGCGGGCAGTCGGTGCAGATGCCGTTCTTCTCCTTCGTTCCCCGGGGCTGAGCCATGGCCGCCGTCGAATGGAGCGATGGGGCTCCGATCTACCGCCAGCTGAAGGAACGCGTGGTGGCCATGCTGCTGGACGGAGTGCTGAAGCCGGGCGATGCCCTGCCTTCGGTGCGTCAGGTGGCCGCCGAGTACCAGCTGAACCCGATTACCGTCTCGCGCGCGTACCAGGAGCTCGCGGACGACCAACTCGTCGAAAAACGTAGGGGACTGGGCATGTACGTGACCGAAGGCGCGCCGACGCGGTTGAAGACCAGCGAACGCGACCGTTTCCTCCGCGAGGAATGGCCGCTGGTGCTCGAACGCATCGAACGGCTGGGGCTGGACCTGAAGGAACTGCTCGATCCGCAGGGCAAGTGGGGGACGAAATGAGCGCCGCCATGGACCGTGCCGTCGTCACCGCGCGCGGCCTGCGCAAGGCCTACAAGAACAAGGTCGCGCTGGCCGGCACCGACTTCGAGATCCGCGCCGGGCGCATCGTCGGCCTGATCGGCCCCAACGGCGCCGGCAAGACCACCGCGCTCAAGGCGATCCTCGGCCTGGTGCCGTTCGATGGCGACCTGAAGGTGCTCGGCAAGGACCCCCGCACCCAGCGCGACGAGCTGATGAACGACGTCTGCTTCATCGCCGACGTCGCCGTGCTGCCGCGCTGGATCCGCGTCCGCGAGGCGATCGAGTTCGTCGCCGGCGTGCATCCGCGCTTCGATGCCGCCAAGTGCCGGCGCTTCCTGCAGGGCACCCAGCTGACCCCGGAACTGCGCGTCCGCGAGATGTCCAAGGGCATGATCGTGCAACTGCACCTGGCGCTGGTGATGGCGATCGACGCCAAGCTGCTGGTCCTCGACGAACCCACGCTGGGCCTGGACATCCTCTACCGCAAGCAGTTCTACCAGCGCCTGCTGGAGGATTACTTCGACGAGGACAAGACGATCATCGTGACCACCCACCAGGTGGAGGAGATCGAGCACATCCTCACCGACGTGATGTTCATCCGCGACGGCAAGATGGTCCTGGATGCGCCGATGGATTCGCTGGCGGTCCGCTACACCGAAGTGCTGGTCGATGCCGGCAAGCAGGACGAAGCGCGTTCGCTCAACCCGATCGACGAGCGTGCCCTGCCCTTCGGCAAGACCGTGATGCTGTTCGACGGCGCCGACCCGGCGCGCCTGGCCGCGCTGGGCGAGACCCGGACCCCGGGCCTGGCCGACCTGTTCGTCGCCACCATGAAGGGAACCTACGCATGAACACCCCCGTTGACGCGATGGAAATGGATGTCGCGACCCCGCGTGCGCCACGCACGGCGCCGCATGCCACCCACAAGTTCAAGCTGTTGCTCAAGCGCGAGTTCTGGGAGCACAAGGGCGGCTTCCTGTGGGCGCCGGTGTGGGCCGGGGCGATCTCGCTGCTGCTGACCCTGATGGCGTTGATCGTCGGCGAGGTGGCCGCGCGCAAGGCGGTCGCCAGCGGCAAGATGCAGTTCGACGGTGACGTCAAGATCAACGGACTCGACCTGGGCGCGCTGACCTCGAAGATGGATCCCGACGACCTGCGCAAGCTGGCCGATGGCATCGACTTCAGCATGCTGATGTCCGCCGTCTGGCCGATGGTGGTGCTGGGCTTCGTGGTGTTCTTCTACTGCCTCGGCAGCCTGTACGACGAGCGCAAGGACCGCAGCGTGCTGTTCTGGAAGTCGCTGCCGCTGTCCGACCGCGACACCGTCTTCTCCAAGGCCGCGAGCGCGCTGCTGGTCGCACCCACCCTGGCCGTGGGCGCCGCGATCACCTGCATGTTCGCCTTCATGCTGCTGGTCAGTGCCTTCGTGCTGCTGCACAACGGCAACCCGGTCACCCTGTTGTGGGGCCCTGGCAATCCGCTGGCCAATGCCGGCCTGCTGCTCGCCTCGATCCCGATCTACGCGTTGTGGGCGCTGCCCACTGTCGGCTGGCTGATGCTGTGCTCGTCCTGGTCGCGGAGCATGCCCTTCCTGTGGGCGATCATGATCCCGGTGTTCGCCGGCATCTTCATCAGCTGGTTCGAGGTGATGAACGTGTTCGACCTGCAGAGCGGCTGGTTCTGGAAGAACATCGTGGCGCGCAGCCTGCTGAGCGTGTTCCCGGGCACCTGGATCGACGTGATGGACATGGGCGCGATCACCAGGGGCGATGTGCCCAGCCACGCCATGGTGCTGAAGTCGACCTATGCGCTGCTGGCCACCCCGCAACTGTGGATCGGCGCCGCCGCCGGCATCGCGATGATCTTCGGTGCGATCCGCATGCGCCGCTGGCGCGACGACAACTGAACGCCCCCTCATTCCAGGACACGACGATGAAGACCCGCAATCTCCTCGCAATCGCCCTGCTGGCAGGCGCCCCATCGTTCACCGCGCAAGCGGCCGACGGAATCGCCGGGATAGGCCAGGAGTTGGCCGATGCACGCCAGGAAGTCCGCATCGAACTGGCGAAAGCCAGGCACGAACTGGATACCGGCAACCTGCGCCTGGACACCGGCATCCAGGTCGGCGGAAGCCGGTCGAATAGCTCGAAACACGCCAAGCCGGAGCTTGCCCGCGCGGAGATCACCCCGAAGGGAGACCTGTTGATCGATGGCAAGGCCCAGGCCATCGATGCCGGCCAGCGCCGGCAACTGCTTGCCTATCGCGGCCAGGTGATCGCGATCGCCAAGGCCGGCATCGACATGGGGCAACGCAGTGCGGATGCCGCGCTGGAGATGGTCGGCAACGGGTCCTGGATCGGCCTGCTGTTCGGCGCGATGACCGGCAGCCTGGAGCGCCGCGTCGAACGCATCGTGAAGCAGGAGATCGAGCCTGGCGTGCGCGGCATCTGCCGGCAACTGCCGGCCATGATGGACTCGCAGCAACGGCTGTCGGCGAGCGTGCCGCAGTTCGCGCCCTATGCCACCCTCGAAGCGGAAGACGTCGCCAATTGCGAAAATGAAATCCGCAACGAATTCGCATCCCGCTGACCGGAGAACGCACGATGAAACACCGCCATGGCCCCACCCTCGCGCTGCTCGCCGGAATCTCGCTGGCCGCTTGCAGCCAGCCGCCCGCCCCACCTGCGCCGCCAGCCCCACCCGCTCCGCCGACCGCCGCCGCCGATGAGAGCTTCATCGGACGCCACGTCGGCGGGGCGATCGAGCAGGCCCGCAAGGAACTGGCGACGAAGAACATCAGCATCAGCGACGGCGTCGACATCAACGTCAACGGCCACAAGTGGAAGACCGGCGACGGCAACCTGCCGAAGGCGGAGATCACCCCGAAGGGCGACCTGCTGATCGAGGGCAAGGCGGTCGCGATCACCGACGCGCAGCGCACCGAGTTGCTGGCCTATCGCGGCCAGGTCATCGGCATCGCCGAAGCCGGCATGGCGATCGGCGCGCAGGGCGCGAACATCGCCGGGCATGCGCTCTCGGGCGCGGTTGGCGCGATCTTCGGCGGCAAGGACGGCGAAAAGGAGTTCGAGAAGAAGATCGAGGCGGAGGCCGCCAAGATCGAGGCCGAGGCGATGAAGATCTGCACGCGCCTGCCCGCGCTGATGGCTGGCCAACATGCGCTGGCGGCGACGCTGCCCGAGTTCAAGCCGTACGCGCGCATGACCCAGGAAGATATCGACGACTGCGGCAAGGACGTCGGCAAGGACAAGGGCGTCGCGGTCACCAGCGGCTGAGCCCTCGGCCAGCCAACCAGGAATCGCGAAGGGCCTGCCCACCTCGGTGCAGGCCCTCCGCTTTGGACGGGACGAGGATCAGCCGGAACTTGCGCCCGCCTTGATGCCGCCCTTCGCGAGATCGGCGGGATCCAGCAACCGGCGCAGCGTCTTTTCGTCGAGGCCGCTGTCCTCCAGCGCGACGTCCAGCACCGGCCGACCCTCCGCATAGGCGCGCTTGGCGATCGACGCCGCTTTTTCGTAGCCGATCACCGGGTTCAGCGCAGTCACCAGGATCGGGTTGCGGTCCAGCGCCGCGGCGATGTTGCCCGCGCGGATCGCCAAGCCTGCGATCGCCTTGTCGGCCAGCGTGATCATCCCCGCGGACAGCAGTCGAAGCGACTCGTCGATGTCGCAGGCGATCAGCGGCAGCATCACGTTGAGCTGGAAATTGCCGCTCTGGCCGGCCACCGAAATCGCGTGGTGCAGGCCCATCACCTGCGCGCAGGCCATGCACAGCGCTTCCGGGATCACCGGATTGACCTTGCCCGGCATGATCGAGGAGCCCGGCTGCAGCGCCGGCAGTTCGATTTCGCCCAGCCCGGCCAGCGGCCCGGAATTCATCCAGCGCAGGTCGTTGGCGATCTTCATCAGCGCCACCGCCAGTGCGTTGAGCTGGCCGGAGAGTTCGACCAGGTCGTCCTGCGCCGCCAGCCCCTCGAATGTATTCGCCGCCTGCTCGAACTTCGCCCCGGTCGCGGCGTGCAGCGCCTTGGCCACGCCCTTGCCGAACTTCGGATGCGCATTGATCCCGGTGCCGATGGCAGTGCCGCCGATCGGCAACCGGCGCACCCGTTTCAGGCTGTCCTCGATGCGTGCCTGCGCCGAGTCCAGTTGCGCCGACCACGCACCGAACTCCTGGGCGACGGTCAGCGGCATCGCGTCCATCAGGTGGGTGCGACCGGTCTTGACCACCTTCGACAGCGCCTTGCCGCGCTTGTCGATGGCCTTGCGCAGGTGTCGCAGCGCCGGCAACAGGTCGTGCCTCGCGCCAACGACCGCCATCACCCGCAGCGCGGTCGGGATGACGTCATTGCTGCTCTGGCCGAGGTTGACGTGGTCGTTGGGGTGGATCGCCAGCCCCGATGCGGCGGCGGCCACGTGGGCGATCACCTCGTTGGCATTCATGTTGCTCGAGGTGCCCGAACCGGTCTGGTAGCGGTCGACCGGGAACTGCCCGGCGTGCGCGCCGCCGGCGATGGCGGTGGCCGCTTCCACGATCGCGTCGGCGCGCGCGCGATCCAGCAGGCCCAGGTGACCATTGACCACCGCCGCCGAGGCCTTGGTCAGCGCCAGTGCCTGCACGAAAGCCGCCGGCATTGGCCTGCCGGAGAACCGGAAATTGTCCAGCGCACGCTGGGTCTGCGCGCCCCACAGGGCGGACGCGGGCACCCGCAACTCGCCCATGCTGTCGCGTTCGATGCGGGTTCTGGCTTGCTTGCTGGCGGGCTTGGCCATGGGCCTGCTCCTGTCGGGATCGCCCGAGCATAGCGCCGACGGGGTTTAGAATTGGCGCACCCCATTCGCGCGATGCCCCATGTCCGACGCCCTGACCGCCCTGTCTCCGCTCGATGGCCGCTATGCCGGCAAGGTCGATGCCCTGCGCCCGATCTTCTCCGAGTACGGCCTGATCCGCGCACGGGTCAAGGTGGAGGTCGAGTGGCTGCTGGCGCTGGCCGCGGAACCCGGCATCCCCGAACTGGCACCCTTCTCCGAGACTGCAACGGCCCGCCTGCGCGCCCTGCACAGCGGCTTTTCGGTGGAAGACGCGGCGCGGGTCAAGGCGATCGAGGCGACCACCAACCACGACGTCAAGGCGGTCGAGTACTTCATCAAGGAACAACTCAAGGAGGACGCCGAGCTGGGCCCGGCGCTGGAATTCGTGCATTTCGCCTGCACCAGCGAGGACATCAACAACCTGTCCTACGCGCTGCTGCTCAGCAAGGCGCGCCAGCACGTCCTGCTGCCCAAGCTCGACGCGCTGATCGCCAGGTTGCGCGAGATGGCCCGCGAACATGCCGCGCTGCCGATGCTCTCGCGCACCCACGGCCAGACCGCGTCGCCGACCACGGTCGGCAAGGAACTGGCCAACGTGGTCGCCCGCCTGCAGCGCCAGGGCGAAGCCCTCGCCGCGCTGCCGATGCCGGGCAAGATCAATGGCGCGGTGGGCAACTACAACGCGCACGTCGCCGCCTATCCCGACATCGACTGGCCCGCGTTCTCGCGGCACTTCGTCGAATCGCTGGGCCTGGACTGGCAGCCGTACACCACCCAGATCGAGCCGCACGACGGCATCGCCGAACTCTGCGACGCCTGCAAGCGCATCGACACCATCGGCATCGACCTCTGCCGCGACCTGTGGGGCTACATCTCGCAGGGCTATTTCAAGCAGGCGCTGAAGGCCGGCGAAGTGGGCAGCTCGACGATGCCGCACAAGGTCAACCCGATCGATTTCGAAAATGCGGAAGGCAACTTCGGCATCGCCAGCGCGCTGTTCGAGCATTTCGCCGCCAAGCTGCCGGTCAGCCGCTGGCAGCGCGACCTCACCGACTCCACCGTGCTGCGCGCGCTGGGCACCGCGTTCGGGCACATGCTGATCGGCTTCGATGCGCTGCAGCGCGGACTGGGCAAGCTCAGCGTCAATCCGGAACGGCTGGCCGCCGACCTCGACGCAAGCTGGGAAGTGCTGGCCGAGGCCGTGCAGACGGTGATGCGCCGCCACGGCCTGCCGAACCCGTACGAACAGCTGAAGGCGCTGACCCGCGGCCAGGGCATCACCGAGGCATCGATGCGCGCCTTCATCGCCAGCCTCGACCTGCCTGCCGCCGACAAGCAGCGACTGATCGAGATGACCCCGGGCAGCTACACCGGCCTTGCCGAGCAACTCGCGCGCGACGCATGAGCACAAAGGTGCTACTTGCCGCGCTGATCGCCGCCGGTTTCGCGGGCGCTTGCCAGGCACCGCCGACCGCGACCGCCGCTGCACCGGAGGCGACGCCCGCCGTGCGCACGTTGCCGACGCCCAAGCCCTGCGCCGCCGATCCCGGCTGGAGCGACCCGACCACGCCATGTCACGTGTTCGGCAACACCTGGTTCGTCGGCACCTGCTCGATCAGCGCGATCCTGGTCACCTCGCCGCAGGGCCATGTCCTGATCGATGCCGCGACCGCCGGAGCAGCGCCCTCGATCATCGCCAACATCCGCGCCGCCGGTTTCCGGGTCGAGGACCTCCGCACCATCCTGGTCACCCACGAGCACAACGACCATGTTGGCGGCGTGGCCGGACTGCAGCAGGCCAGCGGTGCCCGCGTGCTCGCACGCGCCGTGGCCGCCGACGCGCTCAAGGCCGGGCGCAGCGACCGCCGCGATCCGCAATTCGAGATCACCGAGGCGTTTCCGCCGGTCTCCAACGTCGAAACGCTGGTCGATGGCGAGGACGTCACCCTGGGGGCATTGCGGTTCCAGCACCTGCCCAACACGGGCCATACCGCCGGCGGCTCCGGCTGGGCCTGGCGCAGCTGCGAGGGCGCCACCTGCCGCGACATCGTCTTCCCGGACAGCAACAGCGCGATCTCCGACAAGCACTACCGCTACAGCGACCATCCGGATCATGTCGCTACGTTCCGCAAAGGCCAGGCGCTCGTTGCCGCGCAGCCCTGCGACATCCTGATCACCACCCACGTCCAGTCCAGCGACCTGCTGGCGCGGTTGGACGGCAAGCAGCCGTTGGTCGATGCCGGCGCATGCAAGGCCTACGCCAGGCGCGGGCTGGCCGGCCTCGACAAGCGCCTGGCCGACGAACGCGCGGGGAAAGCGCCATGATCGAAGTCCACGGCAACGCGCGGCACTTCCTCGGTTTGCCGGCCGGCGAATTCCTGCGCGATTACTGGCAGAAGAAGCCGCTGCTCATCCGCAACGCCTTCCCCGGTTACGAGTCGCCGCTGCAACCCGAAGACCTGGCCGGACTGGCCTGCGAGGACGGCGTGCTGGCGCGGCTGATCGAACACGACGCGGCCAGCGACGGCTGGCGGGTGCGCCACGGGCCGTTCGCGGAAGACGATTTCCCCGGCCTGCCCGACCACGACTGGACCCTGCTGGTGCAGGACATGGACAAGTGGGACGCCGACCTGCGCGGCCTGCTCGACCACTTCGATTTCCTGCCGCGCTGGCGGATCGACGACGTGATGGTCAGCTTCGCCGCCACCGGCGGTTCGGTCGGCGCGCACGTCGACCAGTACGACGTGTTCCTGCTGCAGGCGCAGGGCCATCGGCGCTGGCAGATCGACGCGTCGGACGCGCCGCCGCTCGGTTTCCGCGACGACGTCGAACTCAAGTTGTTGCGGCAGTTCCAACCAACCCATGACTGGGTGCTCGCCCCCGGCGACATGCTCTACCTGCCGCCCGGCGTGCCCCACCACGGCATCGCCCAGGATCCCTGCCTGACCTTCTCGGTCGGCATGCGCGCACCGGCGGCGGCGGAACTGCTCGGCGACTACGTCGATGCGCTGGCCGCGGACGCGCCGGATTCGTTGCGCTATGCCGATGGCGACCTGCAGCCGCCGAAGGACGCGCACGAAATCGACGCCGGGGCGATGCAACGCGTGGCGGATGCCCTGCGCCAGTTGCGGATGGACGATCCCGACCGCTTCGGCGACTGGTTCGGCGGCTTCATCACCACCTATCGCAGCGCGGTGCAGCCGGCGCCCGACGACACCCCGCGACCGCGCATCGAGGTCGAATGGGACCTGAGCCAGGGCGCGATCCTGCAGCGCCACCCGTGGTCGCGGATGGCGTGGCGTCGTGCGTCGAAGGGCGCCCGCCTGTACGCCGGCGGACAGGCGCATGCGATGCCGGTGCGCGATGCGCAGCGGCTGGCCTCGGCCGACGACATCGATGCCGCGCTGTATGACAGCCTGTCGGCGACGGGCCGCGACACGGTGTTCGCCCTGCTGGATGGCGGCCACTACCGGCTCGACCTGTCGGACGAGGCGGAATGAGCGACGACCCGCGCCTGCAGCCGTATCGCGTCGACGTGGTCGGGTTCGAGGCCGCGCTCGCCGAACTGCGCGGCGTCCGCGACGAGGTCTTCGTCGGCGAACAGGGCGTGCCGATCAGCCTGGAACACGACGCGCTGGACCCGCTGTGCACCCACGTGCTCGCCCGCCTGCTCGATGGCAGCCCGGTCGGCACCGCGCGGCTGACACCCGACCGGCACATCGGGCGGATGGCGGTGCGCGCAGCGTGGCGCGGCCGCGGCATCGGCGATGCGCTGTTGCGCGCCTTGCTCGACGAGGCGCGCACGCGCGGCTGGCCGGAAGTGCGCCTGAATTCGCAGGCTGGCGCGATCGGTTTCTACGCACGGCACGGCTTCCAGCCCGAAGGCGAGCGCTTCATGGAGGCCGGCATCGAGCACCAGGCGATGGTGCTCGCGTTCACCGGGCCGGCGCGGATCGACAGCCGCGAAACCGGCATCGAGGCCGCCATCGGCATCGTCGAGCGCGCGCGCCGGACGCTGTGGATACGCAGCGCGGCCCTCGACCCATGGTTGTACGACGACGCCGGCGTGCTGCAGGCGCTGCGCGGCTTCGCCACCCGCGGCGGCGGCCAGCAGGTGCTGATCCTGCTGCACGATGCGGCCGCGCCGCAACGGGCGCACGCGCCCCTGCTCGCACTCGCCCAGCGGCTGTCCAGCACCTTCCTGTTCCGCGAACTGCAGGACCCGGTGGATCGCAACGACCCCGCGGCGTGGATCGCCGGCGACGGCGGCGGCTACTACCTGCGCGGGCTCGGCGAGCGCGTGCAGGGCGAGGCGGAACAGGACGCACCGGCGCGGGTCCGGCAACTGGCCGCGCGCTTCGACGATGGCTGGCAGCGCTCGCGCCCGGTCAGCGAGTACCGAGCCCTCGGGCTGTGAACCCGCGCGCCTTCGACGAAGGGATGTGATGCGGTGCGCAAGCCGCTCCGGCTATAATTCCGGTTCTTTCGCCTGCCCATTCAGCGGGCCCGCACCGGATGGCAAATTCATCCGGATCAATCACTTATCGCAAGGCCGCTAGCCACGCCATGGTGGACAGTCTCCTGAAGCAGTTTGCCCAGACCTCGCAACTTGGTGCCAATGGCGCCTATGTGGAGGATCTCTACGAGCAATACCTGGTCGCCCCGGACAGCGTCGACGCCAAGTGGCGGCAATATTTCGACGGCCTCAAGGGCCGCGAAGCCGGCGACATCCCGCACTCCGCGGTGATCGGGCAGATCGCCGAGGCCGGCCGCCTGGCCGCGCGCGGCGTGGTCGCCACCGCGACGGGCAATGGCGACGAACGCGAACGCGGGGTCGGCAAGCTGATCACCGCGTATCGCTCGCGCGGGCACCTGGCCGCCAACCTCGATCCGCTCGGCCTGACCATCAAGCCCGAGGCGCCGGACCTGGCATTGGGTTTCCATCGCCTGTCCGAGAGCGACACCGGCAGCGAGTTCAGCACCGGCGGCGTCGGTGGCCGCGAACGGATGAAGCTCGGCGACCTGGTCAGCCTGCTGAAGGCGACCTACGCCGGCAGCATCGGCGCGGAGTTCATGCACATCACCGACGCCGAGCAGCGTCGCTGGATGTACGAGCGCCTGGAGACCGCCGCCGGCAACTACGGTCGCAGCGCCGACGACAAGCAGCGCATCCTCGAACGCCTGACCGCCGCCGAAGGCCTGGAACGCTACCTGCACACCAAGTACGTCGGCCAGAAGCGCTTCTCGCTGGAAGGCGGCGACAGCCTGATCCCGATGCTGGACGTGATGATCCAGCGCGCCGGCGGCGACGGGGTCAAGGACATCGTGATCGGCATGGCCCACCGCGGCCGCCTCAACGTGCTGGTCAACACGATGGGCAAGCCGCCTCGCAAGCTGTTCGACGAGTTCGAAGGCAAGTTCGAGCACAACCGCGACGGCGACCATGCGCACACCGGCGACGTGAAGTACCACATGGGCTTCTCCGCCGACGTTGCCACCCCTGGCGGCCCGGTCCACCTGGCGCTGGCGTTCAATCCATCGCACCTGGAGATCGTGGATCCGGTGGTGGTCGGCAGCGTGCGCTCGCGCCAGCACCGCCGCAACGACAAGGAGCGCAAGCTGGTCCTGCCGATCCTGCTGCACGGCGACGCCGCGTTCGCCGGCCAGGGCGTGGTGATGGAACTGTTCCAGATGTCGCAGGCGCGCGGGTTCCGCGTCGGCGGCACCGTGCACGTGGTGATCAACAACCAGGTCGGCTTCACCACCAGTGCCGCCGAGGACGCGCGTTCGACGCTGTACTGCACCGACGTGGCGAAGATGATCGGCGCGCCGATCCTGCACGTGAACGGCGACGACCCGGAAGCGGTGGCCTTCGTGTCCGAGATGGCCTACGACTTCCGCCAGCGCTTTGGCAAGGACGTGGTCATCGACCTGGTCTGCTATCGCCGCCACGGCCACAACGAGGCCGACGAGCCGGCCGCGACCCAGCCGCTGATGTACCAGAAGATCCGCGCGATGAAGACCACCCGCGAGCTGTATGCCGGGCGGCTCGATGCGGAGGGCAGCGTGGCCGCGGCCGCCGCGCAGGCCCTGGTCGATGGCTACCGCGACACGCTCGATGCCGGCGACGTCACCACCGAGGTGGTGCAGGTCAAGGCCGACGAATTCACCATCGACTGGCGTCCGTACCTGTCGGCGAAGCTGTCCGACGCGGTCGACACCCGCGTCGGGCGCGCCACCCTGGATGCCCTGGCGAGCCGCATCAACGCGATCCCGGAGGCGGTGAAGCTGCACCCGCGCGTGGCCAAGATCTACGAGGACCGCCGCAAGATGGCGGCCGGCGAACAGCCCGGCGACTGGGGCTTCGCCGAGAACCTGGCCTACGCGACGCTGGTGCAGGAGGGCTACCGCCTGCGCCTGGTCGGCCAGGATTGCGGCCGCGGCACCTTCTTCCATCGCCACGCGATCCTGCACGACCAGGCCACCGACAATTACTACCTGCCGCTGCGCGAGCTGCTCGCGGACACGCCGTCCCGCAACCCGGAAGACGTCACCATCATCGACTCGCTGCTCAGCGAGGAAGCGGTGATGGGCTTCGAGTACGGCTACGCGACCGCCGACCCGATGACCCTCGACATCTGGGAAGGCCAGTTCGGCGATTTCGCCAACGGCGCCCAGGTCGTGATCGACCAGTTCCTGTCCTCCGGCGAGGCCAAGTGGGATCGCCTGTGCGGCCTCGCGCTGTTCCTGCCGCACGGCTATGAAGGACAGGGCCCGGAGCACAGCTCGGCGCGCCTGGAGCGCTTCCTGCAGCTGTGCGCGCTGGAGAACATGATCGTCTGCGCGCCGACCACCCCGGCGCAGGATTTCCACATGATCCGCCGGCAGATGCGCATGGGCACGCGCAAGCCGCTGGTGGTGATGACCCCGAAATCGCTGCTGCGCCACAAGCTGGCCGTCTCGACGCTGGACGAACTGGCCAACGGCGAGTTCCAGCGGCTGATCCCGGACACCACCGCCTCGTCGAAGAAGGTGCGCCGCATCGTCGCCTGTTCCGGCAAGGTCTATTACGACCTGCTGGACGAAGCGCAGAAGCAGGGCATCACCGACGTCGCGCTGGTCCGCGTCGAACAGTTGTATCCGTTCCCGCGTCCGGAGCTCGCCGCGGAGATCAAGCGCTTCGCGTCCGCCACCGAGATCGTCTGGTGCCAGGAAGAACCGCAGAACCAGGGCGCGTGGTACCAGATCAAGCACCACCTGCAGGCCTGCCTGCAGGGCAAGCAGGTCCTGCACTACGCCGGTCGCCCGCGGTCGCCCTCGCCAGCCGCCGGCCACCTGGCCGAGCATGTCGCCGAGCAGAACAAGCTGGTGGCCGACGCGCTGGTCAACCCGGTCGGCGCCGAGATCACCGCCGAATAAGCCACTTCGCACCACCATTCCAACGCATACCGACAGGACGCCCGCATGGCCACCGAAGTCAAAGTTCCGGTTCTCCCCGAATCCGTGTCCGACGCCACCATCGCCACCTGGCACAAGAAGGCCGGCGACGCGGTCAAGCGCGACGAGAACCTGCTCGACCTGGAAACCGACAAGGTCGTGCTGGAAGTGCCCTCGCCGGTCGATGGCGTGCTCAAGGAAATCAAGTTCGAAGCCGGTGCCACGGTGACCAGCCAGCAGTTGATCGCCGTCATCGAGGAAGGCGCCATCGCAGCGGCCGCACCCGCCGCTGCGGAAGCCCCGAAGGCCGCCCCGGCCGCCGGCGCCGAACAGGTGCAGCCGAAAGCCCAGGCCGCCGCCACGCACGCTGCCGCCCCGGCCAGCACCACCCCGGCTCCGGTGGGCGGTGACCTGCCGCCGGGCGCGCGGTTCACCGCCGCCACCAGCGGCGTGAACCCGGCCGATGTGGCCGGCACCGGCCGCCGCGGCATGGTCACCAAGGAAGACATCGTCAACTACGCCAGCGGCAAGACCGCCGGCGTCACCGGCGGCGCGCGTCCGGAAGAGCGCGTACCGATGACCCGCATGCGCACCCGCATCGCCGAACGCCTGATGCAGTCGAAGAACAGCATCGCGATGCTGACCTCGTTCAACGAGGTCAACCTCGGCAAGGTCATGGCGATGCGCAAGGAGCTCGGCGAGTCGTTCGAGAAGGCCAACGGCATCAAGCTCGGCTTCATGAGCTTCTTCGCCAAGGCCGCGGCGAATGCGCTGCAGCGCCATCCGATCGTCAACGCCTCGGTCGACGGCAACGACGTGATCTACCACGGTTACGCCGACATCTCGATCGCGGTGTCGACCGACAAGGGCCTGGTCACGCCGGTGCTGCGCAACGTCGAGCGCATGGGCTTCGCCGACATCGAAGCCGCGATCGCCGAGTACGCGAAGAAGGCGCGCGACGGCAAGCTCGGCCTGGACGACCTGCAGGGCGGCACCTTCACCATCACCAACGGCGGCACCTTCGGTTCGCTGATGTCGACCCCGATCGTCAACCCGCCGCAGAGCGCGATCCTCGGCATGCACGCCATCAAGGAACGCGCCATCGTCGAGAACGGCCAGGTGGTCGCCGCGCCGATGATGTACATCGCGCTGAGCTACGACCACCGCATCATCGACGGCAAGGACGCAGTGCTGTTCCTGGTCGACATCAAGAACCAGCTCGAGAATCCGCACCGGATGCTGCTGGGCATGTGATTGCACGAAGCCCTGCGCAAGCGGGGCTTCTCGTTTGAACGCAAAGGACGACCTGCAATGAGCGAACAACAGAACTTCGATGTCGTCGTGATCGGCGCCGGCCCGGCCGGTTACCACGCCGCGATCCGGGCCGCCCAACTCGGCCTGAAGACCGCCTGCATCGACGCCGCGCTGGGCAAGGACGGCAAGCCGGCGCTCGGCGGCACCTGCCTGCGCGTGGGCTGCATCCCGTCCAAGGCGCTGCTGGATTCCAGCCGCCAGTTCTGGAACATGGGCCACCTGTTCGACCAGCACGGCATCAGCTTCGACAAGCCGGCGATCGACGTGAAGAAGATGGTCGCCCGCAAGGACGGCATCGTGAAGCAGTTCACCGGCGGCATCGCCGCGCTGTTCAAGGCCAACAAGATCACCGCGTTCCACGGTTTCGGCCAGCTGCAGCCCGGCAACGTCGTCAAGGTCAGGCAGCACGACGGCAGCGAAGTCGAGCTGAAGGGAACCAACGTCATCATCGCCGCCGGCTCGGATTCGATCGAGCTTCCGTTCGCGAAGTTCGGCGAGCACATCATCGACAACGTCGGTGCGCTGGATCTCGAAGCCGTGCCGAAGCGCCTGGGCGTGATCGGCGCCGGCGTGATCGGGCTGGAGCTGGGCAGCGTGTGGAACCGCCTCGGCTCGCAGGTCACGATCCTTGAAGGCCTGCCGAATTTCCTTGCCGCCGCCGACGCCGAAGTGGCCAAGGTCGCCGCGCGCGAATTCAAGAAGCAGGGCCTGGACATCAAGCTCGGTTGCAAGGTCAGCAACACCGAAGTCAAGAAGGACGGCGTCCACGTCAGCTATACCGACGACAAGGGCGAGCAGTCGATCGTGGTCGACAAGCTGCTGGTCGCCGTCGGCCGTCGCGCGGCGACCAAGGGGCTGCTGGCCGATGGCACCGGCGTGAAGCTGACCGATCGCGGCCTGGTCGAGGTCGACGCGCATTGCCATACCGGGGTCGATGGCGTGTGGGCGGTCGGCGACTGCGTGCGCGGGCCGATGCTCGCGCACAAGGGTTTCGAGGAAGGCATCGCGGTCGCCGAGCTGATCGCCGGCCTGCCCGGCCACGTGAACTTCGACACCATCCCGTGGGTGATCTACACCGAGCCGGAGATTGCGTGGGTCGGCAAGACCGAGGAGCAGCTGAAGGCCGAGGGCACGCCGTACAAGGCCGGCAGCTTCCCGTTCGCGGCGGTCGGCCGCGCGGTGGCGATGGCCGAGCCGGCAGGCTTCGTGAAGGTGCTGGCGCATGCCGAGACCGACACCATCCTGGGCATGCACCTGGTCGGCGCCAACGTCTCCGAGCTGGTGCACGAAGGCGTGCTGGCGATGGAATTCAAGGGCAGCGCCGACGACCTCGCGCGGATCTGCCATGCGCATCCGTCGTTGTCCGAAGCGGTGCACGATGCGGCGATGGCGGTGCACAAGCGGGCGATCCACAAGGCGAACTGAATTTGCGGATCGGCCCCTGCGCGCCGCGAAGTTTTCGCAACACGCCGCAAGTACGTCCATGTAGGCTTCTCGGCGGCGTCCATGCCGCCGAGAGTTGCGAAAACCCCGCAGCGCTCCGGCGCCTAGCCCAGCTTCAAGATGACCCAGGCGGCGCACTTCGGTGCGCCGTTCTTGTTCGTGGCGCGCGATAATCGACGCATGAAAACCATCTGCGTCTATTGCGGTTCCAATGCCGGCAGCGATCCGGCCTACGCGGCACAGGCCATGGCGTTGGGCGCCCGGCTGGCGGCCGAGGACATCGCGCTGGTGTACGGCGGCGGCAACGTCGGCTTGATGGGCATCGTCGCGGATGCCGTGCTCGCAAACGGGGGCGAAGTCATCGGCGTGATCCCGCAGCAACTGGTCGACTGGGAAGTCGCGCACCGCGGCGTCACCCGCCTGGAAATCGTCGATTCCATGCACACCCGCAAGGCGCGGATGTTCGAGCTGTCCGATGGCTTCGTCGCCCTGCCCGGCGGCTTCGGCACCCTGGACGAGATGTTCGAGATGCTGACCTGGCGCCAGCTTGGCCTCGGCAAGAAGCCCTGCGCCTTCCTCGACGTCGACGGGTTCTGGCAACCCTTGATGGCGATGCTGGACACGATGGTGCGCGAACGCTTCCTGCACGCCGAACAACGCCTTGATCTCTGGCATGGCAGCGACATCGACAGCTTGCTCGCGTGGATGCGCGACTACGTCCCGGCGCAGGCGGACAAGTGGCTGGACGAGAAGCGCCGCAGCCAGCTCAAGCTCACCCCGGAGGACGCATGAGCGTTCCCGCCAGTTTCCGTGCATTCCGCATCCACGACGATGCCGCCGGTTATCGCAGCGGCATCGAATCGATCGCGCTGGACGACCTCAATCCCGGCGAGGTGGTCATCAAGGCCGCGTACTCGTCGGTCAATTTCAAGGACGCGCTGGCCGGCACCGGCCAGGGCAAGATCCTGCGGCGGTTCCCGCTGGTCGGCGGCATCGACGTGGCGGGCCACGTGGTCGCATCGAGCGATCCGGCATTCCGCGAGGGCGATGCGGTGCTGGTCACCGGCAGCGGCCTGTCCGAGACACGCGATGGCGGTTACGCCGAGTACGCCCGGCTGGATGCGAAATGGGTGGTCGCACTGCCGGCCGGACTCGGCCTGCGCGAATCGATGATCCTCGGGACCGCCGGATTCACCGCTGCGCTGGCCCTGCTGCGCATGCAGGACAACCGGCAGTGGCCCGGCCTGGGGCCGCTGGCGGTCACTGGAGCGACGGGTGGCGTCGGCTCGCTGGCGATCGCGATCTTCGCCAAGGCGGGCTACGAGGTGCATGCGATCAGCGGCAAGGCCGACCAATCCGCCTACCTGCAACAACTGGGCGCAAGCGAAGTGCTTGGGCGCGACGCACTTTCGACCAGCCGTCCGATGGACGCCGCGCGCTTCGGCGGCGGCCTGGACAACGTCGGTGGCCCCATGCTGGCCGCCCTGCTCGCGCAGACCGCGGCGTACGGCAATGTGGCGACAGCCGGGCTGGCCGCCTCGCATGAGCTGCATGCCACGGTGATGCCTTTCATCATCCGTGGCGTGTCCCTGCTCGGGGTCGCGTCGGCCGGCACCGCGCGCGACCTGCGCGACGAAGTCTGGCGACGCCTTTCGTCGGAATGGAAGCCCGCCTGTCTGGACGCGATCTGCACCCGGGAAACGGGGCTGGACGGGCTGCCGGGCGTGTTCGGCACGATGCTTGCCGGCGGTTCGCTGGGCCGGACCGTGGTGCGCCTCGCGGAATCGGACTGACCGGCTTGCGGGCATTCACGCGCCCGCTACAATCGGCACAAACACGGGGAACTCCATGGCACGCATCCTGATCGTCGACGACTCGCCCTCCCAATTGATGGGCATCCGCCGCATCGTCGAAAAGCTGGGCCACGACGCACTGACCGCCGAGGATGGCGCCGCCGGCGTCGAAGCCGCCAAGCGCGAGATCCCGGACCTGATCCTGATGGACGTGGTGATGCCGAACCTCAACGGTTTCCAGGCCACGCGATCGATCACCCGCGATCCCAGCACCAAGCACATCCCGGTGATCCTGGTCACCACCAAGGATCTCGATACCGACCGCGTGTGGGGCATGCGCCAGGGTGCGAAGGCCTACATCACCAAGCCGTTCAGCGAATCCGAACTGTCGGAACTGATCGTCCAGTACCTGGCCTGAGCCATCGGCAGCCGCGCATCCGCGGCTGCATCAACGCGCGCTTCCATCGATCACGCCGGCCGCCCCGCATGGCCGCCGGCGTGTCGGCACGCTCGTCACTCGCGCCCACGGTCCGGCCTGAAACCCGGGCCCGCCCGTGTCACGCACGACGCCAGTCGTCGCCGAAGGCGTCGCGCATCGTCGAGTAGGCATCGCGCTGGACCTTGTTGTGCGCGCGTGGCGCCAGGATCTCGAGTTCGACGATCTGGTCGCCATCCGCGCCTTGCGCGCCACCCGGCAAGCCACGCCCACGCAGGCGCAGCTTGCGGCCTGCCTCGGAATCCGCCGGGATCTTGAGCTCCACCGAGCCACCCAGGGTGGGCACGCTGATGGTCGCGCCGAGCGCCGCTTCCCAGGGCGCGACCGCGAGCACGTGGATCACGTTGCGGCCGTCGACCTCGAAGCGCGGATGCGCGGCGTACTCGATTTCCAGCAGCAGGTCGCCGCCGCCGTTGCCCTGCCGCGCCAGCCGGATCGACTGCCCGGGCTTGATGCCCCTGGGCACCCGCACCTCGAGGGTGCGGCCGCCCACGTTGATGCGCACGCTGCCGCCGCCGTAGACCGACTCCAGCGGGATCGCCAGCTTGGCCCGCGACTCGCCGCCTGGCTGCGCGCCGCGCGACCCCGCGCCTGCCCCGCCACGCCCGCGCCCGAACACGCTTTCGAAGAAATCCGAGAACCCGCCGCCCGCACCACCGCCGGCGAAGATCTCGTCGAAATCCGCTTGTCCACCGGGCCCACCACGGAATCCACCCGGCGGCGGCCGCACCTGGTCGCCCGGCCGGTAGCCGCCCGCGCGCAACTGGTCGTAGGCCTTGCGCTTCTCGGGATCGCGCAGCGCCTCGTAGGCCTCGTTGACCGCCTTGAACTTGTCCTCGGCGCCGGCCTCCTTGCTGACATCGGGATGGAACTTGCGCGCCAACCGGCGGTACGCGGTCTTGATCTCCGCGTCGCCCGCGCTGGGCTCCACGCCCAACACCCCGTAGTAATCCTTGAACTCCATGCATGCTCCGTGCCGCGGGACGCGCAGAGGGTAACCGATCGACGGTTGTGCCCGGGTAGACTGGCGCACCCCCACCGTGACGAGGTTGCACCATGTCGATCCAGCCCGGCGACCGCATTCCCGAGGCGATCCTGCAGTACGTCGCCGACGGCGTGCACAAGATCGACACCCTGACCCTGTTCGAGGGCAGCAAGTTCGTGCTGTTCTCGGTGCCGGGGGCATTCACCCCGACCTGTTCGGAACGGCACCTGCCCGGTTTCGTCGAGCACTTCGACCAGTTCCGCGAACGCGGCATCGAGGTCGCCTGCATGGCGGTCAACGACCCCTTCGTGATGCAGGCCTGGGGCGAGAGCCAGCACGTGCCGGCCGGCCTGCGCATGCTCGCCGACGGCAACGCCGACTTCACCCGCGCGCTCGGCCTGGAGATGGATGCCAGCGGCTACGGCATGGGCACGCGCAGCAAGCGCTTCGCGCTGTACGCGGAGGACGGCGTGGTGCGCGAGCTGTTCGTGGAGGCGCCGGGCGAGTTCCGGGTGTCGTCGGCGGAACACGTGCTGGCGCACCTCCCCGCCTGACCCCACGCGGGGACGCTCAGCGCAGGACGTGGAACCGGACGGCGTGCCAGGCGCCGCTGTCCGCGAGCGCGGTCAATTCGTGGCGGCCCGGGGCCTCGAAGGCATGCACCAGCGAGCGACCGCCATCGGTCTCGCCGATCCAGCGGCCATCCAACAGCCACTGCACGCGGCCCCCGCTACCCAGCGCACGCAACGACAGGCGCACGCCTGCCGGGCTGCCCGGCGGACGCGCCAACGTCGCGCCATCCTCGATCCCGTCGATGCGCAGGCCGTCGGCGGCCTCGCGGCCATCGTCGGTGCAACCCGTGGCAAGCGGCGGCAAGCGCGATGCATCCCGCCATGCGGCCGGCAGCCACGGCGATGCCAGCGCCGGCCAGCGCGCGATTTCCATGGTGCGTGCGGCGTGCGGCAACCTGCAATCCGCCGATAGCCGCCGGCCGCTGGTCGCGTCGACCTGGAAGCGTTCGAGGCCGGCATTCCACAGCCGCGCATCGCGCTCCGCGAACGTCGGTGGAGTCGCGCCATCCAGTATCCACGCGGTCATCCGCTTCTGGCACAGCGCCGCCGGTTGCGCATCCGCGGCGATGCCGAGCGGCCAGCAGACGTCGGTTTCGGTGACGCTCGCGGGCTTCGCCACGCGCCCGGCATCGCCCGGCTGCCGCGGCAGGCTGTCGACCACTTCGAACAACAACGGAAGCGCGGTTGCCGCGCCGTACTGGCCCGGCAGCGGCGTGCCGTCGGGGCGGCCGACCCACACGCCGACCGTGTAGCGGCGGGTGCCACCGAGCGCCCACGCATCGCGATAGCCGTAGCTGGTGCCGGTCTTCCAGGCCACCCGCGGGCGCCGGCCGGTGTCGAAGGTGCCTTCGCCTTCGCCCGGACGCGGGTTCGCGGCCAGTACCTCGCGCACGATCCACGCCGCGCCGGGCGACAGCAGCCGGCGTTCGACACGCGGATCCGCCACGGCATAGCGCACCCGCCCGGCGATGCCATCGCGATGGAGTGCGGCGAAGGCACCGACCAGGTCTTCCAGCCGCGCGCCAGTGCCCCCCAGGATCATCGACAGGTTGGGCGACGCCCCGCGCGGGAACTTCAACACGATGCCTGCGTGCTCCAGCCGCGCCGCAAAACGCGCGGGGCCGACGCGTTCGAGCAAGTCCACCGCGGGCACGTTGAGCGACAGCCGCAGCGCGGTGGCGGCACCCACCGGCCCGTTGTAGGCGGCGTCGAAATTGGAAGGACGATAGCCGCCGAACGATTGCGGCGCGTCCACCAGCAGGCTCTCCGAATGGATCATCCCGGCGTCCAGGGCCATGCCGTACAGGAACGGCTTGAGCGTCGATCCCGGCGAGCGCCAGGCCTGCACCATGTCGACATGGCCAAGGCGCGGCTTGTCGCCGAACGCCACCGACCCGACGTACGCACGCGCTTCCAGGCTGGCGTTGTCGACCACCAGCAAGGCCGCCGAGGTGCGCGGCGGCAGGTCGGAGAAATACGTCGCCACGCGTTCCTCCAGGGTGCGCTGCAGCGATGCATCCAGGGTCGATGCGATCCGTTGCGTTCTCGGGTAAGTCGCGCGCAATCGTTGCGCGAGCAGCGCAGCGCTCATCGGCGGACGCAGGCGGCGCGAGACCACCGGTTCGATCCGCGCATCCTCGACCTGCCCGCGCGTCCACGTGCCACCACTCGCCATCCGCGCCAGCAGTTTGTCGCGTGCCTTACGGGCTGCTTCGGGCGAGCGGTCGGGGCGCAGCCGGCTGGGCGATTGCGGCAGCACCGCGAGCAAGGCGGCCTCCGCATGCGAGAGCCGCGCCGCCGGCTTGCCGAGATAGGCCCAACTCGCCGCTTCCACGCCCTCGATGGTGCCGCCGAACGGCGCGCGTTCGAGGTACAGCGCCAGGATCTCGCGCTTCGACAGGTGCGCCTCCAGCTGCAGCGCGCGCAGTAGCTGGCGCAGCTTGCCGAGCGGCGTGCGCGTGCGCGCGCCGCGCAGGCCGGGATCGAGGATGCGCGCCACCTGCATGGTCAGTGTCGATCCGCCGGACACGATGCGCCGGTTGCCGAGGGCCTGCCCGCCGGCACGCAACAACGCCACCGGATTCACCCCGGGATGTTTCCAGAACCAGCGGTCTTCGTAGCCAAGCAAGGCTTGCACGTACAGCGGCGACACCTGCTCCGGCACGGTCGGATAGCGCCAGATGCCCTGCGCGTCGGCGAACGCGCGCAACGGGCTTCCGTCGCGCGCGGCCACCACCACGCTGGTGTCGCGCGACGTCGGCAACGGCAACGGAAACAGCAGGTCGAGCAGCAGCAATGCCAGGAGCAGCGCGACACCGCCCCAACGCAGCCAGGGCAGCAACCGGCGCCACCCGGTCCCGCGGGCAGGCGTCACGCGCGCAGGGCCTTGCATCGACGCGGCCAGGACGGCGCTACGGCTGCACCACCGTGATGCTGGCCGGCAGCGACCGGCCCACGCCGCGCAGGGCCGGCCGATACATGTCCTCGACCAGCGGCGGCGGCGCGGTGTAGCTGCCGGGCGTGACCGCACGCACCAGGTAGAACAGTCGCGCGCGGTTGCCCGCGCCAAGCTTCAGTGCGGCGATGTAGCGGTCGTCGCGGAACTCCTCGTGGCGCACTTCTGCCTCGTCGGCGCGCGAGCTGATGTTGATGCCGTCGACCACCACGTCGGCCCATTGCTTGCCATCGCCGAGGTTGAAATTCTCGATCTCCAGGCCAGCGGGCAGCAGGTCGGTGAGCAGGGCATCGGGCATGTCGCGGTCGGCGGTGATGCTGACGCGGACGATCAACGCTTCGCCTTCCTTGAGTGGCCGCGCCGTCCACGGCTTGCCGTCGGTGCCGAACAGTTCGCGCTCGACCTTGATCACGCTGGCATCCGCGGCGGGTGCGTTGCGCGGCACGCCGGCCACGTCCAGGCTGGCGTAGAACGGCGGCTTGCCCTGCGGCACGAAACGCACGCCCGCGGAGAGCGCGGCATGATCGAAATCGCGACCGAAGGATTTCGCCGCGGGGATGGCCTCGCTGCCTGCGTGGGTGGTAAGCGTCCCGGCCACGTCCTTGTTCTGGTCCGCCAGCAACGCCTTGCCGAGCCGTGCCAGCGCGATCTGCTCCTGCGTGCTGAGATAGAACCACGGCGCGTTGCGGCGCACGTCCAGTTCGCGGCCGAGGTCGATGACCCGGGCGTCGTAGGCCGGCTTGGCGTAGCCACGCTCGTGGGTCAGCGCGATCATCAACGCAGCGTCGCGCAGCGGGCTGCCGTAGTCGCCGAGGTAGTCCACGCGATCCCCCTGGAACCCGAAGCCTTCCGCAATCGATTTCGCGCCACGCGCCTTGTCGCCCTGCATCGCCAACGCCAGCCCCAGGTGCACCAGCGGCAGGCCCTTCAACGCGCGCTTGCGCTCGTTGTCGTACAGCGCCCGCAAGGTTCCCAGCGGCGCGCGGTTGACCCGCGCCAACGCATAACCGGCATGCGCCTGGTAGGCGAACTTGAGGTACTCGCGGTGATCGCGGCCATAGAACTCGTGGCCGCCGGCCAGCAGGTCCTCGCTCAGCCGTTGCAAGGCTTTCTGCAGCACCGCATCGGGGATCGCGAAACCGCCTTCGCGCGCATCCAGCAGGAACTCGACGATGTACGGCGTCAGCGCGGGATCGACATAGTCGTCATCGCCCCACATCGAGAAGTGCCCGGACGAGACCTGCATCGATGCGAGCCGTCCGAATGCCCCTTCCATGCGCGCGCGGCGTTTCGCCGCATCCAGTCCGCCGATGCCGAACTGCTTCGCGCTGGCGGCGTCCAGCAGCAGCGATGCATAGCCCTTGCTGGTGGTCTGCTCGGCACATCCATACGGATAGTCCAGCGCGCCCTTCAATGCCGCCGCGAACGGGATCGGCGGCACCGCGCTGACCAGCATGCGCGCGCTGACCGAGCCGGGCATCAGGCCTTCCGCGAAGCCGGCATCCATCGTCGCTGCGCCGCCCTCGCCAAGCACCTGCGTGCGCGAACGGACCACCGACGGCCACGCCGGACGCACCGGCAGGTCGTACTTGCGGTCGACCTTCGCGCCGTTGCCATCCACCCGCACCCGTATCTGAGCAACGCTGTAGCCTTCCTGCGCGGCCAGCGGGAAGCTCAGCGTGGATTTCGCCTCGCCCGCCAGTTGCAGCGTGCGGCTACCCTCACCGACCGAGGCCGGGCCGATGCCGTCCACCCGCACCTTGAAGTTGCCGGCCTTGCCGGTGAAGTTGGTGATGTCGAGGGTCACGGTGGCGCGGTCGCCCGGTGCCATCACCCGCGGCATGCTCGCCTCGGCGACGATCGGCGCGCGCACGATGGTCTCGGCATCGCGATTCCCGTACCTGGTGTCGGAGAACACCAGCGCGGAGACCCGCAAGGTGCCGTTGAAATCCGGCACCGCCAGCGAGACCCGCGCATTGCCCTTGGCATCCAGCGTCACCGGGCCGGCGAACAGGTCGACGGTCTGCACCCGCGCGGTCGGCCGCCGCGCCTGCGGCAGCGCCGCCAGCGGCATGTCGCCACCGAAGCGGAGCTTGGCGATGCCACCCTCGAAGCTCTCGATCACCCGCCCGTAGATGTCGTACGCATCCACGCCGAGCCTGCGCTGGGCGAAGAAGTGCGCATTCGCGTCCGGTACCGGGAAGCGGGTGATGTTGAGGATGCCGACGTCGACCGCGGACACCGTCGCGAATGCCTGCTTGCCGGCAAGCGCCGGCGCACTGACGGTCACCTGCAACGGTTGCTCCGGACGCACCCGCGGCTTGACCGCCAGGCCCACGGCGATCCTGCGATCTCGGCGATCCATCGGCACATGCGCCACGCCGACCGCGCGCGCCGGGGTGATCTTGCTGGTCGCGCTGCCGCCGCGGAACACCAGCGCGGTCACGTAGACGTCATGGCGTTCCCAGTCCTTGGTCACCGGGATCTCGACCACGGTGCCGGGTTTCACGTCGATCGCCTGCACGAACAGCATGCGGTCGCTTTCCACCAGCAGCAGGCCCTTGCCCGCATGCGGCGGGGTCAGCGTGGCCTTCAGGGTGTCGCCGGCGCGGTAGGCGGTCTTGTCCAGGGCCAGCTTGACCTTGTCCGGGCGCGCGTCGAGCCCGCGGTTGGCATCGTCCCAACCCCAGCCGGCATGGAACGGATAGCGCGAAGTGAGCTTGGTCGCCGGATCGAGCACGTCGATGCGGTACTCGCCCCACTCGACCGGGACATCGAAACGCACCGCGGTGGCGCCCGCATCCAGCGTGAGCACCTGCTTGTTCTCGAAGCGGCGGGTGAACTCGTAGTCCCAACCGGTGTCGTCGTCGTGGCTCCAGTGGTAATCGCGATGTTCGCGCACCAGGGTGACCTTCAGTCCCTTGAGCGGGCGCGGGGTGCCATCGGGACCGAAGCGCATCAGTTCGAAGCGGGCATTGGCGTTGGCGTCCGCGCCGTCCTTGTCGTCGAACAGCGGGCGCACGCCGACCAGGGCATCCGCCGGCCACAGCACGCGCTCGACGCTGCGGTTGACGCTGCGGCCACCGGATTCGTACAGGCTGCCGGACACGATCGCCTTCACTGGCGTGTTGCCCTTCACTTCCGCCGGCAAGGCGATGTCCTGCGCCAGCTTGCCCTCGGCATCGAGGGTCGCATCCACCACGTCCCTGGCCTCTTTCGGCAACTCGACCGTGGGATCGCCGAAGAAATACCCCTTCGCCTGCGCCAGCGGATGCTGGTCGACCATCACCGCCAGCTTCGCGGTGAAGCGGTTGCCCGATGCGGGCGCGCCGTACAGGTAGGCACCGGTGGCACGCAGGCGGAACGGCTCACCCCGGTGCAGCACCGGCTCGGCGCTGTCGAGGTCAAGCTTCATCCGCTCCGGCAGGAATTCCTCGATGCGCAGGGCCATGCCCTGCACCGCTTCCTTGCTGGCCGGATCGGTGCGGAACTCGACCTGCCACTTGCCGGTCGGCGCTTCCACCGGGATCGCCTTCTCGAAGCTGAAATAGCCCTGGGCGCCAGGCTCGATCCGCGACTCCACGAAGGTCTTGCCATCGGGTTGCTTGAGCCGCACGAACAACGATTGCGACTTTCCGTCCTTCTTCGCCGCGACTGGCCTGCCATCGTTGTCGCGCAGCAGCGCGGACACCCGCACGGTCTCGCCTGGACGATAGAGGTCACGGCCGGACCAGGCGAACACGTCGAACCAGGCCTGCTCGCGGCCGCTGACGGCGAACTCGGACAGGTCCAGCGCCGGCTGGTTGAACGGCAGCATCGAGACGTCCTTGCCGCGCGCCGCGGTCAGCACGTGCGCCGCGTCCAGCGTGTAGTCGAGCAGCGCGTTGCCGTTGCCGTCGGTCTTGCCCTTGAACACCGGCTCGCCGCGCGCGTCCAGCACGCGCAGCTCGGCATTGGCGAGCGCGTCGCCATCGGCCAGCGAGGCGGTGTGCACGAACAGCTTGTCCTTGTAGGCGCGCACGTGCAGGCCGATATCGCTGACGCTGAAGAAGGCAGTGTCGTAGTCGTCCTTGAACGCACCGGCCTTCTTCATCACCGCGAAGTACAGGCCCGGTTGCTGCAACTCGGCGATGTCCTGCACCGGCAGGTAGGTCAGCACGCGCTCGTTGCGCGCGCCGCCCAGCACGAAGCGGTTGACGTAGACGGGTTCGGCCAGTTTCGAGATCGGCGGGCGGCTGTCCTTGTCGTCCTCGTCATACCAGGACGGGTCCAGTTCCCAGCTGCCGCGGCGGCCGCCGCGCTGGTATTCGGCGAAGAACCTCGGCAGCGACGCCTCGCGCACGCGCATGAACTCGACGTCGACCTCGGCCACGTTCACCGACACCACCGGCAAGCCGCGCGAGTCCTTGGCCGGCAGCACGCTGCCCTGCGAGGCGAACCCGACCGCCGGCTCCAGCTCGCCGGTGAATACCTTCATCTCGACATCGCGGCCGATCTTGCTGCCGTCGGCGGCGGTCAACCCACCAGCGACGGTGAGTGTGTAGGTCTTGTTCGGCTCGACGTGCGGGAAGCGCAGGATCTTGCCGTCATCGTCCAGCGTCCAGCTGCTTTCCTGGTTGCTGGCGGCGGTATCGAACGTCAGCAGCTTGTCGAAGTCCTGTGTGCCGACCAGCGGCCGCGAGAATTCCACGGCGATCGCCAGGGTGTCGCGGCCCTGGTCCGGGTAGGCGCGGACCAGGGCGAAGCCTTTCACTTCATCGCGCTTGGCCTGGATCGCCTCGCCGCTGGTCGCGGGCAGGTCACCGGACGGGTTGCGCTTGCAAGCCGGCAATGCCACCGCCAGCGAAACCGCCAGCATCAGCCCCAGCAGCGGGCGCAAGGCGCGCACCATCGACATCCGTTCGGCTCGCATCTCGGTTCATCCATGCCAGGCGGTTTCGAGTATAGGACGCAGATCGGCAGGCCAGGCGGCCCACCCGCAGGCAAACAAAAAGCCCGGCATTCAGCCGGGCTTTCGTCTTGCGACAGGCGTGCGGTCAGGAGGTCGCGGGCTGGTCGCCGATATCCCCAGCCACCATCTCGGCGGACGAATCGACTTCTTCCGCGAGCGAGCCGTCCAGGCGTTCCACCGCCTGCAGCTTCTCGCCCTTGGACAGGCGGATCAGGGTCACGCCCTGGGTATTGCGGCCGACGCGGGAAATCTCCGCACCGCGCGTACGCACCAGGGTGCCGCCATCGGAGATCAGCAGGACTTCGTCGTTGCCGCCCAGCAGTACCGCTCCGACCAGCTTGCCGTTGCGCTCGGTGGTCTGGATGCCGATCACGCCCTGGGTGCCGCGGCCCTTGCGCGGATATTCCGCGAGTGGGGTGCGCTTGCCGTAGCCGTTCTCGGTCGCAGTCAGGATGTACGCGGAGGCGCCATCGTCGGCAACGACCTCGCCGACATCGGTGGACGCCTCGATCGCCTCATCGGCGTTGTCGTCCGCGATCTCCTCGTCCAGCTCGATCCCGCCCGCGGACTCGGCCACGATCAGGCTGACGACTTCCTCGCCCCTGGCCATGCGAATGCCGCGCACGCCGGTGGAGGTGCGCCCGGTGGATCGCACCTTGCCCTCGCCGAAGCGCACGGTCTTGCCATTGCTGGCGAACAGCAGCACGTCGCGCTGGCCGTCGGTCAGCGCCACGCCGACCAGGGCGTCGCCCTCGTCGAGGCTGATCGCCTTCTTGCCGCGCGCAAGCCGGTACGCGAACTCGGTGAGCGGCGTCTTCTTGACCGTGCCGTCGCGAGTGGCGAAGAACACGTACTGCCCGTCTGCGTACTCGCGCACCGGCAGCACGGCTTGCACCTTCTCGCCGGCTTCGAGCGGGATCCAGTTGATGATCGGGCGGCCGCGCGCGTTGGAGCCGGCATCCGGCAGCTGGTGCACCGGCAGCCAGAACACCTTGCCGCTGCTGGTGAAGGTCAGCAGGGTGTCATGCGTGTTGACCAGCCACAGCTGGTCGATGAAATCCTCGTCCTTGGTCGCCGCCGCGCTGCGGCCACGGCCGCCGCGACGTTGCGCGCGATAGGCGCTGACCGGCTGGCGCTTGGCGTAGCCCGCATGCGACAGCGTGACCACCACGTCTTCCGGCGCGATCAGGTCGAGGATGTCGAGGTCTTCCTCGGACGCACGGATCTCGCTCCGGCGCGCGTCGCCGAACTCTTCCTTGACGTTCTCGAGCTCGGTGCGGATCACCTGCAGCAACACATCCGGATCTTCCAGGATCTCGATCAGGCCGCGGATGGTCTCGAGCAGCAGCTTGTATTCCTCGGTGAGCTTTTCCTGCTCCAGCCCGGTCAGGCGATGCAGGCGCATCTCGAGGATCTGCTGCGCCTGGACCTCGGTCAGCTGGTACGACCCGTCGACCAGGCCCACGCCCAGCGGCAGGTCGTCGGGACGCGAGGCATCGCTGCCCGCGGCCGCCAGCAAGGCGCCGACCAGTCCGGGCTGCCAGGTCCTGGCCAACATCCGCTCGCGCGCCTCGTTCGGGTTCGCCGAGGTCTTGATCAGTTCGATCATCTCGTCGATGTTGGCCAGCGCCACGGTCAGGCCTTCGAGGATGTGGGCGCGGGCACGGGCCTTGCGCAGCTCGAAGATCGTCCGACGGGTGACCACTTCCCGGCGGTGGCGCACGAAGGCTTGCAGGATCTGCTTGAGGTTCAGCAACTGCGGACGCCCATCGACCAGCGCGACCATGTTGATGCCGAACACCGACTCCATCTGCGTCTGCGAATAGAGGTTGTTGAGCACCACCTCGGCGGACTCGCCGCGCTTGACCTCGATGTAGATGCGCATGCCGTCCTTGTCGGACTCGTCGCGCAGCTCGCTGATGCCCTCGAGCTTCTTTTCCTTCACCAGCTCGGCGATCTTCTCGATCAGCCGCGCCTTGTTGACCTGGTACGGGATCTCGCTGACCGCGATCGCCTCGCGGCCATTGTCGGCCACTTCGATCTCCGCCTTGGCGCGCATGCGCACGCGGCCGCGGCCGGTGCGGTAGGCCAGGTGGATGCCGCCGACGCCGTTGATGATGCCGGCGGTGGGGAAATCCGGGCCGGGGATGTGCTCCATCAGCCCATCGATGTCGATCGCCGGATCGTCGATCAGGGCCAGCAGCGCGTTCACCACCTCGTTGAGGTTGTGCGGCGGGATGTTGGTGGCCATGCCCACCGCGATACCGGCGGAACCGTTGACCAGGAGGTTCGGGAACCGGGTCGGCATGACCCTCGGCTCCTGTTCCTTCTCGTCGTAGTTCGGCTGGAAATCGACCGTCTCCTTGTCGATGTCCGCCATCAGCTCATGGGTGAGCCGCGCCATGCGCGCTTCGGTGTAACGCATCGCCGCGGCGGAGTCGCCATCGACCGAACCGAAGTTGCCCTGCCCGTCCACCAGCAGGTAGCGCAGCGAGAACGGCTGGGCCATGCGCACCAGCGTGTCGTAGACAGACTGGTCGCCATGCGGGTGGTACTTGCCGATCACGTCGCCGACGATGCGCGCCGACTTGTAGTACGGCTTGTTGCTGTGCGCGCCGAGCTCGTGCATGGCGAACAGCACGCGCCGGTGGACCGGCTTGAGGCCATCACGGACGTCCGGGAGGGCGCGCCCCACGATCACGCTCATCGCGTAATCGAGGTAGCTGCGACGCATCTCGTCTTCCAGGTTGACGGGGATGATTTCCTTGGCGAGTTCGGCCATCGGGTGTCCGGTTATCAGCGAATTCCGTGTCCCGCGGGCACCCCGCGGAAGCGATTCCGCGCAGGCAGTCCGGGGGGCTTTTCAGCAACGTGAAATCATACCATTCGCAGGGCGTTTCCGTATCGCCGATTCCGACGGAGAAACAAGGGCTTACGCGCGGATTTTGGCTCGCGAAGGCGAGCGCGGCAGTACGTCGCTCGGCGGGTACGGCATGGCTCCTTCCCGACGGGTGCGAACATCCTGTTCGACGCGTCACCGCGGGCCCGCTCCGCGGCCCGGCCCGCCATAGCGTGGTGGGCGTTCACGTGTTGGCGCAGCATGCTGCGCAATCGGCACACGCCCACCCATGGCCCGCTTTACGCAGCCACGCCATACCCGCGCTGAAAGCGTTTTGATCGCCGAGAATCAGGGCTTGAATAGCGCCTGCATTCGAACTGCGTCTGGTCGTTCGACCACACCCTGCTCGGTCACGATCGCGTCGATCAGGTCATGCGGGGTGACATCGAAGACCGGGTTCCAGGCACGCACGCCTTCCGATACGGTGCGCGCCCCCTTGAACGTCAGCAGTTCGGCGGTGTCGCGCTCCTCGATCTCGATCAAGTCCCCGGACGCCGTGTCCATGTCCACGGTCGAGGACGGCGCCACCACCATGAACTTCACCCCGTGATGCCGCGCGGCGATCGCCAGCTGGTAGGTGCCGATCTTGTTGGCGGTGTCGCCATTGGCGCAGATGCGATCGGCGCCGACGATCACCCACTGCACCCGCCCTGTCTTCATCAGGTGCGACGCGGCAGCGTCGGCGATCAGGGTGGCGTCAATCCCGTCCTGCTGCAGTTCCCACACCGTCAGCCGTGCGCCCTGGTTCCATGGGCGGGTCTCGCCGGCGAAGACGTTGTCGATGCGCCCTGCCGCCACGCCCGCACGGATCACGCCGAGGGCGGTGCCGAAACCGGCAGTCGCCAGCGAGCCGGTGTTGCAATGGGTCAGCACCCCGCTACCCGCCGCGATCAGGCCGGCGCCGAGCGCGCCCATGTGGCGATTCGCGGCCAGGTCTTCGGTTTCGATCGCGCGCGCCTCGCGCTCCAGCACCTCGCGCCAATCGCTGCCCGCGGCCTGGAGCACGCGTCGCATGCGCGCGATCGCCCAGGCCAGGTTGACCGCGGTGGGGCGCGCCGCATTGAGCCGCTGCATCGCCGGCTCGAGCGCTTGCGCGACGGCGGCACCATTCGTGGCGTCGATGTCGCGGGCCGCCAGCACCACGCCCCAGGCAGCGGCGATGCCGATGGCGGGCGCGCCGCGCACGGTCAGCGCGTGGATCGCGGCGGCGACGTCATCGCTGCTGGTGCTGGTGTCGTAGCCCACCGCGAACGGCAGGTTGCGCTGGTCGAGCAACTCCAATGAATCGCCGGTCCAGCGAATCGGGCGGATGCGGTCGTAGCGGTCGAAATCGATGTGCTTGTCCATGCCCGGATTATCCGCCATCGCATGCAAAACCGGCGCCACGTGGACGCCGGCTTTCGATTCGATCGATTTGAAGGCTCAGTAGCTGCGGAACTCGGCCCGGCAACCGTCCGACACCCAGATGCCGTCACGGCCATAGCCCCAGGTCCGGCCCTGGATGCACGCTGCACGGGACAGCTGGCGCACGAGTTGCACGCCGGCCCGGGTGTTGGCCGCGCATTCGCGGCTGCGCCCGTCCGGGGACTCGCAGCGGAACAACCGCCCCATCCCGTAGGCCGGCCCACCATGGTTGCCGCCGTAATTGCCTCCGTAGTTGTTGCCATGGCCGCCGCCCATGGCGAACTCGCCGCGGCACCCCTGCGAGACCCAAACCCCGTTGTAGTTGGGACCCCAGGTGCGACCTTCGATGCAGGCCCCACGGGACAGCTGGCGCACCAATTGCGCGCGGCCACGTCCATTGCCGTTGCATTGGCGGATGCGGCCACCGCTGGATTCGCAGCGGAAGGTCGGGACATAGCTGCCATTGCCGTAGCCATTGCCGTAGCCATTGCCGTAGCCGTCGTTGTAGCCACCGCCATAACCGATAACGCGGAAATCGCCGCGGCAGCCCTCGGCGACCCACATCCCGTCGCGATCCTGTCCCCAGGTCCGGCCTTCGATGCACGTGCCTCGCGACAGCTGCCGCTCCAGCACCACGCGTCCGCCGCCATCGGGCAGCGCGCAGCGATTGACGCGTCCGTTATTGGACTCGCACCGAACCAGGCCGGCATCAGGGTCGTATCCCTGCCAGGATTGTGGCCCGGCGATGGCGGGTGCGGCGGATGCCGCGGCGAACATGGTTGCAGCGAAGATCAGTCGGCGCATCGTGACCCCTCCGGTCGTTGTCCTGGCGACCACTGTTGGCGATGCCGGGTTAACGCAAACCGAAGGGAATCCAAACGCAGGCCGAACGATGGCATTCCATTCAGCCGAGCGATCAGGCCCGGCCGAAATCGAACGCCACCACATCGGCGATGCGCGGGGTGGCGAGCATCGCCATCAGCAGGCGATCAATGCCCAGTGCCACCCCGGCGCAGGCAGGCAAGCCCGCATCCAATGCCACCAGCAGGTGTTCGTCCAGCGGTGGAACCGCGTCGCCACGCGCACGTCGCGTCTCGCCATCGCGCAGGAAGCGGCCGCGCTGTTCGCTGGCGTCGCGCAACTCGTGGTAGCCGTTGGCCAGCTCGACCGAGCCCAGGTACAGCTCGAAGCGTTCGGCGACCGGATGGCCGTCGCCATCGTCGCGCAGCCGCGCGAGCGCACATTGCGATGCGGGGTAATCGATGATCGCCAGCAGGCCGCCGGGATCGAAGGCCGGTTGCAGCCGATGGGTCATCAGCAGGTCAAGCCAGTCGTCGCGCGACAGGCCGGCGGGGTGGATCTCGACCTCGCCCAAGGCCGCGCGAAGCTCCCTGTCGCGGGCGGTGAATGGATCGATGCCGAGCGCATCGCGATAGAGGTCGCGATAGCGCACCACCCGCAACGACGCCTCGCGCCCAACCAGCGACAGCGCGGCGCGCACCAGTCCGGCGGTTTCCTCGATCAGCTGCAGGTGATCCCAGCCGGCCCGGTACCACTCCAGCATGCTGAACTCCGGGTTGTGGCGCCCGCCGGCCTCGCCGTCGCGGAACACCCGGCCCAGCTCATAGCAATCGCCGATCCCGGCCGCGAGCAGGCGCTTCAGCGCGAACTCCGGGGAGGTGCGCAACCAGCGCGTGCGCGACGCGCCATCGGTGCGCCCGGAAAATTGCAGTTGGAACGAGGCGATGTTCGGGTCGGTGTTGCCGGCCAGCGACATCACCGGCGTTTCGACCTCCAGCACGTTGCGTACATGGAAGAACTCGCGCACCAGGCGGTTGAGCCAGGCGCGCAGGCGGATTGCGTCGCGCGACGCCGATGGCATCCAGGCAGCCGCGGGATCCAGCCCGTCGCGCCAAGCGGGGCCCGGGGTGAACTTCATGCGTGCCCGGCCAGGAAGGCGAGCAGCGCCGCCTCGTCCCAGATCTCGATGCCGAGTTCCTGCGCCTTGGCCAGCTTCGAGCCTGCCTCGGTGCCGGCGACGACGATGCTGGTCTTCTTCGACACGCTGCCGGCGGTCTTCGCGCCCAATGCCTCCAGCTTCTCCTTGGCGTCGTCGCGCCCCAGCGAGGCCAGCGTCCCGGTCAGCACCACGGTCTTGCCTTCGAGCGGGCCGGCCACCTGCTCGCTACGCTCGGGCAGCAGGCCGCGCACCCGCGCCTGCGCATGCGCGCTGCGCAGCAACAGCCCGGCATTGGCGGGGTCTTCGAGCCATTCGGCCAGCGCGTTCGCGCTGTCGTTCGGCAGGCCCGCCGCGACCATCGCATGCGCGGGCGCGTCGAGCAGCGCTTCGGCGTCGGCGAATGCAGTGGCGAGTTGCGCGGCGCGTACCGGCGTGACCTTGGGGATGTCGAGGTCGACCAGCAGCGTGGCCAGGTCGAGTCCCTCGCCGAGCTTCGGGTTGGGCGCATGCGCGTCGGCGATCCGCACGCCGCGCTCGAGCAGGCGGTCGATCACCTGCTGGTTGCCCGGCTGGTCGAGGAAGTGTCCGAGCGCGCGCGCCACCTCGCCGCCGATGTCCGGCACCCGCTTGAACAGCGGCCACGGCAGCAGGCGGATCAGTTCGAGATTCCCGAACCACTGCGCCAATGCCTTGGCCGTGCTCTCGCCGACATGCTCGATGCCGAGCGCATACAGGAAGCGCGCCAGCGTGGTGTCGCGGCTGCGGTCGATCGCTTCGATGAGGTTGTCGGCCCACTTGGTCGCGACCTTGCCCGCCTTGACCGTCTCGGGCGTGGTGCCGTCGCGCTCGCCCCGCAAGGGGACTTGCTGCGCGGCGTCGGCGTGGCGCTTCATCTCGAGCAGGTCGTCGAGGGTGAGCCGGTACAGGTCGGACACGTCCCGCAACTGGCCGAACGCCGCCAGCGATTCGATGTAGCGCTCGCCCAGGCCATCGATGTCCATCGCCCGCCGCGAGGCGAAATGGAACACTGCCTGCACGCGCTGCGCCGGGCAACTCAACCCACCCGAGCAACGCCAGACCGCGGCGCCTTCCTCGCGCACCACCTCGGCCCCGCAGACCGGGCAGGCCATCGGCATCGACCACGGCAGTGTGTTCGCCGGGCGTTGCTCGAGCACCACCTGCACCACTTCAGGGATCACGTCGCCGGCGCGGCGCACGATCACGGTGTCGCCATTGCGCACATCGAGCCGGGCGACATGATCGGCGTTGTGCAGGGTCGCGCGGGTCACGGTGACGCCACCGACCCGCACCGGCTGCATCAGCGCCCACGGCGTGACCGCGCCGGTGCGGCCGACGTTGACCTCGATCGATTCGAGCACCGTCGCCTGTTCCTGCGCCGGGAACTTGTGCGCGATCGCCCAGCGCGGCGCCCGCGAAACGAAGCCCATCTCGCGCTGGCCGGCGATGTCGTCGAGCTTGTAGACCACGCCGTCGATGTCGAACGGCAGGCCGTCGCGCGCCTCACCGATGCGGCGGTAGTAGCCGAGCAGCCCATCCACCCCGTGCACCACCGTGGCGAGGTCGCTGACCGGCAAGCCCCATTCGCGCAGCTTCGCAAGCGTGCCCGAATGCGTGGGCGGCAAGCTGCCGCCGTCGACCTGGCCGATGCCGTAGGCGAAGAAGCTCAGCGGGCGTTGCGCGGTGAGCGTCGGGTCGATCTGCCGCAGCGAGCCGGCGGCGCCGTTGCGCGGATTGGCCAGCACCTTGCCGCCATGCAGGCGCGCGCGCTCGTTCCAGCGTTCGAAATCGGCGCGGGCCATGTAGACCTCGCCGCGCACTTCCAGCACCCGCGGCCAGCCCGCGCCCGCAAGCGTGTGCGGAATGTCGCTGATGGTGCGCAGGTTCGCGGTCACGTCTTCGCCGCTCGCACCGTCGCCGCGGGTTGCGCCCTGCACGAAGGCGCCATCCTCATAGCGCAGGCTGATCGCGAGGCCGTCGAGCTTGGGTTCGGCGGAAAACGCCAGGTCGTCGCGATCCAGGCGCTCGTGGATGCGGCGCACGAAATCGACGACTTCGCCTTCCTCGAAGGCGTTGCCCAGCGACAGCATCGGCACCGCGTGCGCGACTTCGGCGAAGCGGCCCGACGGCGCCGCGCCCACCCTGCGCGTCGGCGAATCGGTGCTGGCCAACTCCGGATGCGCGCGCTCCAGCGCCTCCAGTTCGCGCACCAGCGCGTCGTACTGCGCATCGGTGATGTCCGGCGCGTCCAGCCCGTGGTAGCGCCGGTTGGCGTCTTCGATGCGGCTGCGGAGTTCGGCAATGCGGCTGGCGGTGTCGGTGGGCATCAGTCCTGGTCTTCTCCTCCCCTTGCGAATGCAGGGGGAGGCCGGGAGGGGGTCACTCCTGGGCTGGAGGCAGGATGCACCAAGAGCATCCTCCCCCTCAGTCGCTTGAAGCGACTTCGAGCTCCCCTGCTTCGCAAGGGAGGGAGAATGGCTACCAGCGGTTCGACTTGCTCAGCGGTGGCGCCGCGTGCTGGCGGTCGTAGGCACGCAGCTCATCGCGGATGTGCTGGATGCGCTGGCGGCCAAGCGCGTTGCGCTCCTCGTCCAGCACCACGCCATCGAGCAGGTCGGCCATGCGCTGCGCGGCCGGCTCCATGGTTTCCCACGCATCCAGCGCGCCGACCGGTGCCGGCAAGGTGAGGAAGAACGCGATCGCCGGGGTTTCGACCTCGGCGATGCGCGCCATCTCGAAACTGCCCGGCTTGATGATGTTGGCCACGCTGAAGATCGGGCCGAGCTCCGGCTTGCCGTCGACCAGGCGGTGGAACACGTCCATGTGGCCGAACGTCAGGCCGGCCTTCTCGGCGGCGACCACGATGTCCTGCCCGCGCAGCTTGCTGCCGGCCTTGGCCGCCACGTACAGCGAGACGATGCGGTCGAATTGCTCGGAGACGCGCTTGCCCAGCTCGCTTTGCGCCGGGCTGCCGTCCAGGGCGAGTTCTTCCTGTTGCGCCGGCGACTGGTTCCAGCCATCGGCGAACTGGTCGCCCAGCGAGGGTTCCGTGCGTGCCGCCCCGGCACCCGCGTCCTCGCGCGGCACGCGCCGGCCCTGCGCGTTCCTGCGGCCACGGCCGAAGTAGATGATCGCACCGAGCAGCAGCGAGATCGCCACGGCGATGCCGATGCGCAGCAGGGTCATGTCGGACATGGGCAAGATCTCCTCAGGCGGCGCCGGCCAGGCGCGCGGCTTCGGCGAGGTCCACGGACACCAGGCGCGACACGCCGGGTTCGCGCATGGTCACGCCGGATAGTTGCTGCGCGGCTTCCATGGTCGCCTTGTTGTGGGTGACGAACAGGAACTGTACCTGCTCGCTCATCTCGCTGACCATCGCGGTGAAGCGGCCGACGTTGGCCTCGTCCAGCGGCGCGTCGACCTCGTCCAGCAGGCAGAACGGCGCCGGGTTGAGGCGGAAGATCGCGAAGACCAGTGCGACCGCGGTCATCGCCTTCTCGCCACCGGACAGCAGCGAGATATTGGAGACGCGCTTGCCGGGGGGACGCGCCATGATCGACACGCCAGTGTCGAGCAGGTCGTCGCCGGTCAGCTCCAGGTAGGCATGGCCGCCGCCGAACAGGCGCGGATACAACTCCTGCACGCCGGCATTGACGCGGTCGAAGGTGTCCTTGAAGCGGCCGCGGGTCTCGCGGTCGATCTTGCGGATCGCCTCTTCCAGCGTATCGAGCGCGGCAGCGAGGTCGGCGTCCTGCGCGTCGAGGTATTCCTTGCGCTGCGCGGCTTCGGCGTGTTCCGCGATCGCCGCCAGGTTGACCGGCTCCAGCCGGCGCAACTTCGCGTCGAACTCGGCGACCGCCTTTTCCCACAGCGAGGCGTCGGCGTCGTCCACCAGCGTGTTGATGACATCGTCCATCGCGAAGCCGGCTTCGACCACGGCCGCGGCGAACTGGTCGGCCTTGATCGCCAGCGCCTGCTGGTCGAGCCGGCGCTGGCCGATGGCCTCGCGTTGCGCCAGCGCCTGCTGGTCGCGCTGCTGGCGGACCTGTTCGAAGCCGCGCAGGTCGTTGTCGATGCCTTCGAGGGTCGAACGCGCCTCGCCCAGTTCGCGCTCGGTGCGCACGCGCTCGCCCAGCGCGGCCTGGCGTTCGTTCTCCAACGACAGCACCGGCGCGTCGCCCTCCGCCAACTGCGCGGCGAGATCGCCCAGGCGCGAATCCAGCTGTCCGCGCTGCCCGCCCATGCGCTCCAGCGCCTGCGACAGCGCGACCACCTGCACGCGCTGCGATTCCAGGGTCAGCGCCAGCGCATGCGCGGCGTCGCGCGATTCGCGGGCGGCGAGGCGCGCGCTGTCGCGGGCCTCGGCCAACTGGCGGCGCTCGGCATCCAGCGACTGGCGCACGGACTCCAGGTCGCCCATCCGCGACACCGCGTTTTCGACCTGCTGGCGCGCCTCGCGCGATTGCTCCTGCGCGGATTCGAGGGCGCCCGCCAGGTGCGCCAGCTCGGCATCGATCCGCTCGATGCGGTTGCGCGCCGATTCCAGCTTGCCCTGTTGGCTCTGCAACTGCCCCGCCAGCTCGGAGACGCCGCGGTGCGCCAGGTACAAGGCGCGCTGCGCGTCCTCGCGCTGCTGTTCCGCGGCGAGCAACTGGTCGCGCAGGCGGGTCAGCAAGGCTTCCAGTTCGCGCTCGCGGGTCACATGGCCTTCGATCTCGCCACGCAGCGACTGGATCTCCTTCTCGCGCAGCAACGCGCCCTGCTTGGCCGCGCCGGAACGCACCACCCGCACCCAGCCCGCACCCAGGCGTTCGCCGGTGCGGGTGATGACGGATTCGCCATCACCGAGTTGTGCTTGCAGTGCGCGCGCATCGGCCAGCGAGTCGGCGCCGTGCAGGCGCGACAGCAGGCGGCGGATGGCGCGCGGACCCTGCACCTTCGCCGCCAGCGAGGTCGGTGCATACGCCACGTCGCCCGCGTCGTCGACCGAGGACACCAGGGCCAGGCGACCGTCGCCGAGTTCGCCCAGGGCGTCGACCAATGCCTCGGGCGCATCCACCAGCACCGCTTCGATCAACTGCCCCAGCGCGCCTTCGACCGCGTTTTCCCAGCCGGCCTCGACCTGCAGGCGCTCGCCGACGCGCGCCGCATCGTCCAGTCCCTGCGCCTTCAGCCAGTGCGTCGCCGCGCCTTGTTCCTGCCCCAGCGCGGCGGCCTGCAGGGTTTCCAGCGATGACAGCCGCCCGCGCGCGGCCTGCGCCTGCTTGCGCAACTCGGCCAACTCGGCCTGGCGCGTGCGCTGCTGGTCCTGCGCCTCGCCGGTCGCCTGCTTGCGCCGCTCGACCTGCTCGGTGAGCGTGTCCAGCGATTCCTTCTGCGTCTCATGCTGCAACTGCAGCTCGGCGAAGGCATCGGCCAGCGTGTCCAGGTCCAGCCCGGCACGCTCATTGATCAGTTGTTCGCGGCGACGGTCGGCATCCAGCACCTGGCGGTCCAGGTGTTCGATGCGGGTGCGCTCGACATCGCCGGCACGCGCGGCCTCGGCCTGCTCGCGGCCGTGCGTGTCCCAGCGCTGCTGCCAGTCGGCGAGCTGTGCCTCGGCATCGCGCAGGGCGTCCTGCCGCGCGAGGTCGCCTTCCTGCAGCAGCTCCAGGCGCGGTTCGGCGTCGGCCACCGCCTCGCGCAGCGCATCGAGCTTCTGCTGGTCGTCATGGATGTGGCTGCCCAGCTCGGCCAAAGTCGCCTGTGCTTCATCGCGGGCGCGCTGCAGGCGGGCAGCCATCTCGCGCTGGTGGGCGATCTGCTGCTCGACACGCGCCAGGTCCGCGCCAACGCGGTAGACCGCGGCCTGCGCGGCATTCAACGACTCGCTGGCGGTTTCGCGGCGCTCGCGGCCTGTCTCCAGTTCGCGTTCGGCCTCGCGCTGTTCCGCGATCAGTTGTTCCAGGCGGGTCTCTTCCTGCGCCAGCTTTTCGCGCAGGCGCTGCAACTTGGCATCCAGCGCACGGAATTCCAGCGCCTTCCATTCGACGTCCTTGATCCGGCGTTCGGCCTGGATCGCGGTGTACTGCTCGGCCTGCCGGGCCTGCCGCGCCAGGTGCTGCAGCTGCTTGCCAACTTCTTCGCGGAGGTCGTTGAGGCGGTCCAGGTTCTCGCGGGTGTGGCGGATCCGGGTCTCCGTCTCCTTGCGGCGCTCCTTGTACTTGGAGATGCCGGCGGCCTCTTCCAGGTAGACGCGCAGTTCCTCGGGCTTGGCGTCGATGACCTGCGAGATCATCCCCTGCTCGATGATCGAGTAGCTGCGCGGGCCCAGGCCGGTGCCGAGGAACAGGTCGGTGATGTCGCGGCGCCGGCACTTGGTGCCGTTGAGGTAGTAGCTGCTCTGGCCGTCGCGGCTGACCAGGCGCTTGACCGAGATCTCGTTGAACGCGGCGTATTCGCCGGTGATGGTGTGGTCGCTGTTGTCGAACACCAGCTCGACCATCGCCTGGCTGACCGGCTTGCGGGCGGAGCTGCCGGAGAAGATCACGTCGGTCAGCGAATCGCCGCGCAGGCGGCTGGCGGCGGACTCGCCCATCACCCAGCGGATGGCGTCGATGATGTTGGACTTGCCGCAGCCGTTCGGCCCGACCACGCCGGTCATGTTGGTCGGCAGGTGCAGCGTGGTCGGATCGACGAAGGACTTGAAGCCGGACAGCTTGATGGTGGACAGGCGCATGCGCGTCAGCGAATCCCGGGCGGCGCACGGCGGCGCAGCTTTTGAATTTGGATTAATAATATCCAGCAGGTTATTGATTTTCCTGAAGGAATCGATCCGGCATGAAACCGCCGATCGGTGAGTATAACGGGGCTAGCCGGGCAGCCGCTCGCCACTCGCGGGATCGAAGAACAGCACTTCCGGCACGCGCAGGGTCAGGCCCAGCACGCGCCCCTCGGTCGGCGCCTGCTCCGGCGGCAGGCGGGCGACCAGCAGCACCTCGCCCATCCGCAGGTTGACGAAGACTTCGTTGCCGACCGGTTCCACGCTGTCGACCGTTGCGGACAGCATCGCCGGCCCCTCCATGGCCACCGCCAGATGCTCCGGGCGGATGCCGGCAACGACCTGCCGAGGCAGCCCCGCAGGCAGGTTCGCCCCGTCCAGTCGCACCTGCTGGCCATCGGCAAGCACCAGCACCGGGCCCTCGTCGAGTTGCAGCGTGCCCTCGAGGGTGTTCATCGCCGGGCTGCCCAGGAAGGTCGCCACGAACAGGTTGGCGGGATCGCGGTACAGCGCCATCGGGGTATCGATCTGCTGGACCACCCCGTCCTTCATCACCACGATGCGCTGGCCGAGGGTCATCGCCTCCACCTGGTCATGGGTGACGTAGATCATGGTGGTGCCGGTGCGGGCATGGATGCGGGCGATCTCGGCGCGCATGCCGGCGCGCAGCTTGGCGTCGAGGTTGGACAGCGGCTCGTCGAGCAGGAACACCTGCGGCTGGCGGACCAGCGCACGCCCCAGCGCCACGCGCTGGCGCTGCCCGCCGGACAGTTGCGCGGGCTTGCGCTGCAGCATGCCGTCCAACCCGAGCATCCCGGCGGCCTGGCCCACGCGCGCGGCGATCTCGGCCGCCGGCAGCTTGCGCAGCTGCAGGGCGAACGACAGGTTCTCGGCCACGGTCATGTGCGGGTACAGCGCGTAGCTCTGGAACACCATCGCGATGTCGCGGTCCTTCGGCGCAACGTCGTTGACCACGCGCTCGCCGATCCGCAGGGTGCCGGAGGTGATCGACTCCAGGCCGGCGATCATCCGCAGCAGGGTCGACTTGCCGCAGCCAGAGGGCCCGACCAGCACGATGCGCTCGCCATCCGCGATGTCGAAGGTCGCCCCGGCGACGGCAGCGTGGCTGCCTTCCGGATAGACCTTGCGCACCTGTTCCAAGCCGACCTTTGCCATCCACCTGCTCCTGCTGGTTCGCTGGCTGGAAAGCGGATGCAAACCGGTCGCGACCCAGCTATTCTGCGCATGTAACCGTTTTCATTCCACCTCGGCAAGACTGCCCCGGAGCCCGCCCGAAATGACCGCGCCCACCTTCCCCGAGGGCTTCCTGTGGGGCGCCGCGACCGCCGCCCACCAGATCGAGGGCTCGCCGCTGGCCGATGGCGCGGGCGCGAGCATCTGGACGCGCTTCGCGCACACGCCGGGGATGATGCTGAACGGCGATACCGGCGACGTCGCCTGCGACCATTACCACCGCTGGAAGGAGGACGTCGCGCTGATGAAGCAGCTGGGCCTGAAGGCCTATCGCTTCAGCGTGTCGTGGTCGCGGATCCTGCCGGACGGCACCGGGCGGGTGAACCAGGCCGGTGTCGATTTCTACTCGAACCTGGTCGACGAACTGCTGGCCAACGGCATCGAGCCGCTGCTCACGCTCTACCACTGGGACCTGCCGGCGGCGCTGGACGACCGCGGCGGCTGGCTCAATCCCGAAATCGCCGACTGGTTCGCCGAATACGCCCGCGTGCTGTACCGCGCGCTGGCCGGCCGGGTGAAGAAGTGGGTGACGCTCAACGAGCCATGGGTCGTCACTGACGGCGGCTACCTGCACGGCGCGCTGGCCCCTGGCCATCGCAGCAAGTACGAAGCGCCGATCGCGTCGCACAACCTGATGCGTGCACATGGCGCGGCGGTGAAGGCGTATCGCGAGATCGGCAAGCACGAGATCGGCCTGGTGGTGAACATCGAGCCGAAGTACCCGGCGACGGAATCGGCCGATGACGCCGCCGCGGTACGCCGCGCGCATGCCTACATGAACGAGCAATACCTGCACCCCGCCCTGCTCGGTCACTACCCGCCGGAACTCAAGCAGATCTTCGGAGACGCCTGGCCGGACTGGCCGGCCGAGGATTACGACCTCATCCGGCAGAAGCTGGATTTCGTCGGCATCAACTACTACACGCGCAGCGTGACCAAGGCAGCGGAGAGCTATCCGCTCAATACCGGCGTGGTCCGCCAGCCGCTGGGCACATACAGCGAGACCGGCTGGGAAGTGTTCCCGCAGGGCCTGACCGACCTGTTGCTGTGGTTCAAGCAGACCTACGGCGACCTGCCGGTGTACATCACCGAGAACGGCGCGGCCTTCTTCGATCCGCCCGCGGCGATGGTCGATGACGACGGCAACCGCCGGATCAAGGATCCGCTGCGCACCGACTACCTGCGCAAGCACCTGCGCGCGATCCACGATGCGATCGAACAAGGCGTGGACGTGCGCGGCTACATGCTGTGGTCGCTGCTGGACAACCTGGAATGGTCGCTGGGTTACTCCAAGCGCTTCGGCATGATCCACGTGAACTACGTGACCCAGGAACGCACGCCGAAGGACAGTGCGCTGTGGTATTCGAAGGTGATCGCCAGCCACGGCGGCTCGCTTGCGGAGCCGTTGCCGTACTAGTAATGCTGATCGCCATGCCCGCGAAGGCGGGCATCCAGTTCTTGATCGTCATTCCGGCGAAGGCCGGAATCCAGCTTTGGGTTTTCGAACTGGATCCCGGCCTTCGCCGGGACGACGAGCAGAAGCGCGCGGCATCCAGTGTCTTGTCAGTGGCCGACGACGATCTCTACTCTCGCCGGTAGCCGATCGATCCGCAGCTCGCCCTTGGCGATCGCGGCAGCCCCCTTGCGCACGCGCCCACTGGCCCACGGCTCCGGCAGCGACAGCACCAGCCCGCCCGCCGGCAAGGCAATGCCGGCCGGGACATCCAACCGCAAGACATCGCCCTCGGCCTTCAATGTGTAGGCCAGCACGCCCTGCGGCGTGCGCAGGCCTTTCACCGAAACCCCAACGCCCGCCAGCCAGTCGGAAGGAATGCCGGCCGCGATGACCAGCGCGTCGTCGGCTTCGCGGGTGTAGGCGAACATGTCCAGCACCGAGCGCACGTAATCGGACTCGACCCAGGCGTGCGGCAGGTCGCCGAGGAAGAACGGCGTGCGCGGCGTGCGCGACACCACTTCCGCCCACTGGTTCCACGCCGGCGGCTGGCGATCCTTGAAGAAGAAGTCCAGCGCCTCGTGCGCCCGGTCGCGCCAACCCAGGCGAACGAAGCTGCCGACCGTGCGCAGTTCGTAGGGCGTGTAGTCCTTCCACTCACGCGTGCCGTCGCGGCGCCGGACGAATTCGCGCCAGTAGCGCTCGAAGGTATTGAGCAGCAACGCCTGCGGTAGCCGATCCTGCTCGCCGCCGGGCGCCAGCGCGATGGTGGTCGAGGTGGCATCGAAATCGCCCAGCTCGGCCGCACCGGGGATGAAGTCGATGCCGTGCTGTTGGGTGGCGATGGCGATCGAGGCATGCAGATCCGCGCGGAACTCGTCGCGCGACGCGGCGAAGCGCTTCGCATCGTCGTGGCGGCCCAGCCACGTCGCGATGTCGACCGCATCCTTGTAGCCGCGCAATGCCCAGAAATCGTCCCAGTACGAATGCATCGGCTTCGCCGAATAGCCCTCGTGGCTGATCGAGGCCGGCATCAGGCCATGGAACGCCGGGTTCTTCGCGCGGTTGGCGTCGCTGCGCTCGCTGAGGCGCAACTCGTCCATGTACTTCACCGCACCGGACACGTGCGGCCACATCGCTTCCAGCAGGGCACGGTCGCGGGTGTAGCGGTATTGCTCGGCGATTGCGTAGACCAGCTCACCGTGGCTGTCGTTCTCCGGCACCGGGTCGCTGCCGCGGTCGTCGACGCAGCACGGCACCTTGCCGCTGGGGAACTGGTAGGGCGCATACCAGCGCAGGAAGTCCCCGGCCACGTCCTCGCGGCCCATGCGCAGCAGGCCTTCGTTGATCATCGCGCCGTCGCGGATCCACGCCCGCGCATACGAGCGCGTGCCCGGCTGCAGGCGCGGGCCGACGCGGCTGATCAGCATGTGGGCGAGCGAGGTGCGCAGGGTGTCGACGACGCGCTGGCCTTGCGCTGGTACTTCGATCTGCACGCGGTCGAGCTTGTTGCGCCATTTCGCGGCAACTTCCTCCTGCAGGCTGGCGATCAGGGGTGGCGGCGCTGGCGGACCTTCTTCGCGCCCGCCAAGAAGGCTGCGCCAGTCGACCTCATGAGTCTCACCCGGCTGGAGGCGCACCGGATACCACAAGGCGGCGGAAGCCTGCCCACTCTTGTCGTGCGCGTTGTCGTCGTAACCGGGAAGCAACGAGATGAGGTGGGACTCCCCATCGCCGAAATGCGCCCTGCCCCAATCGAGTGCTTCAAGCTTCGGCAGCAAATCGCCCTGGTCGAAGGCGGAAGCGATGCCACCCGTGCTTTGTTGCGAAAACTGCACGACCCGCCCATCCACCACGAAGCGCCCTTCTCGCGCTGCGATCTCGCTGATCGGGCTGAAGCCGCCCGTGGTGTTCAGGAATTGCGATGGCGGGTTGACCTGCAACGGCCTCGCCGCCAGCACCAGCACATAGTCGCGCGGCGCATCGCTGGTATTGGTCAGGCGATAGCGGCCATGCAATTGCGAATACTCGACAGTGCCGCTGGCGAACGAGGTGATGTCGAGCCTGAATCGCGGGTGCGTCCAATGCACCGACGGGATCGGCAGATAGCCGTCCTGCAACGACTGTGTTGTTTCCACGCCTGCCCAGGTCACCAGCTGGCCATCGGCGACCACGAACGGTTCGATGCTGAAACCGCCCTTGGCGAGTTCGATCGCGCCGTCCTCGCCGAACAGCCCCTGCTCGCGGCCGCCGTCGATGCCGACGATGGTCCAGTACGGCTGCTCGCCGGAGAAACCGCGCGGATACGTACCCCGCGGCGCGCGCGATGCCACCGCCTTGATGAAATCGTTCGGCGTCTCGCTGAACGCCAATGGTTGCATCTCCACCGAGACCAGCGCCGGGCCGCCCAAGCTGGCCGGCGTCACCCGCAGGTAACGCGTGTCTTCATCCGGCAAGGCGATGAAATCCTCGCCACCGTCGCTGGCTTGCACCTCGCGCACGCTGCGCCAGGCCTTGCCGTCATCCGACAGCGCGATGGTGTAGTCACCCGCACGCGCACCTTCGCCCCAGTGCAGGATCGCGCCACCGATCTCGCGCGGCTTGCCGAGGTCGAACACGTCGCCGGCCTGGGTGCGTTGCAGGCGTCCGGTCAATGGCGAGCCATCGTCGACCGGCACTTCGACGAACGACAATTCATCGATGCACGCACTGCCCTTGCCGCCGCCCTTGCCGGCGCTGATCGTCAGCTCGAAACTCTCGGTGGCGCGCAGGCTGCGGTCGGCCGTCGGGCCCCACGCGAAACCGATCTGCCGCTTCCTGGTCCTCGATGCCGTCCACGTGGCCGGCAACGCGGTGTTCGGCTGGTTGCGCCACCAGACGTTGTCGCCACTCGCGTCGGCCAGCTTGATCTCGACATTGTTCGCCGGGCCTTCGCCGCGCAGGAAGTAACGGAATTCGAAGTTGCCGGGATAGCGCATGGGCAACGTGCGCCGCGCCACCGCGTAGCCGGAGACGCCGTTGAAGTCGTAATCCAGGCACAGTGCCTTGCCGCGCATGCCATCGACCTGCCGCAGCGTTGCGCTGACGCTGTCCGACGCGGTCGCCCTCCACGTGGAGATGTCATCGAAGGCGTCGAGCAGGGTCGCGTCCTGCGCGGCAGCAACGGGTGCCACGAACAACAAGGCAATCGCGACTCTGATCATGCCCCTTCCATCCTCTCGTGCCATCCATGGCGGCACATTCCTGCCTTCGTGGTGCCCGGCCCGGCCATCCATGGCCGTGCGTTCGCGACCACGCGCGCCAGTGGCGCGCAAGCGTGGCCGCTCACCCTTTGACGCTCCCGACCAGCAGGCCCTGCATGTAGTAGCGCTGCAGCGACAGGAACAGCAGCAGCACCGGCAGCACGGTGACCACCGACCCGGCCATCATCAATTCGTTGTCCTGCACGTGCTCGCGCGAGAGGCTGGCCAACGCCACCGGCAAGGTTTGCAGGCTCTGGTCGCTGAGCACGATCAGCGGCCACATGAAGTCGTTCCATGCGCCGAGGAAGCTGAAGATCGCCAGCGTGACGAGGATCGGCTTGAGCACCGGCAGCACCACCTGCCAGTAGATCCGCCACTCGCCGGCACCGTCGATGCGCGCGGCATCCAGCAGTTCGTCGGGGATGCTGCGTGCGTACTGGCGCACCAGGAAGATGCCGAACACGCCGGCCAGCCCCGGCACCATCGCGCCCGCATAGGTATTGACCAGGCCCATCTGCTTGAGCAGCAGGAACAGCGGCATCATCGCCACCTGCCCCGGGATCACCATCACCGCCAGCAGTCTGCGGAAGACCTTCTCGCGACCGGCGAACTGCAGCTTGGCGAAGGCGTAGCCGGCCATGGTGTTGAGCAGCACCGAGACCAGGGTCACCGCGATCGAGACCATCAGGCTGTTGGCGAAGTAGCGGCCGATGCCCGCGCGCACGAACAGTTCGCGATAGTTGTGCAGGGTCGGATCGGCCGGCAGCAATGGCGGCGGGAAATGGCTGGCCTCGCCCGGCTGCATGAACGACACCGACAACATCCACGCCAGCGGGAACAGGCTGAGCACCGCCAGTGCCAGCAGCAGGCCGTTGACGATGGCGGTGGCCAGGGTGCGGTTCATGCTCTCATTCCACCCCGCGCCGGCGCGCAAGCAACAGCAGGGCGCTGGTGATCGTGGTCATGATCGCGAACAGCAGGAACGCGACAGCGGACGCATTGCCGAGGTTCCACCACTTGAAGCCTTCCTCGTACATCAGGTACAGCACGCTGACGGTGCTCTGCAGCGGACCGCCCTGGGTCATCACGTAGGGCTCGGCGAACATCTGGAAATACCCGGCCATGGTCAGGATGCCGACCAGCAGCAGCACCGGCCCGAGCATCGGCAGGGTCACGTGGCGGAACTGCCGCCAGCCCGAGGCACCGTCGATGCGCGCGGCCTCGTAGAGGTCTTCCGGGATCGCCTGCAGGCCGGCCAGGAAGATGATCATGTTGTAGCCGAAGTTCTTCCACACCGCGAACAGGATGATGGTCGGCATCGCCCACGCGGGATCGCCCAACCAGTCCACCGGCGCGACGCCCAGCGACGACAGCCCCCAGTTGACCATGCCGTACTGGGTGTGGAACAGGTAGCGCCAGATCACCGCGACCGCGACCACCGTGGTCACCACCGGCGCGAACAATGCCGTGCGGAAGAACGGACGCGCCCGCGCCACCCTGGCATGCAGCAGCAGGGCCGCGCCCAGCGACGCGACGATCGACAACGGCACGCCCACCAGCACGAAGTAGAACGTATTGCCGAGCGCCTTCCAGAACAGCGGGTTTTGCAGCAGCGCAAGGTAATTGTCCAGGCCGACGAAGCGCAGGTTGCCGATGTCGGCCAGCGCATAGATGTCGAAATCGGTGACGCTGAGCGCAAGCGCGGCCAGCACCGGCACGCCGAAGAACAGCGCGATGACCAGCACCGCCGGGCCTGCGAACAGCCAGCCTGCGAGCCTCGTGCTCACTGGGTGGACTCCGCGGGCTTGTGGTCCAGCATCCAGCGACGCTTGGCGAGGATCGCATCGGCGCGGCGGTCGAGTTCGGCGGCGGCTTCGTCGACGGTCACGCGATGGTTGGCCAGTTGTTCGCCGACGATGCGCATCTCCTGCGCGATGCGTTCCCACTCCGGGACCTTCGGCGCCGGCACCGCACGCTCCAACTGGTCGCGGAAGGCGGCCGCATACGGATCGCTGGCCAAGGCCGGCGAGGCGGCCCATGGCGAGCGCCTTGGCGGCAGGTCGCCGGTGAGTTCGTGCAGGCGCAGCTGCTGCGCGGGTTCGGACAGGAAGGCGATCAGTTTCCACGCCGCGTCCTTCTGCTGCGATTGCCTGAACACCACGAAGCTGGTGCCCCCGGCGATCGAGGCGCCCGGGCCGTCCGGTCCCGGCAGCGGCATCGTCGTCCATGCGTCCTTCAGCGCATCGGGCATGCGCTTCCTGAACTCGGCGATGTTCCAGGGCCCGCTGATGTAGAACGAGAACGTGCCCTTGCCGAATTCGTCCCAGACATTGGAGATGCGGGTGTTGTCGATACGCGGCGCGTACCCGAGGTCGAACATCCCGAGATAGAACGCCAGCGTGCGCCTGAAGCCGGCGCTGCGGAAATTGCCGTAACGGCCGTCCTCGCGCAGCAAGGGATCAGGCTGTTGCACGGCGAGGTTCAGCAACGGCTCGAACTCGTTCAACGGCAGCAGGATCGCCGACTGGTCCGGCCCGGCCTGGCGCTTGATCGCGGCCATCGCCGCCGTCCATTGCGCCCAGTCCCGCGGCAGCGATTGCACGCCCGCCTTCGCCAGCAGGTCCTTGCGGTAGTACGGCACGCGCGTTTCCACGTACCACGGCACCGCATACGCGCGACCGTCGATCACCCCGCTGTCCCAGGCGCCGGCGAAGAAATCCTCGCGCGCGAAGCCGGCGGTCGCGGCGATGCGCGCGTCCAGCGGTTCCAGCGCGCCGAGGGTGGCGAACTCGGCGATCCAGGTATTGCCCAGCGGCACCACGTCCGGCAAGGCGTCGCCGGCGAACGCGGTCAGCAGCTTTTCGTGCGCCGCAGTCCACGGCAGCTGCTGCAGCTCGACCTTGATGCCGGGATTGCGCCGCTCGAATTCCGGCAGCATCCGGGCGACCACCTCGCCCTCGTAGCCCATCGCCCAGAAGCGGACGACCTCGCGCTGGTCGCCCGCGCCGCGGCTGCAGGCGACGAGCAGCACGGCGAGCGCCACGCCGGCCATGCCGCATGCGAGCCACCACGCGCGCATGCCTCAGCCGCCCTTGCCAGCCTGCGCGGCATCCTTCGGCGCGTTCGCCTGCTTCGGCAACGCGTCCAGCCAGCCGCCGCTGAAGCCGGCGCGCTGCAGGCCACGCTGGATGTGCGGGTTGCGGCGCATGACCTCCCAGACGAAGCCGCTGCGATGGTTCTCGATCATCAGCACGATCGGCCCCTGGTCGATGCCGAGGTAATCGCCATCCACCCAGCCGCTGCCTTCGGTGACGCGGCCATGCTGCAGGTCGGCGTCGGCGAAGGTGAAACTGGGATTGAATGCATCGAGGAAGCCGTACTCGCCATAGATGTCCTTGCCGTGCCGCGCGTGCATCGCCTCGATCGCCGGGATCACGATCTCCGGCGCGAAGGCGATCGACCCGGCCGCGGCCGTCGGCACGAGGGTACCGTCATCGAGCACGTATTCGATGCCGGCGCCGCGCGGCGCATAGGTACGGAACAGGCGCGTGGTGCCATCGAACTCGAAGCCGGCATCGATCGGCCCGTCGCTGGCGCTCAGGCCCCACATGTCCTTGCCGTAGCCCTTCCAGCCGATCGGGTTCTCGATGGCGTAGGCCTGCTGCGAGTACGCCGCGCGCCGGCTGTTCTCGAAGTAATCGATGCCCTTGCCGCGCGTGTAGGCGTCCTGGATCCCGCGGAAATCGATCCAGACGTGCGAGTACTGGTGGCCGAACAGCGGCGGGAAGCTCAGGTGCTCCTGCCCGTGGAACTTGCCCCAGGTGCGGTCGTAGGTCGCGGTCCACGCCGCATAGGCATCGGCACCGACCGGATGCGTCGGCGAACCGAGCGCCAGCACGTAGACCAGCAGCGCCTCGTTGTAGCCCTGCCAGTCGTACTTGAGCATGCCCTCTTCGGGCTTCCAGCCCATCGAGATCAACGGCTTGCGTTCCTGCGCCCACGGCCACTCGACGCGTCCGTAGATCTTGTCGGCGAGGCGGCGGATCTCCGCCTCCTTGCGATCCTCGCCGTCGTAGTAGGTCTGCGCGAACAGCACGCCGCCGAGCAGCAACGCGGTATCGACCGTCGACAGTTCGTTGCTGCCGGCGCGCAGGCCACTGTCCATTTCGAGGAAGTGGTAGAAGAAGCCGCGATACCCGGAGGCGCCCTTCTCGTTGCGGCCCTGCGGCGCGCGCGCGAAGAAGCGCAGGGTGGCGAGCGTGCGGTCCACCGCCTGCTCGCGCGCGATCCAGCCACGCTCCACGCCCACGCCATATGCGGTCAGTCCGAAGCCGACCGCGGCGATGCTGGACGCCGACGGCGTGGGCCAGCGATCGGGCACCAGGCCGTTGACCGGATTCCCCAGTTCCCAGAAGTAATCGAAGGTGCGCCGCTCGAGATCCTCGACCAGCGGTGGCACCGGCGTGTCCGCCGGCTTTCCCGCGACGGTGGCTGCGGGCGCGACGGGAGGGGTTTCGCGTCCGCAGCCACCGACCAGGAGGGCAAGCCCGCATGCGGCCGCCAGCAGGGCGGCGCGCGGGCGTGCCTGGAACGTTTTCGCCATTACCAACTGAGGCCCAACGACAACTTGAACGTGCGGGTCGGCAGGGAGATGCTGTTGGGCTTGCCGAAGTTCGGGTTCATCGGCTCGTTGGCACCGCCCATCCAATCGTCATAACCGGAATAGTTGGACCAGTTGAAGACATTCAGCAGGTCGGCGCGCAGGCGGAAGCGGAAACGGTTGCCGAGGGCGAATTCCTTGTTGGCCGCGAGGTCGAACTGCTTGAAGTCCTCGTCCGGCACGTAGTAGGTGAAGTGGCAGAGGCTCCACGAGACTTCGTTGCAGTCCTGCACGTAGCGCGGGATCCCCGTGGCATAGGTCAGCTTGGCCGACAACGTGATGTCCCAGGGCCCGTCGTAGATGGCGGTGGTCACCAGGCGGTGCTTGGCCACCATCGCGTCGAACCAGCCGTAGCCGTCGATGGTGGGCATGTTGAAGGCACCGGGGAAGCCGTTGACCGGGCTGTTCTGCGAGGCATCGGTGAAGGTGTAGGCCACGTTGACGCCCCAACCCGTCGCCGTGTCGTAGGGCTTCTCGACACGCAGCAGGAACGAATCCGCCTGGGTCTCCAGCGCGTTGGTGGCCAGGATCATGTTGCCGAACGGCGCGAAGCCTTGCCCCCACGGCGGCGGGTCGGTGGCACCCGGCGGGAAGAAGCTGCCATCGGGCCTGCGGTTGCCGAGCAGGAAGGCGATGCCGTCATGGCTCTCGACGTGCGACAACGTCGACTCGATCGTCCAGTCGTTGCCGCCCATCTCGACGACATTGCGCATGCCGAGGCTGAACTGGTCGGCGTAGGGAACGTCCAGGTTGTTGTTGTTGAGGTAGACCTCGCGGCCGACGCCGGCCACCGCGAGCGCCCGCAGGTTGTCCGGATCCAGGTAGGCCGGGTTCCAGGCCAGGCAGTTGCTGCCGGAGCATGGATGCGCCGCGCTGTTGAAGTCGAACGCGAAGCTGCTCCAGCTGCCCTTGGAGACCTCGTTCTGCAGGTAATCGAACAGGTTGCGGTCATAGGAACGCCCGGCCCCGCCGAAGATCACGTGGCGCTGGTCCGCATTGAGGTCGTACGAGAAGCCGAGGCGCGGCGCCCAGTTGTTCTTGTCCGCGGAACGGTTGCCGCCGGTGCTGATGTAGTCCTCGACATTGACCCCGGATCCCGCCAGTGCCGCGTTGGACGCACGCATCGCCGCGGCCACGTTGGACGGGGTCACGAAGTCTTCGTAGCTGGGCGTGCTCTCGTAGTCCCAGCGGACGCCCAGGTTCAGGGTCAGCTTGGCGTTGACCTCCCAGTCGTCCTGGATGTATAGGCCGAATTGCTCGTTGCTGGAACCGACGGTGCCATCGCCCAGCGCGGAGACGGGCGCCCCGAACTCGACGTGGGTGGGGACGGTCGTGCTTTGGTGGATGTCGTAGTAGAACTGCGGATTGAACTTGTTCTGCTCCAGCGTGTTGACGTCGATCGACTTGTATTTCGCGCCCATCTTGATGGTGTGCCCTTGCAGGCCGTACCAGGTGAAGTCGTCCTGCAGCGACCACCCGTCCTGGCCCTTGTCCTGGTAGTTGTCGCCACCACCACGCCTGGCGATCGTGTCCCACCAGTTGCCGTCCGCCAGCCAGTAGCCATTGCTGAATTCGGTGGGCTGCGGGCTCCAGAACGACTTCTCGTAGCCGATGTGCGCGTCGTTGAGCCAGTTCTCGCCGGTCCACTGCCAGCGCGCATCGACGCGGGTGTCCTCGTTGATGTTGGCGGTCGCGGCGCTCGGCAGGCGGATGCCGCCGATGTCGGTGATCTCGCTTTCCTTGCGCACCTTGGCGGTCAGCTCGAAGTAGTGGTCGGTGCCCACCGCCAGGTCGAGCTTGCCGAAGTACATGTCCTCGTCGAACGGCTTGGTGAACTCACCCGATCCGTACTCTTCCTGGAACGCGGGTGGCAACTGGCCGGGGGTGTAACCGCGGCCGAGATTGAAGGTGACCGGCGATTCGTAGGACTTGGCCTCGTAGGCGAGGAAGAAATGGGCGACATCGCGCTTGATCGGCCCACCGAAGCTGACGCCGTACTGTTGCTCCTCCGAGCGAGCCTTGGTCCCGCTCTGTTCCTCGAACCGGCTCTTGGAACGCCAGTCGGTCTTGGTGCCGTCCCAGAAGATGTCGCCGGTGAACTCGTTGGAACCGGAACGCGTCACCGCCACGATCGCGGCGCTGCTGAGCTGGTCGTACTCCGCCTTGTAGTTCTGGGTGATGACCTTGTATTCGCCGATCGCCGACTGCGGGAACGGATTGCCGCGACTGGAATCCTGGCCGGTGATGCCGCCCGGCAACACGTAGTTCTTCTGGCCGACGCCATCGATGAACACGTTGATCGCCGACGCGTTCTGCGCGCCGGAACGCAGGCGGGTGTTGCCGTTGTTGTCCTGGGAGAACGCCATGCCCGGCACGGTGTCGGCGAACGCGAGGAAATTGCGGGTGCCCTGCGGCAGCGCCTCGATCTGCTTCTGCGAGACGTAGGTCGCAACTTCCGAAGTACGCGTCTCCGGCGTCAACTCGCCCACCGCGACCACGCCTTCGAGGTTGGTCACCCCGTCCGCCGTCGCGGGCCCCTTCGCCAGGTCGACGGTGGCCACCTGGCCAACGGCCAGGGTGATGTTGCGGGTTCCGCCCGTGCCGCCCTCGACACGATAGGTGCCGGGGGGCAGGCCGGGGATCGTGTAGCCGCCACTGGCATTGACCGCCGCGCTGCGGCTGAGCCCGGTGTCGACGTTGGTGGCGGTCACCGTGGCGCCTGCGGCCGCCTGGCCGCGCAAGGTCGCGGCCGTCGACTGCGCCATCAGCGGGGCGGACATGGCGAGGCAGGCAGCCAGCGCGCAGCTCAACAAGCTGCGGTTGAAGCGTTTCGTGGTGTGCTTGTTCATGGCATCCCCTCCCGGGAGACATACGTTTCTTGTGGGCGTGGCGGCGAGTAGTGGAGGTGGCGGCGGTCGTTGCGGTGGATCGCGGCGCTGGATCAGGAACTGTCCGGGGACGCGAGCGCAGCGGTAGTGGAACCGCGCACGACCAGCCGGGGCGCGCGCGGCGCATCGTCGGCGTGCCCGTCCTCGGCGGTCGCCAGCAGCCGGCGCATCGCGTCGGCGCCGAGCACGGCGATGTCGACCCGCATCGTGGTCAGCCCGGGCGGCACGTGGCGCGCCAAGGGGATGTCATCGAAGCCGGCCAGGGCGATGTCCTTCGGCACCGCCAGCCCGGCGGCGTTGAAGGCGGCCAGGCAGCCCAGCGCCATCACGTCGTTGGCGGCGAAGACGGCATCCGGCAATGACGGCCGCGCCAGCAGCGCGCGGCCTGCCTCCTCGCCGGAGGGTTCGCGGAAGTCGCCTTGCAGGACGTCGGCTTCGGAACCCGGCAGCAGGGCCGCCAGCGCATCGCGATAACCGCGCAGGCGTTGCTCGGCCTCGTGGTTGCCCGACGGGCCCGACACGAACGCGATCCGACGATGCCCGAGCGCCGCGAGGTGCGCGACCATCGCCCACGCACCGGCATGGTTGTCGGTGCCGATCCGGCGCTGTCCCGGCAAGCCCAGGTGGGAACTGATCAGGACCGCGTCCGGCAATACCGCCAGCGCATCGGCCAGGTGGCCGTCGCTGTCCGCATATGGCGACATCAGCAGCAGGCCGTCCACCCGCCCGCGCATGCTGCGCAGGGCGTCGCCCTGTTCGCGCGGATCCCCGTGGTAGCTGGAAACCAGCAGGTGCAAGCCGTGTTCGCGGGCGACCTGGTCGATCCCGTAGATCAGTTCGGAGAAGAACTCGCCATGGACCTCGGGCAGGACCACGCCGATGGTCCGGGTACGCCGGCTGCTCAGGCTGCGGGCGGCGTGGTGCGGCGTGTAGCGCAGGCGTTCGGCGACGCCCTGGACGCGGTGGCGGACGGCCTCTGCCACGTTGCCCTGGCCGTTCAAGGCGCGGGACACGGTGGCCACGGACACCTGGGCCTCGCGTGCGACATCCTTGATGGTGACCGTCATCCGCTACCCCGCACGTTGCGTCGAAGCGGACTGTAATCGTTTCCAGTCGAGTTGCAAGAAAACGGTTACATGAGGACGGTGTCACGCTCTAATGGTTTTTTAACCTCTTGTTTTGCTTGGGATTCGCAGGCCTCTGGCAGGCCACGTCTCGCTGCAACGCAACACGCGCTCGCAAGGATCGACGCGCCTTCAGGCAGCCTCGTCCGGAGTGCGGGCGCGGATCGACAAGGCGTGGATGTCGGCCTGCATCATCTCGTCCAGCGCTGCATACACCAGCCGATGCCGGGCCAGCGGCAGCCGGCCCACGAAGGCAGTGCTGACGATGTCGACGCTGAAATGCCCCTGCCCGCCGCGCGCACCGGCGTGACCGGCGTGCTTGTGGCTGTCGTCGCTGACCACCAGCGACTGCGGTGACAGGGCCGCGGTCAGCAGGTCGCGAATGCGCGCCACCCGCCCGGGGTTGAGCCGCGGGATGTCGGCCTCGGTCCAGGCCGCGCTCACGGCAGCACCTTGCGGAACGGGCGCACCTCGACCCGCGCGTACACGCCCGCGTCCACGTACGGGTCGGCATCGGCCCAGGCGCGCGCCTCCCCCAGCGAGCCGAACTCGGCGATCACGATGCTGCCGCTGAAGCCGGCCGGGCCCGGATCCTCGGCGTCGATCGCGGGGCATGGGCCCGCCAGCAGCAGGCGTCCTTCGTCGCGCAAGGCGGTGAGGCGCGCCAGGTGTTGCGGGCGCGCGGCAAGCCGCTTCGGCAGGACATCGGCACCATCGAACCCCTCGATCGCGTACCACATCGGCATGACGCTCCATGAATCCAGTCGGGGTATTGTAGGCGTGCGGGTGGACACGGCCCCCGCCCAGCGCTTACCCTCTGCCCACGTTTCCGGTCCGACCTTGCGGCCCAGCGCGACTTCCGGCCCCACAAAGCCGCACCGCGCCCGCCGATCCGGCCACCCCGCCACCCGTCCCGATGCCGCCTTTCGCAGGGCGCAGGCGCGCACAGGCATGGCGGGACGCAGCTCCATGCAGCACTGCCCGGCCGCTTGCGGCCTCATGCGACGAAGGTGTGGCCCGGAGGGGGCCGCCAACCGATGACATCCGACCAGACTGCCGGCGCCGACGCCGACGTACCTGCCGCCATTCCGAATGTTCGCCCGCAACAGCAGGAAATGCCGCTGGCGATGGTGCTTGGGCAGCCGGTGCTGCAGATCCCGCAGGACCTGTACATCCCGCCGGATGCGCTGGAAGTCATCCTCGACGCCTTCGAAGGCCCGCTTGACCTGCTGCTCTACCTGATCCGCCGGCAGAACCTGGACATCCTCGACATCCCGGTGGCTTCGATCACCCGCCAGTACGTCGACTACATCCAGGGCATGCACGAACTGCGCTTCGAGCTGGCCGCCGAGTACCTGGTGATGGCCGCGATCCTGGCCGAGATCAAGTCGCGCCTGCTGCTGCCGCGACCGCCCAGCGCGGAGGCCCTCGAGGAGGACCCGCGCGCCGACCTGGTCCGCCGGCTGCAGGAGTACGAACGCTACAAGAAGGCCGCGGAAGACCTGGACACCCTGCCCCGGCAGGAACGCGACACCGCGCCGGCCAGTGCCTTCGTGCCGGACCGCGCCGAAATCCGCCTGCCGCCGCCGGTCGACATCCGCGAGATGCTGCTGGCCCTGCACGACGTGTTCAAGCGTGCCGAACTGTTCACCCAGCACGCGATCAAGCGGGATGCGCTCAGCGTCCGCCAGCGCATGGGCGAACTGCTGGAGCGGCTCGCCGACGGCCAGTTCCACCGCTTCGAGTCGCTGTTCACCGTCGAGGAAGGCAAGCTCGGCGTGGTGGTGACCTTCCTCGGCCTGCTGACCCTGGCCAAGGAGCAACTGCTCGACATCGTCCAGGAAGGGCCGACCGCGCCGATCTACGTGAAGTCGCTGGCCTCAGGCGAGGACGCCCCGACCGTCGCCGACCTGTCCAGCGAATTCGACGACGAGCCGGATGCCGCGAACGACGATTGAACCGCAACCACTCGCCGCCATCCCTGCGCAGGCAGCGATCCAGCGACCTTCCTGCTCCTGCCCAGGGGCAACCACCAGAACCGCTGGAATCCTGCATTCGCAGGCATGACCGCAAAGACACCAAGAGCCGATGGACCAAAGCCTCGTAACCCGCATCGTCGAAGCCGCATTGCTCGCGGCCAGCCAACCACTGACCGTGGTCCAGCTCAACGCCCTGTTCCCACTCGACGAACCAGCGCCGGAAGGCGGCATCCAGGCCGCCCTGCAGGCGCTGCAGGACGCCTGCGCCGAGCGCGGCGTCGAACTGGTTGAAGTCGCATCCGGCTGGCGCTTCCAGGTCAAGGCCGACGTGCACCCGTGGGTGGCGCGGCTGTGGACCGAGCGCCAGACCCGCTACACCCGCGCGACCCTGGAGACGCTGGCGCTGATCGCCTACCGCCAGCCGATCACCCGCGGCGAGATCGAACAGGTCCGCGGCGTGGCGGTCAACAGCAGCATCATCAAGGCTCTGGAGGAACGCGAGTGGATCCGCGTGGTCGGCCACCGCGACGTGCCCGGCAAGCCGGAACTGCTGGCCACCACCAGGACCTTCCTCGATTACTTCGGCCTGAAGCGGCTGGACGAACTGCCGCCGCTGTCGGAACTGCGCGACATCGGCGAACTGGAACCGCAGCTGCCATTCGCGGCGGCGATACCGGCCGGCGCAGAAATGGGGCCAGAGAACATTTCCGCCGAAGACAACGAAGCCAACGACACGAATGGGGAGGAAATGTTCTCTGACCCCATTTCCACGGAAGAGGACACCACCTCGGCCCCCATTTCCAATCCCGATACCGACGACGCCATCGCCGACATCGAACCCGACACCGACCACCACGGAGACGACGCGAATCCCGCATCGTCGGAGCAGAACCAATGAGCAAGAAAGACGAATCCACCCGCCGCCCGCTGAGCCTGAAGGCGAAGGCCGCGCCAGAAGCCGCCGAGGCCCCGCGCATCGAGGAACGCCTGCACAAGGTGCTGGCGCAGGCCGGTCTGGGCTCGCGCCGCGCGCTGGAGCAGCGCATCGCCGACGGCCTGGTCAAGGTCAACGGCGAAACCGCGCGCACCGGCATGAGCATCACCGGCGGCGACAAGATCGAACTCGACGGCAAGACCTTCGTCGCCAGCGCGCTGGTCGATGCGCCGCGCGTGCTGATCTACAACAAGCCGGAAAGCGAAGTCACCACCCGAGAGGATCCCGAGGGCCGCCCGACCATCTTCGAGGCGCTGCCCTCGCTGAAGGGCGCGCGCTGGATCGCGATCGGCCGCCTCGACATCAACACCACCGGCCTGCTGCTGCTGACCACCGACGGCGAGCTGGCCAACGCGATGATGCATCCGAGCTTCGAGGTCGAGCGCGAGTACGTCTGCCGCGTGCGCGCGCCGGAAGGCGAGGACGTGGTCAGCGACAAGATCGTCGACCGGCTCGCCCGCGGCGTGGCGCTGGACGACGGCCCGGCCAGGTTCGACGAGATCGAGCGCATCGGCGGCAGCGATTCGCACGACTGGTTCCGCGTGCTGCTGAAGGAAGGCCGCAACCGCGAAGTGCGCCGGCTGTGGGAATCGCAGGGCTGCCAGGTGTCGCGCCTCAAGCGTATCCGCTACGGCCAGGTGCGCCTGCCACAGCCGCTGCTGCGCGGGCAGTCGCAGGAGCTGCCGCAGGCCGAGGTCGATGCGTTGCGCAAGGCGGTCGGCCTTGAAGACGGCACGCCGTCTGCGCTGACCCTGATGCCCGTGCTCGGCCAGCGCAAGGCCAGCAAGACCGTGGTCGCCGGCAATGCACGCAGCCACGGCTACGTGGGCGGCCACAGCACCGCCGATGAAGCCCGCGAGCTGCGCCGCTTCGACAACGTCCGCGAGGACCGCGGCCGTGGTCGCGGCGCGCCGCGCAAGCCGGGCGGCCTGACCGTCAGCGGTGAAGCCGCCGCCAAGCAGGCCAACAAGGCCTTCAAGCCCAAGGGGCCGCGCCCGCAGGGCCAGCGCCTGCGTCCGGGCGAGCAGCGTGGCGAGAACCCGACCGAGATGCGCACCTGGTACGTGCCGGACGGCGTGAACACCGGCCCGACCGGGCATCGCAACCCCGAACCCGGCAACCGCGGCCCGAAGAAGTACGGCAACAAGCCACGCCCGCAGGGCGGCGGCTTCAATCCGGACGCGCCGCGCGGACCGCGCCCGCAGGGCGACAACCGTGGCCCTCGTCGCGAGGGTGGTTTCAATGCAGGCGCCGGCGAAGGCCGGCCGGCGCGCGCGCCGCGTCCCTACGGGCATCCCGGCAATGCCCCCAGCTTCCCGTCCGACCATGCCAACCCGGGTGCCTTCAATCCGTACGCGGACCGCGCCCGTGGGCCGCGCCCGGCCGGCAACAAGCCTGCGGGCGCACGCCCGAACAACGCCGGGCCGCGCGGCCCGCGACCGGGAGGCAACAAGCCCGGCGGCAATCGCGGCGGCCCGCGCGGCGGTGGCGGCGGCAGCCCGTACGGCAACCGCTGATGTCGTTGCAGGCCAGGATGCAGTTCGCCTCCATCGTCCTGCTGGTGCTCGCCAGTGGGGCGCTGGCTCGCGCGGCGGAGCCGGCCGTACCGGCAGCGGTCGAGTACATCGACGCCAAGCGCCTGGCCGACGCCGACGAGAAGAGCGTCACCGGCCCCGCCCACGAGGCCATGCTGGCGGCGCAACGCCGCCTGCTCGACGCGGGCGTGGTCGAGTGCTCGCTGGGCAACCCGCAGAAGGATTTCAGCGGCTTCACCATCGTCATGCAACTCGACGCAACCGGCCATGTGCTGCGCACCTGGCGCCAGGGCGGCTCGCCACTGGCGATCTGCATCCAGCGCTACGTGCGCGACAAGGTCGTGTTCGTGCCGCCGCGCGCACCATTCCACACCTCGCTGGCGATCAGCTTCACCAAGTGACCCGCCGGCATCGAGACACGCAAGGGCGCCCACGGGCGCCCTTTCCATTTGCAATACGGTCGCAGCCTGGCAACACCAATTAGATACATAGATGGAACAATCCGGTATCGATTGACCGACTGGAAGCATGCGTGCGCACAATCCATGATGCCGGCCACGGAAAACGGCATCCTGCCGATCCGCAAGGGAGCAGCACGATGGGCACCAAGAAGATCCTGAACGTCACCAGCGCCCCCGGCCGGCATTGGGTCGGCAACGGCTTCCCGGTGCACGGCATGTTCGGTTACAGCGGCCCCGGCGTGGCCGAGCGCAGCCCGTTCCTGATGCTCGACTACGCCGCCCCGTTCCAGTTCGAACCCACCCGCGAGCGCCGCGGGGTCGGCCAGCATCCACACCGCGGCTTCGAGACCGTCACCATCGTCTATGACGGCGAAGTCGAGCACCGCGATTCCACCGGCAACGGCGGCATCATCGGCAAGGGCGACGTGCAGTGGATGACCGCCGCGGGCGGCATCATCCACGAGGAATTCCATTCGCCCGGCTACGCCGAGCGCGGCGGCCCGTTCGAGATGGTCCAGCTGTGGGTGAACCTGCCGAAGAAGGACAAGATGGCGCCGGCCGGCTACCAGGGCATCACCGATGCGCAGATCCCCGCGGTCGCGCTGGCGGGCGACGCCGGCACCGTGCGGGTGATCGCCGGCGAGTACGACGGCCATCGCGGCCCGGCGCGCACCTTCAGCCCGATCAATGTCTGGGATGTGCGCCCGGCTGCGGGCAAGACCATCGCGTTGCCGCAGCCGGAGGGTTGGACCACGCTGGTGGTCGTGCTTGCCGGCACCGTGCAGCTCAACGGCGACACCGTCCTGCGCGCCGCGCAGATGGCCACGCTGTCCACCGCCGGCAGCGGCGTCACCATCGAGGCCAGCGGCGATGCGAAGGTGCTGCTGCTGGCCGGCGAACCGATCGACGAGCCGGTGGTCGGCTACGGGCCGTTCGTGATGAACAGCCAGCAGGAGATCATCCAGGCCATCGCCGATTTCAATGGCGGCAAATTCGGGCAGATGCACTGAACCACGCACACGCTGCACCGCGGGCATGCGAACCTCGGTGCAGCACTTTCCCCCTAAGGAGCCCTGCATGACCCGCATCCTCGGTATTTCCGGCAGCCTGCGCGCCGGCTCCTTCAACACCGCGCTGCTGCACGCGGCGCAACAGGTGGCGGGCGATGGCGTCATCGTCGACACCGCCACCCTGCACGGCATCCCGCTGTACGACGGCGACGTGGAAGCGCGCGATGGCGAACCCGCCGCCGTGACCACGCTCAAGCAGCGGATCATCGCCAGCGACGGTGTGCTGCTGGTGACTCCCGAGTACAACAACGGCATCCCCGGCGTGTTCAAGAACGGCATCGACTGGCTGTCGCGCGGCACGCCCGACATCCCGGCGGTCTTCGGCGATCGTCCGTTCGCGCTGATCGGCGCCTCGCCGGGCGGTTTCGGCACGATCCTCTCGCAGAACCACTGGCTGCCGGTGCTGAAGACGCTGGGCGTGCGCCTTTGGGCCGGGCAGAAGCTGCTGGTGTCGCGTGCCGGCAACGTGTTCGATCCCGAGGGTCGCCTCGGCGACGACAAGGTGCGCCAGCAACTCGCGGGCTTCGTGCAGGGCTTCGCGGCATACGCGGCCGCCGGCAGGAACTGAGGCCTGCGTCGCGCCGTTTCGCCGCCCTGCTCTGGCATGCTGGCGGGATCAACCCGGGTAACGAGCATGCACAGGCGCGGAAGTCAGGCAGACGGCCCTTCGTGGAGCGGGATCGCGTTCGCCGTCCTGCTCTGGCTCGGCCTCGCCTTCGCGTTCGACGCCGGTGCCGCCAACCCGAGCGAGCCGGCCGCCATCGCGGCGCTGCGCGCCGACCAGACCCGCACCGCCGCGCAACTGGAAGCCCAGGCCGCGCGCCTGCGTACGACCGCGACCGACCCGGAATTCCGCGCGTGGGCGACCCTGGCCGAAGCCGAATTCGCCAACGACCAGGAACACGCCGAAGAGGCGCTGGCGGGGCTCGACCAGGCGATGTCGCAGGCCGATGCACTCAAGCTGCCAGACCTGCGCTTCGAGGCGCTGATCCGACTCTCCACGATCCTGGTCAACCGCGGCCGCTCCAAGGACACCGAAGTCGTGCTGGCGAAGATGCAGGCGATGGTCGAGGCCGGCAGCAACATCCGCTGGCGCGCGCTGTGGCTGCACGAACGCGGCGTGCTGGAACGCAAGCTCGGCCGCTTCGAGGAGGCGCGCGCCCTGTTCGTGCAAGCGCGCGACCTGTTCCGGGGCGCCCGCGACCACGTGATGGAAGCCCGCGAGTTGAACTCGATCGGCAACCTCGACGGGCGCACCGGGCGCTTCTCGGACGCGGTCGCGATGCATGGCGATGCGCTGGCGCTGTCACGCAAGGCCGGCGACAAGGCCGAGACCGCGCGCAGCCTGCGCATGCTCGGCGTGCTCTACCTCAACCTCGATGACGAGGAACTCGCCAGCCGCTACCTGCTGCAGGCGCTGGGCCATGTGGAGGAGCGCAACCGCCGCGAGGCGATCGCCCTGCACGGCGAGCTGATCGGCAGCTTCACCCGGCTCGAGAAACTGGCCGAGGCCGAGTACCACGGGCAACAGGCCGTGCGCCTGGCCGAGTTGTCGGGCAGCCATCCCAACCGCGTCAACGCCTTCACCCGGATGGCCGACCTGCGCCTGCTGCAGGGGCGGACCGCCGAGGCGGAACGCTGGGTCGAGCGGGCGAATGCCTCGCGTGACCACGTGGCGGTGCGCGACCGCAGCCTGATCGGGATCAGCCGCATGCGCGTGCTCGCCGCGCGCGACCGCACCAGCGAGGCGCTGAAGGAAGCGGACGTGGTGCTGGCCGACGTGCGCGACCTCGGCGACCGCATCCTCGAGCGCTCGGTGCTCGACCTCATGTCGGAACTGCAACTGCGCGCCGGCGATGCGGCCAGCGCATTCGCCACCCGCAAGGCGCACCAGAAGCTGGACAAGGAGCTGGCGATCGACGTCGCCGCGCGCAGGATCGCGCTGCTGGAATCCAGCCTGGAACGCGAGCGGGCGAAGGCGGAACGAGAGCTCCTGCAGCGCGACAACGATATCCAGGCCCTGCGCCTCAACCGCCAGAAGCTGATCGCGATCGCCCTACTGGTCGGCCTGGCCACGGTGATGGCGATCTCCGCCCTGCTGTACGCGCGCTACCGCAGCACCCTGCGCCACCGCAACGAGTTGCGCGCCAGCCGCGATGCGCTCGAACGGGTGGCGAATACCGACGCGTTGACCGGATTGGCCAACCGCCACGCCGCCGCGCATGCGCTCGGCGAACGCCTGGGGCGGATTCCCGAGCCGCTGACGGTGATGCTGCTCGACCTCGACGAGTTCAAGCGGATCAACGACAGCCATGGCCACCAGGCCGGCGATGCGGTGCTGCGCGAAGCAGCAAAGCGCATGCGCGGGGCGCTTCCGCAAGACGCCCTGCTGGGGCGCTGGGGCGGCGAGGAATTCATCGCGATCCTCGATGGCGCGCCGGGCCGCGAACCGGCGTCGGTGGCCGAAAGCCTGCGCGCCGCGCTCGCCGCATCGCCGGTGACGTTCGAAGGGGTGGCGATCCCGGTCACGGTCAGCATCGGCGTGGCCACCGCGTTCGCGGCCGACGGCGTCGACGCCCTGCTGGCCGAGGCCGATGCCGCGCTCTATCGCGCCAAGGGCGCCGGCCGCAACCGCGTGGTCTACGGACCGTCGCCGGTGGCGGCGCGCTGAAATCCATGCGTCTTCGGCAAGTGGACTGATGCTGTCGCGCGCCGGCAACCTGCCGACGGCGACGCGACCTTCCGCACACATCGCCGCCGCCTGCGGCAGCGCTTCGGCGCGTTCGCGAATCACCGTGCCCATCTAGCCCGAAGGTCACTTGACGCCCTGCCCGCGCGCCACTCACATTGGGGCGTGGGTTCCCTGTGACCAAGTTCGCCGGCACCGATGCGTGCCGGCCCTGCCGTGGAGCGATGCCATGCAACGACGCGATTTCCTCAAGGCCGGTGGTGCAGGCATGGCCTGCATGCTGTTGCCCCTGCAAGGCCATGCCGTTCCCGCCGAAACCCTGCTCAGTTCGGTCGATGTCCGGCTGAAGAAGTCGCTCGCGGACACCGCGCTGCTGGCCGCCCGCGAGGCCGGCGCCAGTTACTGCGACGTGCGCATCGGCCGCTACCTGCGGCAGTTCGTCGCCACTCGCGAGGACAAGGTCACTGGCGTGGTCAACACCGAATCGACCGGCATCGGCATCCGGGTGATCGCGGGGGGCGCCTGGGGGTTCGCCGCGACCAGCAGCATGACCGCCGATGCGGTGGCCAATGCCGCACGCCAGGCGACTGCGCTGGCCAAGGCGAACGCGGGCATCCGCAGCGAGCCGGTCCGCCTGGCGCCGACCAAGGGCGTGGGCGAAACCAGCTGGAAGGCCCCGATCCGCAAGAACGCGATGGCCGTACCGGTGAAGGACAAGGTCGAACTGCTGCTGGCGGTGAATGCCGCGGCGATGAAGGCCGGCGCGAACTTCGTCAACTCCTCGGTGTTCGCGATCAACGAGCAGAAGTACTTCGCGTCCAGCGACGGTTCCTACATCGACCAGGACATCCACCGCATCGCCGCGCCGATGTCGGTCACCGTGATCGACAAGGCCAGCGGCAAGTTCCGCAGCCGCGATGGGTTGTCGGCGCCGATGGGCCTGGGCTACGAATACCTGGACGGCAACGCCGCCGACAAGATCACCCTGCCCTCCGGCGTGATCGTCTACGGCAACAGCTACGACATGCTGGAAGACGCCGTCGCCGCGGCGAAACAGGCGCGCGAGAAGTTGAAGGCCCCGTCGGTCAAGCCGGGCAAGTACGACCTGGTGCTGGACCCCTCGCACACCTGGCTGACGATCCACGAGTCGGTCGGCCACCCGACCGAACTCGACCGCGTGCTCGGCTACGAGGCCAACTACGCCGGCACCAGCTTCGTGACGCTGGACAAGGTCAAGGAACGTTTCCAGTACGGCAGCCCGCAGGTGACCATCACCGCCGACAAGACCGAACGCGGCAGCCTGGGCGCCGTCGGCTTCGACGACGAAGGCATCCAGACCCAGAAGTGGGACATCATCCGCGACGGCAAGCTGGTCAGCCTGCAGGCGGTGCGCGACCAAGCGCACATGCTCGGGCTGGAGCATTCGCAGGGCTGCTGCTACGCGGACTCCTGGAGCAGCGTGCAGTTCCAGCGCATGCCCAACGTCTCGCTGCAGCCGGGCGAGAAGACGCTCAGCGTGGCCGACCTGGTCAAGGACGTCGAGAACGGCATCTACATCGTCGGCGACGGCTCGTTCTCGATCGACCAGCAGCGCTACAACGCGCAGTTCGGCGGGGAACTCTTTTACGAGATCAAGAACGGCAAGGTCACCGGCATGATCGAGGACGTGGCCTACCAGATCCGCACGCCCGAGTTCTGGAATTCCTGCGCGGCGGTCTGCGACAAGCGCGACTACCGGCTGGGCGGTTCCTTCAACGACGGCAAGGGCCAGCCCGGCCAGTCGTCGTCGGTTTCGCACGGTTCCTCCACGGCGCGCTTCAACGGCGTGAACGTCATCAACACCGCCCGCAACCTCGGCTGATCAAGGACCCTGCACATGAGCATGATGACCGAAGCCCAGGCCCGCGCCATCCTCGAGAAAGTGGTGAAGATGTCGGTGGCCGACGAATGCACCGCGAGCCTCGACGGCAGCACCAACGGCAACATCCGCTTCGCCCGCAACGACGTGTCCACCTCCGGCATCGTCGATGATGTCGAGCTCGGCGTCAGCGTGGCGTTCGGCAAGCGCAGCGGCGCCGCCACCATCAACCAGTTCGACCACGAGTCGCTGGAGCGCTGCGTGCGCCGCGCCGAGGAACTCGCGCGGCTGGCGCCCGAGAACCCGGAATTCATGCCGGCGATCGACAAGCAGGCCTACAAGGCCAGCGACACCTTCAGCGCGTCCACCGCCGCGATCACCCCGGAATTGCGGGCGAAGATCGCGGCCGAGTCGATCGCCGCCAGCAAGGCGCAGTCGCTGGTCGCGGCCGGCTTCCTGGAGGACTCGCGTGGCTTCACCGCGTTCGCCAACAGCAAGGGCAATTTCGGCTACCAGCAGATCACCGGCATGGACTACACCTGCACGGTGCGCACCGAGGATGGCCGCGGCTCCGGCTGGGTCGGCCGCAACCTGCGCGACGCCGACGACTTCCACGTCGATCGCGACATCGCGGTGGCGATCCGCAAGGCGCGCGATTCCGCCGATGCCAAGGCGCTGGAACCGGGCAAGTACACGGTGATCCTGGAGCCGCATGCGGCCGCCGGCCTGGTCAGCTTCATGATGAACTTCTTCGATGCGCGCGCCGCCGACGAGGGCCGCAGCTTCCTGTCGAAGAAGGGCGGCGGCAACAAGCTCGGCGAACAGGTCTACGACCCGCGCGTGTCGCTGCATTCGGATCCCTGGGATGCGGACGTGCCGGTGCTGCCGTGGGACGGCCAGGGCCTGCCGCGCGAGCGCATGCCGATCGTGACCAAGGGCAAGGTCGAGGCGTTGAACTACTCGCGCTACTGGGCGCAGAAGCAGGGCAAGCGCGCGGTCGGCCGGCCCGGCAACCTGATCATGGCCGGCGGCACCAAGTCCACCGCCGACCTCGTCCGCGAGACCGCGAAGGGCGTGCTGGTCACCCGCACCTGGTACATCCGCATGGTCGATCCGCAGACCGTGCTGCTGACCGGGTTGACCCGCGACGGCACCTTCTACATCGAGAACGGGCAGATCAAGTACCCGATCAAGAATTTCCGCTTCAACGAATCGCCGGTGATCATGCTCAACAACATCGAGGAGCTCGGCAAGCCGGTGCGGGTGGCGGGCGACGAGTCGTCGCTGTCGATGATGCTGCCGCCGATGAAGTTGCGCGACTTCACCTTCACCTCGCTGTCGGACGCGGTGTGAGCCACGCCGCGCCGGCGGCATGACCGTGCGCGTCGACCGCAGGCAGGCATTGCGCCTGCTTGCGGGCAGCCTGGCCGCCGCCGCGCTGCCTGCCGCCGCAGCCGGCCCCTACGACTTCTGGTTCACCCGCCTCAAGTACGACTCCGGCGACTGGGACGTGGACCAGCGCATGCCGGCGAACGTCATCACCGCGCTGGTCGACTACACCAGCCTGCGGGTGGATCCGGTCGAACGCGTGGTGGCGCTGTCGGATCCCAGGGTGTTCGACGCGCCGTTCTGCTATCTCGCCGGGCACAAGCTGGTCGAGTTCAACCCGGCCGAGCGCCGCAACTTCGAGCGCTACGTGCGCAATGGCGGCTTCGTCCTGGTCGATGACTGCAACCACGACATCGACGGCCTGTTCGCCACCTCGTTCGAGCGGCAGATGGCTTTGATCTTCGGGCCCAGGGCGCTGCGCAAGCTGCCCAACTCGCATGCGCTGTACCGCAGCTTCTTCACCTTCAAGGATGGCCCGCCGCCGACCGGACTGGAGCTCAACGGCTGGGGCGACGACCTGGTCCACGACTACCTGAAGGGCATCGACATCGACGGCCGCCTTGGCGTGCTCTACAGCAACAAGGACTACGGCTGCGAGTGGGACTACGACTGGCGCAACAAGCGTTTCCTGGCCGAGGACAACACCCGTTTCGCGGTCAACATCGTCATCCACGCACTGACCAACTGATCACCTTCCCGATGACCGAACCAATGACAGAACCCGCGACCACCGAATCCGACCTTGCCCGCGACGTAGAGGCGCTGGGCCGGCTGCGCGATGCGATCGGCCAGGCCATCGTCGGCCAGGCGGACGTGGTCGAGCACCTGCTGATCGGCCTGCTGGCCGGCGGCCATTGTCTGCTGGAAGGCGTGCCCGGGCTGGGCAAGACCCTGCTGGTGCGCTCGCTGGGACAGGCGCTGGCGCTGGAATTCCGGCGCATCCAGTTCACCCCGGACCTGATGCCCAGCGACATCATCGGCACCGAGATCCTCGAGGAAGACCACGGCACCGGCCGGCGAATGTTCAAGTTCCAGAAGGGGCCGGTGTTCACCCACCTGCTGCTGGCCGACGAACTCAACCGCACCCCGCCCAAGACCCAGGCCGCCTTGCTCGAGGCGATGCAGGAACGCACGGTCAGCTACGGCGGCACCACTTATCCGCTGCCGGCGCCGTTCTTCGTGCTGGCCACCCAGAACCCGCTGGAGCAGGCCGGCACCTACCCGCTGCCGGAAGCCCAGCTCGATCGCTTCCTGCTGCACATCCGCGTGCCCTACCCCAGCGAGGCCGAGGAACACGCGATCCTCGCCCGCACCACCGGCAGCCGCGATCCGCAGGTGCCGCGCGTGCTCGGCGGCGACGCCCTGCTGCGCCTGCAACGGCACGTCCGCGAGGTGCACGTGGGCGATGCGCTGATGGCCTGGATCAACCGACTGGTACGCAGCACGCGCCCCGGCGAAGGCGCGTCGGACGAGGTACGCGACTGGGTGCGTTGGGGCGCGGGTCCGCGCGCCGGGCAGTCGCTGGTGCTTGCCGCCAAGGCGCGTGCGCTGATGCACGGACGCCTGGCCGCCACCCGCGAGGACGTGGCCGCGCTGGCCGCGCCGGTGATGCGCCATCGCCTGCTGCTGTCGTTCGCCGCCGAGGCCGAACGGATCAGCACCGACGACGTGGTCGCGCGGGTGCTGCAGCAGCATCCCGCGCCCTGAGCAGGCTGGTGGTTGCGCTCCCGCCCGAAGTGCTGGCGCGCTTGCGGCCATTGCGCCTGCAGGCGCGCATGGGCGCGGCGGCGCACGGCCACGGCCTGCACGCCAGCGCGCAACGCGGCAGCGGCCTGGCGTTCTCGCAATACCGCAGCTACGAACCCGGCGACGACCTGCGCCAGGTGGACTGGAAAATGTTCGCCCGCTCTGATCGCTATTACGTCCGCGAGGCCGAGCGCGAGAGCCCGCTGGTGCTGTGGGTGGTGCTGGACGCCACGGCGTCGATGACCCAGGCCGACCAGGCGCGCCCGCAACGCAGCCGGCTCGACGTGGCAAGCGGCATCGCCGCCTGCGCGCTGCAGGTGGCCCTGCAGGGCGGCGACCGCTTCGGCGTGCTCGCGGTCAACGCGACGCAGGTGCAACCCGTGCCGGTGGGTGGCGGCGCACGCCATCGCGATCGCTGCCTGCTGGCGCTGGACGCGACCCGCGCGCAAGGCAGCTGGCCGGATGCCGCGCGCCTGTCGCCAGCCTGGAACCTGCTGGCCCCGCGCAGCCTGGTCCTGCTGCTCAGCGACTGCTTCGACGAGGCCGTGGTCGAGATGGCGGAGAAGCTCGCCGCCGCCGGCCGCGACGTATGCATCGTCCAGGTGTTGATGGCCGACGAACGCGACTTCCCCTATCGCGGCGGTCATCTGTTCATCGACACCGAGACCGATGCGACCCTGCTGGGCGATGCGGACGCGCTGCGCAACGACTACCTGCAGCGTTTCGCGGAGGCGGGGCTCGCGTTGCAGGCGCGTTGCGCGCGTGCCGGCATCCGCTTCACCCGACATGTCGCGGATGCACCGGTCGATGCACCGCTGCAGGCGTTGTTCGCCGCGCCGGGACGCGGCGCGTGAACGTAGGGCTGTTGCTGCCATCGGCCTTGCTGGCACTGGCGGCGTTGCTGTTGCCGTTGCTGGTGCACCTGGTGCGGCAGACCGAGCAGACGCGCATCGCCTTCGCGGCGATGCGCTGGCTGGTTGCGCGCGCGCAGCCGCGGCGGCGCCCGCGCTTCAACGAGTGGCCGCTGCTGCTGGTGCGCCTGCTGTTGCTGGCCCTGCTCGCGCTGTGGCTGGCGCAACCCGTGCTGCTCGATCGTGTCGATGCGCGCCCGTGGCTGGTCGTGCATCCGGCCATCGACCCGGCCCGCCTGCCTGCGGCGGCATCGCCCGACGAACAGCGCCACTGGCTGGCGCCGGGTTTTCCATCGCTGGAGCAACCTGCGCCTGCGACCACGGCATCGATCGGCAGCCTGCTGCGCGAACTGGATGCGAGCCTGCCGCCGACCGCGTCGCTGCGCGTGGTGGTGCCGGAACGCTTCGATGCCACCGATGCACAACGGCCGCGACTGGGACGCGCCGTCGCCTGGCTGCCGATCGAAGGCACGTCGTCGTTCACCGCCGGCATCGCGCCGCCGCCTCGCCTGCGCGTCGCCGTCGCCAGCGATGACGCGCATCGGCCAGCGTCGAGATACCTGCGAGCCACGGCGATCGCGTGGGCCAGCGCAACGCGCACCCCGGGCCCCAACGATGAACTCCGCGAGATCGGCATGGACGCGGCACTGCCGCCCGCGACCACCCACCTGCTCTGGCTGGGCGGCGCTGCGTTGCCGGCGCGGCATCGCCAATGGGTGCGCGATGGCGGAACGGCCCTGCTCGCACACGACACCCCGGACAACGACCTGGATTGGCAGCAGGCCGAAATCGCCTGGCGCAGCCGCGATGGAAGCCCGCTGGCCCTGCGCATGCCCGACGGCAAGGGTGCATGGATTCGCATGCTGGTGGCGTTCGATCCGCAGTCGATGCCTGCGGTGCTGGAGCCAGGCTTTCCCGATGCGTTGCGGGCCTTGCTGGCACCCGCACCCGTTGCGCAGCGCACATGGGCCGCGAGCTACGCGCCGATGCAGGGCAGGCACACGACGTTCGCACGGACGCCACACCCGCTTGGCCCGCTGCTGGGCCTGCTGGTCGCGTTGCTGTTCGGCATCGAACGCTGGCTGGCGACGGCCGCGCGCAGGCTGGTCGCACGATGAGCTCGCCACAGGCAGCGCACCAGCGCTGGCGCGTCCGCGCCTGCACCCGCGTCCTGCTGTTCGCGCTGCCGTGGAGCGTGGTGGCGCTGCTCGTCGCCATGCGCGCGCCCGCCCGGTTGCCGGCGTGGCTGCCGTTTTTCGCCAGCCTCGCCGTCACCGCCCTGTGGCTGATCCACGCCTGGCGGCGGCACGACGCGCGCTGGCTGGCCAGCACGCTCAATGCGCATCCGGCGCTCGACGACAGCGCCGAATTGCTGCTCGGCCTCGAGCCACCCGGATCCGCGGTGGCGCGCCTGCAACGACAACGCCTGCTCGACCGCTGGCCGTCGCTGGACATGGCAACCATCACGCCGAGGCAGCGCAGCGCGCCGTTGCTGTGGAGCCTGCTCGCGGCAGTCGCCTGCGCAGCCGTCGTCATGGCCTGGCAGCGCCCGCTGCCGCGGCCAGTGCGTGGGCACCTGCCGCCGGCCATCGCCAGGGCGCTCGGCATGCAGGCACCGTCGATCACCGCGATCCGCATCGCCATCGAGCCGCCCGCGTACACCGGCCTGCCCGCGCGCGTGGTGGACAGCGCCGACCTGCAGGTCGCGGAAGCCTCGCGGCTGCGTTGGACGCTGCAGTTCTCGGTTGCCCCCGCGAAGGCGTGGCTGCAGTTCGAGGACGGCCCACGCATCGCGCTGCAGGCACGCGATGGCCGCTGGCAGGCCGAGCGCCGGATCGAACGTGCCGGCCTGTACCGCATCGTCACCGAGCCCGCGTTGCCGCCGCCGCAGCGGCGCCTGCACCGCATCGACATGGTCCGCGACCAGCCGCCGCAGGTGCGCGCCATCCAGCCGTCGCAGAGCCTCAACCTGCGCAGCGCCGGGCAACGCACCTGGCCATTGCTGTTCGAAGCCAGCGACGACCACGGCGTGGCGGCCAGTGCGGCGTTGCGGATCATCCAGACCACCGGCGATGGCGAGAACATCACGTCCAGCGAACGCGTCGTCCCGTTGAACGGCAGCGGCCCGGGACGCAAGCGGCGCTTCACGCACGTGTTCGACCTCGCGCGCAGCGGGCTGACCGTCGGCAACGACGTGATCGTGCAACTGACCGTGCGCGACCACCGGCAGCCAGATCCGCAGGTGGTGCGCAGCGCCAGCGTGATCCTGCGCTGGCCGCCGGAGGCCATCGGCATGGCCGCCGGCCTGGACGGCTTGGCGAAGCAGGTACTGCCCGCGTATTTCCGCAGCCAGCGGCAGATCATCATCGATGCGGAAGCGTTGATCCGCGACCAGCGCGCCATCGCGGCCGACACGTTCGCAAGGCGGTCCGACGCCATCGGCGTCGACCAGCACGCACTGCGGCTGCGCTATGGCCAGTTCCTCGGCGAGGAAGCAGCGGAGGCCAGGCCGCTGCCCACCAGCGACGGCGACAACACCGACGCAGGCGCCCCGGATGCGCATGCCGATGCACACGCGGGGGCAGGCGCCCCCGTCGACGGCGCGACCCCCGGCAGCCAGGTCGCGGAGATGCTCGCCGAGGTCTCGCATGTGCACGACCTGCCGGAGGCGGCGACCCTGCTGGATCCGCACACCCAGGGCCTGTTGCGTGCAGCGTTGCGCGAGATGTGGGATTCCGAAACGCAGCTGCGGCTGGGGCAGCCACGGGCCGCACTGCCATTCGCGTACAAGGCCCTGCGCCTGATCAAGCAGGTGCAGCAGGCCGACCGCATCTACCTGCCGAAGATCGGCAGCGAGCTGCCGCCGATCGACATGGCGCGTCGCCTGAGCGGCAAGCGCGAGGGCCTGGCCACGCGCAGCGGCGCCTTCGCGGGCGTGCCGGCTGCACCTTCGCCGCTCGATGCGCTGTGGCTGGCGCTCGGCCCGGATCGCACTGCCAAGCCGGTTGCCAAACGATTGCTCGATGACGCCTCGCGCCATCTGCATGGCCGCGGTGGCGACGACGGCGATGCCCTCGCGGTGCTGGCGTCCATCGATGCGCTGCGGGCGGAACCGGCCTGCGGCGAATGCCGGGCCGCCTTGCGACAACGCCTGTGGCGCTTGCTGCCGACGCCACGAGCGGCACCGACACCGCGCGTGCAGCCCGCCCAACCGGGAAATGCCTACCTGGATGCCTTGCAGCGCGAGGCGGACCGATGATGGCCACCCACTGGCCCGCCCACCTGCTTCCGTGGCTGCTGGGCAGCATCGCGCTGCTGGCCTGCGTGCGCCTGTGCTGGCCGCTGCGCCGGCTGCCTGTCGCGAACCGCCCGCGCCGCTGGCGAACCGGCCTGCTCCTGCTCGGGCAATGCTCGTCTGCGGCGTTGTTGTTCCTGCTGCTGCGCACCCCCGAGCCCACCGACACCGTGCACACGCTGCACCTGCTCACCGCGCACGCGCCAGCCGGGGCCCTGCCCGTCGCCGCGCCCGGCGAACGCTGGCTGCGCCTGCCGGAAGCGCCGTCCCGGCCGGGAATCGCCTCGGTGCCGGACCTCGCCAGCGCCTTGCGCCGGCATCCCGGCGTGCGCCACCTGCATCTCGTCGGCGATGGCCTGGAGGCACGCGATCGCGAGGCGGCGCTGGCGATGCGCATCCGCTTCGATCCTGCGCCGCTGGCGACCGGCATCGACGACTGGTGGGCGCCGCGGTTCGTGCATGCCGGTGAGACCTTCCGCGTGCAAGGCCGCGCACGCCACGCTGCTGGCATGCAGGTCGAGTTGACGGATCCCGCCGGGTTCCGCGTCGACCAGCAGGTGCTGCAGGACGATGGCCGGTTCTCGTTGCAGGCGCGGGCGCGCAGCCCGGGTCTTGCCGACTACCAGTTACGCCTGCGTCGCGCGGACCACATTCCCGGCGACGGCACGCGCGTGCCCATGCAGGTGCTGCCGGCCACGCCGGCGCGCCTCCTGCTGCGTGCCGGTGGTCCCGATCCCGACCTGAAATTCCTGCGCCGCTGGGCCGCGGACAACGGCGCTTCCTTGCGTGCCGCGATCGACCTCGGTGGTGGCATGCAGGCGGGCGACCCGGTGGCCGTGGACACCCGCACGCTTGCCGGCATCGACGTACTGGTCCTCGACGACCGCAGCTGGAACGGCCTTGGCCGCGCGCAGCGCGCGACCGTGCTCGATGCCGTCGACAATGGCATGGGCCTGTTGCTGCGCGCGTCCATGCCGCTGGCCGACAGCGATGCATTGGGCCTGCAGGTGCGTGCGGCGCAGCTGGCGCCGACCTTCAGGTTGGCTGCCATCGACCCGGCACAGGAGGTGCTGCCGACGCTGGGCCGGCCGCAGCTGCGGATCGACAACCCCTTCGGCAATACCCTGCTGCGTGACGACCGCGGCACGCCGCTGGTGGCCTGGCGCACGCGTGGGCGCGGCAGGATCGCCGCGTGGTTGCCGACCGACAGTTTCCGGTTGGTGCTCGCCGGCCATGCGGATGTCCACGCACGCGCGTGGGCGGATGCCATCAATTCAGTGATGCGTGCACGCGTGCACGCGCCGAAGGACCTGCCACTGCAGGTGTACGCCGGCGAACGCACGCTGCTCTGCGACCTGGACGAGGACGCGCGGGTCATCGCGCCCGGCAACGCCGGGGCGATGCGGCTGGCCATCGATCCGCGCAGCGGGCCACGCGGTTGCGCGGCGTTCTGGCCGCAGAACGCCGGTTGGCACCGCCTGCTGGACGCCAACACGGACACCGCGTTCCTCGTTCGCGCCAGCGATGCGGATCCGGTGCTGCGCGCCTCGCGCACGCAACGCGCCACCCGGGCGCTGGCCGCGCGCGCCTCGACCAGCGACATCACCCGCACGCCGGCGGGCGGGCTGGCGCGCTGGGCATTGTTCCTGGCCTGGCTCGCGCTGACGGCTGGCCTGTGGTGGTTCGAACGCAGCCGCCACGGCCGCGTGCGGGCCGCTACGACAGGCTGAAGCGGTCGCCGTCGAACATCGCCGGGAAGCGCTGCCGATGCGCGGCGAGCTCCGCCGCCTGCAGCGTGGTCGTGCTCACCACTTCTTCGTCGGTCGCCTCGCTGAGCGCGTGGCCGAGGAAATCGATCGCCGCGCTGTCGCCGCTGTAGTGCAGGCCGTTGCCATCGGTGCCGACGCGGTTGACGCCGACCACGTAGCAGAGGTTCTCGATCGCGCGCGCGCGCAGCAGGGTCTTCCACGGATAGGCGCGCGCCGACGGCCAGTTCGCCACGTACAGGGCGAGGTCGTAATCCGGCGCCTCCGCGCGGTCGACGTTGAAGCGGTTGCGCGCGAACACCGGGAAGCGCAGGTCGTAGCAGACCTGCAGCAGGATGTTCCAGCCCTTCCACGCGACGACCACGCGCTCCTGGCCGGCGGCGTAGCGCTCATGCTCCTTCGCGAAGGAAAACAGGTGGCGCTTGTCGTAGTGCGTGAGCCCGCCATCAGGCGTGGCGAACAGCATGCGGTTGAACACACCCGCCTCGGTACGCAACTGCACGCTGCCGGTCACTGCCGCACCGAGCTTGGCGGCCTGTTCGCGGATCCATTCGACGGTCGGCCCGTCCATGGTTTCGGCATTGCCGATCGCCTCGTTGGAGAAGCCGCTGGTGAAGGTTTCCGGCAGCACCACGAGGTCGGTGGTGTCGTGCAGCGGCGCGATCAGTTCGCCGTAGTAGGCGCGATTGCCGGCCGGATCGTGCCAGCGGGTCTCGCCCTGGACGATGGAGACGCGGAGGTTGCTCATGGGGATGCCCTGTTGATGCGCTTTCGTCGTATCACGCGATTCCGCCCGTGGTGTCTCACTGGTTCCGTCCATGGTTCGACAGGCTCACCACGAACGGCTTTTGTGGCTGCTCGCAGTCCACGTTCCTACAGCGCCTGCAGCCTTTCGATCGCCGCATCCAGGGTGGCGTCGTTCTTGGCGAAGCACAGCCGGGCCAGGCGCTGGCCGGCCGGCGGCGTTTCGTAGAACGGCGACAGCGGGATCGCGGCCACGCCCTTCTCGATGGTCAGCCAGCGGCAGAACGCGGCATCGTCGAGGTCGCTGACCGCCGAATAATCGACCAGCTGGAAGTAGCCGCCCGGCACCGCCAGCGGCTTCAGCTTGGTGCCCAGCAACTGCTCGCGGAAGCGGTCGCGCTTGGCCTGGTAGAACGCGCCCAGTTCCTCGTAATGCGCCGGCTCGGCGACCAGCATCTCGGCGAACGCATGCTGCGCCGGGGCGAAGGTGCAGAACACGTTGTACTGGTGGACCTTGCGGAACTCCGCGCTCAACGCCGGCGGCGCGATGCAGTAGCCGATCTTCCAGCCGGTGCAGTGGTAGGTCTTGCCGAAACTGGAGATCACGAAGGCGCGTTCGCGCAGTTCCGGGTAACGCAGCGCGGATTCATGGCGGGCGCCATCGAACACGATGTGCTCGTAGACCTCGTCGCTGAGCAGGATGATGTCGGTGCCGCGCAGCAGGTCGATCAGCGCCTGCATGTCGTCGGCGCCGAACATCGCGCCGGACGGGTTGTGCGGGCTGTTGACCATCAGCATCCGCGTGCGCGGGGTGATCGCGGAGCGCACCGCGTTCCAGTCGGGCGCGAAGGTGAGCGGATCCAGCGCGACGTGCACCGCCTTCGCACCGGCCAGGTCGATGGCAGGCTCGTAGCAGTCGTAGCAGGGATCCAGGACGATCACCTCGTCGCCGGCGCGGACGACCGCGTGGATGGCATCGAAGATCGCCTCGGTGGCGCCGCTGGTCACCGTGACCTCGGCATCGGCGTCCGGCCGCCAGCCGTAGCAGCGCTCGGTCTTGCCGGCGATCGCCTGCCGCAGCGCCGGCACCCCGGTCATCATCGCGTACTGGTTGTGGCCGGCCTGCATCGCACGGGTCAGCGCCTCCACCAGGCGCGCGGGCACCGGGAAATCCGGGAAGCCCTGGCCGAGGTTGACCGCGCCGTGTTCGGCGGCCAGCTGCGACATCACGGTGAAGATGGTGGTGCCGACCTTCGGCAGTTTGGTCTCTGGCTGCATCACGATTCAGGCCTGGCGTGGGCCTGCGAGTTTACGGAATCCGGTTGGTCCCACGCGTGACCGATCCCCATGCCGATGGTGCATGTCGCTAAAATCGATCGCCCATGCCCGATTCCCACGTCTCCGCCAGCCCCCTGCTCGCCGTGCGCGGGCTGGCGTTCTCCCGCAACGAGACGCCGGTGTTCGGGCCGCTGGATTTCGCGGTGGACGCCAACGAGGCGCTGCTGGTCCAGGGTGGCAACGGCGCCGGCAAGACCACCCTGCTGCGCGTGCTGGCCGGCCTGCTGCGCGCCGACGAGGGCAGCATGCAGATCGATGGACGGCCTGCGCGTCATGAGCTGCGCGCGCGCTTCGTCGCCTACCTGGGTCACCTGCCCGGATTGAAGGCAGACCTGTCGGCCCTGCAGAACCTGGACTTCCTGTGCGGCCTGCATGGCCGTCGCGAGGCGCAGACGCCTGAGAGCGCAATGGCGATCGTCGGCCTGGGTGGCTACGAGGATGCGCCGTTGCGCACGCTGTCCGCCGGCCAGAAGAAGCGGCTTGGACTGGCCCGCCTGTGGCTGTCGCCGGCGCCGTTGTGGCTGCTCGACGAGCCCTACGCCAACCTCGACCTGGACGGCATCACCCTGGTCAACCGGATGGTGCAGGCGCATCTGCGCAGCGGCGGCGCGGCGCTGATCACCACCCACGGCGCCTATGCGGCGCCACCGGTGCGGACGCGGATGCTCGAACTGGGCGGGGCCACGCCATGATGCGGCAGGCCGCTGCTGCGCTGGTCCGCCGCGACCTGCAACTGCTGTGGGCCCGCCGCGGCGATGCCCTGCAGCCGGCGCTGTTCGCGCTGCTGACCGTGGTGCTGTTCGCGCTGGCGCTGGGCGGCGATGCCGAGTCGCTGGCGCCGGTCGCATCCGCCGTGCTGTGGCTGGCGGTGCTGCTGGCCGGCCTGCTCGCGCTGGACAGCCTGTTCCGCGGTGATGCCGAGGACGGCTCGCTCGAGCAATGGATGCTGGCGCCGGTGCCGCTGTGGTGGCTGGTGCTGGTGCGCACCTCGATGCACTGGGCGACCACCGCCCTGCCGGTGATCGTGGCGGTGCCGTTGCTCGGCGAACTGCTGCACCTGCCGCGCGCGCAATTGCCGGTGCTGATGGCCAGCCTGCTGCTGGGCACGCCGATCCTCAGCCTGCTCGGCGCGGTGGTGGCCGCGTTGACCGTGGGGATGCGCCGCGCGGGCGTGCTGGTCGCGCTGCTGGCCTTGCCGCTGTACGTGCCGGTGCTGGTGTTCGGTGCCGGTGCGGTGGCGGCGCATGCACAGGGGCTGGATGCGCTCGGTGCCTTGCTGCTGCTCGCGGCCGGGCTGGTGCTGGCGCTGGTGCTGGCGCCGCTGACCGCCGCCGCCGCACTGCGCATCGCCCACAATTGACCGGGATCAAGGCGCCTTCACGCCCCGGGGGGGACCATGCCGGCACCCCGGCCCACGTGGCCGGACCCACGCGCCCAGGAGTTTTCCACGATGAAATCCCGCCACGTCTTCGCCGCCAGCGCGCTGGCCCTTGCCCTGTCCGCCTGCGGCCAGTCGCCCGCGCCGCCTGCCGAGGCGCCCGTCGCGGCACCCCCCGCTGAGACAGCGGCAACGCCCGCGCCCGCGCCCGTCGCTGCCGCGCCCGCCGAAACCGCACCTGCCGCCACCGGCAGCAAGCCGGCCACGGTGGCCGACTGCGCCACCACCATCGAGGGCAACGACGCGATGCAGTACAACGCGGACTCGATTGCGGTTCCCGCCAGCTGCAGCCAGTTCACCATCACCCTCAAGCACGTTGGCCAGATGCCGGCCACCGCGATGGGCCACAACCTGGTGGTGGCGAAGGCCGCCGACATGGCCGGCATCGCCGCCGATGGCATGGCGGTCGCCCCGGAACACGTCAAGCCGGACGACGCCCGGGTCATCGCCCATACGAAGATGCTCGGCGGCGGCGAATCGGCGTCGGTGACCTTCGATGTGGGCAAGGTCAAGGACGGCGGCCCGTTCAAGTTCTTCTGCAGCTTCCCCGGCCACCTGGCCCTGATGCAGGGCAGCCTGCAGGTGCAATGAGTCCATCGCGCGGCGGCACGGGTGGGTGGTGCCAGGCCACCCGCGCCGCCGCGCGGAGGTCGCCCCGCGCATGGGGCTGGTATCCTTGCCGGATTGCCGCGGCCGCCTGTGCGCCGCACCCGCACAGGCCGCGATGTCCCCGCTGATCCGCTGGTTCCACCAACTCGGCTCCCCGCCCTACTTCGACCGCTTCGCCGCCCGGTGGACGCCGTGGGCGTACCTGCTTGGCCTGCTGGCGATGGGGTTCGGGCTGTATGGCGCGCTGTTCCAGGTGCCGGCCGACTACCAGCAGGGCGACAGCTTCCGCATCCTCTACATCCACGTCCCCAGCGCGTGGATGAGCATGGCCGTGTTCGGCCTGATGGCGTTCTACGCCGCCATCGCCCTGGTCTGGCGGATCAAGCTGTGCGAGGTCCTGGCGATGGCCTGCGCGCCCAGTGGCGCTGCGTTCACCCTGATCACCCTGGCCACCGGCTCGATCTGGGGCAAGCCGATGTGGGGCACCTGGTGGGACTGGGATCCGCGCCTGACCACCGAACTGATCCTGCTGTTCCTGTACCTGGGCGTGATGGGCCTGTACGCGGCCATCGACGACCGCCGCAACGCCGCGCGCGCCGCCGGCCTGCTGGCGATCGTCGGCGTCGCCCTGTTGCCGGTGATCCGCTGGTCGGTGGTGTGGTGGAACTCGCTGCACCAGGGCCAGACCATCAGCCTGCTCGGCAAGTCGCAGATGGACGCGAGCATGATCGCGCCGCTGTGGTGGATGGTCGCAGGCACGCACCTGTGGTTCGTCGGCTCGTTGCTGGCGCGCGCGCGCGCCGACAACCTGCGCCGCGAAGCCGGCAAGGACTGGGTGGGCAAGCTCGCGGGACCTGCCGCCGTGGGGCAGGCGCGATGAGTTACCGCGAATACGTCATCGCCGCCTACGCGATCTTCGTCGTGGTGATGCTGTGGGACTGGCTCGCGCCGAAACTGCAACTGCGCGCCGCCCTGCGCGCGGTGCGCCTGCGCGCATCGCGCAGCGCCAACCGCACGCCCGCATCGACCACGGAGCTCGAGCGATGAACCCGACCCGCAAGCGCCGCCTGTGGCTGGTGCTGGCCGTGGTGGCCGCCGCCGCGCTGGCCACGACGCTCATCGCGCTGGCCCTGCAGCGCAACGTCGCCTACCTGTACACGCCGAACGAGGTGCTGAGCGGTGAAGCCGGCCCGCGCGTCACATCGGGAGAGGCGCGTTTCCGACTGGGCGGGATGGTCGAAAAAGGCTCGTTCCGTCGCCAGCCTGGCTCGCTGGAATCGCATTTCCGCGTCACCGATGGCGACGCGCAACTCGACGTGACCTACCGCAAGATCCTTCCCGACCTGTTCCGCGAAGGCCAGGCGGTGGTCGCGACCGGGCGCATGCAGGATGGCGTGTTCGTGGCGGAGGACGTGCTGGCCAAGCACGACGAGGCCTACATGCCGAAGGAAGTCGCCGACAAGATGGGCATGGCGCACCAGAAGCACGATGTGCCGGCTCCGCAAGCGCCATCGGCGGGGCAAGCCCCTTGAGCCTTCCCGTCGCGACCCCGGCTGGCGCCCGCAATGGCGCTTGACGCCATGCTTCCCGAACTCGGCCAGGTCGCGCTGATCCTGGCGTTGCTCGCCGCCGCCATGCAGGCGCTGCTGCCGATGCTCGGCGCGCAACGCGGGCTGGCGCCGCTGATGGCGGTCGCGCGACCCGCCGCCTACCTGCAACTGGCCCTGGTCGCGCTGGCCTTCGCCATCCTCACCCACGGATTCCTCACCCAGGACTTCTCGCAGCGATACGTCGCCGAGAACTCCAATTCGCTGCTGCCGATGCTCTACCGCTACACCGCGGTGTGGGGCGCGCACGAAGGCTCGCTGTTGCTGTGGGCGCTGATCCTGGCGCTGTGGACCGCGGCGCTTGCGCGTTTCTCGCAGGCGTTGCCGATGCAGGTGGTCGCGCGGGTGCTCGGGGTGATGGGCGTGGTCGCGGTCGGCTTCCTCGCCTTCCTGATCTTCACCAGCAATCCGTTCGAGCGCCTGCTGCCGGCAGCGGTCGAAGGCCGCGACCTGAATCCGCTGCTGCAGGATCCGGGGATGATCATCCATCCGCCGATGCTCTACCTCGGCTACGTGGGATTCTCGGTGCCGTTCGCGTTCGCCATCGCGGCATTGCTGGAAGGCCGCGTCGATGCCCAGTGGCTGCGCTGGACGCGACCGTGGACGAACGTGGCCTGGGCCTTCCTCACCGTCGGCATCGCGCTGGGCAGCTGGTGGGCCTACTACGAACTCGGCTGGGGCGGCTGGTGGTTCTGGGATCCGGTGGAGAACGCCAGCTTCATGCCGTGGCTGGCCGGCACCGCGTTGCTGCATTCGCAGGCGGTCACCGAGAAACGGGGCAGCTTCGCCGGCTGGACCCTGTTGCTGGCGATCTCGGCGTTCTCGCTGTCGTTGCTGGGCACCTTCCTGGTCCGTTCCGGCGTGCTCACCAGCGTGCACGCCTTCGCCGCGGATCCGACCCGCGGCCTGTTCGTGCTGGTCTTCCTCGGCATCGTCATCGGCGGCTCGCTGCTGCTGTACGCGCTGCGTGCGCCGGAGGCCGATGCCAACGCCAAGCCGTTCGCCGCCGGTTCGCGCGAAACCCTGCTGCTGCTCAACAACCTGCTGCTGACCACCGCCTGCGCGATGGTCCTGCTCGGCACGCTGTACCCGCTGCTGGCCGATGCACTGGAGCTCGGCAAGATCTCGGTCGGCCCGCCCTACTTCGCGCTGATGTTCCTGCTGCTGATGGCCCCGCTGGTGCTGCTGCTGCCGTTCGGCCCACTGACCCGCTGGCAGCGCGAGGACATGGCGACGCCGCTGCGGATGTTGCTGCCGTGGGCGGTACTGGCGCTGGTGTCGGGAATCGTCGCCTTCTTCATCGCCCCGCAGGGCGGATGGAAGACCGCCGCAGGCATCGTTGGCGCGGCGTGGGTCGCGTTCGGCACGTTGCGCTTCCTGTGGTCGCGGCTTCGCACCGGCAATCCGCAGGCATCCGGCACGCGCATGACCCGCGAGATGTGGGGCATGACCCTGGCCCATCTCGGCATCGCGGTGTTCCTGGTCGGCGCCCTGCTGGACGAGGGCCTCAGCCGGCAACGCGAGGTCGCGGTGACACCAGGCGGATCCGTCACCCTGGGCGGACACTGCTTCGTCCTCAACGGCGTGCAGCACCTCGAAGGACCGAATTACACCGCGGAGCGCGGTACCGTCGAGGTGTTGCGGGATTGCTCGGACCGCATCGCGATCCTGCACCCCGAAAAGCGCAGCTACCGCGGCGGCCAGGTGATGAGCGAAGTCGCGCTCGAACGCGGTATCACCCGCGACTTGTACGTCGCGCTGGGCGAACCGCTGGGCAACGATGCATGGGCGTTGCGGGTGCATGTGAAACCGTTCGTGCGCTGGATCTGGGCAGGTGCCCTGCTGATGGCGCTTGGCGGCCTGGTCACCGCGACCGACCGCCGCTTCAACCGCCAGTCCGCTGTCAAGGGCGATCGCGGCATCGCGCGCAAGGAGTCCGCATGAAACCGTCGCGATGGTTGCCACTGGCAGTGTTCTTCGCCCTCGCCGCGTTGCTCGCGGCTGGCGTGTGGATGAGCCGTGATCCCGACCGCGACGCGCTGCCTTCGCCGCTGATCGGCAAGCCGGCGCCGGATTTCAACCTGCCGGTGCTGCACGACCCGTCGCACGCGGTGTCGCTTGCGGACCTGCGAGGGCAGCCATTCCTGATGAACGTCTGGGGCAGCTGGTGCGTGGAATGCCGGGTCGAGCATCCGGTGCTGACCCGCTTCGCCGAGACCAAGCGCGTGCGCGTGATCGGCTACAACTGGAAGGATGAACCGGCGGACGCGCTGCGCTGGCTGGAGCAGTTCGGCAACCCGTTCATGGTCGTGCTGTCCGATGTCGAAGGCCAGGCAGCCATCGACTGGGGCATCTACGGCGCGCCGGAAACGTTCCTGGTCGATGGCGCCGGCATCATCCGCTGGAAGCATGTGGGCCCGCTGACCGACGCGGTGGTCGCCGATGAACTGATGCCGGCGCTGCAGCAGGTCGAGGCAGCGCGCTGATGCGGCTGGTCCTCGCGATGCTGCTGTGGCTGGCGACGCTGCCGGCATCACTGCCGGCCTGGGCGCAAGCGAACCAGCAGGCGGATGCCACGCCGCTGCAGTTCCGCGGCACCACCGAGGAAGCGCGCTTCCATGCGTTGGCCGCCGAGTTGCGCTGCGTGATGTGCCAGAACCAGTCGCTGGCGGATTCCAACGCGCTGATCGCGCTGGAACTGCGCCGCGAGGTGCTGGAACTGATGCGCGCCGGCAAGTCGGATGCCCAGATCAAGGACCACCTGGTCGAGCGCTACGGCGAATTCGTGCTGTACAAGCCACGGGTCGAAGGCCGCACCTGGCTGCTGTGGCTTGGCCCGGGCGCGATCCTGCTGGCGGGTGCCGCGCTGGTCGTGCTGCTGGTGCGCCGCCGGCCCGCGCAGGCGATCCCGCGCGACGACGAAACGCAGGAGTGGTGATGGCCGCTTTCGTCGCGCTCGCCGCAGTGCTCTGCATCGCCACCCTGGCCGTGCTGCTGCGTCCGCTGTGGCGCGATGCGCGTGGCGTGGCGCTCGGCATCGGCGTGGCGATGCTGCTTTCGACAGGCCTGATGTACATGCTGGTCGGCACGCCCCGCGCGCTCGACGAGCTGGCGCGGCACGCCCCGCAGACACTGGGCGACGCGATCGTCCAGCTCGAGGCCGAGTTGCAGCGCGATCCGCGCCAGGCGGAAGGTTGGCGCCTGCTGGGCCAGGCCTACCAGCGCGAAGGCAAGGCGTTGCAGGCACGCGATGCGTTCGCGAAGGCTGCGGCCTTGTTGCCCGGCGATGCCGACCTGCTCACCGAGGCGGCGCAGGCACGCGCCCTGGCCAACGAGGCGCGTGTGTTCGATGGGCAGGCCGTGGACCTGCTGGAGCGCGCCATCGCCAAGGACGCCAGCCACCAGCGCGCGCGCTGGTTCCTCGGCATCGCCCGGCGCCAGGCCGGCGACAACGCCGCTGCGGCCGCGACCTGGGAACCGCTGCTGGCGCAGGTGGACGCCGCGACGGCCGCCAGCCTGCGCAAGGAAATCGATGCCGCGCGCGCGGACGCCGGCTTGCCGGCGCTCGCCGGCGCGCCGGACGCTGGACCCACACTCACGGTCCAGGTCTCGCTGGATCCGGACTTCGCATCGCGGGCGCGCCTGCGCGGCGACGCCACCGTCTTCGTCATCGCGCGCGCGCCGGATGGCCCGCCGATGCCGGTCGCGGTGGAGAAGCGCATGCTCTCGGAGTTGCCGTTCAGCGCCACGCTCGACGACGGCGACAGCCCGATGCCCACGCTCAAGCTGTCGCAAATGAAAGCGGTCGTGCTGGTCGCGCGACTCTCGGAAAGCGGCATCGCGAACCGGCAGGAGGGCGACATCGAATCGAAACCGGTGCGGGTGGCGTTGCCGGCGAACGAGCCAGTAACGCTGGTGATCGGTCAGCCGGAGTAAGCACTGCCACGCAGCCGGATGCGAAGCCAAGCGGCGCGATCCAATCGGCAGGGCAGCGGTGCGCCCCGGATACACTTCACCCCATGACCGAATTCATCCCACCCGGCACCCGCTGGTTCAACCTGCCCTCGCCGTTTCCGATGAAACGCGGCGGCGCCCTGCACGGCGCGCGCGTCGCATACGAGACCTGGGGCACGCTCTCAGCCGACGCCGACAACGCGATCCTGATCGTCACCGGCCTGTCGCCGGACGCGCATGCCGCCGCCAATCCCGGCAACCCGGAACCGGGTTGGTGGGAATGGATGATCGGCCCGGGCAAACCGATCGACACCGATCGCTGGTTCGTGGTCTGCGTGAATTCGCTGGGCAGTTGCAAAGGCTCGAGCGGCCCGGCATCGACCAACCCGTCGACCGGCGAACCCTACCGGCTCGACTTTCCCGAATTGTCGATCGAGGACGGCGCCGATGCCGCGGTCGCGGTGGTGCGCGCGCTGGGCATCGAACGCCTGGCCTGCGTCGTCGGCAACTCGATGGGCGGGATGACGGCACTGGCGTTGCTGCAACGCCATCCCGGGATTGCCCGCAGCCACGTCAACATCTCCGGCGCCGCGCGCGCGCTGCCGTTCTCGATCGCGATCCGCTCGCTGCAACGCGAAGCGATCCGCCTCGATCCGGTGTGGAACAACGGCCAGTACAGCGATGGCGCCTACCCCGAATCCGGCATGCGCATGGCCCGCAAGCTGGGGGTGATCACCTACCGCTCGGCGCTGGAATGGGACGGCCGCTTCGGCCGCGTGCGGCTGGATTCCGATCGCCGCGACGACGAGGATCCGTTCGGCCTGGAGTTCGAGGTCGAGAGCTACCTCGAAGGCCACGCGCGTCGGTTCGTGCGCAGCTTCGATCCGAATTGCTATCTCTACCTCAGCCGCTCGATGGACTGGTTCGACCTCGGCGAGGGCTGCGGCGGCACCGCCGCGCAGGGCCTGGCCGGCATCCGCGGGCTGGAACGTGCGCTGGCGATCGGCGTGCACACCGACATCCTGTTCCCGCTGCAGCAGCAGCAGGAAATCGCCGACGGCCTGCGCGCCGGCGGTTGCGAGGCCAGCTTCCTGCCGCTGCCCTCGCCGCAGGGCCATGACGCCTTCCTGGTCGACAGCGAGCGATTCGGTCCGGCCGTCCGCGACTTCCTGGCGTCCTGACCACCGGTCATGCCAACCGGGCATGACGACATAACCTTTAGTAAACTCCGGCCATGACCTCGTCCTGCGCCGACGCCCAGTTCACCCCGATCGAGTTTCCCGGCCGGGCCAAGTTCATCGCCGCGGTGGACAAGGCGCTGGCCGCGGGCGACAAGCACGCCGTCACCGCGTCGCTGCGCACGGCCCTGTGCCAGCTGATCCGCGACGCGGAGGTGCAACTGCCCGACTGCGTGCACGAACCGATCGTGGACCACTACGCGCGCCGCGAGCTGTACCGCAGCGCGGAACATGGCTACAGCGTGGTGGCGATGACCTGGGGACCCGGCCAGGGCACGCCGCTGCACGACCACTCCGGCCTGTGGTGCGTGGAAGGCGTGTGGCACGGCGAACTGGAAATCACCCAATACGAGCTGCTGGAAGTGGTCGGCGAGCGCGTCCGTTTCCGCGCCGCCGGCGGGATGATCGCCGGACCCGGCAGCGCCGGCAGCCTGATCCCGCCGCACGAATACCACACGATCCGCAACACCAGCGCGGACGCGGTGGCGGTGTCGCTGCATATCTACCAGGCCGAGATGGCCTGCTGTTCCAAGTTCGGCCATCGCGAAGGCGAATGGTACGCGCGCGAAACCACCGAACTCGCCACCGACAAGGCGGCCTGATCCCGCGCTGCGCTATACTCCGCGGCCGTGCCGGTGTGGCGGAATGGTAGACGCAGCGGATTCAAAATCCGCCGGCAGCGATGTCGTGGAGGTTCGAGTCCTCTCACCGGTACCAGCTCTTCGAAAAGCCACGCATTGCGTGGCTTTTTCGGTTCTTGCGGTCGCGCACGGCGGCCTCAGCCGCCCGCTGGCGCTGGATCCTGCGGCTTCACGCTGCCGTTGCCTTCCTGCAGTTGCGGCTTGAACGGGATCGCCGGTGGCGGTCGCGCGGTCGCCGGTTGCGCGTTGATGTCCGGATCGACGGGGAAGCACCCACCACCGAGTTGCAGCATCGACACCACGCACTCCAGCCGTGTGCCCGTGCCAGGGATCGGGATGGAGATCTTCTTGATGCCGCGGCGCACCCACTCCTCCAGCAGGTTGCCCCCCGGGATCCAGTACTTGTCGAAGCGGGTACCTCGGTATTCGAGGCCCGGGCGCTTCAGCCAGGTACCTGCGCGGTCCACGTTGATCCCGCTCTGCTGCGTCCATTCGTCGGGCAGGCGCATGCTGCCATCGTCACCGTAGAGACCGGGCTTGCCGTTGCCGTCGCCATTGCGGCCATTGCCCTGGCCGGTCCCGGCCGCGTTGCGGGTCGATGCCCCCCAATCGTCGGTCTTGGCGGTGCCCGGCCAGCCGCCTGGCGCCGGCTTGTTGCCTGGGCCAGCGCCGTTACCGGCGGCAGTCACCCCGCGTGCGCCCTGGCCTGCCGGCCTGGCGCCCTGCCCGCTGCCGGCGGGCGCCTGTCCAGCGGAAGCGGCGTTGCCGCGCTCGCCACCTGCCCCATTGGCGGCAGCCGCGGCATTTGCGGAAGTGCCTTGTCCCGGCTGCGCGGCAGGCGTGGGCGCGCCACCGGGCGGCATCGGGAGCGCACGCACTTCACCACGCAGGGCCGGCACCTCCACCTGGCGAGTCGCGATGTCGGGGGTCGCCCGTGAGGCGACCGCCGGCATCCGCTGCGGCGTGGGAACGTCGAGGGCCTGTGCCTGGGTGCGCAGTTCGGGAACGCGCAACTGCGCCTGTCGCTCGCTGGGCTGCATGCTCCGCACCGGCTGTGGTCGCAGGGTGGCGATCTCTTCCACCTGCTCACGCGGCTGCGGTTCGCGCACTTGCAGCTCCTGGGCCTGCACCGTGCGTTCGCGCACCGCCGGCAACTGGAATGCCGTCGGTTCGGGCGGTGTCGGCGACTCGCTGACCCGCAACCGCTGCGCCTCTTCGACCGGCAGCGGCGGCACTGCGGCGCGCACCTGTTGCGGGGTTTCCGCCTCAACCGGCATCGGCGGTTGCGTCGGCACCGGCACCTGCGCAATCACTGCGTCGGGACGTCCAGTCGTTGGCGAAGGCGTGGTCGCGCGCTGTGCGGGAGCGGCTGCGGCCGGCGCGGAATCGGCGCCCGCATTCGCCAGCGCGCCGCCGCCCTCGGCGACATTGCCACGACCGATGAACTCGACCTGCACTGCCTCGTCCTCCTCGTCCGGTCGCTGCGCCATTGCCATGAAACCGAGGTACAGCAGCCACACCAGCATCGCGGCGACCAACGAATGCAGGACGAGGTCCAGCACGCGAACGCTGATGCGCAGTCCACGTTCCTCGTGCAGGTCGGGCTCCCAACCCTGCCGCCACAGCACCCCGAACGCCTGCCAGCGATTCAACCGGCGCGGGCTGCGCGGGATCGCGCGCAACGGCCTGGACGCGGCCGCATCGACCAGGCCGGCGACAGCCTGGCCAGGCGCCTCGCCGTCCACGCGCGGGTGTGCATCAAGCCAGTCCTGCCACCCGGGAGGCAGCTGGCCGGTTGCTTCCGGTCGCAGGGATTTGCGTTGGCGGCGCTGGTTGAGCGCGGCGATGACGTCAGCGGCTGTCGTCACGCGCGGCGGATCCGGTCAGGCCGCGCCGAGCGGCGAGGTGCCGGATTCGGTTCCCGCGCCCTCGCGCGGGATGAACGGCGCCGCGCCGGTGTCATGGTCGGTCGCATCGCGAACCGCGGTCACCCCGGGCACCTTCTCCATCAGGGTCTTCTCGATCCCCTGCTTCAGGGTCACGTCGGCCATCCCGCAGCCGTGGCAACCGCCACCGAAACGCAACAGCACCACGCCGTCCGCGGTGACTTCCTGCAGGCTGACATGGCCGCGGTGCTGGGCCAATTGCGGATTGATGTCCTGTTCCAGGGTCCAGCGGACGCGCTCGACCAGTGACGCGGCGTCGCCGGGAGCCACGCCCTTGATCTTCGGTGCGCGGATCTGCAACTGGCCGCCGGTCGCAAGGGTCGTGTAGTCGATCTCGGCGCCATCCAGGAATGGCACGCTGGGCGCATCCAGCCAGAGGGTGAAGCCCTCGCAATCGATCGCCCACTCGTCGCCGGCCAGGTCGTCGCTGCCGGCGAACTCGAGCCGCACGTCCGCGCGTGGCGTGCCCGGGTCGCGCGCCGACAGGCGCACCCCAAGGCCGGAAATGGATTCGCGTTCAAGCAGCTTGCGGAAGTGGGCCTGCGCGGCTTCGGAAATCTGGATCATCCCGCTATTCTAACGATGCCGTCGCGACCCGTATCCCCCGGATGCCGGCGGAGTACCAGTCCCGGTTCATCCCCTGAAAGGACATCGCCATGGCCGACCTGATCCCGCTCGCGCAAGCGCACTGCCTGCCGCGCCGCGGCCACGACCATCGCCTGGGCGAGGCCAGCATCCGCGAACTGCTGCTGCAGGTGCCGGGCTGGGACCTGACCGAACAGGGCCATGCGCTGAGCCGGACCTTCGCATTCCCCGACTATTACCGGACGATGTCGTTCGTCAACGCGCTGGCGCATGTCGCCAATGCGGAGAACCACCACCCCGACCTGTCGGTGCACTACGACCGCTGCGTGGTGCGCTGGTCCACCCACGACGTCGGTGGCCTCTCCGAAAACGACTTCATCTGCGCCGCCAAGGCGGACGCGCTCGCAGCCAGTTGATTCCCATCGCGCGTTCCGGCGCGACATCCGCCTTCCGCGACGACGACTGGATGGGTACGAGGCGCTCGCCGCCGCTCTCAATCCGGAGTCGAGCGGTGCAGGCGTCGCACCGCCTCGAACTTCACCGGATCGATCACCGGCTTGCGACGAAGGATCGCCAGCGAATCGCAGCTGCCCAACCAATCGGTGAACGCCAGCACCGGGTGGTAAGGCGCCCGGTTCCAGAAATCATGGAACAGCAGGATGGCGTGTGGAGCGCCGCGGGCCAGCGCTTCCAGTGCGCAGGCGACGCGGAAACGACCGTCGACCAACACCAGGTCGGCTCCCACGGCGCCGGGGTCGTTCCAGACCTCCTCGTAATAGCCGGGCCAGCGCGCCTGCGCTGACGCATCCAGTGGCATCCCGTAGTCGCCGGTACGGCCGATATCGGCATGCATGAAGCGCAGTCGCCCGGCAGCTTCCGCTTGCGCGACGTCGGCCAAGGCGCGCAGGCTCGCGATCCAGGCAGGATCGCTCTCCACCGACCAGATCCGTCGCAGCGAAGGAGTGCGTGCCGCCAGCAAGGTGCTGCCACCGCTGCCGAACTCGACCAGGCTGGTCGCCTTGGAAAAACACTCGCGGAGCACGCCGATCTCCGCATCGGTCATCTCCGGCCGCATGCCCTCGGCAGCGTCAACCATGCAGGCGATCCAGCACCGCGACCAGGTCGGGGGCCAGCGGCGCGGTGAGCGAATAGCGCTGCCGGCCGCCATCCAGGGCGAATTCGAGGGTGGCGGCATGCAGGAACAGGCGTTTCAGGCCGGCCTGCTCGCGCAACCTTCGGTTGGCCGCCTCGTCGCCGTACTTGTCGTCGCCGGCCACCGGATGGCCGATGTGCCTGGCATGCACGCGGATCTGGTGGGTGCGGCCGGTCTCGATGCGGACCTCGCAATAGCTCTGCCCACCGCAGCGTTCCAGCAGGCGGAAATGGCTGAGCGACGGCTTGCCGCGGAAATTCACCTGCACGTGGCGCTCGCCGCCCTGGCGCAGGCCGACATGCAGGGGCGCGTCCACCGACATCACCCCGTCCGGCATGCGCCCCGTCAACAGGGCCAGGTAGCGCTTGGTGATGCCAGCGCCGTGGTCCTCGCGCAGCAGCGCCTGCATCTCGACCAGTGCCGAGCGCTTCTTCGCCACGACCAGCAGGCCGGAGGTATCCCGGTCCAGCCGGTGGACCAGTTCCAGGGACTCCTTCGCGCGCAGGGCGCGCAGGGACTCGATGGCGCCATGGCTGATGCCACTGCCGCCGTGGCTGGCCAGTCCGGTCGGCTTGTTCAGCGCCAACAGGCGGTCGTCCTCGAAGACGATGGCGGCCTCGAGCGCATCGAGCAGCCCCTTCGGGGGCGGCGACTTCCCTGCATCGTCTTCGATCGTGAGCCGAACGGGCGGGATACGGATCTCATCGCCCGCTTCCAGCCTGCGCTCTGCCTTGCAGCGTCCGCCGTTCACCCGGACTTGGCCGCTGCGCACCAACTTGTAAACCAGCGAGCGCGGTGCCCCTTTCAGGTAGCCCAGCAGGAAATTGTCCAGCCGCTGGCCGTCGCGATCCTCCGCGATCCTCACCATGCGCGCACCGGTGGCTGGCGCGGGCGGGTCCGGCTGTCTCATGGTCATGTGATCTGCTACACTCGACGGGCGATGTAAGGGTTTGATTTCGCAGGAAAGAGTCCCGGCCAAAAGCCGGACTTTCCCGCGAGCCCCGCCGCAGTGTCGTTGCCACCGCCCCCGGGGCGGACATGTTAACGGCTGCGCGGCAGGCCCGCCCATCGCCGGCCCGTGCCGTGACACCGCTTGCTGAACAACGTCCCGTGCGACGCGCCCTTCCTGATCCAGGCAAGTGGCGGCGGTCGCCGGCCCTGCAACACGAACAAGGAACAAGCGCTCCCGCGGCTCGCCGTGGTGTTGCAGCGCTGGACCACTTGGAGCGACGCGGCGCGCATGCGCTGCCACGGCGCTTGCGGTATCCAGAGGCGAAACAACGCCCATGGCGTTCCGTGCGTTGCCCGCAGGGGCAAGAGAGCGCGCGAGGAACGCAAAATGAAGCGAATGCTGATCAATGCCACGCAGGCGGAAGAACTGCGGGTGGCCATCGTCGACGGCCAGAACCTGTACGACATCGACATCGAACAGCCGTCCAAGGAAAACAAGAAGTCCAACATCTACAAGGGCCGCATCACCCGGCTCGAACCGTCCCTCGAGGCGGCTTTCGTCGAATACGGCGCGGAACGCCACGGCTTCCTGCCGATGAAGGAAATCTCCCGCGACTACTTCCAGGCCGGGGTCGACCCGAACAAGGGCACGATCCGCGAACTGCTCCGCGAGGGCCAGGAAGTCGTGGTGCAGGTGGACAAGGAGGAGCGCGGCAACAAGGGCGCCGCCCTGACCACGTTCATCTCGCTGGCCGGCCGTTACATGGTGCTGATGCCGAACTCGCCCACCGCCGGCGGCGTGTCGCGCCGGATCGAGGGCGATGACCGCGCCGAGCTGAAGAAGGCGATGGACGCGCTGGCCATCCCCGACGACATGGGGGTCATCATCCGCACCGCCGGCGTCGGTCGCGATGCCGAGGAACTGCAGTGGGACCTCGACTACCTGCTGAGCATCTGGCGGGCCATCGCCGAGGCCGCGCTGAGCAAGCCGTCGCCGTTCCTGATCTACCAGGAGTCGCGCCTGATCGTGCGCGCCCTGCGCGACTACATGCGCTCCGACATCGGCGAGATCCTGGTCGACACGCCGGAGATGTACGGCGAGGCGCTCGACTTCGTCGAGCAGGTGATGCCGCACAACAAGCGCAAGCTCAAGCACTACACCGACGACACCCCGCTGTTCAACCGCTTCCAGATCGAATCGCAGATCGAGAGCGCGTACGAGCGCACCGTGCGCCTGCCGTCCGGCGGCGCCCTGGTGATCGACCAGACCGAAGCGCTGACCGCGATCGACGTCAACTCGGCGCGCGCGACCAAGGGCGGCGACATCGAGGAAACCGCGTTCAACACCAACCTGGAGGCGGCGGAGGAAGTCGCCCGCCAGCTGCGCCTGCGCGACCTTGGCGGGCTGGTGGTGATCGATTTCATCGACATGTCCAGCAGCAAGCACCAGCGCGATGTCGAGAACAAGCTGCAGAACGCCCTCAAGTACGACCGCGCGCGCGTGCAGATCGGCCGGATCAGCCGCTTTGGCCTGCTCGAGATGAGCCGCCAGCGCCTGCGCAACAGCCTGGGCGAAGCCAGCCAGATCGTCTGCCCCACCTGCGAAGGCCACGGCCGCATGCGCAGCGTCGAATCGCTGGCGCTGTCGATCATCCGCGTCGCCGAAGAGCATGCGATGAAGGACAACACCGGCCAGGTGCTGGTGCAGGTGCCGGTGGAAATCGGCAACTTCCTGCTCAACGAGAAGCGCAGCGCGCTTCGCGAGATCGAACAACGCCACGACGCGCCGATCGTGATCGTCGCCGATGAGCAACTGCACACGCCCCACTACGAAGTCACCCGCATCCGCGAAAACGAGATGGGCGAAGAGACCGCGAAGCCGAGCTACCAGCGAGGCATGCCGCGCAAGCTCAATACCATCGCGCTCAGCAAGGCCCAGCTCAACATCCCGCCGGCACCGGCGGTGACCAAGGTCAATCCGGCCCAGCCGGCGCCGTTGCGCGAGCCGAAGCCGATGCCGGCGGAGGCAGTGCAGCAGCCCGCACCCGTCGCCCAGGTCGCCGCGCCGCAGCAGGTCCAGGCCGGCACCGGGGTGATCGGCTGGTTGCGCGGCCTGTTCACCAGCGCGCCCGCGCCCGCGCCGGAACCCGTCAAGGCCGAGCCGCAGGGTGGCCGCCGCGAGGATCGCGGCAATCGCCGCGATGGCCGCGGCAATCGCGAGGGACGTCGCGACGAACGCGGCAACCGCGATGACAACCGCCGCAGCCAGCAGGGCGAGAACCGCGGCAACAAGCCGCAGGGCGAACAGAAGCAGGCCCAGCCACAGCAGCAGAAGCAGCCGCGCAACGACAAGCCGCAACAGCAACAACCGAAGCAGGACCGGCAGGACAAGCCGCAGCAGGACAAACAGCAGAAGCAGTCGCAGCCTCAGAAGCCGCAGGGCGAGAAGCAGCCGCAGGCGCCCAGGCAGGACAGGCAACAGACCCCGAAGCCGGTCGTCGGCGAGGTCGTTGCGGAAGCGACCACGGCGCCCGTGATCGCTGCCGCTGCGGTGGCAGCCACCACGGCGGTCGCGGCAACGCGGGACGAGGCACTGCTGCCGGCAGCAGTGGCGGAAGAAGGCACGCAGGCAACGGTTACCGATGACGCGAATGGCGAAGCCGGCGGCAAGCGCCGTCGCGGCCGCCGTGGCGGTCGTCGTCGTCGTCGCGGGACCGGCGAAGCCGCCGGTGGCGCGGAAGACGGCCTGCTCGAACAAGACGGTGGCCACGACGAAGCGCTGGATGTCGATGGCGCGCAACCCGAATTCGACTTCGACGACATCACGCCGGTCGCGCCGAAGGCTGTCGCCGAGCGCGAAGCGCCGGGACTGCCCTCGCCCGCCGCGGCAGCGGTAGAAGCCATCGCGACTGCGCCTGTCCTCGTCGAGGTCACGGAAGCAGCAGCACCCGTGGCAGCGGAACCGATCGCCGCGCCGACCCCGCAGGCGATCGAGCCTGCCGCGCCCGTCGCCGGTGTCGAAGCCGAAGCCGAAGGCCACGCCGTCATCGTCGATACCGCCCCGCCCGCCACCGAGACCGCGACGGTGAATCCGATCACCATCGAGGCTGCGGTGGACGTGGTCGAGGACGTCCTGCCGCCCGTCGACACCGCCACTGCCACCGCCGCAGTGGAAGTCGAGCCCGCTTCCGCGGAGACGGTTGATGCTGTCGCCGTGTCCAGCGCCGCGGATGCCGCGCTCGCGACGGACATCGAGCCGGCAACCCAGGCGACGGCAGGGGTTGAAGCTGTTGTCGAGGCCTCTGTTGTCGAAGCAGCCATCGCCGATGTCGCCCCGGCGGCCACCGAAGCCACCTCGGCGGCCGAAGAGGCCATGCGTCGTGCAGAGCAACTTCGCGGCCTGTTCCAGACCGCACGGCATGAGCCGGCGAGCACGCCGCAGGCACAGGACGAGGCCGCCGGAGAGGCAAACCGCGGCGCTTGAACGCCGCGGGACCTGCGCACGCCGTCAGTGCACGGCGTGCGCGGGATCGACCAGCCCGTACTGGCTCACCATCCGCGCCAGCGCAATGCTGTCGCGGATGCCGAGCTTCTCGAACAGCCGCGACTTGTGCGTATTGATGGTCTTCGCACTCAGGCTGAGGCGCTTGGCGATGGCTTCCTGGCGCATGCCCTGGTTGAGCAGCAAGGCGACTTCCATCTCGCGCGGGGTCAACGCATCAAAGGGTGACGCGGCCTCGCCATGCATCCCCGACAGGGCGATGCCCTGGGCGATGGCGCTGGCCAGGTACTTCTTGCCGCGGTACACGTCGCGCACTGCGCGCAGCAGTTCGTTGGCATCGCAGGCCTTGCCGATGTAGCCGGAGGCGCCCGCCTCCAGCAGCCGACGCGGCATCGGCCCTTCCTCCAGCACGGAAACGGCGATGACACGACTGCCGTATTCGCCACGGACGATCCGCTCGGTGACTTCCAGCCCGCTGATGCCCGGCAGGTTGAGGTCGCACAGGACCACGTCCGGCTTGAGCGTGCGGATCTTCGGCAGGGCTTCCTCGCCGCTCTCGGCCTCACCGACCACTTCGATGTCGACCTCCCGGCCCAGGATCAGGCGGAAGCCGGTGCGCACCAGCGCATGGTCGTCGACGATGAATACCTTGATGCTCATGGCCCGTTCCCCGGTTTCGATGGGGACACGCTACCGAGCCGGTCCGCCCCTACCCATCAGCGTATGCCGCATCGTGGGGTAGGAAAAGTCCTACCCAGGTATTTGGCCGCAACGTGAGCTTGGCTCGAGGCCTCATAGCCCCCGCCCTGCGGGCGCCTGCGCGGTCCACAGCGGTGGTCCTGTCGATGTGTCCAACCCGCTGTATTTGCGGAAGCGGTGAGATTCGAACTCACGGATGGTTTGACCCATCGCCGGTTTTCAAGACCGGTGCCTTAAACCGCTCGGCCACGCTTCCGTGACCGCAATTGTCGCATGGGCATTGAGTTCGACAAATCGGCAGGAATGCCGATTTGGACAGCCGAAGGCTGCCTGCGCAGCAGGTGAGGGCCATGGATGGCCCGAATCAATCTCACCGCTTCCGCCATATCACGCCTGCTTATGCACCTGCTTGGCCTTCGCCTTGAGGCAGGCCGGATCGCTGCATTCCAGCCGCGCGGCCTCCAGCATCTTCGGCAGGCGCTCGGCCAGGAAATCGATGAACACCCGCACCGCCGGCAGCAGGCCGCGACGCGACGCGAACACCGCATGCGCGATCCCCTGCGGCAGCCGCCAGTCGGGCAGCACCACCTCGAGGTCGCCACGGCGCACCGCATCGGCGCAGACGGTTTCGGGCAACAGGGTGATGCCGATGCCGCCCTCCGCCATCGCCTGCATCATCGGGAAATCGAACCCGGTGATGCGCGGCTGCAGGTCGATCCTGCGCACCTCGCCATCCGGGCCATGCAGCTCCCAGCGTTGCCGCGCCTCGTCCTCGCTGATGCTGAGGGTGACGTGCTCGGCGAGTTCCTCCGGCGAGGTCGGGCGACCGGCGCGGTCGAGGTACTTCGGGCTGGCCACCAGCAATTCCTGGATCTGGCCGAAGCTGCGCATCACCAGGCTGCCGTCGTCGTCCAGCTTGCTGCGCACGCGCAGCGCGACATCGACGCCTTCGTTGATCACGTCGACGCGTCGGTTGCCGACGATCAGCTGCACCCGCACCTTCGGATACAGGGCCATGAACTCCGGCAGCAATTTCGGGAACTGCTGCTGCGCCATCGACACCGGCACGCTGACCCGGATGGTGCCGCGCGGCTCCGCGCTGAGGCGATCCACCGCCTCTCGTGCCGCTTGCGCCTCGGCCAGCATCGACTGCGCGTGGCGGTGCACGCTGGTGCCGACGTCGGTGACCGCGAAGCGTCGCGTCGAGCGCTGCAGCAGGCGCACGCCCAATTCGGTTTCCAGCGCGCTGATGCGCCGGCTCAGGCGCGACTTGGGAATGCCCAGCGCGCGTTCGGCAGCGGCGAATCCGCCGTGGTCCACCACCGCGGCAAAGTAATAGAGGTCGTTGAGATCCTGCACGCCGATAATTCCGTATTTGGAACGTAGAGTGATATTTAACCCAGTTTATTCCGAATATGCAACGGAGGAGGATGCTCCCAACGCGGCGCTGCCGCAAACCGACGGGGCACTTCGATGAAACTCCTGCACCTTGATTCCAGCATCCTCGGCCAGCATTCGGCCAGCCGCGAACTGGGCGCGGCGATCGTCGCCCGCTGGCAGCGCGACGTGCGCGGCCTCGACGTCGCCTACCGCGACCTCGCCGCCAATCCGCTGCCGCACCTGAGCGGCGCGTCGCTGGCCCAGGCCGACGCCGACGAAGCCGCCACTGCGGCCGCGGTGATGGACGAATTCCTGTCCGCCGACGTGGTCGTGGTGGGTGCGCCGATGTACAACTTCGGCATTCCCAGCCAGCTCAAGGCCTGGATCGACCGGGTGGCCGTGGCCGGCAAGACCTTCCGCTACACCGCCGACGGCCCGCAGGGACTGGCGGGCGGCAAGAAGGTGATCGTGGCGGCGACCTACGGCGGCCTGCATCCGCTCGAGAGCGGCCGCAACTTCGTCGAACCCTACCTGCGCCAGGTGTTCGCGTTCCTCGGCATCACCGACATCGAGTTCGTCAGCGCCGAGGGCCTGGCGGTCTCGACGGAACAGCGGGTGGCGTCGATCGCCGATGCGCGCGCCCGGATCGATGTGCAACTGCCACTGGCAGCCTGAAACAACCTGCCTTCCGCTTTCGCGTTCCTCCCTCCCCTCCCTGGAACGCACCGGGCCCGCATTGCGGGCCCGTTTTTTTATCCGGATTTGCGACGATCAGGCAATGCGTTCGAGGCCGCCCATGTACGGACGCAGCGCCTCCGGCACGTCGATGCTGCCGTCGGCATTCTGGTAGTTCTCCATCACCGCGATCAGCGCGCGGCCGACCGCGACGCCGGACCCGTTCAAGGTGTGCACCGGTTCGGGCTTGCCGGTCATGGGATTGCGCCAGCGCGCCTGCATCCGCCGCGCCTGGAAATCGCCGCAGTTGGAGCAGGACGAGATCTCGCGGTAGGTCGCCTGCGACGGCAGCCAGACTTCGAGGTCGTAGGTCTTGGTCGCGCCGAAGCCCATGTCGCCGGTGCACAACAGCACCTTGCGGTACGGCAGGCCGAGTTTTTCCAGCACCACTTCAGCGCAACGGGTCATGCGCTCGTGTTCGGCATCCGACTCCTCGGGCTTGCTGATGCTGACCAGCTCGACCTTCTCGAACTGGTGCTGGCGAATGAAGCCGCGGGTGTCGCGCCCCGCGCTGCCGGCCTCGGAACGGAAGCACATAGAGTGCGCGGTCATCCGCAACGGCAGGGCATCCGCCTCCACGATCGCGTCGCGGACGATATTGGTGAGCGGCACTTCCGAGGTCGGGATCAGGTAGCGCTTGTGCTCGCCGAGCTGGGTCGCGAACAGGTCTTCCTCGAACTTCGGCAACTGGCCGGTACCGCGCATCGCGTCGGCATTGACGATCACCGGCACGTTGGTTTCTTCGTAGCCGTGTTCGCCGGTATGCAGGTCGAGCATGAACTGGCCAAGCGCCCGCTCAAGGCGCGCCAGCTGGCCCTTGACGATGGTGAAGCGCGAACCGGCGATCCTGGCAGCGCCTTCGAAATCGAGCCAGCCGAGTTCTTCACCGATTTCGAAATGTTCTTTCGGCTGGTGATTCCAGCCGGGCTTCTGGCCATGGCTGTGCTTGACCACATTGCCGTGCTCATCGCTCCCGACCGGAACATCGTCGAGCGGAATATTCGGAATGCTGGACAAGGCCTCGATGAGGGCGGCGTCCGTCAGCCGGTTTTCCTCTTCCAACGCCGGCATCGTGGTCTTCAACTCGGCCACTTCCGCCTTCAGCTTATCGGCAAGCTCGCTGTTCTTCTGCGCCATCGCGGCGCCGATTTCCTTGGATGCGGCATTGCGGCGCGACTGCATGTCCTGCAGCGCCTGAAGGTTCGTACGGCGGCGTTCGTCGAGCGCGATCAGAGATGCCGACAAAGGCTCCGCGCCCCGCTCCGCCAGGGCGGCGTCCAGCATCTCGGCATTCTCACGGATCCATTTGATATCAAGCATTTTCGTTCCACGCGTTGGTCAGATCACGGCGCGAAATCTCGAATGCTCAGCCCTTGGCGGGGCCGACCTCTCCGGAAGATCCTTC
>DATIDW010000025.1:0-75713 GCA_035456065.1 Thermomonas sp. | reverse complement strand
GCCGTCGAGGTGTTCGGCGACGATCAATACCTTGCCCATCACAGCAGCCCCTTTGCTTTCAGCGCGGCGACGAGTTCGGCCGCGTCCTTCACCATCACGCCCTTGCTGCGCCTGGCCGGCGGCGCGTAGTGCGTGGTCTTGAGCGTATCGCCGGTGTCGACGCCGAGGTCGGCGAACGCGATCGTCTCCAGCGGCTTGCTCTTGGCCTTCATGATGTCCGGCAACTTGATGAAGCGCGGTTCATTGAGGCGCAGGTCCGTGGTGACGACCGCGGGCAGGTCGACTTCAAGCGTTTCCAGGCCCGCGTCGACTTCGCGCGTCACCGTCGCCTTGCCGTCGGCGACTTCGAGTTTGGACGCGAACGTCGCCTGCGGACGGCCCCACAGCGTGGCGAGCATCTGCCCGGTCTGGCTGGCGTCGTCGTCGATCGCCTGCTTGCCGAGGATGACCAGGTCCGGCTGTTCCTTCTCGATCAGCTTGAGCAAGGTGCGCGCGGCGGCCAGTGCCTGCACCGGGCCGTCGGCGACCACGTGGATCGCGCGGTTGGCGCCCATCGCCAGGCCGTTGCGCAGGTGCGCCTGGGCGTCGGCGGGGGCGATGGTGGCGACGATCACCTCGGTGGCGATGCCCTTGTCGCGCAGGCGCAGGGCTTCTTCCAGCGCGATGTCGTCGAACGGGTTGGCCGACAGCTTGACGCCGTCGGTGACCACGCCGGACCCGTCCGGCTTGACCTGGATGCGGACGTTGTAGTCCACCACGCGCTTGTAGCCGACGAGGATCTTCATCGAGCGGGCAACCCTGGGGAGGAACGGACCGGGGATTTTACCCGAGGGCGGCAGCGTATTTGCTCGAAGGCGGGCCTTGCTGCCTGCCGTGCGGGGAAGTCGCTGTCGTTGGGACAGCCGAAGTATCCGTTACGCCGTTCGAAATGCGGCCGCGCGAATACCCATTCATCCGGCGACCCCAGGATTCAAGCCATCCGCACCAAGTGTCCGAAAGTACGGTGGGCGATGCAGGGCTTGCCGGTAAAATGCCGGTTCCCCTGCACACCTGGAGTCGCCATCGTGGCTGCGAACAAGCAATTCCCTGATGCCGACGCCGCCCTGTCCGGGCTGGTGGCGGATGGCCAGACCCTGGCCGTCGGTGGCTTCGGCCTGTGCGGCATCCCCGAGGCGCTGATCGCCGCGCTGCGCGACTCCGCGGTCAAGGACCTGACGGTGATCTCCAACAATGCGGGCGTGGACGGCTTCGGCCTCGGCCAGCTGCTGGCCACGCGGCAGATCAAGAAGATGATTTCGTCCTACGTGGGCGAGAACAAGGAATTCGAGCGCCAGTACCTGGGCGGCGAACTGGAACTCGAGTTCAATCCGCAGGGCACGCTGGCCGAGCGCCTGCGCGCGGGCGGCGCCGGGATCCCGGCGTTCTTCACCGCGACCGGCTACGGCACCATCGTCGCCGACGGCAAGGAAACCCGCGAGATCGACGGCCGCCACTACGTGCTGGAAACCGCGCTGAAGGCCGACGTCTCGCTGGTCAAGGCGTGGAAGGCGGACAAGGCCGGCAACCTGGTGTTCCGCAAGACCGCGCGCAACTTCAACCCGGCGGTGGCGATGGCCGGCAAGGCCTGCGTGGTGGAGGTGGAAGAACTGGTGGAGATCGGCGAGATCGATCCCGACCACGTGCACCTGCCCGGCATCTACGTGGACCGCATCGTGGTCAATGCCACGCCGGAGAAGCGCATCGAGCAACGCACCATTCGCCAGCCGGAGAACAACTGACATGGCCTGGACCCGCGAGCAGATGGCGCAACGCGCCGCGCAGGAACTCACCGATGGCGCCTACGTGAACCTGGGCATCGGCCTGCCGACCCTGGTGGCGAACTACATCCCGGACGGCATGGACGTGTGGTTGCAGAGCGAGAACGGCCTGCTCGGCATCGGCCCGTTCCCGACCGAGGACACCGTGGACGCCGACCTGATCAACGCCGGCAAGCAGACCGTGACCGCGGTCGCCGGCGCCAGCTACTTCGGCAGCCACGATTCCTTCGCGATGATCCGCGGCGGCCACATCGACCTCGCCATCCTCGGCGCGATGGAAGTCACCGACAGCGGAGACCTGGCGAACTGGATGGTGCCCGGCAAGATGGTCAAGGGCATGGGTGGCGCGATGGACCTGGTGGCCGGGGTGAAGCGGGTGGTGGTGCTGATGGAGCACGTCACCAAGGCGGGCTCGTCGAAGATCCTGCCGCAGTGCACGCTGCCGCTGACCGGCGTGGGCGTGGTCAACCGCATCATCACCGAGCTGGGTGTGTTCGATGTCACCGCCGACGGCCTGAAGCTGGTCGAGCTGGCGGATGGCGTGGGCCGCGAGGAAGCGGTGGAGAAGACCGGGGTGCCGTTGCACTGAGGATTGCTTGGCCGCGCGGCGCTGCCGGAAAACGAAACGGTAGGCGCCGTCGCGCGAGCGACTGTTGCGACTACAGGTTCTGGTAGTTCGGTCCGCCGCCGCCCTGCGGCGCGACCCAGACGATGTTCTGGGTCGGATCCTTGATGTCGCAGGTCTTGCAGTGCACGCAGTTGGCGGCATTGATCTGCAGGCGCTCGTTGCCGGCATCGCCGATGAATTCGTAGACGCCGGCCGGGCAGTAGCGTGCCTCGGGACCGGCGTATTCGCGCAGGTTCACTTCGACCGGGATCGATGCGTCCTTCAGGGTCAGGTGGCTGGGCTGGTTCTCGTCGTGGTGGGTGCTGGACAGGAACACCGAGCTGAGGCGATCGAAGGTCAGCACGCCGTCGGGCTTCGGGTAGTCGATCTTCGGCTGGGTCGCCGCCGGTTCCAGGCAGGCGTGGTCGGGCTGCTTGCGATGGATCGTCCATGGCGGATTGCGGATGCCGAGCTTGGGCAGCAGCCATTGCTCGATGCCGGTCATCAGGGTGGCGAAGGTGCGGCCCTTCTTGAACCACTGCTTGAAGTTCTTCGACTGCAGCAACTCGGCATGCAGCCAGCTCTGCTCGAACGCGACCGGGTAGGCGGACAGTTCATCGCGCTGGCGGCCTTCGCCGAGCGCCGCGAACGCCGCATCGGCCGCGAGCATGCCGGTCTTGATCGCCGCGTGGCTGCCCTTGATCCGGCTGGCGTTGAGGGTGCCCGCCTCGCAGCCGACCAGCGCGCCGCCCGGGAACACCAGCTTCGGCATGCTCAGCAGGCCGCCGGCGGTGATCGCGCGCGCGCCGTAGCCGATCCGCGTGCCGCCCTCCAGGTGCTTGCGGATCGCGGGGTGCGTCTTGAAACGCTGGAACTCGTTGAACGGACTCATCCACGGGTTCTTGTAGTCAAGCCCGACGACGAAGCCGACGGTGATCTGGCCGTTGTCGGCGTGGTACAGGAACGACCCGCCGTAGGTGTCGGCGTCCAGCGGCCAGCCCGCGGTGTGCACGACCAGCCCGGGCTGGTGTTTCGCCGGATCCGCCTGCCAGAGTTCCTTGATGCCGATGCCGTAGCTTTGCGGATCCTTGCCGGCGTCCAGCGCGAACTTCGCGATCAGCTCGCGGCCGAGCTGCCCGCGCGCGCCCTCGGCGAAGATCGTGTACTTCGCGTGCAGCTCCATGCCCGGCTGGTACTGGTCGGTCGGTTGCCCGTCCTTGCCGATGCCCATGTCGCCGGTGGCCACGCCTTTCACCGAGCCGGCCTCGTCGTACAGCACCTCGGCGGCGGCGAAGCCGGGGAAGATCTCGACGCCGAGCGCTTCCGCCTGCTGGGCGAGCCAGCGCACCACCGCGCCCAGCCCCACGATGTAGTTGCCGTGGTTGTGGAAGCAGTCCGGCAGCAGCCAGTGCGGGGTGGCCCTGGCGCCGGTGTCATCCAGGAACAGGAACTCGTCCGCGGTCACCGCCTGCTTCAGCGGTGCGCCGCGCTCGGCCCAGTCCGGGAACAACTCGGTCAGCGCCTTCGGATCCATGATCGCGCCGGACAGGATGTGCGCGCCCGGTTCGGAACCCTTCTCGAGCACGCAGACGGAGACCTCGCGGCCCGCGTCGGCGGCCCGTTGCTTCAGCCGGATCGCGGTCGCCAGGCCGCCCGGTCCGGCGCCGACCACGACCACGTCGTATTCCATCGACTCGCGTGCGACGGCGTCCTGGCTCGGTTGGCTCATCTGGCTCTCCTCTGGCTGCCGGCGATTTTCCCGGCTTTGGCTAGAGCCGACAATCCACGGAATCCGGAACTTGCAACCCCAGGCGTCTCAACGATGCGCCTGCCGCTGGTGCTCGTTTCCGGTCGCAAGGGTCCAGCCGGCGACCTCGCCGGAGACCGTGCCCAGCGCCTGGCCGAACGCCTCGGCGACGCGCCCGACCTCGGTGCCGGTTGCGGGCTGCACCTGGCGGAACGTGCGGCTGCCGACCACCGACTGGTCGGGGATGTGCAGCAGCTTGGCGTTGACCTCGATCACCGCCGAAGGTGTGTCGCCGCCCGCGTAGTCGGCTTCGAAGTGGCGGATGTCCATCACCAGCCGGTATTCGGCGCCGATCCCGCTGCCCTGGCGGGCCACGGCCGGGATCTTGCCGCTGTCCTCGAGCGTGCGCAGGACGGCCTCCTCCAGCATCTCCGGCGGGGTGCGCGCCCACAACGCGCTCTTGTAGACCTGCAGTTCGCCCGGGGCCGGGCTGACCGCGATGCGGGTGCCGTCGAGGATGCGCGCCGAGGTCGGGCGCACGGTGCCGAGCGGCCAGGTGACCGTGGGCCACGCCGGGTCTGCGGTTGTCGCGATCTGCGGCGCGTAGACCGTCGGGGTGTCCTTGGGGCCGAGCACGCTGCTGCAACCGGCGAGCGTGGCCAGCAGGACGGCGAGGGCGATGCGATGCGGGTGGGTCATTTGGGCTCGAACTCCTTGGGCGCGTCGCGGCCGAGGATGTAGCTGGCGGGCTTGTCCTCCAGCCGGTCGGAGAGGTTGCGCAGGTCGCGGATCAGCCGGCGCAGCTCGGCCAGGGTCGGGCCGAGCTGCGCCAGGCCGTCGTTGGCGAAGCTGTTCACCGCGGGGCGGTTCTCGCTGATCAGCGCATCGGCATTGCCGGCCGCCGAGTCGAGCTTGGCCACGGTGGCATCCAGCTTGTCCATCAGCGCCGGCAGGCGGGCGATGAAGTTGCGGTCGACGCCGTCGATGGCGCCGTTGGCCTTGCCGACAGTGAGCTTCAGGCCGTCGGTGACTTCGCGCGCGTTGACGATCAGCGCGGCGATGTCCTGCTTCTGGCCGGCGATGCTGCCGGTCATCTGCTCGAGGTTGTCGAGGGTCGCGGAGATGCGGTGGATGTTCTTCTCGCTGAGCAGCTCGTCCATCCGCGCGACCAGCCGGTTGGCGGTGTCGGCGATGTTCTGCAGCGCCGAGGGTTCGGTGCGGATGATCGGGATTTCGTCGTTCGGGCCCGGCTCCAGACGCGCCGCGCCAGGGCTGCCGCCACCGAGCAGGATGAACGGCACGCCGGTGATGCCCTGCTGCGACAACTTGGCGCGGGTGTCGACCTTGACCGGGGTGTCGGCCTTCAGCTTGAGCAGCGCGACCACCTTGCGCGCGTCGTCGGGCGCAAGGCTGAGCTTGTCGACGGTGCCCACCGAAATGCCGTTGTACTGGACGCTGCCGCCTTCGGTCAGGCCGGTCACCGCTTCGGTGAAGACCACCTGGTACTCGCGCCAGTTGCGGTCGGACGAGAACTTCGCCGCCCACAGCGCGAATAACAGCAGGAAGACGCTGGCGAGTAGGGTGAAGCCGCCGATCAGCACGTAGTTGGCACGCGTTTCCATCGTTCCTTCCTGTCGCCTAGCGCGCATCGCGGGCAGCGCGCCCGCGTGGCCCGTTGAAATATTCCTGCACCCAAGGGTGGTCGAGCGTTTCCAGTTCCGAAACCGGGGCCGCCGCCAACAGCTTGCGACCCGCCAGCACCGCCACCCGGTCACAGATAGCGTATAGCGTGTCGAGGTCGTGCGTGATCAGGAACACGGTCAACCCCAGCGCCTGCTGCAAGGTGCGGATCAGTTCGTCGAAGGCCGCCGCGCCGATCGGGTCCAGGCCGGCGGTGGGCTCGTCGAGGAACAACAGGGGCGGATCCAGCGCAAGCGCACGCGCCAGGCCCGCGCGCTTGCGCATCCCGCCGGAGAGTTGCGATGGCAGCTTGTCCAGCGCGTCGGCGGGCAGCCCGGCCAGCTTGATCTTCAGCAGCGCCAGCTCGTAGCGCAGCGAATCCGGCAGGTCGGGGTAGTACTCCTTGAGCGGCACCTGCACGTTCTCGCCCACCGTCAGCGACGAGAACAACGCGCCGTCCTGGAACAGCACGCCGGTATTGCGTTCGATGTGGCGGCGGTTCACCGGGTCCTGCGAGCGCGCGTCCACGCCGAGCACGTCGATGGCGCCCTCGTTGGGTTCGCGCAGGCCGAGGATCGAACGCATCAGCACCGACTTGCCGGTGCCGGAGCCGCCGACCACGCCGAGGATCTCGCCGCGGCGCACGTCCAGGTCCACGCCATCGTGGACCACCTGCTCGCCGAACTGGTTGACCAGGCCGCGCACGCGGATGATCGGCCCCTGCGGGTCGTCGCGTCGGATGGCATCGGCTTCGCGTGCGTCCATCAGTAGTCCATCTGCATGAACCACAGCGCGGCGAAGGCATCGATGATGATCACCATCGAGATCGTCTGCACCACGCTCGAGGTGGTGCGTTCGCCCAGCGACTGCGCGGTGCCCTCGGTCTGCAGGCCCTCGAGGCAGCCGATCAGCGCGATGATCATCGCGAACACCGGCGCCTTGACCATGCCGACCACGAAATGCCGCATCTCCATCATCTCGTGCATGCGCGCCATGTAGGCGACCGCGGGGATGTCGAGGCTGGTCGCGCCGACCGCCAGGCCGCCAAGCAGGCCGGCCACCATCGCGATGAAGGTCAGCAGCGGCAGCATGACCATCAGCGCCAGCACGCGCGGGATCACCAGCAGGTCGACCGGATCCAGGCCGAGCACGCGGATCGCATCGACTTCCTCGCGGTTGACCATCATCCCGATCTGCGCGGTGAACGCGCTGGCGGTGCGGCCAGCCAGCAGGATCGCGGTCAGCAGCACGCCGAACTCGCGCAGGAACGCGGCGTTGACCAGTTCCACCACGAAGATGGTGGCGCCGAAGTCGCGCAGCACCATCGCGCCGAGGAAGGCGATCACCGCGCCGACCATGAACGACAGCAGCGCCACCAGCGGCGCCGCGTCGAGCCCGACCTGCTCCATGTGGTGCACGGTGGCGATGGCGCGGAAGCGGCGCGGCTCCTTGAACAGGCGCAGCAGCTTGACCAGCACCTCGCCAAGGAAGGCGACCAGCGCCAACACTTCCCGGTAGTTGTCCACCACCGCGAAGCCCAGCCGTCCCAGCGCCGCCTGGAAGCCGGTGTCGCGCTTGCGCTTGGGGCGTTCGTCGTGGACGTCCTCGATCGCGGCCACCAGCGACTGCTGGTCCTCGCGGAAGCGGAAGTCCTGGAAATCGAGGCCACGGCGTTCGGCGAAGCGCAGCAGTTGCAGCACGCCCAGCGTGTCCAGGCGCTCGCAGCCTTCCGCGTTGATCCGCCTGACGTCTTCGGGCGCGGCGCGCAATGCAGTGCCGAGTTCGTTGGCGAAGCGCAGGGTCCAGCGGCCCCGCAGGCGCAGGGTGCCGGATTCCCCCGGATCGACGGTCGCGGTGGGTGGGTGGTGGTTGGGGCCGGTGGTCATGCGCCGGGCAAGCTTACGCAAAGCCGGGTGCATGGTGTGAAACGCGTTTGCCGCATGCGATCCTTGCACGATGCATGCGCGCGATTTCCTGGCCGAGGCTGCTTACACCGAACGGATCGCCTTCGTGGTCGAGCTGGCGCAGCACCTGCATGCCTATGGCACCACCGCGCAGCGGCTGGAGGGCGCGATCCAGTCGGTGACGCGGCGGCTGGGGCTGGAATGCGAACCGTGGGCCAATCCGACCGGCATGTTCCTGGCCTTCAGCGATCCCGCGCGCGCGCCCGGCGAATCCGATACCACCCGCGTCGTCCGCCTGGCCCCGGGCGATACCGACCTCTACAAGTTGTGCGAGGCCGACCGCATCGCCGAGGAGGTGATGGCCGGGCACCTCGACATCCCCGCCGGCCGCGCGGCGCTGCGCGCGCTGAACCGACCGGCCAGCCGGCGCGGCAAGGCGCTGCAGGCGCTGGGATTCGCGCTGGCCGCGGCGGCGGTGGCCGGGCTGTTGCGCCTGCCCTGGCTGGACATCGGCACCGCTGGCGCGACCGGCCTGCTGATCGGCCTGCTCGACGTCGCCGCGCAGGGGCGCCCGCGCCTGTCCGAGGCCTCCGAGGCGATCGCCGGCCTGCTGGCCGGTGGCGTGGCGATCGCGGTGTCGACGCTGGTCGGCCCGCTCAACCTCAATACGGTGATCATCGCCTCGCTGATCGTGCTGTTGCCCGGCATGGCGCTGACCAACGCGATGAACGAGTTGACCAGCCGCCACCTGGTGGCTGGCACCGCGCGCTTTGCTGGCGCCATCACCACCATCCTGAAACTCACCATCGGCACCGCGATCGCGCTCGGGGTCGCCGAGCTCGCCGGCATCGATCCCGAGGTGCGTGCGCTGCGCCCGCAACCGGAATCGGTGGTGTGGTGCGCGCTGCTGCTGGGCGCGTACGCCTTCGCCGTATTGTTCCGCGCGCACCGCCGCGACTATCCGCTGGTGATGCTGTCGGCGATTTCCGGTTACCTGATCTCGCGCTTCGGTGGCGAGTGGTTCGGGCCGCAGGCCGGGCTGTTCCTGTCGGCACTGGCGACCACCGCGGCCGGCAATATCTATGCGCGCTGGCGCAACCGCCCCGGTGCGCTGGTGCGCCTGCCCGGGCTGATCATGCTGGTGCCGGGCAGCATCGCCCTGCGCGGGGTGATCACCCTGGTGCAGACCCAGGACATCGGTGCCGGCCAGGACGCGGCGATGCTCGCCCTCAACACATTGATGGCCCTGCTGGCGGGATTGCTGTTCGGCAACCTGCTGGTGTCGTCGCGACACAATCTTTGAGGCGAATCGTCGCGTGGCGAGCGGGCCCTGCATTCGCTGCGCGGCCCTGAATTCCGCTGCGCGGATACCCGGCCCGCTCGCCTTTGGATTCGCCAGCTAAATTCCATCGACAAGAATGCCGGCGGATGCCGGCGTTTTCAAAGCGAGCTGACCGATTTACTTGATCAGGAACTCTTCGAGCTTCTTGCCCTTGGTGGTTTCCGCGGCCAGCCAGCGCGGCTGCTTGCCACGGCCGGTCCAGGTGTCCTTGGCGTTCGCCGGATTGCGGTACTTCGGCGCGACCTTGCCCAGGCTGCGGCCCTTGGTCGACTTGCGCGCCTTCGGCGCGGTTGCGGTGGCGGAGCCCGCAGTGGCTGCAGCTGCCGGCTTCGCTGCACCCGGCTTGCCGTACAGCTCGTCGAAGGTCCAGCCGGTGCTCTTGAGGAACTTGGCGACCGCGGCCTTTACCTGGTTGGCGGGCTTGCGCTTGTCCAGCACCTTCTTGCGCTTGTTGGCCTCGACGATCAGCTCGGCCAGTTCCTTGGTGCTGAGGTTGTTGATGTTGACGCTCATGTGGCGGTTTCCTCGGTGTAAAAATGCGGAATCCGGTTGCCGGATTCCGCATATTAACTTCCGCGATTAACTTGCGCCAATATCGGCCCGCCGCCGATTCAAGCCCGGAGTTTCCCGAGCAGGGTTTCCCGGTCCAGGTTTTCCGATTCCGCCGCGGCGCGCGCGCGGTATTCGAAGGTGCCGGCTTCCAGCCCGCGGCCGGATACCACCACGCGGTGCGGGATGCCGATCAGCTCGATGTCGGCGAACATCGAACCCGGGCGAAGCCCGCGGTCGTCGAGCGCGGCGTCGAACCCGGCGGCATTCAATTCGGCATACAGCGATGCCGCGGCATCGCTCACCGCCGGGTCGTTCTTCGGGTTGATGACGCAGACCGCGACCTGCCACGGCGCCATCGCCGCGGGCCAGAGGATGCCGTTGGCGTCATGGTTCTGCTCGATCGCCGCGGCGACGATGCGCGAGACGCCGATGCCGTAGCAGCCCATCGCCGGATGCACGGCCTTGCCATTGGCATCCAGCACCGTGCATTTCATCGCCTCGGAATACTTGCGGCCCAGCGCGAACACGTGGCCGACCTCGATGCCGCGGGCCAGCGCGAGCACGCCCTTGCCGTCCGGCGAGGCGTCGCCGGCAACGACATTGCGGATGTCGGCGGTTTCCGGCTCCGCCAGGTCGCGGCCCCAGTTCACCCCGGCGATGTGGAAGCCGGGCTTGTTGGCGCCGACCACGAAGTCGGCGAGCGCGGCGACGCTGCGGTCGGCGACCACGCGGATCGGCTTCTTCGCGTTGAGCGGGCCGAGGAAGCCGGGCTCGCTGCCAAGGTGTTCCGCGATCTCGGCTTCGGTGGCCAGGCGGTATTCGGCCAGGCCGGGCAGCTTGGCCAGCTTGATCTCGTTGACCATGTGGTCGCCGCGCACCAGCGCGAGCACGAACTGCTCCCTGCCTTCCGCATCGGTGCCGACGATCGCCACCGACTTCGCCGTCCGCTGCAGCGGGATGCCCATCAGCGCGGCGACGTCCTCGCAGGTCTTCTGCGTCGGCGTGTCGATGTCGCGCAGTGCTTCCGATGGCGCGGCGCGTTCGCCGGGCGAAACCGCTTCGGCCAGCTCGACGTTCGCCGCGTAATCGGAGGTTTCAGAGAACGCCAGCGCGTCCTCGCCGGAATCGGCGAGCACGTGGAACTCGTGCGAGGCGCTGCCGCCGATCGCGCCGGTATCGGCGAACACCGCGCGGAACTTCAGCCCGAGGCGGGTGAAGATGCGCGAATAGGTCTCGTACATGTTGCGGTATTCGGCAGCGAGCGAGTCGTCGTCGATGTGGAAGGAATACGCATCCTTCATCACGAACTCGCGCGCGCGCATCACCCCGAAGCGCGGGCGGATCTCGTCGCGGAACTTGCTGGTGACCTGGTAGAAATTCACCGGCAGCTGCTTGTAGCTGGCCAGCTCGTTGCGGGCGAAGTCGGTGACGGCTTCCTCCGCGGTCGGGGTGAAGCAGAAGTCCTGCTCCTTGCGGTCGCGGATCTTCAGCAACTGCGGGCCGAACTTCTCCCAGCGGCCGGTTTCGTCCCACAGTTCCTTCGGCTGGACCGAGGGCATCGCCATCTCGATCGCGCCGGCGCGGTTCATTTCCTCGCGGACCACCGCCTCGACCTTGCGCATCACCCGCAGCCCCAGCGGCGACCAGGTGTACAGGCCGGCGGCGAGCTTGCGGATCATGCCGGCCTTGAGCATCAGCTTGTGGCTGATCACTTCGGCGTCGGCGGGGGTTTCCTTTTCGGTGCGGAGATGGAACTGCGACAGGCGCATGCGGGGGCTTCAAAACAGGCGGGACGCGCATTTTGCCACGACGGCCCGTTTCCCCGGTTGCCGCCGGCGTCGGCACTGGCCTGTATTCGCTACCCGGCTCAACCTGCCGCTGCGCGAACACCGGCCGATCCCGCCACCTCAGTCCCGATCGCCCTTGATCTCGATCCCGTCCTGCGGCGTGCGGCTGATCCGCTCGTACTTGCGGCCCTTCGGCGGTTCCTGGGTGATCTGCAGGTTGCCGGCGTCGTCGCGCCAGCGGTACAGGGAATCCGCGCGCTCGGCCTGCGCCGCGGCGACCTCGGCGGCGGCCGCGCGTTCGCGTTCGCGGCGTGGCATTTCGTGCGTGTACCACCACCAGGCCGCCACCCCGAGGGCGATGGCCAGCACCAGCATGCCCAGTGGCTTCACGGCTTGCCGGCGGGGCAGTAGGCCTTGATCGCGGCCTGGTTCAGTTCGATCTGCGAAGCGCGCTCGTCGCTGCTGAGGTTGCGATCGGATTTGCCATCGCCGTTGGTGTCCACGCCGATGGTCTGGTTGGCCTGCAGCTTCTGCAGGTTGGCGCGCGAGTTGGCGCACTGCTCGTTCTCGACCGGCTTGACCTCGGTGATTTCCGGGGCGTTGCCCTTGTTGTTGATGTCGCGGCTGCTGTGCGCTTGCGTCGGCGGCATGTCGGTGTAGTGGGTCACGCCCTTGGCGTCCTTCCACTGGTAGACGCGCTGCTGGGCCAGGCCGGGCGCGGCCACGAGCAACAGGGCGAGCGCGGCGACGATGGGGCGGATGATGTGCATGGCGTGCTCCAGGGGGAATCCCGGGTCGATTGCAGCACCGCGGCGGGGCGGCTGCAACCCCGGCCGCTGCGGGAGCGGCGGGATAGGGCCTACACTTGGCTGATGGATGCGAACCCGACCGACCACCCGCCGCGACCGCGCGGACGCGGCATCTACCTGCTGCCGAACCTGCTCACCACCGGCGGCCTGTTCGGCGGGTTCTTCGCCATCATCGCCGCCTCGCAGGGGCGCTTCGAGATCGCCTGCGTGGCGATCTTCGTGGCCGGGGTGCTGGACGGGCTGGATGGGCGGGTGGCGCGCCTGACCAATACCCAGAGCGAGTTCGGCGTGCAGTACGACTCGCTGGCCGACCTGGTCAGCTTCGGCATGGCCCCGGCGCTGGTGATGTACCACTGGTCGCTGGTGGCGATGAAGCTGGATGGCGCCACCGCCGGCAAGCTCGGCTGGCTCGGCGCGTTCCTCTACGCTGCCTGCGCCGCACTGCGCCTGGCCCGCTTCAACAGCCAGGTGGGCCAGGTCGACAAGCGCTGGTTCATCGGCCTGGCCAGCCCCGCCGCCGCGGGCTTGATGGCCAGTTTCGTCTGGACCTGCTCCGACCTCGGCCTGTCCGGCGAGGAACTGCGCTACGTCGCGCTGGCGGTGACCGTGTGCGCCGGCCTGCTGATGGTCAGCCGGATCCGCTATACGAGCTTCAAGGGCGGCAGTGGGCCGAAGTCGGAACGGGTGCCGTTCTTCGCCCTGCTGATCGCCGTCGCGGTGCTGATCGGGTTGGTGCTGGACCCGTCGAAGTTCCTGCTCGGCGCCGGCGTGCTGTATGCCCTGTCCGGCCCGGTGATGTGGTTGCGCAGGCGACGCCTGGATACCGCTGCGTGAGTTGGGATCCGTTCCAGCGGGCGGTGCTGGCGGAGTTGGGCCATGCCGTCTATCGGCCGCTGCCACGTTCCGCCGCGGGTGCGGCGCAGGTGGACGAGGCCGTGCTGGCGCGACTGGCGCGTGCCGCCGCGATGGATGTCGAGGAGTTCGCCCGTCGCTTCGACGACCTTGCCGCGCTGGCGGCGCTGCGGGGCGATGCCCGCGCCAAGCGCGCGTTGTGGCCGCGGCTGCGGGCGATGCGGCGGAGCCACGCGTGAGCGCACGGCGCACGGACGCCGGACTGTCCGTGGCGCACCTGCGACCGATGCGCGAGTCCGACCTGGACGAGGTGATGGACATCGAGGTGCGCGCCTATCCGTTCCCGTGGACGCGCGGCATCTTCCGCGACTGCATGCATGCCGGCTATCCGATGTGGGTGCAGGAGCGCGACGGCGCGATCGCCGGTTACGGCGTACTCAGCATCGGCGTGGAAGAGGCGCATGTGCTCAACCTGTGCACCGCGCCCGGCAGCGAGGGCCAGGGCCTCGGTGGGCGCATGTTGCAGGCCTTGCTGCGGGTCGCCCGCGGCTTCGGATCGCAGCGGGTGTTCCTGGAGGTGCGGCCATCCAATCCGCGCGCGATCGCGCTGTACGACCGCAGTGGCTTCAACGAGATCGGCCGTCGCCCGCGCTACTACCCCGCCGCCAACAATGGTCGCGAGGACGCGATCGTGATGGCGATGGAGCTGCTGCCGGACGACATCAGCAGGATGCCGCCGCTGTAGGGGGCGACGATAGTGCGTAGGGGCAGACCCCCGTGTCTGCCCTGGGCGATGCGAACCCGGCGAACAAGAGCCGGGCGAACACAGGGGTTCGCCCCTACAGCCTCATTCTCTGCGCCGCCAGCGCGTCCAGCTTCACGCTCCAGTCGGCCAGGCGCGCGCGTTCCTGCTCCACTACCGTCGCCGGCACGTTGCCGCCGAACTTCGCCAGCTTGGCCTCGCTCTTGTCCTTCTCGGACGCGACCTTGGCGATCTCCTTGTCCAGGCGCACGCGCTCGGCGTCCAGGTCCACCAGGCCTTCCAGCGGCACGAACAGCTGCAGCTCGCCGACCACCGCGGGCGCGGCGGCCGGCGGATCGCCTGCCAGGGTGTCGATGCGCTCGAGCTTGCACAGGAAGCGCAGCTGCGCGTCGAAACGGGCCACGCGCGCGGCATCGTCGCTGTTGCCGCCGCGCACCAGCAACGACACCTGCTTCGCCGGCGACACCCCGAGTTCGCTGCGGATGCGGCGCAGCGCGGAGATGACGTCTTTCAGCCATTCGATGCGGGCTTCGGCGTCCTCGAACTCGTCCGCCAGGTAGGCCTCGACATCGAACATGGTCGGATACGCCTGGACCATGATGCTGCCGGACTTGCCGAGCTTCGGCGCCACCGACTGCCACAGTTCCTCGGTGACGAACGGGATCAGCGGATGCAGCATCCGCAGCAACGCCTCCAGCACGTAGGCCAGGGTGTGGCGGGTGCTGTCGGCGGCGCCGGCGCCATCGCCGTTCAACGCGGGCTTGGCCAGTTCCAGGAACCAGTCGCAGACCTGGTTCCAGGTGAACTCGTACAGGCATTGCGCCAGCAGGTCGAAGCGATAACTCTCGAAATGTTCCTTGGCCTGTGCGCTGGTGCGCGCAAGCTGGATGAGGATCCACTTCTCGGCATCGGTCTTCGGCTGCGGCACGCCCTCGAACGTGGCATCGCCGACGTTCATCAGCGCGAAGCGCGTCGCGTTCCACAACTTGTTGCAGAAATTCTTGTAGCCCTCGGCGCGCTGCAGGTCGAACTTGATGTCGCGGCCGGGGCCGGCCAGCGCGGCCATGGTGAAGCGCAGCGCATCCGCGCCGAACGCGGGGATGCCATCCGGGAATTCCTTGCGCGTGGCCTTCTCGATCTTCGGCGCATCGGTCGGCTTCATCAGCCCGGTGGTGCGCTTGGCGACCAATGCTTCGATCGTGATGCCATCGATGATGTCCAGCGGGTCGAGGATGTTGCCCTTCGACTTCGACATCTTCTGGCCGTCCTTGTCGCGGACCAGGCCGGTGATGTAGACGTCGCGGAACGGCACGCGGCCGACCAACTGGTCGGTCATCATGATCATCCGGGCGACCCAGAAGAAGATGATGTCGAAGCCGGTGACCAGCACCGACGTCGGCAGCGCGACATCGAAGCCGAGCTCGCCCATCGCGTCTTCGTTCGGCCAGCCCTGGGTGCTGAACGGGAACATCGCCGAGGAGAACCAGGTTTCCAGCACGTCCGGGTCCTGCCGCAGCGGCGCATCGCCCAGGTTGTGTGTCGCGCGCACTTCGGCTTCGCTGCGGCCCACGTAGATCTTGCCGGTCTCGTCGAACCACGCCGGGATGCGGTGGCCCCACCAGAGCTGACGCGAGATCGTCCAGTCCTGGATGTTCTCCAGCCAGTGGCGGTAGGTATTGATCCAGTTCGGCGGCACGAACTTCACTTCGCCGGATTCGACCAGTTCCAGGCCGCGCTTGGCGAGGTCGTCCATCTTCACGAACCACTGGTCGGTCAGGAACGGCTCGATCACCTGGTTGCTGCGGTCGCCACGCGGCACCTGCAGGCGGTGCGGCTTGATCTCGACCAGCAGTACGGCAGCTTCAAGGTCAGAAACGATCAGCTTGCGTGCGTCGAAGCGATCGAGGCCGCGGTATTTCTCGGCGATGTCATCGCGCGACGAAACGACCTTCGCCTCGTCGGTGAAGATGTTGATCAACGGCAGGCCGTGGCGCTGGCCCACTGCGTAGTCGTTGAAGTCGTGCGCAGGCGTGACCTTGACCACGCCGGTGCCGAAGTCCCGATCCACGTAGTCGTCAGTGATCACCGGGATGCGGCGGCCGGTCAGCGGCAGCTGCACGAACTTGCCGTGCAGCGCGAGGTAACGCGGGTCCTCCGGATGCACCATCGCTGCGGTATCGCCGAGCATGGTTTCCGGGCGGGTCGTCGCGACGACGAGGTAGTCGCGGGTTTCGCGCAGGATCTCGACGCCATCGGCATCGACCTCCACGTGTTCGTAGCTCGCGCCATCGGCCAACGGATAGCGGATCGACCACATGTGGCCGTTCTCTTCCTCGCTGGCGACCTCGAGGTCGGAGATCGCGGTCTTCAGCACCGGATCCCAGTTGACCAGGCGCTGGCCGCGATAGATCAGGCCCTGTTCGTGCAGGCGGACGAAGGCTTCGACGATGGCCTCGGAGGCCATCGGGTCCATGGTGAACACGCTGCGCGACCAGTCGCCGCTGGCGCCGAGGCGGCGCATCTGCCGTTCGATGGTGTCGCCGGAGTGCTGCTTCCACTCCCAGACCTTCTCGATGAACTTGTCGCGACCCAACGAATCGCGCGTTTCGCCTTCGCCTGCGATGGCGAGGTTGCGGCTCACCACCATCTCGGTGGCGATGCCGGCATGGTCGGTGCCCATCTGCCACAGCGTGCGATAGCCGCGCATGCGGTGGTAGCGGATCAGCGCGTCCTGCAGGGTGTGCTGGAACGCGTGGCCCATGTGCAGGGTGCCGGTGACGTTCGGCGGCGGCAGCAGGATCGTGTAGGCCGGGCCGTCGCCCTGCGGCGCGAACGCGCCGCTGCTTTCCCATTGCTGGTACAGGCGCGATTCGAAGGACTTGGGTTCGTAGCCGGAGGCGAGGGTGGTCATGGGAGGCCGTCTGGAGCGCGGAGTGCGGTTGTGGGAGGGGCTTCGGCCCCGATCTCTTGGAGTCGCGGCGGAAGCCGCTCCCACAAGGGCAAAGGCAAATCACATGTCGTGCTTGTTCACTTCGAACCCGAGCGCCTGGTAATGCTTCCAGCGTTCGCGGAGCGGACCGCGCGCGGACGGGTCGGCCGGCACCACCTCCAGCACGCGATCGAAGCTGCCGGTGGGCGCTGCGTCGCGCAGGTTGAGCAGCATCGGCCGCGCGGGGATGTCCATGTCCGGCGTGGCGATCAGGATCGGGGTGTCGTCGTCGCCTTCGTCCATGCCGGCGATCTGGTGCGGCAGGTATTCGTCGGGATCGAACGACCACATCAGGTCGTCCAGCGCCTCCGCCTGCGCCGCATCGCGCGCCAGCACCAGGATCGACAGGTTGGCGGCATAGCCGCGCTTGGCCAGTTCGCAGACGAGCAGCAGCGGCTGCTCGCGGAAGCGGGGCTTGTCGATCAGGTAGAAGTCGGCCCTGGGCACTCAGGTCACGCCGCGACGCGATCCAGCAGCCACTGGCTGAGCAGGCCGACCGGGCGGCCGGTGGCCATGCCCAGCTTGCCGTCGCCGTTGGAAACGCCGGCGATGTCCAGGTGCACCCAGCGTTGGTCTTCCGTGAAGCGCGACAGGAAGCAGCCCGCGGTGATCGCGCCGGCCCAGCGGCCGCCGATGTTGTAGACGTCGGCGAAGGCGGAGTCGAGCTGGCCCTGGTATTCATCCCACAATGGCAGCTGCCAGGCGCGGTCGAAGGCGGTTTCGCCAGCGGCCAGCAGTTCGCGGGCGAGGTCGTCGTCCTTCTTGGTCATCACGCCGGTGGCGAACTTGCCCAGCGCGACCACGCAGGCGCCGGTCAGGGTTGCCACGTCGACCAGCGCGGCCGGCTCGAAGCGCTGCGCATAGGTCAGCGCGTCGCACAGGATCAGGCGGCCCTCGGCGTCGGTGTTGCCGACCTCGATGGTCTTGCCGCTCATGCTGGTGATGACGTCGCTGGGGCGGTAGGCGTTGCCGTCGATGGCGTTCTCGACCGCTGCGGCGATCACCACCAGGTTGATCGGCAGGCGCATGCCGACCGCGGCGACGAAGGTGCCGAGCACGCTGGCCGCGCCGCACATGTCGTACTTCATCTCCTCGATGCCGCCCTGGGTCTTCAGGTTGACGCCACCGGTATCGAAGGTGATGCCCTTGCCGACCAGCACGAATGGCTTGGCGTCGCCACCGCCGTTCCACTTCAGCACCACCAGTTGCGGGCGGTTGGCCGAGCCGCGGGCGACCGCGAGCAGCGAACCCATGCCGAGTTGCTCCATCGCCACTTCGTCGAGCACCTCGCACTCGGCGCCCTCGCTGCGCGCGGCGAAGTCCCGCGCCTGCGAGGCGAGGTAGGCCGGGTTGCAGATGTTCGGCGGCAGGTTGCCGAGCTCGCGGGTGAACTGCACGCCGGCCGCGATCGCGATGCCCTGCGCGAGCGCCGCGTTGTCGTCGCCGGAGACCTCGAAGCGGACCAGCCCCTTCTCGTCGCGCTTCTTGTTCTTGGCGCCGAGGGTGGCGGTGTAGCGGTAGGCGGCGTGGTCGGCGGCGATCACCGCGCTGCGGATGTTCCAGGCCGCGTCGCGGCCGGCCACCGCGACTTCGCCGAGGGTGAACAGCGCCGAAGTCACCGCGCCGGTCTTCAGGGTGCGCGCGGCATCGCCCACGGCCTTCAGGTACTGCGGCACGCCGAACTTGCCGGCGTCGCCCAGGCCGATCACCAGCACGCGCGGCGCGGTGACGTTGGCCAGGTCATGCAGCAGGGCGGTCTTGCCGGTCTTGCCGGAGACATCGCCGCGCTCGAGCAGCGCCTTGATGCGGCCGCCGCTGGCGGTGTCGATTGCGGCGGCGGCGGGGGTGAGGCTGCCGTCCGCGAAGGCGCCGACGACCACGCAATCGACGCTGGCGGTGGCGGGCGGTGTCTGGTTCAGGCTGAATTCGAGGCTCATCGACCAAGGTGTCCGGAAGTGACGTCCAAAGGACGGGCGTGGCGGCCGCAGGGCAGGGCCTCCGGTCGCGCGGGCGGTGTCGCTTACAATGCGCGGCCGCGGCCAGGCGCGGGATGCAGCGCGTAACGAACCCCGAAGTTTAAAGCAAGCAGGCCCGATGCCGAAGCTGGACCGATATTTGAGTGCCGAGTTCGCTCGCGCGGTGTCCGCCGCGCTGGTGATCCTCGGCATGGTCAGCATGGGTGGCGTGTTCGCCGACCTGATCGGCGAAATGGCCCGCGGCAAGGTGCCGCCAACCCTGCTGCTGTCGCAGTTGGGCCTGCGCCTGCTGGGCTATCTCCCGCTGATCCTTCCGCTCGGCCTGCTGCTCGGACTGCTGTTGGCGGTCGGACGCCTGTACCGGGATTCCGAGATGTACGTGCTGGCGGCCGCGGGCGTGGGGCCGCGCAGGTTGCTGCGGCCCCTGTTGATCGTGACGGTGCCGCTGCTGCTGCTGATTGGCGGGAGCTCGTTGTGGGTGGGGCCGTGGGCCGACCGCATCGCCCGCTCGATGGTCGCCGAGGCCAACAAGAACATGCTGGTCGCCGGCCTTGAGCCGGGTCGCTTCACCCCGATGTCGGGCGGCGGCGTGGCTTACGCCGGGGAAATGTCCGGCAACGGCACCACGCTTGGCCGCGTCTTCGTGTACCGCGAGCGCGGAGACCGCATGGACGTGGCGACCGCCCGCAGCGGGGTGCTCTACCGCGACCAGGGCGCGCGCCTGCTGGCCCTGCTCGACGGCTTCCGGGTCGAAGGCCCGGCCAGCGGGGCCGACCTCGACTACCGGCTGATGCGCTATGCGCGCAACGAGATCCAGTTGCGCATGGGCGAGGACGAAGTGGCGCCGGATTCCCCCGCGCAGAAGTCGACGCTGGCCCTGATCGGCATGCCCGGCGCCGCCGCCGCCGCCGAACTGCATTGGCGGATCGCGCCGCCGCTGCTGGCACTGGCGTTCGCCCTGCTGGCGGTGCCATTGGGACGCAGCTCCCCCCGCCAGGCACGGTATGGCTCGATGCTGCTCGCCTTCCTGGCCTACCTCGTTGGCGTGTTCGTGATGATGCTCGGCACCCAGTGGCTGGCCGAGGGCGCATTGCCCGCTGCGCTCGGCCTGTGGTGGCTGTTGCTGCCGATGCTGGCGCTGGGCATCTGGCTGTACGCCCGCGACGGCCGGGTGGCCAAGGCGTGGTGGCGTCGATGAAGCATTGGCCGAGGTTGCATGACAGCTACATCGCGCGGGCCGTGGTCGGCAGCGTGGTGCTGGCGTGGGGCGTACTGCTCGGGCTGGACGTGGTGCTCGCCTTCGCAGGCGACATCAAGAACATCGGCAAGGGCGGCTACACCATCAACCACGCGATCGCCGCGACCGGCCTGACCATTCCGTGGCGCGCCTACAACCTGTTCCCGACCGCGGCGGTGATTGGCGCCTTGCTGGGCCTGGGGCAGCTGTCCGCCTCCTCGGAGTTGACCGCGTTGCGCGCGGTGGGCCTGTCCCGCCGCCGCCTGAGCCTGTCGGTGGCGCTGTCGCTGGCGATGCTGACCGCGGTGATGGTGGTCAATGGCGAGACTCTGGCCCCATGGGGCGAGGAACGCGCGCAGGCGCTGAAGTCGGTGCGCAACAAGGACCTGGTGGTCGCCCAGTACAGCGGACTGTGGGCGCGCGAGGGCGACATGTTCCTCAACGCACGCAACGGCGAGCAGAAGCAGCGTGGCGACGATCGCTGGCTGGAACTGCGCGGCGTTCGCCTGTTCCAGTTCGACGACGAGGGCCGGTTGACCTCGATCGCCAATGCCGGCATCGCCGAACACCGCCCGGGCGGCTGGACCCTGCGCGACGTGGAGCGCACCACCTTCGGCGCCAAGTCGGTGAGCCGCGTCAGGACCGCCGAGGAGCGTTGGGATTCGGCGCTCGACGAGACCGCGCTCGCGGCCAGCGTGACCAAGCCGCGCAACATGGGCAGCGGCGAACTGGCCCAGAGCATCGAATACCGCAAGCGCAACGACCTCGAGGCCAGCGAGTTCGAGGACATCTACTGGGGCCGCTGGTTCTACCCGATCAACGTGCTCGCGTTGTGTCTTGCGGCGGTGCCATTCGCATTCGGTTCGCTGCGCAGTGGCGGCTACGGCAAGCGCGTGTTCATTGGCATCGTGTTCGCGCTGGGTTTCTGGGTGCTGCAGAAGATGTCGACGCAGGTCGCGGGCGTGTTCCACTTCGATTACCGGATCGCCTACGCGATGCCGCCAATCACCATGTTGCTGGTCTCGTACCTGCTGTTCAGGCGTCGCTCGGGCTGACGCCCTTCCGCTTCGCCAGCCGTCGCAGCCGCGTCGCGCTGGCGCGGTCGTGCCAGGCCAGGCGGTCGCGGTCGATCCACGCCCACCAGAATCCGAGCCCGGCGGGCAGGAACGACAGCGTGGCCACCGCGTAGCGCCGCCATAGCGCACCGGTGCCGGGCACATTCCCCGACAGGTCGAGCACCTGCAGCCGCCATGGGCGCATGCCCAGGGTCTGCCCGCCGCGGCGCCAGCTGAGCACCGCGTACAGGCCGGTGACCACCCAGCACGTCAGCCAGAGCAGCCATGCCAATGCGCTGAAGGGCGCGATGTTCTCGTGCGAGGGGTGGTGGCCGAGGAAGGTGTAGCCGAGGGTGAACGGGGTGGAGACCAGCATCCACAGGGCGACCACCGGCAAGGCGTCGTAGAGCATGGCCAGCAGGCGCCAGCCCACCAGGGCGCGGGGTGCGGGTGCGGCCGCGGAGATCGTGTCGTCGGACATGGCGACAGGATACAGGCGGCACCCCGGGCCACCGGCTACCCTGCGCGGCATGAGCACCACCGCCGATCGCCGTCGCATCGCCCGCTTGCTGCCGCCATTGGCGGACGCCGATGCGGCCGCGATCGAGCGCTTCCTCGATACCGCCTGGGCAGAGCAGGGCCTGTCGCCGGCGGCGCTGGCGGCCTACCGCAGCGACCTGCAGGGGCTGGGCCGCTGGTTGCAGGGGCGGCCGACCCCGCCCCCACTCATCCTGGCGGCGCGCAGCGACCTGTTCGATTACCTGGCGATGCGCAGCGCCGCCGGTTACAAGCCACGCAGCAACGCGCGGCTGCTGTCGACCCTGCATGCGTTCTACGCAAATGCCGTGCGCATGCGCCTGCGGGACGACGATCCCTGCGCGTTACTGCAGCCGCCACGGTTGCCGCGGCTGCTGCCCAAGGCCCTGTCCGAAGCGCAGGTCTCGGCGTTGCTCGAGGCTCCGGATACCGGCACGCCCCCAGGCCTGCGCGACCGCGCCATGCTCGAGCTCATGTATGCCTGCGGGCTGCGCGTCAGCGAACTGGTCGAGTTGCCCGCCACCGCGCCCAACCTGCGCCAGGGCGTGCTGCGGGTGACCGGCAAGGGCGGCAAGGACCGGCTGGTCCCGCTCGGCGAGGAGTCCCAGCACTGGCTGCAACGCTACCTGCGGGACTCGCGGCCGGCGTTGCTGGCGGGCTTGCGCGATGCTGCCGTCGCGCAGTCGCTGTTCGTCGACGGCAAGGGCCAGGCGCCGACCCGACAGGCGTTCTGGGCGCTGGTCAAGCGCCATGCCGGCGCGGCCGGCATCGATCCCGCGCGGGTCAGCCCGCATGGCCTGCGCCACAGTTTCGCCACCCACCTGCTCAACCGCGGCGCCGACCTGCGCGCATTGCAGATGCTGCTGGGGCATGCCTCGTTGTCGACCACCCAGATCTACACCCTGGTGGCGCGCGAGCACCTCAAATCGCTGCACGCCCGCCATCATCCGCGCGCCTGAATGGCCGCCGCGGGCGCACTGGCGGCCCGTGCGAGAATGACGGCAACCCCGTGGCCGCATACCGGTCGGACCACGCATCCGTTCCCAGGAGTTCCGATGATCCGTTTCCTCGCCTTCGCTGCCCTGTGCGGCCTGAGCCTCTCCGCCTGCGCGCAGCAGGCCGCGCCCCAGGGGGCGGGCCAGAAGATCACCATAGGTCCGCAGGCCGCAGCCGAGCCCATCTACGCCGCCGGTACCCCGGAGGCCCGCATCCGCGAGGCGCTGCGCCGGCTGGAGCCCAACATCACGGTCGAACGCATCAATCCGTCGCCGATCCCGGGTTTCCGCGAGGTCATCGCCACCGGCCAGGTGGTGTACGTGAGCGAGGACGGCAAGTACCTGTTCCAGGGTGGCCTGCTGGACATCGAGAAGCGCAAGGACATGTCGGAAGCGGCGATGGCCAGGCTTCGCGTCGACATCCTCAAGACCCTGCCGGTCGAGGACCGCATCGTGTTCGCACCGGCCGGCAAGCCGAAACATACGGTGGTGGTGCTCACCGACATCGAATGCGGGTACTGCCAGAAGTTCCACAGTGCCATCGCCGAGTACACCAGGCGCGGCATCGAGGTCGAATACCTCGCGTTCCCGCGTGGTGGGCTGGCGAGCGCCGACTACCGCAGCATGGTGTCGGTCTGGTGCGCGCCGGATCGCCGGAAGGCGCTGACCGATGCCAAGAGCGGTCGCGCCGTGACCCAGCGCACCTGCGGCAGGACGCCGGTCGACATGCAGTACCGGGCGGGCCAGCGGATGGGCCTGACCGGCACTCCGATGATCCTCAACAGCAATGGCGAGTTGCTGGGTGGCTACCTGACGCCCGATGCGCTGCTGCAGCGGCTGGAAGCGAAGGAGCCGGCGGCCGCGGGCGGCGCCTGACCCCACGCGCCGACCGGGCCCGGGCCCGGCTCGGCTACACTAGCCGGCCCGTTGCCACCGTCAGCCGGACATGATCGTCCTCGAGGGCGCGCCCGCCCTGTCGCCGTTCCGACGCGACCGCCTGCAAGCCCGCCTCAACGCCATCGTCCCTGGCCTGCGCATCAGCGGTGCCTGGCATGGTTACTGGATCGACCCCGACCCCGGCGCCAGCCCCGACCGGGAAGCGCTCAAGCGCATCCTGCAGGCCGGCGACGGCGTCGCCGATGCCGAACCGGGCAGCATCTCCCGCTACGTGGTGCCGCGCCTGGGCACCCTGTCGCCGTGGGCGAGCAAGGCCACCGAACTGCTGCGCGGTGCCGGCTTGCCGGTGAAGCGGGTCGAGCGCGGCATGCGCATCGACGTGGTCGGCTGGCCGGCGGATGCCGTGAGCCAGGCCGCGCTGGGCAAGCTGCTGCACGATCCGATGACGCAGTCGCTGCTCGCCACGCGCGAGGACGGCGCGGCGCTGTTCGCCGCCAACCCGCGCGGTGCGCTTGAAGCGATCCCGCTGGCCGACCTCGAAGCCGCCAACGCGCGCCTCGGTCTGGCCCTCGCCGGGGACGAGATCGACTACCTGCGCGAGCGCTACGGCGAACTCGGCCGGGACCCGCACGACATCGAGCTGATGATGTTCGCGCAGGCCAATTCCGAGCACTGCCGGCACAAGATCTTCAATGCGAGCTGGACCATCGACGGGCGTGAGCAGGCGACGTCGCTGTTCAAGATGATCAAGAACACCCACGCGACGACGCCGGAGCACACGCTCTCCGCGTACAGCGACAACGCGGCGGTGGTGGAAGGCTATGCGACGGCGCGTTTCCGCCCGGATCCCGCGACGCAGCACTATCGCAGCGAAGCGGTCGCCGACAGCGCGTTCTGCATCAAGGTCGAGACCCACAACCACCCGACCGCGATCGCGCCGTTCCCCGGCGCGTCCACCGGCGCCGGCGGCGAGATCCGCGACGAGGGCGCGACCGGCCGCGGCGGCCGCCCGAAGGCGGGACTGTGCGGGTTCTCGGTCTCGCACCTGCGCATCCCCACGCTGCCGCAACCGTGGGAAGGCGAGCGCGCGCTCAATCCGCGGATGGCGCCGGCACTGGAGATCATGCTCGACGGCCCGCTCGGCGCCGCCGCGTTCAACAACGAATTCGGCCGGCCCAACCTGGTCGGTTATTTCCGCAGCTTCGAATTGCTCGAGGGCCTGCCTGACGGCAGCCGCCTGGCGCGCGCCTACGACAAGCCGATCATGCTGGCCGGCGGCATCGGCGCGCTCGATCGGCCGATGGTCGCCAAGCTGTCCCTGTCGGATGGGGATGCGGTGGTCGTGCTCGGCGGCCCGGCGATGTTGATCGGCCTGGGCGGCGGCGCCGCGAGTTCGGTCGCGTCCGGCGACAGCGCCGAGGACCTCGACTTCGCCTCGGTGCAGCGCGACAACCCGGAGATGGAGCGGCGCGCGCAGGAAGTGCTCGATCGTTGCGTCGCGCTGGCCGCCGACAACCCGATCCTGTCGGTGCACGACGTCGGCGCCGGCGGCCTGTCCAACGCGATCCCGGAACTGCTGCACGATTCCGGCGTGGGCGGCGTGATCGACCTCGGCAAGGTGCCGAACGACGATCCTTCACTGTCGCCGATGCAGCTGTGGTGCAACGAATCGCAGGAACGCTACGTGCTCGGCATCCCGCAGGCGCGGGTGGCCGAATTCGCCGCGCTGTGCGCGCGCGAGCGCTGCGTGTTCGCGGTGGTCGGCACCGCGACGAAGGAAGAACGACTGGTGGTCGGCTACGCCGGCGAGCCGCCGGCGATCGACCTGCCGATGGACCTGCTGTTCGGCAAGGCGCCGAAGATGCATCGCGACACCGCGCACCCGGCGCCGCCGCGATGGCCGGAAGCAGACACCGACGGCCTCGACCTGCGCGAGGCGGGCCTGCGCGTGCTCGCGCATCCGTGCGTGGCATCGAAATCCTTCCTGGTCACCATCGGCGACCGCACCGTGGGCGGGCTGACCGCGCGCGACCAGATGATCGGCCCCTGGCAATTGCCGGTCGCCGATTGCGCGATCACCCTCAGCGGCTTCGATGGCTTCACCGGTGAGGCGATGGCGATCGGCGAACGCACGCCGCTGGCGCTGCTGGATGCCGCCGCGTCCGCGCGGATGGCGGTGGGCGAGGCGATCACCAACCTGCTCGCGGCACCGGTGGAGTCGCTCGCCCGCATCAAGTTGTCCGCCAACTGGATGGCCGCCGCTGGCCACGCCGGCGAGGACGCGCGCCTGTTCGACGCGGTCAGGGCGGTGGGCATGGAACTGTGCCCGGAGCTCGAACTCAGCATCCCGGTCGGCAAGGATTCGCTGTCGATGCAGGCGCAGTGGCAAACCGATGGCGTCGCGCAGAAGTCGGTGTCGCCGGTGTCGCTGGTGGTGTCGGCGTTCGCGCCGGTGGTCGACGTGCGCGCGCAGGCCACGCCGCTGCTTCGTCGCGACATCGAATCGGAGTTGTGGCTGATCGGGCTGGGCGCCGGTCGCCAGCGCATGGGTGGTTCGGTCCTCGCGCAATGCCACCCCGATGCCACCGACGGCCATGCGTTGCCGGCGTTCGGCGGCGACGTGCCCGACCTCGAGGAGCCGCAACGCCTGCGCGCGCTGTTCGAACTGGTTCGCGATGCGCGCGAGGGCGGCATGTTGCTGGCCTACCACGACCGCTCCGACGGCGGCGTCTTCGCGACGCTGTGCGAAATGGCGTTCGCCTCGCACCTTGGGCTGGAGATCCGCCTCGACGGCTGGGGCGATGGCCGCGGCGACGACGTGTTCAGCACGCTCTTCAACGAGGAACTCGGCGCGGTCGTGCAGGTCCCGGTCGAGGAACGCGCGGCGTTCGCCGACCTGGTTGCGCGCCATGGCCTCATCGAATGCGCGCAACGCATCGCCCGGCCGACCACCGCGCCGACCATCCGCGTCAGCGATGCCGACGAGACCCTGGTCGAGTGGCGCTGGGACGAATTGTTCGACGCATGGTGGTCGGTGAGCCATGCGATGCAGAAGCTGCGCGACAACCCGGACGGCGCCGACAGCGAACGCGACGCCGCGCGCCGCTTCGATGCGCCGGGCCTGCAGCCGAAACTCACGTTCGATGCCGCCGAGGACATTTCGGCGCCGTTCGTTTCGACCGGTGCGCGGCCGAAGGTCGCGATCCTGCGCGAGCAGGGCGTCAACAGCCAGGTCGAAACCGCATTCGCCTTCGACCGTGCTGGCTTCGATACCTTCGACGTGCACATGAGCGACCTGGTGGCCGGCCGCTTCGACCTGGCCGACTTCAACGGCTTCGTCGCCTGCGGTGGTTTCAGCTACGGCGACGTGCTCGGTGCCGGTCGCGGCTGGGCGACCTCGATCCTCGAGCGCACCGCGTTGCGCGACATGTTCGCCGCGTTCTTCGCGCGCCAGGATGCGTTCTCGCTGGGCATCTGCAACGGCTGCCAGATGATGGCGCAGTTGCGCGGGATCATCCCCGGCGCCGAGCACTGGCCGACCTTCCAGCGCAACGCCAGCGAGCAGTACGAAGCGCGCCTGGCCTTGCTCGAAGTGGGCGAATCGCCGTCGCTGTTCCTGCGCGGCATGGCCGGCTCGCGCATCCCGGTCGCGGTGGCGCATGGGGAGGGACGCGCGGTGTTCGACAGCGCCGTCGACCACGGCGCGGTCGATGTCGCCCTGCGTTACGTCACCGGTGACGGTCGCGTCGCCGAGGCCTATCCGGCCAACCCGAACGGCTCGCCAGGCGGCATCGCCGGCGTGTCCAGCCGCGACGGCCGCGCCACCATCCTGATGCCGCATCCGGAACGCACCCTGCGCCGCGCCAACTTCAGCTGGGCCCCGCGCGACTGGCCGGAAGACTCGCCATGGCAGCGGATGTTCCGCAATGCCAGGGCGTGGCTGGGGTGAGCGGGGATTTCGAGCGGCGCTAGCCGTGAGCCCGCGAACGCCCACTGCCCTGCAAGGCAGTGGGCCGGGGCCAGCGGGGATTTCGAGCGGCGCTAGCCGCGAGCCCGCGAACGCCCGTTGCCCTGCAAGGCGTGGAACGAAAGCAACAAGGCCGGCATTCGCCGGCCTTGTTGCTGGTGCCTGCAGGGGATCAGTCACCCTGTGGCGGTTGTTCCTCTTCGCCAAGCCCGCAATACGGCACGTCGCGGTAGCGGTTGATCCAGCGGTGGATCCAGATGTTGAGCGTCGCGCCGGTGTAGCCCTTTTCGCAGATGTTCTGGCACCAGGTCAGCTTGGTGCCGGTGTAGCCGGAGCTGGCGCAACTCACGGTCTGTCCGAACACCAGGCCTGCGCTCGCCTGCACGGTCGCGAGCACGGCGGCAGGCAGGCCACTGGAGGTGCTCTGATCGATGTAATAATCCGCCGGGATCGTGGAATAGACCACGCCGCCACTACCGAACGGATAGCGGATGATCACCGCCTCGTTGGCCAGGGTGCGATGGGCGAGCACTGCGCCGCCAGCAGGTATCGATGCAGCGGTGACATAACCGTGCGAAGAGGAACCTCCATTGTCCAGGTTGGTTTGCGTCGCTGGACCACCGTTCGTGACCAGCAACGGGGATCCGGTGGGCAGGTCGATGTTCGCGTCATCGTCGAAGTTGCGCAGCGCAACGATCGCGCTTCCGCCCGGCAACTGGGCCTCCGCGCCGGTGACCGCGCGGTCGTAGAACACCAGCGTCATGCCGGACTGCACGCGCGCGGTGATCGCCGCCAGGTTGGTGGTCCATTCGCTGTTGTAGCCATCGTTGCTGCAATTGGTGACCAGCAGCGTGGTGACGCCGGCGAGCTGCGCAGCATCCGGAACCGTGATGTTGACGGGCGTGCCACCGCCCGAGCTGATCGCAGAGGCAAGGTAGGACGCGCCTTCGCCTTGGCAGAGTTCGTAGTGGCCCACGTTCGCGGCGTACGCCGTCGCGGGCGCGAACAGGGCAATGCCGCCCACCGCTGCAAGGCATGAAGCCAGCAGATTCTTGTTCATTCCGATTGTTCCCCCTTGTACTGCCACCATGGCAGCTCCTGCACCAGTCTAGCCGGACGGGTCCGGTCGGCGCACCTTCGATGGGCGGTTGGGGAACTGTCGCACGGTGCCGCATGCGACAAGGCCGGCTTGCGCCGGCCCTGCAATGGTTTGCGCCGGCGATCAGGCCGGAGGCTGGCCCTGCGGCGGCTCTTCCCCGTCCTCGACCGCGCAGTACGGCAGGTCGCGGTAGCGGTTGATCCAGCGGTGGATCCAGGTGTCGAGCGCGGCGCCGGTGTAGCCCTTCTCGCAGATGTTCTGGCACCAGGTCAGCTTGGTGCCGGTGTAGCCCTCGCTGGCGCAGGTGGTTGCGGGCACGGATGGGATCGGTACGACATCCGTAGTCACGCTGCGGATGCGGTGGTTCAAGGAATCCGCGATGAGGATCCGGCCGGTGCCCACGCTCACGGCCCACGGCATGCCGAGCTTGGCTTCGGTCGCGGGGCCACCATCGCCACTGAATCCATTGCCGCCGCCGGCAACGATGGTGGCGCCACCGCTGCCGGAGATCCGGAGCAGGGTGCTGGACGAGCGGTCGATGACGTACATGTCACCCCCGGCAGCAGCGGAGATGCCCATGGGCAAATACGCACTCGACGTGACCGTGGTGATCACGCCGTCGACTCCGACCTTGCGGACCTGATGGGCATCCGGATCGCTGAGCCAGACATTGCCGGCGGCATCCACCGCGAGACCGTAGATGTTGCCGGTCAAGGTCGCCGCGCTGGCCTGGCCTCCATCGCCCGCGCTCGCGCCGCACTGGCCGGTGCCGGCGAACCGGGACAGTGCGCCACCGGCACTCAGCCTGGACACCACGCAACCACCGCCGATGTACAGGTTGCCCGCCTGGTCGAAGGCGAGGGAATTCACGGTCCCGTTCGGGCTGGCGACCGTGCTGATGATGCCCGCGGGATTCACCCTGCGGACCGAGAAAATGTCATTGAGGTACAGGCTGCCGTCCGGCGCGAGCGCGAGGGCGTTGATGTTGCCGCGGATCCTTGCGTTGGTCGCCTGTCCGCCATCGCCAGAAGAGCCGGAGCTGCCGTTACCGACCACGGTGCGGATGATGCCGTCCGCGCGGACGTGGCGAACGATGTTGTAGCCGCCGATGAAATAGCCGCCATCCGGCGAGGCGAGGACGCCGACCGGGGAGCCTGTCTCAGCCGCCGTCGCCTGGCCGTCGTCGCCTGTATTGCCGTCGCCGCCGTTGCCGGCCACGGTGGAGATGGACTGGGCCATCGCCGATGCTGGAAGCAGCGATGCCAGCAACAGCAGTGGCCGCAGGAAGTCACGCGTTTTCATGAGGTAGCCCCATCGACCGCACGATGCGGTGTTCGTGGGCAGTGATGCGCAGGATTGCAGGAAAAGCGGACATGCAGAAACGACAAGGCCGGCTTGCGCCGGCCTTGCAATGGTTCGCTCTGGCGATCAGGCCGGCGGCTGGCCCTGCGGTGGCTCTTCCTCATCCTCGGCTGCGCAGTACGGCAGGTCGCGGTAGCGGTTGATCCAACGATGGATCCATGTGTCCAGGGTGGCGCCGGTATAGCCCTTCTCGCAGATGTTCTGGCACCAGGTCAGCTTGGTGCCGGTGTAGCCTTCGCTGGCGCAGGTCTGGGTCTGGGCCTTTGTGTAGTAGACGGTGCCATTCCATTGGCGTGGGTAGAAGCTGGAGCCTGCGAAAACACTTTCTCCGTTCGCAATACCTGCATGCGTGGTCAACGACAGGTCGGCATTGGAAAACGTGGTAGGACCGCCATCGGTGTAAGCGAGGTAGCGTTCGATCTCGACCAGCCGGATGTAGATGCCGTAGGTTTGGCCAGCAGACATTGACAGGCCGCCGATCGCGACCGGCGTGGGAGTGCCCAGGGGGTTCCCTGTGATGGAGGTCGTTCCAAGCAAGGTCCAGCCTGCCGGATTGTTCTCCGCGCCACTGGAGGTTCCGTTGCGCCAATAGACCTCGACTGTGGCATCCAGCCCGGTGGATCGGGTGTTCTCGAAGTTGATGTCGAAATGGTCGATCGTGAGGTTGGTGGTCGGCGTAATGTCAAAGATGTTGCCGTTTTGACTGTTGCCGCCAGCATAGATCGTGGTCAGCGACTGCGCCACCGCCGGCAACGCGGCGATCGACGACAGCAACGCGGTCAGCACGATGGTCTTGCAGATGCCCAAGAACTTCATGGTTCCCTCCCTATGGTTGTAAAGATGATGCCTGCCCTGCGCGCGGGCAGATCCCGCAGCTACCACACCCATTCAAAAAAACATTGCAGAGTGGCCGGCGGATGCAAGGGCACCTGCCGGCTGGCGTTCTCCAATGGAGTACGTGCCCTGGTGCCCAAACCGGCCTTCGCGTCACCCGGGCCGCCCTGCTACCCTCACGGCCTTCCCGTCGCCGCCGTCCCGATCCGATGAATGCCGCCCTGAACGACCCGGCTGCCAGCCCCGACGAGCGCGTGGCCGCCCTGCTGTTGCTGCGAGGCAAGCTGAAGGACGCCGACCTGGTCCGTGCACGTCGCCTGCAGGAGCAGGACGGTGGTGGCCTGCTGGCGTTGCTGGGCCGGTTGGGCCTGGTGTCCGAACGCGACCATGCCGAGGCGTGTGCGTCCGAACTCGACCTGCCGCTGCGCAGTGCCAAGGACGTGCCCGAGTTGCCACCCGAGGATGTGGCGATGGGGATCCGCTTCATGAAGCAGTTCCACGTCGTGCCGGTGGGTGCTGACGCCGAGCACGTCGATGTGCTGCTGGCCGACCCGCAGGATCCGTACGTGCTCGACGCGGTGCGCCTGGCCACTGGCCGAGTCCCGCGGCCGGCGGTGGCGTTGCGCAGCGAGATCGCCGAACTGGTCGAGCGCTGGCACGGGCAGGGCCGCAGCGCGATGGACAGCATCGTCGAGAACGCCGAGGGCGAAGAGGGCTTCGACGACGTCGAGCACCTGCGCGACCTCGCTTCCGAGGCGCCGGTGATCCGGCTGGTGAACCTGGTGATCCAGCGCGCGGTGGAACTGCGCGCATCGGACATCCACATCGAGCCGTTCGAGAACCGGCTGAAGGTGCGTTACCGCATCGACGGCGTGCTGGAGGAAGGCGAGTCGCCGCCGGCCAACCTGACCGCCGCCGTCATCAGCCGCATCAAGATCATGGCCAAGCTCAACATCGCCGAGCGCCGGCTGCCGCAGGACGGGCGGATCATGCTGCGCGTGCAGGGCAAGGAGCTGGACCTGCGTGTCAGCTCGGTGCCGACCGCGCATGGCGAATCGGTGGTGATGCGCCTGCTCGACCGCGAAACCGTGGTGCTGGATTTCGGCAAGCTCGGCTTCGGCCCGCAGTTCATGCCGCGCTTCCAGAAGGTGCTGGAGCAGCCGCACGGCATCCTGCTGGTGACCGGCCCGACCGGATCCGGCAAGACCACCACGCTGTACACCGCGCTGAGCAAGCTCAACACGCCCGACGTCAAGATCATCACCGTCGAGGATCCGATCGAATACCAGATCGAGGGCATCAACCAGATCCAGGCCAAGCCGCAGATCGGCCTGGACTTCGCCAACGCGCTGCGCAGCATCGTCCGCCAGGATCCGGACATCATCATGATCGGCGAAATGCGCGACCTCGAGACCGCGCGCATCGCGATCCAGTCCGCGCTCACCGGCCACCTGGTGCTGAGCACGCTGCACACCAACAATGCCGCCGGCGGCATCACCCGCCTGCTCGACATGGGCGTGGAGGACTACCTGCTGACCTCGACGGTCAACGGCATCGTCGCCCAGCGCCTGGTGCGGCGGCTGGAGCCGGTGCATGCCGAGCAGTACGCGGCCTCGCCGGAGGAGATCGAGAAATTCGGCCTGCGTCGCTACCAGCCGCAGGGCGAGATCTTCCTGTACCGGCCGAAGCCGTCCGCGTTGTCGCCGACCGGTTACCTCGGCCGCACCACGATCATGGAACTGCTGGTGATGGACGATGAGGTGCGGCGTGCGGTGATGCGCCATGCCGGCATGGACGAGATCGAGAAACTCGCGCGCCAGGGCGGCATGAACACGATGTACGAAGTCGGCATCGCCAAGGCGTTGCGCGGCGAAACCACGATCGAGGAAGTCCTGCGCGTGACCGAGGACGCCTGAGCCGATGGCGCTGTACCGCTACAAGGCGCTGAACGCGCGCGGCGAAGTGCTGGACGGGCAGATGGAGGCCGCCAGCGACACCGAGGTCGCGTCGCGCCTGCAGGAGCAAGGGCATTTGCCGGTCGAGGCGAAGCTGGCCAGCGAGGCCGGCGCCGAGTCGACGTGGCGCGCGTTGTTCAAGCCGAAGCCGTTCGCCGGACAACGGCTGGTGCAGTTCACCCAGCAGCTCGCGACCCTGCTTGGGGCCGGCCAGCCGCTGGACCGCGCGCTCAGCATCCTGCTGGAGATGCCGGAAGACGAGGCCGCGCGGCGGACGATCGAGGATGTCCGCGATGCGGTGCGCGGCGGCGCGTCGCTGTCGGCGGCGCTGGATCGCCAGCACGGCACCTTCAGCCGGCTGTTCGTGAACATGGTCCGCGCCGGCGAGGCGGGCGGCAGCCTGCACGAAACCCTGCAACGGCTGGCCGATTACCTGGAGCGTTCGCGCGTGATGCGCGCGCGGGTGATCAATGCGCTGGTGTACCCGGCGATCCTGCTGGCGATGGTCGGCCTGTCGCTGCTGTTCCTGCTTGGTTACGTGGTGCCGCAGTTCTCGGCGATGTACGAAAGCCTGGACGCCGACCTGCCGTGGTTCTCGACCGTCGTGCTGGCGCTTGGCGAGTTCGTCCGCGACTGGTGGATCCTGATCCTGGCCTTGCCGCTGCTGGTGCTGCTCGGGATCGACCGCAAGCGCCGCGACCCGGTGTTCATGCGCCGCTTCGATGGCTGGCTGCTGCAGCGCAAGCTGGTGGGATCGCTGGCGGCCAAGCTGGACACCGCGCGGCTGGCACGCACGCTGGGCACCCTGCTGCGCAATGGCGTGCCGCTGCTGTCGGCGCTCGGCATCGCCCGCAACGTGCTCGACAACCGGGTGCTGGCCGCCGACGTGGACGCCGCCGCGGAGGAAGTGAAGAACGGCATCGGCCTGTCCGTCGCGCTCGGCAAGGGCAAGCGCTTCCCGCGGCTGGCGCTGCAGATGGTCCAGGTCGGCGAGGAGTCGGGCGCGCTCGACGCGATGTTGCTGAAGACCGCGGACACCTTCGAGCAGGAGACCTCGGTGGCGATGGATCGGCTGCTGGCCGCGCTGGTGCCGGTGGTGACCCTGGTGCTGGCGGTGATCGTCGGGGTGGTGATCCTGGCCGTGCTGTCGCCCATCTACGACCTCACCAGCGTGGTCGGCTGAAGCCGCGCGTGGAACTCGGCGACAATTGATCCCTCCAATTCCTACATTCCCCAAGCGGACCCCGCCCATGCAGAACCGTCGAATTCTCCCGGCCTCATCCAGGCCCGTGCCGAGCAGGGCCGCGCAAGCCGGTTTCTCGCTGATCGAGATCATCATCGTGGTCGTGCTGATCGGCGGCATCGTCGCCTTCGCCGCGAACAAGATCCTCGGCGGGCAGGATCGCGCCAACGTGAACCTGGCCAAGGCGCAGGTGCAGACGCTGGCGGAGAAGATCCAGCAGTTCCAGATGGATACCGGCACCCTGCCGGACAGCCTCGAAGCGCTGGTCAAGGCGCCGGCCGACGCCTCTGGCTGGCTGGGCCCATACGCCAAGGAGGCTGAACTCAGCGATCCCTGGAAGCAGCCCTACACCTACAAGGTGCCGGGCGAGAACGGCCCGTTCGACCTGGTCAGCCTCGGCGCCGACCGCAAGGTCGGTGGCGAGAGCGTCAACGCCGACATCCAGTACAAGTAAGCGAACGGCGCGGGCGCGGGGACCGGGATGCGCACGCGCGGGGACGCGGCGGGATTCACGCTGCTGGAGATGCTGGTGGTGCTGGCGATCATCGCCGCCGCCAGCCTGCTCGCGATGGCGGCGTTCGGCGGCGGCATGCGCGGCATGCAACTGCGTTCCTCGGCGCGGGAGATCGCCGCGCAACTGCGCTTCGCCCGCGCGGTGGCGATCAGCACGGGCGAGCCGCAGGACGTGGTGATCGATCCGCGGGCGCGCAGCTGGCGTGGCGCGAAAGGCCGCAGCGGCAGCCTGCCGGGCGAGGGCGACGTGGTGTTCACCGGTGCCGGCGCCGCGCAGTTCGCGGATGCGGCCGACAGCGAGGGCAAGGGCGTGGTGCGGTTCTTCCCCGATGGCGCGGCCACCGGCGGGCGGGTGCGCATCCTCGCCAACGGTGCAGGCTGGGACGTCGACGTGCGCTGGCTCACCGGCGAAGTGGTGATGCGCCGCGTGCAGGATCCGCAATGAGCGGACTGCCGAAAAGCAGTGGTCCGATCGGCAGGCGCGGCGCCGCCGGCTTCACGCTGATCGAGATCATCGTCGCGTTCGCGATCCTGGCGCTGGGCCTGACCCTGCTGCTGGGCACCCTGTCCGGCGCGACGCGGCAGGTGCGCCAGGCAGGCGATGCCGGCCGCGCGGCGATGCACGCGCACACCCTGCTCGCACAGCACGCCAGCACGCTGCGGGAACCGGCCAGCTTCGATGGCGAACTGGAGGACGGCCGCTATCGCTGGCAGTTGCGGGCCACCCCGTGGCGGGATCCGAACCCGCGCGCCGGACCCGTGCGGACCGACCCTGGTGCCGCGCGCCTGCTGCATGTGCAACTGGACATCGAGTGGGCGGAAGGTGGTCCGCAGGAGCGCCTGCAGGTCGCCAGCCTGCGCCTGGCCCTGCCGCCGCAGGGCGGTGCACCGTGATGCGTCGCGCAGGCGGTTTTATAACGGCCCTCGGGCGCAGCCCTCGGGCGTTCAGCCGGCCAGGCGGCAGTGCCGCCAAAGCGACCGGCTTCACCTTGCTGGAAGTACTGCTGGCGACCAGCCTGCTTGCGGCGGCGCTTGCGCTCGGTTTCGCCACCCTGCGTGCCGCCGGTGCCACCGCCCAGCGCGGCGAGGCGCTGGCCGAGCGCAATGAACGCATCCGCGCGGTGTCCGACTTCCTGCGCCGGCGCATCGGTGGCGCGCAGGGCATCGTGTTCGAACTCGATCCGGCCACCGGCGCGTCGAAGCGCTTCGAGGGCGATGCCGATTCGATGCGCTTCGTCGCCGACCTGCCGGATTACCTCGGTCGCGGCGGCCCGCACCTGCATGCGTTCGGGGTTGGCCGCGGCGCGAAGGGCGGGCTCGACCTGCTGGTCGATTTTCGCATCGTGCAGGCCGGGAAGGTCGTCGCCGGCAGTGCGGCGCGCCCGCCCGAGCCACTGGCGGAAGGCCTGTCGCAGGCGCGCTTTGCCTATCGTTCGCTCACCGGCAATGGTGAGTTCGGCCCCTGGGAAACCGCTTGGGAGGACCCCGCGAAACTGCCCCTGCAGGTGCGCGTGCAAATCCGCGATGCGCGTGGCGCGTGGCCGGACCTGGTGGTGGCATTGCCGGTGGCGGGCAGTTTCGCCGGCGAACCGGGTGCCATCCAATGAACCGCTGCCGGGGCGCCGCGTTGTTGCTGGTGATGTGGCTGGTGCTGCTGCTGGGCGGACTGGTCGCCAGCTATGCGATGACCGCACGGATCGAATCCCTGCAAGGCAACGGCGCGGCGCGCGGCGTGGTCGCCGGCGAGGCCGCGCGGGCCGGCGTCGAGTACGCGGTGTCGCGGCTGATGGAACAGGATCCGAAGCAACGCTGGGCGGCGGACGGGCGCATCTACAAGTTCCCGTTCGATCGCGTCGAGGTGTCGGTGGCGATCCGCGACGAGTCCGCCAAGATCGACCTCAATGCCGCGGCCCCCGCGTTGCTGTCGGGCCTGTTCGTGGAGCTCGGCGAACCGCGCGAGCGTGCGGAGCGGCTGGCGGGCGCCATCGTCGACTGGCGCGACCCCGACAACCTCAGCCAGCCCGTCGGCGGCGCCGAGGATCCTGCCTACGCCTCCGCCGGCCTGGCATGGGGCGCGAAGGATGCACCCTTCGACAGCGTGGCCGAACTCGAGCAGGTGCTGGGCATGCGCCCGGCGCTGTATGCGGCGGCCGCGCCCCACCTCACGATGTATTCCGGCAGCGGCACGCCGGACGCGGCCATCGCCGATGGCATCGTGCTCGCGGCGATGGGGCTGGAGCCCCGCTCGGCACCGATCGACCCGGATGCGCCGCCAGCAGTTGCCGGCAGCGGCACGTATAGTATCGACAGCCGTGCCCGACTCCCCGATGGTCGCAGCGCGCTTCTATCGGTGGTCCTGCGAATGGGAGGCAACGCTTTGCCCGGATCGACGTACACGCCGCTGCGCTGGCAGGCGGGGGGCGACGCACGGTGAGCGCGATGCCTGCACGCCTGAGCAGCGCCGGCGTCGGCCTGCGCGGATTCATCGCCTGGTGGAGCGCGGGCCTGCGGGCTTGGTTGCCACTGCGCTGGCAACGCCTGCTGTCCGCCAACAGCGACCGCCTGCTGCTGCAGGTCCAGGGCGATGGCGTGCACCTGCGCCGCCAGCGCGACGACAGCGTGCGCGACCTGGCGATGTTGCCGTTGCACTTGCCCGGCGCCGGCGAGGGCCGCGATCCGCTGGCCGGCGTGCTCGCCGAGGCCGCCGCCGGCCTGCCGCGCTGGCTGGTGGTGCCGGCATCGCAGGGCCTGCGCCGGCCGCTGCTGCTACCGGCCGCCGCGCGCGAACGCCTGCGCGAGGTCCTGGCATTCGAGATCGAGCGGCAGACGCCGTTCGCTGCCGCCGATGTGTTCCACGACGGTCGCCTGCTGGGCACGCGCGAGGATGGCCAGCTGCAGGTGGAACTGGTGGTGGTGCCGCGCCGCTCACTGGAGGCGCAGACCGGGCAACTGGGCGCGCTGGCGGGGTCGCTCGCCGGCGTGGACCTGCTGGATGCGGAAGGCCGCACCCTTGGCGTCAACCTGCTTCCGCCCGCGCAACGCCTGCACCAGCGCAATCCGTGGCGGTTGTGGAATATCGCCCTTGGCGCGGCCGGCGTGCTGGCGCTGGCGTTCGCGCTGGCCCAGGTCATCGACAACCGCGAGGCCGCCGCCGATGCGCTGCAGGCCGAGGTCGCGGCGCGCAGCGCGCAGGCCCGTGGCGTTTCCGAGCAGAAGCAACGACTGGTGGATGACATACAGGGCGGCCGTTACCTGCAGCAGCAACGCAATGGCCGCGCCTCGGTGATCGAGGTCATCGACGCGCTGTCGCCGCGCCTGCCGGACGGCACCTACCTGGAGAAACTCGGGATCGAGGGCGAACAGCTGACCTTGCTGGGCCTGTCCAACCAGGCCGCGGCGCTGGTCGGCAAGCTGGAAGGCGCGCCGCAATGGCACTCACCGGCGTTGAGCGGTGCGTTGCAGACCGATCCGCGCACGCGGATGGATCGCTTCACCCTGGTCGCCCAGCTGCGTGGCACGGTTGCCGCGGGCGACACCTCCATCGACAAGCGGGAGGCGGCCGATGGCGCGCGCTGATCGTGATCGCTGGCTGGCGCTGGGGCTGCTGCTGGCGGTGGTCGGCCTGGCTTATCTGTTGATCGTGCATCCGCTGTTCACCGTGCCGCTGCGCGAAGCCGACGCGCGCATCGCCGAGTTGCGCGGGCGCGATGCGCGGGTGCGCAGCCTGCTGCTGCAGCGGCCGCAGATCGAACAGCGGCTGGCCCAACTCGATGCCCGCGGTGGTGCGTCCGGGTTCCTCGCCGAGCCGACCACCGAGCTCGCCACGGCCGCGCTGATCCAGCAACTGGAGCGCGTGGTCGGCGAGGCAAGCCCGGGCAATCGTGGCTGCGCGATCGTCAACCGCGCGCCGTTGACCGGCGATCCGCCGCCGGGCCGCTACCGCCGGGTCACCGTGCAGGTGCGCCTGCGCTGCGGCAATGCGGAAACCCTGGCGGTGCTGCATTCGCTGGAATCGACCCGGCCCTACCTGTTCGTCGACATGCTGAGCATCGCCGCGCAACGCTATTTCGCGATCCCAGGCAGCGTGCAGCCGCAGGAAGGCGGGCTGGACGTGAGTTTCGACCTGTACGGCTACCTGCGACCGGCAACCGGGGGCGCGCGTGCGAACTGAGCGCAGCCTGCTGCAACGATTCGCGCAGTCGCGGCCACTGACGTGGTCGCTGGCCGGCCTCTGCGGCTGGGCCCTGCTGCTGTGGCTGGGCGCATTGGCCGGCATGGGCGGGCGCATCGAGCCGGTCGAGCCGCTGCCGGCCAGCGCATTGCCGCAACCCAGCGCGGCCACGCCGGACCGGATCGGGCCGCTGATCCGTTACGCGGAAGCCGCGGCGCGTCCCTTGTTCACCCAGGATCGCCGCCCGCGCGGCTTCCTGGCCAGCGTGCCCGAAGGCGAGGGCGATGCCGCGCAGAGCACGTCGCTGGACTTCGTCCTGACCGGGGTGCTGATCAGCCCGCAGGTGCGGCTGGCGATCGTCCAGCCCACCAGCGGCGGCGAAGCGCAGCGCGTGCGCGAGGGCACCTCGCCGGAAGGCGCGAACGGCTGGCGCCTGCTGGAGGTGCAGCCGCGCCGGGCGATTTTCGAAGGCAGCGGTGGACAGGTCAGCCTGGACCTGCGCACGTTCGGCGGCAGCGCGCCGCCGCCAGCGGCGGTGGCCCGTGCGGGCGCGGCGCCGCCACCGGCCCCGACAACGCAAGCGGTTGTGGACGCGGCTCCGCCCCAATCCGAAGCCGCCCGCATCGAAACCATCCGTCGCCGGATCGAGGCGCGCCGCGCGCAACTGCGTGCCGCCTCGCCCGACAACAACACCAACAGCGCGCCGCCGCCCTCGTCGGCGACCGCGCCGCAACGGCAGTAAGCCGTGCACGCCTCGAATGTGGAGTTTTCCCGAATGAACCTGCGCCCCTTCCTGATCGCCAGCCTGCTCGGCCTGTTGGCGGCCTGCGCCAGCGATCCGCAGCCGCACATCCAGCACGCGGATCGCCTGCCCGCTGCGCAGGCCGGCAGCAACGCCGGCACCGACGACGGGGATGTCACCAGCGTGCACCGCGACGTGCTCGCGGAACTCGGCCGCGACGGACCGAAGCCGGTGATCCGCCGCGGCAATGGCGCGACGATCAACCAGGCGGCCGCCAACGCGCCGCCGCCGTCGCTGGCCAGCAGCGGCCAGGCCAGCTTCAACTTCGAAGGAGAATCGCTGCACGCGGTGGTCAAGGCGATCCTCGGCGACATGCTCGGGCAGAGCTACAGCATCGCCCCGGGCGTGCAGGGCACGGTCACCGTCGCCACCCAGCGCCCGGTCGGCGCTGCCGGCGCATTGAGCCTGCTGGAGAACGTGCTCGCGCAGAACAACGCGCGCATGGTCTACAGCGACGGCCGCTACAACATCGTCACCGCCGACCAGGCGCTGACCAGCGGGGTGGTGCCGCGCACCGGCCCGGCCGGGCTGGCGCGCGGCTTCGAGTCGCGGGTGGTGCCGCTGCGCTACGTCTCCGCGTCGGAGATGGAGAAGATCCTGAAGCCCTATGCGCGGCCGAACGCCATCGTCAGCGTCGACGGCGCGCGCAACATGCTCACCATCGCCGGCACCCGCGCCGAGCTGGAGAACTACCTGCGCACCATCCAGGTGTTCGACGTCGACTGGATGGCCAGCATGTCGGTGGGCGTCTATCCGTTGCAGTCGGGCCGCGCCAGCGACGTCGTGCAGGACCTGGAGCGCGTGTTCGGCGAACAGGGCAAGTCGCCGACCGCGGGCATGTTCCGCTTCATGCCGCTGGACAGCAGCAATGCGGTGATGGTGATCACCAGCCAGCCGAAGTACCTGGACGACATCCAGCAGTGGATCGACCGCATCGAGGGCGGCAGCGGCGATGGCCGGCTGTTCTCCTACGAACTGAAGTACATCAAGGCGCGCGACCTGGCCGACCGCCTGGCCGAGGTGTTCGGTGGCGGCAACGGCAGCAGCCGCAACGATGCGCCGCCGATGATGCCCGGGGTGGGGATCACCGAGATCAGCGACGCCGGCCTGGACGACAAGTCCGGCACCTCCAGCGCGGCGGTCAACAGTGGTGGCCTGGGCGATGGCGGGACCCTGCCGGCCAACCGCAACGGCAACGGCAAGGTCACCCTCAAGGTGGATGGGGGCGAGGTCGGCGTTTCCGCGGTGGAAGACACCAATTCGCTGCTGGTGCGCGCCAATGCGTCGCAGTGGAAATCGATCCGCGAAGTGATCGAGCGCATCGACGTGATGCCGATGCAGGTGCACATCGAGGCGCAGGTGATCAGCGTGGCGCTGGAGGGCGCGCTGCAGTACGGCGTCAGCTGGTTCTTCGACAATGCGGTCGGCGAAGCGGGCCTGCCGTACCCGACCGGCCGCAACAGCTGGGGCAGCTATTCCGGCGGCATCGAAAACGTGCCCCTCGTCGGCAACCTGCTGAGCTGGACCTTCCTGGGCAACAACGCGGCGGCGATCGTGCGGGCGCTGGACAACGTCACCGACGTGCGCACCTTGTCGGCGCCGTCGGTGTTCACCCAGAACAACCGCGAGGCCAGCCTCAACGTCGGCCAGCGCATCCCGATCTCGTCGGTCAGCATCGACCCCAGCGACGGCAACGAAAACACCATCAGCTCGGTGCAGTACCTGGATACCGGCATCATCCTCAAGGTGCGCCCGCGGGTGACCCGCGACGGCCTGGTGTTCCTCGACATCGTGCAGGAAGTCAGCAAGCCGACCGGGATTCCCGACGACAACGGCAACGTGCGCATCGACACCAGCAAGGTCACCACCAGCGCATTGGCGCCCAGCGGCGAAACCATCGTGCTGGCCGGCCTGATCAGCGACGGCAGCGAGAAGACCGCCACCGGCGTGCCCGGCCTGAGTCGGATCCCGGTGTTCGGCGGCCTGTTCGGGCGGCAGGGCAAGACCACGAGCCGGGATGAGCTGGTGGTGCTGATCACCCCGACCGTGGTGCGCAATCCGCTGGAAGCGCGCGAACTCACCGACGAATACGGTCGCCGCTTCCGCGCGCTGGACCCGATCTACAACCCGAAGCAGTGAACCCGGCGGGCGCGCCCCTTCCGATCGCATCCCTTCCGGTGGTGATCGTGCCGGTCGGGACCGACGAGGACGCGCTCGACGCCTGCCTGGCCGCGCTGGATACGGCAACGCCCGCAGGTACGCGGGTCTGGCTGGCCGACGATGCACAGGCCGGGCCGCGCGGCAACGCGATCATCGAACGCTGGCTGGCGCAGACGCCGCTGCAGGCCGCGCACACCCGGCGGGCATCGCCGATCGGCGAAGCCGCGCACCTCGACGAAGCGCTGCGCGCCTGCGGCAGCGCCGACGTGGCGATCCTGGCCAGCGATGCGCGCCCCGCGCCGGGCTGGCTGGAGCGATTGCAGGACTGCCTGGCGAGCGATCCCGCGATCGCCACCGCGACGCCCTGGAGCAACGCCGGCGAAGCGGCCTCATGGCCACGCATCGGCGAGATCGTGGACGTGGATGCGTCGCCGGGGCGGCTGGCACGCGCCTGCGCGCAACTCGGCAAGGCGCACCCGTCGCTGCCGTCGGCAGTGACCCACGCGGTGCTGGTGCGCGGCGCGGCGCGGCTGCGCGCCGGCGGCCTCGACCCGGCCAGTTATCGCTCCTGGTACGCGGCGCTGATCGACCTGTCGCTGCGGATGTCCGGGCTGGGCTGGCGCAACGCGCTGTGCGAGACCGCGTTCGTCGGACGCGGGGTCGAAGGACTGCCGGCCGATGGCGACATGGACGCGTTGTCGGTGCGCTGGCCGGCGTGGCATGCGCAGTTGGCGCACTTCCTGATGGACGACCCGCTGCGCGCGCTGCGCGAACGCATGGGCGACGCACTTGCGCGCCTGGACAGCGTGCCCCCGCAACCGGACCTGTTCGCGGACGCGCCATGAGCGCCGAGGGCATCGCCGCGATCGTGGTGGCCCACGACAGCGAGGAAACCCTCGATGCCTGCCTGTCGCGCCTGCGCGCGGCCGAAGGCGTGGTCGAGGTCCGCGTGGTCGACAACGACTCCCGCGATGCCAGCATGGAGGTCGCGCAGCGGCATGCGCTGGCCGATCCGCGCCTGCGCTTCATCGCCAATCCGGACAACCCGGGCTTCGCGGTGGCCTGCAACCAGGGCGTCGCGGCGAGCGCCGCGCCGTGGCTGGCGTTCGTCAATCCGGATTGCTTCGTCGAGGTCGATACCCTGGCGCGCCTGCGCGCCCATGCATTGGGCGCGACGGATTGCGCCGCCGCCGGTCCGCTCGGCATCGACGCGGCTTCCAGCGTCGCGATGCGCGTTCGCGGCGGCGACCTCGTGCTCGGTGCCGACCTGGTCGACGAAGATGGCGTGCGCGATGCCGCGGCGCGTCGCCGGGATGCGGATTTCGCGTCGATGCTGCGCGACCGCTCGCGGGCCAGCCTCGGCGTCGCGGTGGATGCCGCCTGCGCATTGCAACCGGTCGACGCGGTGTCGGGCGCATTGATGCTGGTGCCGCGCGGCCTGTTCGAACGCATCGGTGGCTTCGATGAAGGCTATCGCCTGCACGCGGAAGACATGGACCTGTGCCGGCGCGCGCGCGCGGCCGGTGCGATCGTCGCCTGCGCCAATGACGTACGCGTGGTGCACGTGCGTGGCGTGTCGTCGCGCACGCGGCCGCTGTTCGTGGAATGGCACAAGCACCGTGGCTTCTGGCGCTATTTCAGCAAGTTCGAGGCCGCACGGCGTGGCCCGCTGGTGCGCCTGGCGGTGTTCGCGATGATCTGGGCGCGCTTCCCGCTCGCGCTGGCGCGCGCGACCGGGCGCGCGCTGCGGGGCTGATGCGCCCGTCGCAAGATCAAGCCACGCATTCAGCATCCTGAAGCCGTGACACATCGCGTCAACCGCTCATCGGTTAGGCTCGTTGTGCAGGGGTGCGATGGGATGGGATGGGAGTTGCTTCATGGAAACCCTGCAATGGGTGCGCGGCACCCTGCTTGCATCGGCGATCGGCCTGCTGGTGGCCTGCGGTGGAGGCGGCGGAAGTTCGCCGGGAGGCGGGACGACCACGCCACCGACCACACCGACCACGCCCCCGCCACCGGCGTACGCGCCGATCCCGGCCAACGATGGCGACGCGGCGCGCTTCCTCGCCCAGGCCACGTTCGGCCCGACCACCGCGGAGATCGCGCGCCTTCGCCAGATCGGCTACGCCCAGTGGCTGGACGAACAACTGGACGAGGCGCGCACGCCGCCGACGCTGGTATTGACACGCCTGCAGCAGGTCGTCGCGAACGGCTTGCCCATCGAAAACCTGCGGCCGCGGCATCGTCGCAACGAGTGGCTGTGGCAGGCGGCGAACGGGCGCGACCAGCTGCGCATGCGAGTGGCCTTCGCGCTGAGCGAGATCTTCGTGGTCTCCGACCGCGAAGTCGCCGACGACAATGGCACCATCCATCGCATCGCCGATTACCAGGACACCTTGGCTCGCGGCGCCTTCGGCAGCTACCGAGTCCTGCTGGAGAACGTGACGCTGCATCCCGCGATGGGCTATTTCCTCAGCCATGTCGGCAACCGCAAGGCCGATCCCGCGCGCAACATCACCCCCGACGAGAACTATGGCCGCGAGGTGATGCAGCTGTTCTCGATCGGCCTGGTCGAGCGCAACCGCGATTTCAGCCCGGTGCTGGATGCGAGCGGGCAGACCACGCCGACCTACGACGAGAAAGTGGTGAGCGCGATGGCGCGGGTGTTCACCGGCTGGACCTACGCCGGGCAGACCGATGCGCAATACGGACGCGGCAACAACACCAGCTACGCGCCGATGGAATGCCATCCGACCTTCCACGACGACCAGCCCAAGCAGATCTTCGGCGGCATCGTGGTCAGCGAGGGCAACAACTGCACCGCCAGCCTGCGCAAGGCACTGGACGCGCTTGCCGCGCATCCCAACGTCGCGCCCTTCATCAGTCGCCAATTGATCCAGCGGCTGGTCACCAGCAATCCCAGCCCGGCCTATGTGCAGCGGGTCAGCACCGAGTGGCTGGCCAGTGGCGGCAACCTCGGTCACGTGGTGCGGACCATTTTGCTCGACACCGAAGCGCGCGTGCCGCCGACCGGTGCGGGCTTCGGCAAGGCACGCGAGCCCCTGCTCAAGCTGACCACGCTGTGGCGTGCGTTCGGCGCGCGTTACATGCCGCCGGCGACCGGCGAGATCAGGTTCACCTTCTCCAACGCCCCCGACCTGACGTCGTCGCTGCTGCAGGATTCCCAGCGCGCGCCCTCGGTGTTCAATTTCTTCGAGCCCGATTACCGGCTCCCGGGAGCGGATGGCGCGACTGGCCCGTACGCGCCCGAGTTCCAGATCCTCACCGAGGCCACCTACGCGAGCATGCTCAACCAGCATGACGCGCTGGTCTGGGACACCACCGGCGCGCCGCCCACCGCGACCACGCCGGCACCGATCCTCGACATCGCCGCGCTGACGACCCTGGCCGAAGCCCGCAACCATGCCGGCATGGTCCAGCAGGTGAATACCCTGCTGTTCAGTGGCGCGCTGGGCGAGGCAAGCCAGCAGTCGATGGTGCGCATGCTCGACCGGCTTGCAGGCATCAACGAGAGCGCCGCGAACCGCGCGAAGTCGCTGGTGCTGCTGGCGCTCGCCTCCCCCGAATTCGCGATCCAGCGCTAGGAGCACGCCATGACACGCCAACTCCGTGAAGACCGTCGGGCCTTCCTGCGCCGCCTGCAGGCGGTGGTCGCCGGCGGCACCGCGTTCGCACTGCTGCCGCAACTCGACCTGGTTGGCCGCGCGATGGCCGCCGAACCGCTGCCCGGCAACGACCACAAGGCATTGGTCTGCATCTTCCTGTTCGGCGGCAGCGACTCGTTCAACATGTTGATCCCGCACGAGAGCAGCGAGTACCAGGCGTATTCGACCAGCCGCGGCGGCGTGTACGACGCCACCCTGAATCCCACCGGCCTGGGCTACGCGCGCGACCAGTTGGTCACCATCGCAGACACCGCCGGCAAGACCTGGGGCCTCAACCCCGCCTGCACCGCGATGAAGCCACTGTTCGAGGCCGGCGAGCTGGCCTTCCTGGCCAACGTGGGCACGCTGGTCGAGCCGGTGACCAAGAACGAGGTCAACAACAAGCTCAAGCGCCTGCCGACGTACCTGTATTCGCACAACGACCAGCAGAAACTGTGGATGCGCGGGCAGTCGTCGGCCAACAGCGCGGTGGGCTGGGGTGGCGCGCTGTCCGACTACATGGAGGCCAGCAACACCGGGCTGCAGTCGTTGTCTCCGTCGATCTCGATCGCCGGCAGCAACCTGTTCCAGGTCGGGCGGATGACCTTGCCGTTCACCCTGTCCTCCGGCGGACCGCCCACCTTGACCCGCTTCCGCAACGATGGCGGCAACGCAGACCGGATCCGCTACGAGTCGCTGCGTGCGCTGGTCGACGCGAGCTACGCGCCGTTACTGCAGGACGAATACGCGTTGGTCGGCGAAAGCGCCATCGAGCTCAACGGCAGCCTGCGCACGGTGCTCGATCCCGCCAACGGCGGCGACATCGCCACGGTATTCCCGGCCGGTGGCCTCGCCGCGCAGTTGCGCATGGTCGCGCGCATGATCAAGGCCAGCCGCACCGCCGCGATCGGCCATCGTCGCCAGGTCTATTACGTCAGCCTGGGCGGCTTCGATACCCACGAGAACCAGATGGTCGCGAACGGCCACGGTGCCTTGCTCAAGCAACTGGCCGATTCGCTGGCCGCGTTCCGCGCGGCGCTGGCGGAGATCGGTGCGTTGAACACCACCACCACCTTCACCATGAGCGACTTCGGGCGCACCCTCAACAGCAATGGCAACGGCACCGACCACGGCTGGGGTGGCGTGCAATTGGTGATGGGCGGCGCGGCCGCGAATGGCGGTGCGCTGCGCGGGCGCCAGGTCTGGGGCAGCTATCCGGTGCTGGAACTGGATGGCAGCCAGGCGGTGGGGCGCGGGCGGATGGTGCCGACGCTGTCGGTCAACCAGGTGGGCTCGACGCTGTCGCAGTGGTTCGGCCTGCCGTCGTCGAGCGTGGGCTCGATCTTCCCCGGCATCGAGAACTTCAGCCAGCAGAAGCTCGGCTTCCTCGGCTAGCGTGCCGCAGCGCGCGCTTGGTGTGACGGGCTCAGCGAACTTGCTGAGCGAAGCGGCTCAGCGAAACCGGTTGATGGTGTCGCGCAGTTCGCGCGCGGCATCGGCGGCGGCTTCGGCATAGCCCGCGCCGCCGGAGGCGTACAGGATCCCGCGCGAGGAATTGATCATCAGGCCGGTGCCGTCCGCGGTCTTGCCGTTGCGCACGGTGGCTTCGACGTCGCCGCCCTGCGCACCGATGCCGGGGATCAGCAGCGGCATGTCGCCGACGATGCCGCGGATCACCTTCAGTTCCCCGGGGAAGGTCGCGCCGACCACCAGCGCGCAGTTGCCGTCCGTGTTCCATTCGCCGGCAATCGTGCGCGCGACGTGCTGGTAGAGCGGCACGCCATCGACCAGCAGTTCCTGGAAGTCGCGCGCGCCGGGATTGCTGGTGTGGCAGAGGAACACGCAGCCGCGATCATTGCGCTGCAGGAACGGCGCGGCCGAGTCGCGGCCCATGTACGGGTTCAGCGTGACCGCATCGGCGCCGAAGCGGTCGAAGGCCTCGACCGCGTATTGCTCGGCGGTGCTGCCGATGTCGCCGCGCTTGGCGTCGAGGATCACCGGCACATCGGGATGCGCGCCGTTGATGTGCGCGACCAGGCGCTGCAGCGCGGCCTCGCCGCCATTGTGCGCGGCGAAGTAGGCGATCTGCGGCTTGAACGCGCAGGCGAACTCGGCAGTGGCGTCGACGATGTCGCGGCAGAACGAAAACAATGCATCGTCGCCGTCGACGAAGGCGTCGGGGAACTTCGCCGGGTCGGGGTCGAGACCGACGCAGAGCAGGGAATTCGACGCCTGCCAGCGGTTGCGGAGTTTTTCGATGAAGCCCATGCCTGTCCTCCCTCGGATGCGGAAACGCCCGCGTTGCCGCGGGCGTTCCGTGATTACTTCAGCGCCTTGAAGCGCAGGCGGTGCGGCTGCGCGCCGGCCTCGCCGAGGCGGCGCTTCTTGTCTTCCTCGTACTCGCGGTAGTTGCCCTGGAAGAACTCGACGTGCGAGTCGCCCTCGAACGCGAGGATGTGCGTCGCGATGCGGTCCAGGAACCAGCGGTCGTGCGAGATCACGAAGGTGTTGCCGGGGAATTCGAGCAAGGCGTCTTCGAGCGCGCGCAGGGTCTCGATGTCGAGGTCGTTGGACGGTTCGTCGAGCAGCAGCACGTTGCCGCCCTGCAGCAGGGTCTTGGCCATGTGCAGGCGACCACGCTCACCGCCGGACAGCGACCCGACCAGCTTCTGCTGGTCCTGGCCCTTGAAGTTGAAGCGGCCGATGTAGGCGCGCGACTGGATCTCGATGCCGTTGATGTTGAGGATGTCGAGGCCGCCGGCGATTTCCTGGAAGACGTTGTGGTTGCCTTCCAGCTTGTCGCGGCTCTGGTCGACGTAGGCGAGCTTGACCGTGGGCCCCATGTCGATCTCGCCCGAGTCCGGCTTTTCCTGCCCGGTGATCATCCGGAACAGGGTCGACTTGCCGGCTCCGTTGGGGCCGATGATGCCGACGATGGCACCGTTCGGCACGCTGAAGCTGAGGTCGTCGATCAGCACGCGGTCGCCGTACGACTTGCTGACGTTCTTGAACTCCACCACCTTGGCGCCCAGGCGCTCGCCCGGCGGGATGAAGATCTCGTTGGTCTCGTTGCGCTTCTGGTAGTCGACCGACTGCAGCTCTTCCATGCGCGCCAGGCGCGCCTTGCCCTTGCTGCGGCCGCCCTTGGCGTTCTGCCGCGACCATTCCAGTTCCTTCTGGATCGCCTTCTGGCGCGCCTTCTCGCCGGACTCCTCGCGCTTGAGGCGCTCGTCCTTCTGGGTCAGCCAGTCGGTGTAGTTGCCCTTCCACGGGATGCCGCGGCCGCGGTCGAGTTCCAGGATCCACTCGGCGGCGTTGTCGAGGAAGTAGCGGTCATGGGTCACCGCCACCACGGTGCCGGTGTAGCGCGCCAGGAACTGTTCCAGCCATTCGACCGATTCGGCGTCGAGGTGGTTGGTGGGCTCGTCGAGCAGCAGCATGTCCGGCTTCTGCAGCAGCAGGCGGCACAGCGCCACGCGGCGTTTCTCGCCGCCGGACAGCTTGCCGATGATCGCGTCCCACGGCGGCAGGCGCAGCGCATCGGCGGCGATTTCCAGCTGGTTCTCCAGCGTGTGCGCGTCGCCGGCGGCGAGGATCGCCTCCAGGCGCTCCTGTTCCTTGGCCAGCGCATCGAAGTCGGCGCCGTCCTCGGCGTAGGCGGCGTACACCTCATCGAGCCTCGCCTGCGCCTGCAGCACTTCGCCCACGCCTTCCTCGACGGCCTCGCGGACGGTCTGCTCGGCATTCAGGCGCGGCTCCTGCTCGAGGTAGCCGACCTTGATCCCGGGCTGCGGACGCGCCTCGCCGGTGAAGTCGGTATCGACGCCGGCCATGATCCGCAGCACGGTGGATTTGCCGGCGCCGTTCAGGCCGAGCAGGCCGATCTTGGCGCCCGGGAAGAAGCTGAGCGAGATGTCCTTGATGATCTGGCGCTTCGGCGGGACGGTCTTGCTGACCCCCTGCATGGTGTAGATGAATTGCGACATCGTGGCGTGCTCCGCAGGCAGGCGGCGGCGCCTGCGCGTGGCAGGGCCGCAAAATGGGGGTTCCAGAAGCCGCCGATTATAGCCGGGCGGCGGCCTGCGGCGGCGTTCGCGTACGCCATCGCATGGGGTGCGCGGGGCCGCGAAACGCTAAACTTCCGGCTCCCCGCCGCCACCCCGGAGTTCCGATGTTCTCCCGCGCCGACCTGATTGCCGGTTTCGACCCCGAGCTCGCCAAGGCCATCGCCGACGAGACCCGTCGCCAGGAGGATCACGTCGAACTGATCGCCAGCGAGAACTACGCCAGCCCGCGAGTGATGGAAGCGCAGGGCAGCCAGCTCACCAACAAGTACGCGGAAGGCTATCCGGGCAAGCGCTACTACGGCGGTTGCGAATACGTCGACGTCGCGGAACAGCTGGCGATCGACCGCTGCAAGCAGCTGTTCGGAGCCGGCTCCACAGAAGGGATGTACGCCAACGTGCAGCCGCATTCCGGCAGCCAGGCCAACCAGGCCGTCTATTTCGCGCTGCTGCAGCCGGGCGACACCATCCTCGGGATGTCGCTGGCGCACGGCGGCCACCTGACCCACGGCGCCAAGGTCAACGCCTCCGGCAAGCTGTTCAACGCGATCCAGTACGGCGTCGATGATGCCGGCCTGATCGATTACGACGAAGTGGAACGGCTGGCGCTGGAACACAAGCCGAAGATGGTCGTTGCCGGCTTCTCCGCGTACTCGCAGGTGGTCGACTGGGCGCGCTTCCGCGCCATCGCCGACAAGATCGGCGCCTACCTGTTCGTCGACATGGCGCACGTGGCCGGCCTGGTCGCGGCGGGCGTCTATCCGAATCCGGTGCCGCATGCGCACGTGGTCACGTCGACCACCCACAAGACCCTGCGCGGACCGCGCGGCGGGATCATCGTGGCGAGCAAGGCCGGCATGGGCGACGCCGCCGAGGAGATCGAGAAGAAGCTGCAGTCGATCGTGTTCCCGGGCATCCAGGGCGGCCCGCTGATGCACGTGATCGCGGCCAAGGCGGTGGCATTCAAGGAAGCGCTGGAGCCCGAGTTCAAGGCGTACCAGGAGCAGGTGGTCAAGAACGCGCGGGCGATGGCGAAGGTGATCATCGCGCGCGGTTACAAGATCGTCTCCGGCGGCACCGACAACCACCTGATGCTGGTGGACATGATTGGCAAGGATGTCAGCGGCAAGCAGGCCGAGGAAGCGCTGGGCAGGGCGCACATCACCGTCAACAAGAATTCGGTGCCGAACGACCCGCGCAAGCCCTTCGTCACCTCCGGCCTGCGCATCGGCACCCCGGCGGTCACCACCCGCGGCTACAAGGAGCCGGATTGCGTGGCGCTGGCCGAGTGGATCTGCGACGTGCTCGACAACCCGACCGACGACAACGTGATCGCCGGCGTGCGCGAAAACGTGACCCTGCAGTGCCGGAAGTATCCGGTCTACGGCGACTGATCGGGCGGTGCACTGCCCCTTCTGCCAGCACCAGGACACCCGCGTGATCGATTCGCGGGTGAGCGAGGACGGCGCCACCATCCGCAGGCGTCGCGAGTGCGAGGCCTGCGGCGAGCGCTTCTCGACGCTGGAGACCATCGAGCTCAAGCTCCCCACGATCATCAAGTCGGACGGGCGGCGCGAGAACTTCGATGCGCGCAAGCTGCGCAGCGGCTTCGACCGCGCGCTGCAGAAGCGCTCGGTGCCGGAGGAGCAGGTGGAGGCGGCGGTGCGCGCGGTGGTGCACCAGTTGCGGATGGCCGCGGAGCGCGAGATCGCCTCGCGCCGGGTCGGCGAATTCGTGATGGGCGAACTGCGCAAGCTCGACCATGTCGGCTATGTGCGCTTCGCCTCTGTCTACCGCAGCTTCGAGGACGTGGCCGATTTCCGCGAGGAACTCGATCGCCTCGAGCGCGAGTTGCCGGGCGAGGGGCAGTTGCCGTTGCTGGCCGGCGAGGCCGTCGAAAAGGGGAAGCGTCGATGAAGTTCCGGGGGATGTTGTTGTCGCTGTCGTTGCTGGCGTGCGCCACGCCCGTGCTCGCGCTGGAACCGGCGCAGTCGCAACAGGCGCAGGCGCCGCAGGCCGCGCAGGCACGGGACAAGGCGATGCCCGTCGACGCCGCCCTGGCTGGTGAATATTCGCTCGGTGGCGTGATGGAAACCGGATCGGGCCTGCTGCTGCGCAGCGACGGCAGTTTCGAGTGGTACTTCAGCTACGGCGCGCTCGACCTGGGTGCGCGTGGCACGTGGACGCGCACGGGCGACCGCGTGGAGTTGTCGGTGGTGGACATGGGCTACCCGCCGCAGTATCCGCAGGCGAAGTTCGAGCGCATGCAGTTGCGCATCGAGGATGGCGACCTGGTGCCTGCGTGGCCGTGGGACATGGACGGGTTCCGCAAAGACGCCGAACGTGGCCGCTACGCGCGCGACTGACCGATGTCCGCGATCGCACCAGGGTTCACCGCAATCGACCATGCGTTGATGACCCGCGCCTTGCGGCTTGCCGAACGCGGCGCGTTCACCACGCGGCCGAACCCGATGGTCGGCTGCGTGATCGCGCATGGCGATGAAGTGGTCGGCGAAGGCTGGCACCAGCGCAAGGGCGGTCCGCACGCGGAAGTGTTCGCCCTGCAGGCCGCGGGCGAGCGCGCGAAGGGCGCGACCGCCTACGTGACACTGGAACCCTGCGCGCACACCGGCAGCACCGGGCCGTGCGCGGATGCGCTGATCGCAGCGGGCGTGTCGCGGGTGGTCGCGGCGATGCGCGACCCGTTCCCGCAGGTCGATGGGGCCGGCTTCGGGAAATTGCGTGCGGTGGGCATCGCGGTGGAAGACGGGCTGATGGAGGCGCAGGCGCGCGAATTGAATCGCGGCTTCCTGTCGCGGATCGAGCGCGGCCGCCCGTGGTTGAGGATCAAGCTGGCGAGCAGCCTGGACGGGCGCAGCGCGATGGCCTCGGGCGATTCCAAATGGATCAGCGGCGAAGCCTCGCGGCGCGACGTGCAGCAATGGCGCGCGCGCAGCGGGGCGTTGCTGACCGGTGCCGGCACCGTACTCGCCGATGACCCGCAACTGACCGTGCGGCTGGACGATGGCAGCGAGTTCGTGCCGCCGCTGCGGGTGGTGCTCGATCCCGGCCTGGCCACCGTCGCCCGCGGCCGCGTGCGCGAGGGCGATGCGCCGACGCTGTACCTGCACGCGCCGGAGGCCAAGCCGCCGCGCGGACTGCGGGCGGACCACGTCGCGGTGCCGGTGCGCAACGGGCGGTTCGACCTCGATGCCGTGCTGCGCCTGCTGGCGGCGCGCGGCATCAACGAGGTGCAAGTGGAAGCCGGCGCCACGTTGGCAGGCGCGTTCCTCGCCGCCGGCCTGGTCGACGAACTGCTGCTGTACATCGCGCCGGTGCTGCTCGGCGAGCGTGCGCGCCCGCTGTTCGACGGTCTGCACATCGACGCGATGACCGAACGCCTGCGCCTGCGCACCGTCGACAGTCGCAGCATCGGTAGCGACCTGCGCCTCTTGCTGCGGCCGGAGCCGGCGTGAATTTCGCCGATCATTTTTCTGCGGTCGCGGCGCAGTACGCATCGGCGCGACCCGAGTATCCGGCGGCATTGTTCGACTGGATCGCCACGGTGGCGCCTGCACGTTCGCTGTGCTGGGAAGCCGGCTGCGGCAGCGGCCAGGCCACGCGCGACCTCGCCCTGCGCTTCGACCACGTGCATGCCGGCGATCCGAGTGCCGCGCAGATTGCGCAGGCGCCTTCTTTGGCGAATGTCGATTTCCTGGTCGAGGCCGGCGAGCACTGCGCGCTGCCAGATGCCAGCGCCGACGCCGCCTGCGTGGCGCAGGCACTGCACTGGTTCGACCGCGCGGCGTACTTCGCCGAAGTCGCGCGCGTGCTGAAGCCCGGTGGCGTGCTGGTCGCCTGGGGTTACCAGGACATCGTCGTGCCGGAGCTGCTTGCCTCCGCGAACGCCTCCTTGCAGCAGGCGATCCTCCCGCACTGGCCGCCGCAGCGCGCGGATGTCGATGCTGCTTATGCAGGTTACGTTTGGCCGTTCGAACGCATCGACGCGCCGCCATTCGAACTGACCGCCGACTGGCCGCTGCAGCGCCTGCTCGGCTACTTCGCCAGCTATTCAGCCAGCAAGCGCCATCGCGAGGCGACCGGCCGCGACATCGTCGCCGAGTCCGTGCCGGCGTTCGCCGATGCGTGGCGCGATCGCGGCGACATCCCGTTGCACTGGCCGTTGTTCGTGCACGCTTTCAGGAAGACGGATTGATGTTCACCGGATTGGTCGCCGGCGTCGGCAGGCTCGTGTCGCGCGAAACCCGTGGCGGCGACGCGCGCTTGCGCATCGACGTCGGCACGTTGCCGTTCGATGGCGTGCAAGCCGGCGAGAGCATCGCGGTCAACGGCTGCTGCCTGACCGTGGTCGAGTTCGACGCCTCGTCGTTCGCGGCGGACGCCTCCAACGAGACGCTGGCGCTGACCACGCTGGGACGCCTCGCCATCGAGGCGCCGCTGAACCTCGAGCGCGCGATGCTGCCGACCGACCGCCTCGGCGGGCACTTGGTCAGCGGGCACGTCGATGGCCTCGCGATCGCAGCCAGGCGCTGGGACGATGCGCGCGCGGTGCGCTGGCGCTTCGAGGCGCCCATGGCGCTGTTGCGCTACATCGCCCACAAGGGTTCGGTCTGCGTGGATGGCGTCAGCCTGACCGTGAACGCGGTCGACGATGCCGGCTTCGAGGTCGCGCTGATCCCGCACACCGTCGAGCACACCGGCTTCCATGCATTGCGCGAGGGCGACGCGGTCAACATCGAAGTCGACCTGCTGGCGCGCTACGTGGAGCGGTTGCTGGCGACGAAATGAATTTGAAGCTGTCATTCCGGCGAACGCCTGAATCCAGCGTTTCCAACCATGAAACCAGGGACTGGATCCCGGCGTTGGCCGGGATGACGGGCAACAACACATCCAATGGATCCCGGCCTCCACCGGGATGACGAGCAAAGAGACATGAGCTTCGCTTCAATCCCCGAACTGCTGGAAGAACTCCGCAACGGCCGCATGGTCGTCATCGTCGACGACGAGGACCGCGAGAACGAGGGCGACCTGATCATGGCCGCCGAACTGGTGCGGCCGGCCGACATCAACTTCATGGTCACCCATGCGCGCGGCCTGGTCTGCCTGTCGCTGACCCGCGAACGTTGCGCGCAGCTCGGGCTGGCGCCGATGGTGCAGGCCAATACCGCGCAGTTCCACACCAACTTCACCGTCAGCATCGAGGCCGCCGAGGGGGTGACCACCGGCATCTCCGCCTACGACCGTGCGCACACCATTCGCACCGCGGTGCGCCCCGATGCGAAGCCGGCCGACCTCAGCCAGCCCGGCCACATCTTCCCGCTCACCGCGCAGCCGGGTGGCGTGCTGACCCGCGCCGGCCATACCGAAGCCGCCAGCGACCTGCCGATGCTCGCCGGGCTGGAGCCGGCCGGCGTGCTGGTGGAGGTGATGAATGCCGACGGCGGCATGGCGCGGCGGCCGGAGCTGGAGGTGTTCGCCCGCGAGCATGGCCTGAAGATGGGTTCGATCGCCGACCTGATCGCGCATCGCCTGGCCACCGAACACACCGTCGAACGCATCGACGAGCGTGCCATCGACACCGAATTCGGCCCGTTCCGGCTGGTCACCTATCGCGACCGCATCGCCCACGAGCTGCATTTCGCCCTGGTCCGCGGCACCCCCGACAAGGCCACGCCGACGCTGGTGCGGGTGCAGGTGGAGAACCCGCTGAGCGACCTGCTGCATTGGCGCCGGCACGATTTCGGGGTCGCCGCCACCGATGCGCTGCGCGCGATCGCCGCGGAGGATCGCGGGGTGATGGTGGTGCTGTCCGAACCGCGCAATGCCGAGGCCCTGCTGGCGCGGCTGCGTGAGCAGGCCGAAGTACGCGGCAATGCCAAGGATGTCGGCCAGTGGCGGCGCAATGGCGCCGGCGCGCAGATCCTCGCCGACCTCGGCCTGGGCCGCCTGCGCGTGCTGGGCACGCCGCGCCGCCAGGTCGGCCTGGCCGGCTATGGGCTGGAAGTCGTGGAGACCGTGGTCCTGCCGGTCCGCTGAGGCGCGCTAAACTGCACGGCCCCGTTGCGACCCCCGACCCCATGGCTTACATCGAAGGCGACCTGCGTGCCCCCGAAGGCGCACGCTTCGCGATCATCGCCAGCCGCTGGAATCCGCGCATCGTCGATGCGCTGGTGGCGTCGGCGCGCGATGCGTTCCTCGGCAACGGCGTCGACGAAGCCGCCATCGACGTGGTCCGCGTCCCCGGCGCATGGGAACTGCCGATGGCCGCGCGCGCGCTGGCCGTGGCCGGCGGGCATGCGGCGATCGTCGCCCTGGGCTGCGTGGTGCGCGGCGACACCCGCCATTACGCGCAGGTCGCCGATGGCGCATCCGAAGGTTTGATGCGCGTGGCCCTGGAGACCGGCGTGCCGGTGCTCAATGGCGTGCTGGCGGTGGAGCGCTTCGAGGATGCCGCCGCGCGCGCGGGCGGCACGCATGGCAACAAGGGTGAAGAGGCCGCACTGGTGGCGATCGAAATGGCGAACCTGCGGGAGAAACTGGCATGAACCGGCATCGCAACGACGGGATCGATCCCGTGGCCCGCTCGCGTTCGCGCCGACGCGCGCTGCAGGCCATCTATGCCTGGCAGCTGAGCGCGACCAGCGAAGGCGCCCTGATCGCGGAATTCGCCCACGAGCAGGCGCACGAGATCGCCGACCTCGAGTACTTCGAGGACCTGGTGCGTGGCGTGTTGCGCCACGTGGCCCAGCTGGACGCCGCGCTGGCCGGTTTCATCGACCGCACGGTGGCCGAAGTCGATCCGATCGAGCGTGCCGCGCTGCGCATCGCCGCCTACGAGCTGTTGCACCGCCCCGACGTGCCGTATCGCGTGGTGATCAACGAGGCGATCGATTCGACCAAGCGCTTCGGCTCCGAGCACGGCCACACGTACGTCAATGGCGTGCTGGACAAGGCGGCCGCGACCCTGCGCGGCACCGAGTCGCAGGCGCGTCGATGATGTTCCTCCCTCCCCTGCATGCAGGGGAGGGCTGGGGAGGGGTTGGCAGTTGCGGTTGCGCCACACGCGCACACCCCCTCCCAACCTCCCCCTGCAGGCAGGGGGAGGAGCAAGCGTGGAATTCGACCTGATCGAGCGCATCCGCCGACGCGTCGCCAGCCGTGGCGACGTGGTCCTCGGCATCGGCGATGACGCCGCATTGCTGCAGCCACCGGCCGGCATGCAACTGGTGGTGGCGATGGACACGCTCAACAGCGGCGTGCATTTCCCACCGGAGACCGCGCCGGCCGACATCGGCTGGAAGGCGCTGGCGGTGAACCTGTCCGACCTCGCCGCGATGGGCGCGTTGCCGGCGTGGTGCACGCTGTCGCTGTCCCTGCCGGAGGCGGATGCCGGGTTCGTCGACGGCTTCCTGGACGGCTTCCTCGCCCTCGCCGCCGAGCACGACATCGCCCTGGTCGGCGGCGACACCACCCGCGGGCCGTTGTCGGTCTGCGTGGCGGTGCATGGCTTCGTCGAACCGGGGATGGCGCTGCGCCGCGGTGGCGCGCGGGTGGGCGACGAGCTGTGGGTGAGCGGCACGCCGGGGGATGCGGCGGGCGCGCTGGCGCAATGGCGGGCAGGCGCCGCGATCGATCCGGCGCTGCGCGCACGGCTGGACCGGCCGACCCCGCGGGTGTCGCTGGGACGCGCGCTGCGCGGCATCGCGACGTCGTGCATCGATATCTCCGATGGCCTGCTGGCCGACCTTGGCCATGTCTGCCAGGCAAGCGCGGTCGGCGCGCGGGTGGCCGTCGGTGGGTTGCCCGCCTCTCGGGAATTGCGCAGCGGGTTCGATGCCGACGCGCGCGCGTTGCTGCAGGCCACCGGCGGCGACGACTACGAACTGTGCTTCACCGCACCGGCATCGCGCCACGCCGATGTACTGGATGCGGCGGCGGCCGCACGCGTGCCGGTGGCCTGCATGGGCCGCATTGTCGAGGGCGCCGGCGTGGCCGCGATGGATGCGAACGGCGATGCGTGGCGACCCGTGACGCAGGGTTACCGGCACTTCGACTGAGTGCCGCGGCGCATGCCATGCCGGAGGTCATCCCGACCTCGCGCACTGCGCGTGCAGCCACGGCGCCACGCATCCTGCCTGCAACATCCACGCAAGGCAGGGGACGACGATGGGCAGGAAGATCGTGGTGGGCATGGCGCTGGTGGCGATCCTCGGCGCGGTGGGCGCGAGCGGCTACCAGTTCGGCAAGTTCCTCAAGGAGCGCGAGCGCGCCGAGGCGACGTCCGCGCAATGACGCCCAGGCTCAGCGGCCGCGTGAGCCGCGTCCCTGCATGTCCTTGGCCTCGTCCTTGGGGTCGGGCAAGGCCTTCACCAGCGGCTCGATCAGGCTGACCGGGACCACGGTGACCTTGCCATCGCCGGCGAGCGTGGATTGCGTTTCCAGCGGGCTTGCGGCGGAGACCGCGGCATTCACCGGCAGCAAGGGCGCGGTGAGACGCAACGGCTGCGGCGCGGGTGCGGTGCCGGTGATGTCGCGATACAGCGTCACCGCCAGCATCAGCGAGGCCAGCGTGCTCGGATGGGTGCCGTCCGGATAGGGCGCGATGGCGGGTTGCGCCTTGTGCAGGGATTCGATCGCGCCCGCGGCATTGAACACGGTCGCATCGTTGTCCTTGGCGAGGCGCCGCATGCCGACATGGATGCGCCCCTGCGTCCGCTCGTCGTGCGACCAGGTGGTGAACAGCAATGTCTTCGCGCCCGATTCCCTTGCCAGCGCGGCGAAGGACTGGTGCGCCTGCACGCTTGCCGCGCAGGGTGCGGTGCGGGTTTGCGCGGCGCTGGAGAGGCAGCCGACCTGGCCGCCGATCTCCTGCAGCACGACGACGTCGAACTTGCGCGTGCGCAGGGCCTCGGCGGCTTTTCCGTCGCGCCAGCGTTCGGACAGGGTGCCGCCCGGCGCCGCATAGGTCTCGGTGGTGATCGTCGTGCCTTGCGAGGCGCCGACGGCGCGCAACAGCGCCGGCAGGTTATTGGTGTAGGTCAGGCTGTTGCCGACCAGCAGCACGCGGTATTCCTTCGGCGCGGGGTCCTGCGCCTGGACGCTGGCGAATGGGGCGAGCAGCAGGGCGAGGCCGAGCAGGAAGCGTGGCGGCATGACGGATGGTCGCGAAAGGAGACGGCGCAGGGTACGGGTTCGCGCAGCGCAGCGCGTATGCCGTTGGTTGGCCGCTGTGCACGCGGTCGTTCGCTCAGGCCTCGTCGGCGCGGAATGCGTCCTTGAGCCACTCGAGCGTAGGCGAGGCGGGATCGCCGCTGGCGGCAACCACGTCGAAGCGGCAGGACGCGTCGGCATGGCGTGGATGCCGTTGCAGGAAGACCTGCGCGGCGCGCACCAGGCGACGGCGCTTGCCGGCGTCGACCGAGGCCACGCCGCCGCCGAAGGAACTGCCCGCGCGATAGCGGACCTCGACGAACACCACGGCCTCGCCATCGACCCCGCCCTTGTCGAGCATGACCAGGTCGATCTCGCCGCCCCGCGCGGCGGCATTGCGGGACAGCAGGCGCAGGCCGTGCGCCTGCAGGTGGACCAGCGCGGCGGTTTCGACGGCGTCGCCGCGGATGCGCCGTGGCGTGCGCCGATCAGCGGGCGCCATCGGCCAGCGGCACCGGCACGCCGCCGGAAAAGCGCGACCAGCCGGGCACGCGCAGCACGTTGCCGAAACCGTCCAGGCCGAGGCGTCCGGTGGCGCCGGCGATGTCGGCGTTGTTCGACAGCGCCAGCCGCTCTAGGTAGCCGGTCAGCAACCAGGCGTCGTAGCCGAAGGCGAACAGCCGCGCGGCCGGTCCCCTGGCGGTGTCCACGAGGGCCGCGGCGCTGGCTTGCGAGGGCAGGCCATCGACACCGCGTATGCCCCAGGCCTCGGTGGGATAGACGATGCCATCCAGCACCGCGTCCTCGGCCGGCTTGCCGGTGCCGGACGCGATCTGCGACGTGGCGACGCGCGGCGTGGCCGACAAACCCGCAGCCGCCAGTTGCGGCACCAGCACCCGCGCCTGCGAGCCCTTCAAGGACAGCAGCAACGTGTCGACGCCGCCCTCGGCCTGCACCGCCTGGCGCAGCGCGGCGGCCATGTCCTCCCTGTAGTCCAGGCTCGCCGTGACCCGCACGCCGCGGCGTTGCAATTGAGTTTGCGCCGCCGCCGCAGTGCGCCGCTGCGCGTCGTCCCCGCCGTGGATGACCAGCACTTGCCTGGCACCGCGCTGGATCAGGTACTGGGCGATGCTGATCCCCTCGTCTTCCGGCGACAGCGAGAACGCCGCGCTGCCCGGCGGCGGCGTGCGACTGCCGCGGTTGAGGGCGAGCAGCGGCACCGACGGGGTCTCGTCGGCGAACACCGCATCGACCTCGTCGCGGGCAAGCGGCCCGACCACGAAATCGTTGCCCTCGGCGGTAGCGCGCGCATACGCGGCGCTGGCGCCGGCGGCGGTGTCGTAGAAGCGCAACTCGGGGCGGCGCCGGCGCTCGCCGTAGTAGCCGGCGAGGAAACCGTCGCGCACGGAGGCGGCAGCGGCCGACTGGCCGCCACTCAGCGGCAGCAGCACGCCGACCTTCATCGGTGGCCGGTAGCCGTCGCGGTCGGCCGCGGGACGGTCGGCGGCGCCGAAACTGGCGTCGCCGCGATCGAACGGGCGCGGCAGCGGCAGGCCGCGGTTGAGCAGGGCGCGGCCGGCGAAGGAATACAGCGGGTCGCCGGCCGGCAGGCGTGCGGCATCGCGGGCCAGCGCGGCATCGTCCAGCCCGGCCAGCAGCGCCTCGATGCGGCCCGCATTCGCGCCGCGGGCCGGGCCGGCCAGTGCGGCATGGCCCTGCGCCAGCGCCTGCGCCTCGGTGAAGGCGGCGCTGTAAGCGGAGGTCGTGGCGGCGGGCCGCTGCACGTCCACGCTGGCGCAGCCGGCCAGGACCAGCAACAGGAGGGCGATGGCGGGTTGTTTCAGGGCCACGTCTCGGCGCTCGTTCGGGAACCGGCTAGGATTCTACCCGCGACCACGATGAAGGCAGGCGATGCAACGTTCCGGGACCCTGTACGTCGTCGCCACGCCGATCGGCAATCTCGGCGATTTCAGCGCGCGCGGGCGCGAAGTGCTGGCCTCGGTGGCCGCGATCTGCGCCGAGGACACCCGCCGCAGCGGGCAACTGCTCGCCCATTTCGGGATTTCGACGCCGCTGCTCGCCCTGCACGAGCACAACGAGGAGGCCATCGCCCAGCGCATCGTCACCCGCCTGCTGGCCGGCGACTCGCTGGCACTGGTCTCGGATGCCGGCACCCCGCTGGTCAGCGACCCGGGCTTCCGGTTGGTGCGTGCCGCCCGCGAGGCTGGCGTCCAGGTCAGCCCGGTGCCCGGCGCCAGTGCGCTGGTCGCGGCGCTCAGCGTGGCCGGCCTGCCCAGCGACCGCTTCGTCTTCGAAGGCTTCCTGCCGGCCAGGCCGAAGGCCCGCCGCGAGCACCTGCAGTCGCTTGCCGCGGAACCACGCACGCTGATCTTCTACGAGTCCTCGCACCGCATCGAGGAAGCGCTCGACGATGCCGTGGCCGCGTTCGGCGCGGATCGACCCGCGGTCATGGCGCGCGAGCTCACCAAATTGTTCGAGACCGTGCTCGACGGCACCCTCGCGCAGCTGGCCGGGTGCGTGCGTGCCGACGAACACCAGCGCAAGGGCGAGTTCGTGCTGATGGTGCAGGGTGCCCCCGAGGATGCCGACGCCAGGGTCACCGAAGGTCGCCGCGTGTACGCCACCCTTGCGAAACACCTGCCGCCCTCGACGGCGGCGAAGCTGGCGTCGGAGTTGTCGGGTGCGCCGCGCAAGGCGCTGTACGGCGGCGAGTGAGCCGCGTCGACGGTCGCGTGCGACAATGCCCGTGGCGGAGTCGGCCAGGCAGTCGCGTCATTGGAAACAATGCCGAGGAAAGTCCGGGCTCCACAGGGTACGGTGCCAGGTAACGCCTGGGCGGCGCGAGCCGACGGAAAGTGCAACAGAAAGATACCGCCTATGTCGGAGCAATCTGGCAGGTAAGGGTGAAATGGTGCGGTAAGAGCGCACCGCGAGCCTGGCAACAGGCCGGTACGGCAAACCCCACCGGGAGCAAGGCCAAATAGGGAGACGATGCCGCGGCCCGCGGTGTCTCCGGGTAGGCTGCTTGAGCGTACGGGTGACCGTGCGCCTAGAGGAATGACTGTCCCAGACAGAACCCGGCTTATCGGCCGGCTCCGCCACTACCTTTCCTGCGCGAGCGCAGGAAAGCCCCCAAAGTTGGCTGCGCAAACTTTGGCCCCCATGCGTACGCTTCCAGATCCCCGCGCCTGTCGGCGCGCCCCCTTACTGAAGGGGGCTTGGCCGCGGGAGGATCTCGGCCTCGTCGAGTCAGCGGCTGGTCGCGTAGCCCGGGTAGAGCGCAGCGAAACCCGGGGCTCTATCGTTGACTCCGACGCACGGCTACTCGATTGCCCCGCATCCCGGGTTTCGCTGCGCTCTGCCCGGGCTACAAGAGCGGGTCGCCGCGCAGCACGGTTTCGCCTTCGAACACGCCATCCGGGCCGAAACGGCGCTCGTGGATGTGGTCGTGGCCATCGTGGCCGACCAGGATCAGCGTGCTGGCGCGGGTCCCGTAGTCGCGGCCGCGGATGAAGGCGGGGGACAACCGTCGTTCCAGGTCGAGCCCCACGCCGGTGTCCGGGAGTTCGGCATCCGCGGCGAGGTGTTCATCGGCCAGCGCTTGCCACAGGGGGGCGAGATCGTCGTTGTCGCCATCGACCCAATCCTGCAGGGCGGTTCGCAGCTGCCGGGTCTTGGGCCAGGGCGCATCGAACGCGCCGTTCGACAGTCCGTGGACGCCGGGCAGGACTGCATGCACGCCGCTGGCGGGGTGGTTGCCGACGTAGGCGCACTCCCCTGCATCGGCCAGCACCAGGTTGAAGGGGGCGTAGTCGCCGGCCAGGGTGGCGAGTGCCGCGGCGTGGGCGAGGGCGCTCGCGTCGCCGCGGAGGAAATCGACCGGCAGGGCGCCGCGCGAGGGACCCGCGAAGGCGGGCGCCAGGCCGTCGCGGACATTGGTGATGACCGCGACGCGGCCTCCCGGGCCCATGCCAACCCAGGTGCCGCCGGATCTCAGGTCGCGGCCGGCGAGGACGCCGATGGCCGGCCAGGCCGCCAGTGGCGCGGTCGGCCGGGAATGGAATTCATCGCGATTGCCGGCCAGCACCAGTCGCCAGCGCGGGTGGGCGTTCCAGGCGAGGGCGACCAGACACATGCCGCGCATTCTGGCAGAGGCGTGGGTGTTGTCGCCGGCGCGGGTTTTGCGCTGCAGCATCGCGTGTCGGTGGCCTGAATGCGCTGCCCCGCCGATGTGCCGAAGGTCACGGATTCTCAAAAAATGAGACTAAACAGTGGCTTGTGGATAAACCTTGAACAAGTCTCTGAAGATTGCTGCAAGTCCTTGAACGGACAGGCGAAAAGTCCTGTGGATTGTTGTTGACAAGGTCAAATGCCGTGCCTAATGTGGCGACTCGTGGGAAAACCGGGAAATTAGTGGTTTTCCTGTCATGAACTCCGCCAAAGACGGAGGCGACACGAGGTAGGGGCATGTTCCAGGGCGAAACCGCCATCACCATCGACGACAAGGGCCGGCTGGCGATTCCGACCGCCTACCGGGAGATTGTCGCGCGCGAGTGCGGCAACCGCCTGGTCATCACCTACAACCCGTTCGAATCCGGCTGCCTCTACCTGTACCCGCAGCCGGTCTGGGAGCGCGTGCGCGACCAGGTCAATGCGTTGCCGCGGACCAAGAAGAACAGCCGGCTGCTGCAGTTGAAGCTGGTGGGCGCGGCGGCGTTCGCGGAACCGGACGGCAGCGCCCGTATTTCGATCCCCGCCAGCCAGCGTGGCGCAGTGGGGATCGAGAAAAAGGCCGTCCTGCTGGGCATGGGCGACAAGTTCGAACTCTGGAGCGAGCAGGCCCACCACGAACAGATCCGGCAGACGCTTGGCGACGCCGACCTGGGCGAGGACCTGCTGGACCTCGCGTTGTGAGCAAAGGTGGCGCGGCCATCGCGTCCGCCCACCTCCCCGTGATGTTCGCCGAGGTCATGGAGGGCCTGGCGGTGAAGGTGGATGGAACCTATCTGGATGGCACGTTCGGGCGTGGCGGGCACGCCGGTGGTGTGTTGCAGCGACTTGGGCCGGGAGGCCGCCTGCTGGTGATGGACAAGGACCCCGAGGCGATCGCCGTGGCCGAGCAGTTGGCCCGTGACGATGCGCGCGTGTCCTGGCATCGCGGCAGCTTCGCCGACCTGGCCGGCTGGTCGGCCACGGACGCCGGCCTCGATGGCGTGCTGTTCGACCTCGGCGTGTCGTCGCCGCAGCTGGACGTGGCCGAGCGCGGCTTCTCGTTCGGCAAGGATGGCCCGCTGGACATGCGCATGGATCCGGATTCGGGCGAGAGCGCCGCCGAATGGCTGGCCCGCGCCACCGATACCGAAATCGCCGACGTGTTGTGGTTGCATGGCGAGGAGCGCCAGAGCCGGCGCATCGCCCGCGCGATCGTCGCCAGGCGCGTGGAAGCCCCGCTGCTGCGCACCGCGCAGCTGGCAGAACTGATCGCATCGGTGATGCCGCGCGGCGACAGCAAGATCCATCCGGCGACCCGCAGCTTCCAGGCGATCCGCATCTTCATCAACCGCGAGCTGGACGACCTCGAAACAGGTCTGGACGCCGCGATGCATCGGCTGAAGCCCGGTGGCCGGCTGGCGGTGATCAGCTTCCATTCGCTGGAAGACCGCATCGTCAAGCGCTTCATGCTGCGCCATGCCAAGGCGCCGCCGGCCAACCGCCGGATGCCGGTCGAGATCGCATTCACCCCGACCCTGCGCCTGGTCGATGGCGCGCAGAAGGCGGGCGATGCCGAGTTGGGCGCGAATCCGCGCGCGCGCAGTGCGGTGCTGCGCGTCGCCGAGCGGCTTGGACGTGAAGAGGCGCGTGTGCGAGCCACTGGCTCGCGCGCCGATGAACGCCCGAGCGCTACGCGCGAGGGCCGGGCATGAATCGCACCTTCCTGGTCGCCGTGCTGGTCGTCGCCAACGTGGTGACCGCGTTGCTGGTCGTGCGCGACCGCCACGAGCATCGGCAGGCATTCATCGCCCTGAGCAAGCTGGAGCGTGCGCGCGACGAACTCAACATCGAGTTCGGCCGCCTGCAGCTTGAGCAGGCCACCTGGGCCGAGAGCAACCGCGTCGACCAGGTCGCGCGCTCGCGGCTGGGCATGGTGTTCCCGCGCACCGAGGACATCGTGGTGCTGCGCCAATGAAACTGTTCGGCAAGCAGCTGCCATTGCCCGGGGCCAGCGATGGCGAGCGCCGCGAGCGCGGGCGCCCGCAAGGCAGCCGGCCGCGCTCGCGCGCGCAATTCAACCTGCGCAGCCGGCTGGCGATGGTCTGCGGCGCGCTCGGGCTGTGCTCGGTGGCGCTGCTGGCGCGCGCGCTGGACCTGCAGGTCATCGACCATGCGTTCTACCAGCAGCAGGGCGACGCGCGCTTCGTCCGCGAGATCCCGATCGCCACCTCGCGCGGGATGATCACCGATCGCAACGGCGAACCGCTGGCGATTTCCTCGCCGGTCGAATCGATCTGGGGCAACCCGAAGGAATTGCTGAAGGTGCCGGCTCGCCTGCCGGCGCTGGCGCGTGCGCTGGGCATGCCGCAGGACGAACTGGCCAGCCGCCTCAGCCAGCGCGCAGGCAAGGAATTCGTCTACCTCAAGCGCCGGATCAACCCCGACGAGGCGGCGCGCATCCTCGCGCTCGGCATCCCGGGCGTGGCCAGCCAGCGCGAATACCGCCGCTTCTATCCGCAGGGCGAGGCGGTGGCCCACGTGCTGGGCTTCACCAACATCGACGACCGTGGGCAGGAAGGCCTGGAGCTGGCCTTCGACGACTGGTTGCGCGGCACCCCCGGCGCCAAGCGCGTGATCCGCGACCGCCGCGGGCAGATCGTCGAGAACGTGGACCTGGTCCGCGCCGCCCAGCCGGGACGCGACCTGGCGCTCAGCATCGATCGCCGCATCCAGTACCTGGCGCACCGCGAGCTGCGCACGGCGCTGGTCGAGACCGGCGCGAGCAGCGGCTCCGCGGTGGTGCTCGACGTCGGCACCGGCGAGGTGCTGGCGATGGTCAACCTGCCGACCTTCAATCCCAACGCGGTCGGCACCAGCCCGCGCGACGCGCACCGCAACCGCGCGGTGACCGACCTGCTGGAGCCGGGTTCGACGATGAAGCCGTTGACCGTGGCGGCCGGGCTGGAAGCAGGGGTGATCAGCACGACCTCGCTGTTCAACACCAGCCCCGGCTGGATCCCGAACGGCAAGTACCGCACCACCGATACCCACAACTATGGCGTGCTGGATACCACCGGGGTGATCCGCAAGAGCTCGAACATCGGCGCGGCGCTGATCGCCAAGCGCCTGGGCGATGCGCAGTTCGACAGCTTCCTGCGCCGCTTCGGCTACGGCCATGTCACCGGCAGCGGCTTCCCCGGCGAGGCGGCCGGCCTGTTTCCCGGCCACGCCCGCTGGAGCGGCACCAGCAAGCAGACCATCAGCTACGGCTACGGCCTCAATGCCACGCCGTTGCAGATCGCCGTGGCCTATGCGGCGATCGGCAATGGCGGCGTGCTCAATCCGCCGACCTTCGTCAAGGGCCAGCGCGGCAACCCGCGGAAGGTGCTGGATCCGGTGATCGCCAACCAGGTGCTGCACATGATGCAGACCGTGACCGAACCGGGTGGCACCGCGACGCAGGCGGCGATCCTCGGCTACCACGTTGCCGGCAAGACCGGCACCTCGCGCAAGGCCAGCGCCGGCGGCTATTCGCGCCGTTACATCGGCTATTTCGCCGGCCTGGTGCCGGTGGACAAGCCGCGCTTCGCGATGGTGGTCGCGGTCAACGACCCGGACCCGTCGCGCAAGGGCTACTACGGCGGCCTGGTCTCGGCGCCGGTGTTCCGCACGGTGATGGAGGGTTCGCTGCGCCTGATGGACGTGTCGCCGGACAACCTCGATGCGTGGCTGGCGGCGCAGGCCGTGGCCGAAGCCAAGCGCGCCAAGGCCAGCGGGCATGCGCTCCCGGTGCAGGCGGTGGCCGATGCCGGGGCGGTCCCGGCGAGGTCGCTGCCATGACCCGCGCGATGCTGCTCAGCGAATTGCTGCCCGAACTGGAAGGCCTGTCCACCGACCTCGCCGTCACCGGCCTGGTGATGGACAGCCGCGAGGTCCAGCCGGGCGACGCCTTCGTCGCGATCGCCGGGTTCGGCGCGCACGGCCTGAACTTCGTCGATGCCGCCCGCGAGGCCGGTGCCGCCGCGATCCTGTTCGAACCACCCGCGCCGGAGGCCCTGCCGGCGCCGGCGGACGCGATCCCGGTGGCCGGCCTGCGCGCGCGCATGGGCACGATGGCCGACAGCTTCCACGACCACCCGAGCGCGGCGATGACCACGGTCGGGGTGACCGGCACCAATGGCAAGACCTCGACCGTGCAACTGCTGGCCCAAGCCTGGACCCTGCGTGGCCAGAAGGCGGGCACGGTGGGCACGCTCGGCGCCGGCATCTGGCCGAAGATCGTGCCGACCGGTTTCACCACCCCGTTGGTCCTGCGCATGCATGCGCTGCTCGCGGAATTGCGCGACGAAGGTGCGCAGGCGGTCGCGATGGAGGTCTCCTCGCATGCGCTCGACCAGGGTCGGGTCGATGGCGTGCATTTCGATGTCGGGGTATTCACCAACCTCACCCGCGACCATCTCGACTACCACGGCGACATGGCCGGCTACGGCGCGGCCAAGGCGCGGCTGTTCGACTGGCCTGGACTGCGCGCGGCCGCGGTGAACCTCGATGATGCCTTCGGCCGCGAGCTCTTCGATGCGGTCAGCGGCAAGGTGCGCGCGGTCGGCTTCTCGTCGCGCGGCGCTGCCCATGCCAGCGTGCGCGCGGAGGACGTGCAGCTGGACGGCAGCGGCATCCGCTTCCTGCTGGATGCGGGCGGCCAGGCGCACCAGGTGCGTTCACCGCTGCTCGGCCGCTTCAATGTCGACAACCTGCTGGGCGTGGCCGCGACCCTGTTCGCGCTGGGCATGGCGCCGGCGCTGGTCGCCGAGACCCTGTCGCAGCTGGCGCCGGTAGATGGCCGCATGAACCGCCTCGGCGGCGAGGGCGGCTCGCCGCTGGTGGTGATCGATTACGCGCATACCCCGGACGCGCTTGAACAGGCGCTCGCATCGCTGCGCGCGCATACCGTCGGTACGCTCGCCTGCGTGTTCGGCTGCGGTGGCGAGCGCGACCGCGGCAAGCGTCCGCAGATGGCGGCGATCGCCGAACGGCTGGCGGACAGCGTCATCGTCACCGACGACAACCCGCGCAACGAGGATGGCGACATCATCGTCGCCGACATCCTGGCGGGCTTCGCCGACGCCTCGCGGGTGACGGTGCAGCGCGACCGCGCCGCCGCCATCGCGCGGGCAGTGGCCGCGGCCGGCCCGGACGACGTGGTCCTGGTCGCCGGCAAGGGCCACGAGCCCTACCAGGAGATCGCCGGCGTCCGCCATGCGTTCGACGACACCGCGGTCGCCCGCGACCTGTTGCGTCGTCGCGCGCAGGAATCCAGCGCGCAGCACGTGGATGCGGGGGCGCGGCCATGACGCCGCGTTCGCTCAGCTGGATCGCAGGGGCCACCGGTGGGCGCGTGGTGGGCGTCGATCGCGTGGTCGACGCCATCGCCACCGACACCCGCGCGCTGCCGGGCGGCGATGCGCTGTTCATCGCGCTCGCGGGCGAGCGGTTCGACGGCCATGCGCATGTGCGCGCCGCGATCGAGGGCGGCTGCGTTGCCGCGCTGGTCGCGCGCGAACTGGACATCGACGCGCCGCAGGTGGTGGTCGCCGACACCGCGCTCGCGCTGGCCGCGTTCGCGGGCGCGGTGCAGCGCCTGCGCGATACCCGCGTGCTGGCGATCACCGGCAGCAACGGCAAGACCTCGGTGAAGGCGTTGCTGCTCGCGATCCTCGACCAGGTCGGCGGTGCCTACGCCAACCCGGGCAACCGCAACAACGAGATCGGCCTGCCGCTGGCGGTATTGGCCGCGCCGGACGACGCGCGCTTCGCGGTGTACGAGATGGGCGCCGGCAAGCCCGGCGACATCGCCTACCTCACCGCGATCGCGCGGCCGGACGTGGCGCTGGTCAACAACATCGCGCCCGCGCACCTCGAGCGCATGGGCAGCCTGCAGGGCGTGGCCGAGACCAAGGGTGCGATCTACGACGCGCTGCCCGTCGATGGCGTGGCGGTGGTCAACGCCGACGACGGCTTCGCCGGCTATTTCAGCGGGCGCCTGCATGATCGCCACGTGCTGCGCTTCGGCATCGGCGCGGATGCCGACGTGCACGCGCGCGACATCCGCGTCGACGCAGGGGGCTCGCGCTTCGTGCTGGTCTCGCCGCAGGGCGAAGCCGAGGTGGCGTTGCCGATGCCGGGCCGCCACAACGTGCTCAACGCGCTTGCGGCGGCGGCGATGGCGTTCGCGGTGGGCGCCGAGCTGGCGCAGGTCCGCGCCGGCCTTGAAACCGCGCGGCCGGTCGCCGGCCGGCTGGTCGCGCACGCTTTGCGCTCTGGCGCGGTGCTGGTCGACGACAGCTACAACGCCAATCCCGGTTCGCTCGCCGCCGCCATCGACACCCTGGCGGGCAGTGGCGACGAGGGCTGGCTGGTGCTGGGCGACATGCGCGAGCTCGGACCCGATGAGGTCGCGCTGCACGCGCAGGCGGGCGAGCGCGCGAAGGCCGCGGGCATCGCCCGCGTGTTCACGCTCGGCGACCTGAGCGCATATGCCTCGCGGGCGTTCGGCGACGGGGCGCGGGCGTTCGACACGCATGAGGCGCTCGCCGCCGCGCTCGCCGCCGGATTGCGGCCGGGCGTGCGGGTGCTGGTGAAGGGATCGCGCGGCAGCGCGATGGATCGCATCGTCAAGGCGCTGATGCAGCGCGACGCGGCGGAAAACGGCAGGGGAACGACGGATGCTGCTTGAACTGACCCGCTGGCTGGAGCAGTTGCAGAGCCACTTCGGCCTGTTCAACTACCTGACCTTCCGCGCGATCCTCGGCGCGCTCACGGCGCTCGCGCTGTCGTTGTGGTGGGGCCCGGCGATGATCCGCCGGCTGGCCACGCTGAAGGGTGGCCAGCCGATCCGCAAGGATGGCCCGCAATCGCATTTCTCCAAGGCCGGCACCCCGACCATGGGTGGCGCGCTGATCCTGCTGACCGTGCTGGCCTCGGTGCTGCTGTGGGCCGACCTGCGCAACAAGTACGTCTGGGTCGTGCTGGTGGTGATGGTCGGCTTCGGCGCGATCGGCTGGTGGGACGACTGGATCAAGATCGTCAAGCGCGACCCCAACGGCATGCGCTCGCGCACCAAGTACGCGCTGCAGTCGGTGCTCGGGCTCGCCGCGGGCATCTACCTGTATGCCTACGCCGACGTGCCGGCGGCGACCACCTTCTACGTGCCGTTCTTCAAGTCGATCGCGCTGCCGCTGGCCGGGATCGGCTTCGTCGCCATCGCCTACTTCTGGATCGTCGGCTTCTCCAACGCGGTCAACCTCACCGACGGCCTCGACGGCCTGGCGATCATGCCGACGGTGCTGGTGTCGTGCTCGCTCGGCGTGTTCGCCTATGCCTCGGGCAACGCGGTGTTCGCCGAATACCTGCAGATCCCGCGCGTGCCGGGTGCGGGCGAACTGGTGATCATCTGCGCGGCGATCGCCGGCGCGGGCCTCGGCTTCCTGTGGTTCAACACCTACCCGGCGATGGTGTTCATGGGCGACATCGGCGCGCTCGCGCTGGGCGCGGTGCTCGGCACCGTCGCGGTGATCGTGCGCCAGGAACTGGTGCTGGTGATCATGGGCGGCATCTTCGTCATCGAGACCCTGTCGGTGATGATCCAGGTCGCCAGCTTCAAGCTCACCGGCAAGCGCGTGTTCCGGATGGCGCCGATCCACCACCACTTCGAACTGAAGGGCTGGCCGGAGCCGCGGGTGATCGTGCGCTTCTGGATCATCAGCGTGGTGCTGGTGCTGGTCGGCCTGGCCACCTTGAAGGTCCGCTGATGAGCGCCGTCGCCCACGATTCCACCCGCCAGGCGACCCGCGTCGACGACATCCGCGGGCGCTTCGACCCGTGGCTGCTCGGCGTGGCGATCGCGCTTGCGTGCACGGGCGTGGTGATGGTCGGCTCGGCCGCGGTCGCCGGCGCCGGCATGGACGTGGGTCCCTGGTATTTCCTGACCCGCCACGTGATGTTCCTGGTGGTCGGGCTGGTGCTGGCGGCGATCGCCATGCGCACCGAACTCAAGACGATCGAGCAGTACAGCCAGCTGCTGCTGCTCGGCTGCTTCCTGCTGCTGCTGATGGTGTACGTGCCGGTGCTGGGCAGCACGGTGAACGGCGCGCGCCGCTGGATCAACCTCGGCATCTCCAAGTTCCAGGTGGTGGAGGCGGTCAAGGTCCTCTACATCGTCTGGCTGGCGAGCTACCTCAAGCGCTACAGCGAGGACGTGGCGGTCACCTGGATGGCGATGCTGAAGCCGGTCGCGGTGGTCGGCGCGCTGGTCGTGCTGCTGCTGCTGCAGCCGGACTTCGGCTCGTCGGTGCTGTTGCTGGGCATCACCATCTGCATGCTGTTGCTGGGCGGCGCGCCGCTCCAGCGCATCATCCTGCCGATCCTGCTGATGGTGCCGGCGCTGGTGCTGCTGGTGGTGTTCGAGCCCTACCGCATGCGCCGCGTCACCTCGTTCATGGATCCGTGGCAGGACCAGCTCGGCGCCGGCTACCAGCTGAGCAACGCACTGATGGCGATCGGCCGCGGCGAGTGGCTGGGCGTGGGCCTGGGCGCGTCGGTGCAGAAGCTGTCCTACCTGCCGGAGGCGCATACCGACTTCATCTTCTCGGTGATCGCCGAAGAGCTCGGCTTCGCCGGCGCCTGCGCGGTGCTGGCGATGTACGTGCTGCTGGCGGGCCGCGCGTTCTGGCTGGGCCTGCAGTGCGTGGAGATGAAGCGCCACTTCGCCGGCTACATCGCCTTCGGCATCGCCCTGTGGATGGCGCTGCAGAGCTTCGTCTCGATCGGCGTCAACCTGGGGATCCTGCCGACCAAGGGCCTGACCCTGCCGCTGATTTCCTCGGGTGGCTCCTCGGTGCTGATGACCTGCGCCGCGATGGGCCTGCTGCTGCGCGTGTCCTGGGAATACGAGCGCGCCGCGCGGCAGGTCGCGAAGCTGCGCGGACTGGCCAACCAGGCGCCGGCCGGGCCGGGGCCGGAGACAGCGCAGCCGCCGATCCAGGCCGACGGCGCCATGCGTGGCACCAGCCGCCTGCGCCAGCGCGTGGAGCCGGGCATGGGCACGCGCGGAGACGTCAGCTCGTCGTCCACCTTGAGGCGCTCCCGTTGAACGCAGCTGCGCCCATCGCTGCCCGTGGCGAGACCGTGCTGATCATGGCCGGCGGCACCGGTGGCCACATCTTCCCCGGGCTTGCGGTCGCGCAGGCGCTGCGCGAGCGCGGCGTGCAAGTGGGATGGCTGGGCGCCGATGGCGGCATGGAGACGCGGCTGGTGCCGCAGCACGGCATCGCCATCGACACCATCGCGGTGAAGGGCGTGCGCGGCAAGGGCCTGGCCACCCTGCTGTCCGCGCCGCTGAAGCTGCTGCGCGCCGTGCGCGATGCCGCGCGCGTGCTGCGGATCCGCCAGCCGTCGGCGGTGGTGAGCTTCGGTGGCTTCGCGGCCGGTCCGGGCGGCATCGCCGCGCGCATCGCCGGCATCCCATTGCTGGTGCACGAACAGAACCGCGCCGCGGGCATGACCAACAAGGCGCTGGCGAAAGTCGCGCAACAGGTGTTGGTCGGATTCCCGCAGACCTTCGCGAAGGAAATCCTGGTCGGCAATCCGGTGCGTGCGCAGATCGCCCAGGTCGCGCCGCCGCAACAGCGCGACTTCGGTCACGGTGGCGCGCTGCGCCTGCTGGTGCTGGGCGGCAGCCAGGGCGCGCGCGCCTTGAACGACGCGGTGCCGAAAGCGGTCGCGGCAATCGGCCTGCCGGTGGAGATCCGGCACCAGGCCGGCGAGAAAATGCTCGACGACGCGCGCAAGGCGTATGCCGACGCGGGCGTGGCCGCCACCGTCGAACCCTTCATCGCCGACATGGCCGCGGCCTACGCGCACGCCGACATCGTGGTCTGCCGCGCCGGTGCGCTGACCCTCGCCGAGCTGTGCGCGGTCGGTGTCGGCAGCGTGCTGGTGCCGTTCCCGCAGGCGGTCGACGACCACCAGACCCGCAACGCCGAGTACCTCGTCGAGCGCGGCGCGGCCGTGCTGTTGCCGCAGGCCGATGATCTCGCCGCGCGCTTGCAGTCGCTGCTTGCCGAACTTGCCGCCGACCCGGGCAAGCGTGTCGCGATGGCGAGCGCCGCGCGTTCGCTGGCGAAGCCTGACGCGGCGGAGCGTGTCGCCGACGTGGTGCTGGAAACCATCCGCAAGGAAGCCGCCTGATGTCCATCAACAGCCTGCGCCTGCAGCAGATCGGCGACCTGACCAAGGCGTTCCCGCGCGTGCACTTCGTCGGCATCGGTGGCGTCGGCATGAGCGGCATCGCGGAAGTGCTGTGCACGCTCGGCTACCAGGTCAGCGGTTCCGACAATGCCGACAACGCGGTGACCCGCCGGTTGGCCTTGCTGGGCGCCACCATCAGCAAGGGCCATGCCGCCGCCAACGTGCTCGATGCCGACTGCGTGGTGGTCTCCAGCGCGATCAACGCGAGCAACCCGGAATTGATGGAAGCGCGTTCGCAGCGCATCCCGGTCGTGCCGCGCGCGGAAATGCTGGCCGAGTTGATGCGCTTCAAGCGCGGGATCGCGGTGGCCGGCACCCACGGCAAGACCACCACCACCTCGCTGCTGGCCAGCGTGCTCGCCGAGGGCGGGATGGATCCGACCTTCGTGATCGGCGGGCAGCTGCTGGCCGCCGGCGCGAACGCGCGCCTCGGTGGCGGCCAGTGGCTGGTCGCCGAGGCCGACGAAAGCGACGGCAGCTTCCTGCGCCTGAACCCGGCGGTGGCGATCGTCACCAACATCGATGCCGACCACCTCGAGAACTACGGTGGCGACTTCGCCCGGGTCAAGGCGGCCTTCTCCGAATTCCTGCACCGGCTGCCGTTCTACGGGCTGGCGGTGCTGTGCGTCGACGATGCCGAAGTCGCCGCACTGGCCGCGAACACCCCGCGCCATGTGCTGACCTACGGCTTCAGCGCCGGCGCCGACGTGCGTGCCGAGGACGTGCGCCAGCAGGGCGGGCGCATGCACTACACGCTGTGCCTGCCGGATGGCTCGCGCACGCCGTGCACGCTGGCACTTCCCGGGCGGCACAACGTGCAGAACGCGCTGGCGGCATCGGCGGTGGCATGGCAGCTCGGCGTGACCAACGAGGCCATCGCCCGCGCGCTGGAGCAGTTCGCCGGGATCGGTCGCCGCTTCAACCAGCTGGCGAAGCTGCCGCTGGCCGGCGGTGGCGAGGTGATCCTGGTGGACGATTACGGCCACCATCCGAAGGAACTCGCGGCGGTGTTCGACGCGGCGCGTGGCGGCTGGCCGGACAGGCGCCTGGTGGTCGCGTTCCAGCCGCATCGTTACTCGCGCACGCGCGACCTGTTCGACGATTTCGCCGCAGTGTTGTCAGGCGTCGACGCGCTGGTGCTGACCGAGGTGTATCCGGCTGGCGAAGCGCCGATCGCCGGTGCCGACGCGAAGTCGCTGGCGCGCTCGATCCGCACCCGCGGCCGGGTCGATCCGGTGGTGGTCAACGCCGCCGTGGACGTGGCCGGCGTGCTGCCCGGCCTGCTCCGCGACGGTGACCTGTTGCTGCTGATGGGCGCGGGCGACATCGGCGCCGCCGCGCAGCAGCTGGCGCGCAGCGGCCTGCAGGGCACATCCTCTCCTGGAGAAGGCGCATGAGCACCGACCAGTTCCCGCCGCTGCGGGTGAGCGACGCGCGCGACTTCGGTCGTGTCGCCGTGCTGATGGGCGGTAGCAGCGCCGAACGCGAGGTCTCGCTGGATTCCGGCCGCAACGTGCTGGAAGCGCTGCAGTCGCGCGGCGTCGACGCGCATGCGGTGGACGGCATCCCGGCGCTGGTCGACGCGCTGGTGCACGGCCAGTTCGACCGCGTCTTCAACATCCTCCACGGCAACCGCGGTGGTGGCGAAGATGGCGTGTTGCAGGGCCTGCTGGAGGCCTTCGACGTGCCGTACACCGGCTGCGGCGTGCTGGCCAGCGCGTTGACCATGGACAAGATCCGCACCAAGCAGGTGTGGATGAGCGCCGGCCTGCCGACGCCGAAGTTCGAGCGCCTGTCGCCGGATGCAGATGTGCGTGCAGCCGCCCTGCGACTGGGCCTGCCGGTGTTCGTCAAGCCGTCGAGCGAAGGTTCCAGCGTCGGCGTGGCGCGGGTGGTCGACGAGGGCGGCATCGAGGATGCGATCCGCGTTGCCCGCGACTACGGCGGCGAGATGCTGATGGAGCAGATGGTGGTCGGCGACGAACTGACCGTCGGCATCCTCGGCGATGTCGCATTGCCGTCGATCCGCATCGTGCCGAAGGGCGAGTGGTACGACTACAACGCCAAGTACATCGCCGAGGACACGCAGTACCTGTGCCCGGGCATGACCGGCCAGGACGAGACCGAGATCCGCCAGATCGCGCTGGAGGCTTTCGTCGCCGCCGGCTGCCGTGGCTGGGGCCGCGTCGACGTCATGCGCGATCGCGCCACCGGCCGCTTCTACCTGCTGGAGGTCAACACCGCGCCGGGCATGACCAGCCACTCGCTGGTGCCCAAGGCCGCGCGCGAAGTCGGCATCGACTTCGAGACCCTGTGCTGGCGGATCCTGGAAACCTCGTTCAAGGGAGACGCGCGGGCGTGAATGCCGTTTTGCGCATCGCTGCCTGGATCCTGGCGATCGCCCTCGTGACGATGCCGGTGGTCGCCGTGCTCAACGGCTGGATCGCGGGCTCGCGCTGGCCGATGCGGCACCTGTCGGTGACCGGCGAATTCCGCCAGGTCAGCGAGCAACAGGTGCGTGCGGCGGTCGTGCCGCATGTCGGCAAGGGTTTCTTCGCGGTGGACCTGGACCAGTTGCGCGGCAAGCTCGCGGCCTTGCCCTGGGTCAAGCATGTCGAGGTGC
>DATIDW010000024.1:0-16444 GCA_035456065.1 Thermomonas sp. | reverse complement strand
GTCTCGCGCCTGCGCGCGGCGCGGCACCTCCACTTGATCCAGGTCAACGCCGGGCGTACCCTGCGGGCGGATGCTCGCCTGCGACGAAACCACCGGCCTTTCGACCATGGGGATACCAGCATGAAACATGCGTACCGATTGCTTGCGCTCAGCCTCGCCATCGCGATGGCCCTGCCCGCCTGTAGCCGCAACGACGATGAATCCGCGGCCGCCGAGAAGCCTGCCGCCGAAGACACCGGCGGTTCCGCGAAGGGCGACTTCGGGCCGCCGCAGGGCGCGCCGGTGGAAGCCGTGCTCACCTCGCCCCCGCTGGTGCCTCCGGCGACCGGGCGCACCGCGCCTGCCAAGGTGATCGTCTCGCTGGACGTGATCGAGAAGGACATGGAGATCTCCGAAGGCGTCACCTACACCTTCTGGACCTTCGGTGGCACCGTGCCCGGCAGTTTCATCCGCGTGCGCCAGGGCGACACGGTGGAATTCCACCTGCGCAACATGCCGGACAGCAAGATGCCGCACAACATCGACCTGCATGGGGTGACCGGCCCCGGCGGCGGCGCGGCCTCCAGCTTCACCGCGCCCGGCCACGTCAGCCGCTTCAGCTTCAAGGCGCTCAACGCCGGCCTGTACGTCTACCACTGCGCCACCGCGCCGGTCGGCATGCACGTGGCCAACGGCATGTACGGCCTGATCCTGGTCGAGCCGCCGGAAGGCTTGCCCAAGGTCGACAAGGAGTACTACGTGATGCAGGGCGACTTCTACACCACCGGCAAGTACCGCGAGAAGGGCCACCAACCCTTCAACATGGAGAAGGCGATCGACGAGCACCCGACCTACGTGCTGTTCAACGGCATGGAAGGCTCGATGACCGGCGACAAGGCATTGACGGCCAAGACCGGCGAGACCGTCCGCCTGTACGTGGGCAATGGCGGTCCCAACCTGGTGTCCAGCTTCCACGTCATCGGCGAGATCTTCGACAAGGTCTGGTACGAGGGCGGCACCAAGTTCCAGGAAAACGTGCAGACCACCCTGATCCCGTCCGGCGGCGCCGCGATGATGGAATTCCACATGGAAGTGCCGGGCAGCTACGTGCTGGTCGACCACAGCATCTTCCGCGCCTTCAACAAGGGCGCGCTGGCGATCCTCAAGGCCGATGGCCCGGAGAACAAGGCGATCTACTCGGGCAAGGAAGTCGATGCCGTGTACCTGGGCGACCAGGCCGCCGGCACCAGCCGCGCGCCGGTCGCCGCCGCGGCCGCATCGGCCAAGGCCGGCAACCTGACGAAGGAGGAGCAGATCGCCGCGGGCAAGGTGTTGTTCGCCGGCACCTGCTCGACCTGCCACCAGCCCGACGGCGCGGGCATGGCCGGGGTGTTCCCGCCGCTGGCTGGCTCCGACTTCATCAAGGCCAACCCCGGGCGCCTGCCGGAAATCATCCTGCACGGCCTGGTCGGCCCGGTGAAGGTCAATGGCAAGGACTACAACTCCAACATGCCGCCGATGAGCCAGCTGACCGACGACGAGGTGGCCAACATCGGTACCTACGTGCTCAACAGCTGGGGCAACCCCGGTGGCCAGGTGAGCAAGGCCGATGCGGCCGCCGCACGCGCCGCCAAGCCCGCCAGCGCATCGGACGGCCACTGACCGATGCGCCGGATGCTGGCCATCGCGCTGCTCGCGCTCCCGCTCGCCGGCATTGCCGCCGGCGCGCTGGATTCGCGCTACGCGGGCCTGCCGGGCGGCATGTTCAAGTCGGTGCTGCGCTACGAGGATGCGAAGGACGGCGTGCGGATCGCGCCATTCGCATTGATGCGGCGGCCGGTGACCAATGCGGAGTTCCTGGCCTTCGTGCGCAAGGAGCCACGCTGGCAACGCGGCAAGGTCGCGCCGGTGTTCGCCGAAGCCCGCTACCTGTCGCATTGGGCGGGTCCGACCACGCTTGGCGACAATGCATTGCCGGACCGGCCGGTGGTCTGGGTCAGCTGGTTCGCCGCCGATGCCTATTGCGGGTCGCTCGGCGCGCGCCTGCCGACCTGGAACGAATGGGAATACGCCGCCGCCGCCGACGAGACCCGCCGCGACGCGCGCCAGGACCCGGCCTGGCGCGAGCGCATCCTCGGCTGGTATTCGCGCCCGTCGAACACCGTGCTGCCGCGGGTCGGCCTGCAGGCAGCGAACGCCTGGGGCGTACAGGACCTGCATGGGCTGGTGTGGGAGTGGGCCGAGGATTCCTCATCGCTGCTGGTCGACAGCGACAACCGCACCCAGGGCGATCCCGACAAGTCGAAGTTCTGCGGCGCCGGCGCGCTGTCGATGGACGACCGCGAGAACTATGCGGTGATGATGCGGGTGGCGATGCTGTCCTCGCTGGACGGGCATGACGCCACCGCCAACATGGGGTTCCGCTGCGCCTGGAGCGCACCACGATGATGGCCTCGCAAGGCAACCCGAAGCGACTGCTTGCGCTCATCGCCCTGGCCCTCGCGGCCTGCGCGTCGCTGGCGCTTGCCGCCGCCCCCGCCGGCAAGCCGTTGCCCCGCGATTCGATCTACCAACTCGCGTTGCCGCTCACCGACCAGGACGGGCGCACCGCCGACTGGCGCGGCCTGCGCGGCAAGCCGCGGGTGGTCTCGATGTTCTACACCTCGTGCCGCTACATCTGCCCGTTGATCGTGGATTCCGGCAAGGCGATCGAACACCAGTTGTCCGCTGCCGAGCGCGGGCGCATCGGCATCGTGCTGATCAGCATGGATCCGGCGCGCGACACCCCGGCGGCGCTTCGCAGGGTCTTCGACAAACGCTCGCTGGACGCCAGCCGCTGGGTGCTGGCGTCGCCACCCGCGACGGACGTGCGCGCCGTCGCCGGCCTGCTCGGGATCCGCTATCGGCAGTTGGCCGATGGCGAGTTCAACCACGGCAGCGCGTTGGTCCTGCTGGATGCGGAAGGACGCATCGTCGCGCGCACCGAACAGGTCGGCAGCAAGCCGGACCCGGAATTCATTGCCACGGTGCGGCGCGCAGCCAACGGCGGCAAAACCCCGTCCCCATGACGTAGGGGCAACCCCCGTGGTTGCCCGCAAATACATCGATCATCGTGACGTAGGGGCAACCCCCCGTGGTTGCCCGCTCTTCCCAAAAAGAGCAGGGCAGGCACGGGGGCCTGCCCCTACCGTTTCCACCGCGCCGGATTGCCGAGGATGTAGCGACGGATGCGTTCCAGCGCGACCTCATCGCGAACGATGTGTTCCCAATAGTTGCGCTGCCACAACCGGCCATTGAATGGCTGCCAGCCGTGCAGCAACACGCCACGGGAATAGTCATGCGTGGTCATCGATTTCAGCCGATGCACCGCATCCGCCATCGAAAACCCATTCGTAGGGGCAGGCCCCCGTGCCTGCCCTGCTTCTGGAACGCCGCTGGGTGACAGGGGCGGGCACGGGGGCCCGCCCCTACCGATATCGACGATGGCGGACGGATACCGTGGCCCGTCCCGACGGATATTGACGATGCCGTGGATGTGGTCGGGCATGACGATGAATTCGTCGATGTCGATGCCCGGGTAGCACGACGGCATGTCGTTCCAGATGCGCCAGACCATCTCCCCCGCGGCGTTCAATCGCACCCGGCCCTCGACGATTTCACCGAACAGGCGGGCACGACCTTGCGTGCATGCCGTGATGAAGTACGCACCCGTTTGGGTGTAGTCGTAGCCATGCAGGCGGATCGAACGACGGCGATGGAGATCGGGGTTGAATTGCATGCGGCCAGCGTCGGCCCATGCAATGACCCGCCATATCGGAAATCCCCGATATTTCCGTGGGGCAATCCCCCATCACCGCGGCCTGTAGGGGCAACCCCCCATCGCCGCAACCTGTAGGGGCAACCCCCCGTGGTTGCCCGGCTTTTCAAAGGGCAGGCACGGGGGCCTGCCCCTACGGGCCTGCCCCTACGGTGTCACGCGCGCGGGTTTGTGCTGGCCCGCGGCGCGTCCGCCTCGCAGCCATTGGCGACCGCATGCAGGGCGGCCCCATCGAGGATGCGCACCCGCCGGCCGCGCACCTCGATCACCGCGTCGTCGTGCAGGCGGGTGAAACCACGGCTGACCGTCTCCAGCGCAAGGCCCAGGTAGCGCGCGATCTCGTCGCGGCTCATCGGCAACTGGAAGTGGTCGCCCGGCTGGCCGATGCGCTGGTAGCGCTCGCCCAGGCCATGCAGGAACAGGGCGATGCGTTCGCTGGCCTGGCGCCGCGACAGCACGTCGACGTGGTCATGGTCGCGATCCGCGCTCTGGCCGATCACCCGCAGCAACTGGCGTTGCAGGCTGGGCAACTGCGCCGCCACGGCGGACAGGTTGGCAAACGGCAGTTCGCAGACCCGGGCCTCGCCCAACGCAATGGCCTCGCAGCGGTGCTTGCCGCCGCCCACGGCGTCCAGCCCGAACAACTCGCCCGGCAGGTGGAAGCCCAGCACGTGTTCCTCGCCGGCCTCGTTCACCACCACCGTCTTGAACGCACCGTCGCTGGCCACGTACAACGCGTGCAGCGGATCGCCCGTGCGGAACAGGCTGTCGCCGCGCCGCAACGGGCGCCTGCGCTGGACCAGGGTGTCCAGCCGCCCGAGGTCCTCGCGGTCCACGCCGGCGGGCAGGCACAGTTCGCTCAGCGAGCAGTCGGCGCAGCTGCGGCGCAGGCGGACGAGGTCGAGGGGGATGGGGTCGGTCATGGTTCGCACCGCCGCTGCAGGCGCGCGGCCAATGCGTCTATTATTGCCGCTAGGGGCTGCGATGGGGATCGTGGCGCCCGCCAGACAGCCAGCCAGTTCGAATTGATCCAGATCAAGCGGGCCCGCCGCGCGTTTCCATACGATGCGGGCCAAGCAACGGAGGCAGCATGCAGGCGAACAGCGGAACCTACAACGACAAGGTGGTGCGCCAGTTCGCGGTGATGACCGTAGCCTGGGGCATCGTCGGCATGCTGGTCGGCGTCATCATCGCGGCGCAGTTGTACTGGCCCACCCTGGGCGAGGGCATCCCGTGGCTCGGCTACGGCCGCCTGCGCCCGTTGCATACCAACGCGGTGATCTTCGCGTTCGGCGGCTGCGCGCTGTTCGCCACCAGCCTGCACGTGGTCCAGCGCACCTGCCACGTGCGGGTGATCTCGGACAAGCTGGCCGCGTTCGTGTTCTGGGGCTGGCAGGCGGTGATCGTGGCCGCCGCGGTGACCCTGCCGATGGGCCTCACCCAGGGCAAGGAATACGCCGAGCTGGAATGGCCGATCGACATCCTCATCGCGGTGGTGTGGGTGGCCTACGCGGTGCTGTTCTTCGGCACCATCGCAAAACGCAAGGTCCGGCACATCTACGTGGCCAACTGGTTCTTCGGCGGCTTCATCCTCGCCGTGGCGCTGCTGCACATCGTCAACAGCATCGCGATGCCGGCCAGCGCGATGAAGTCGTACTCCGCCTACAGCGGCGCGGTCGATGCGATGGTGCAGTGGTGGTACGGCCACAACGCGGTCGGCTTCTTCCTGACCGCCGGCTTCCTCGGGATGATGTACTACTACGTGCCCAAGCAGGCCGGGCGCCCGATCTATTCCTACCGGCTGTCGATCGTCCACTTCTGGGCGCTGATCGCGGTCTACATGTGGGCCGGCCCGCACCACCTGCAGTACACCGCGCTGCCCGACTGGGCGCAGTCGGTGGGCATGGTGTTCTCGCTGATCCTGCTGGCGCCGAGCTGGGGCGGCGCGATCAACGGCATCCTCACCCTGTCCGGCGTGTGGCACAAGCTGCGCACCGACCCGATCCTGAAGTTCCTGATCGTGGCGCTGAGCTTCTACATGATCGCGACCTTCGAGGGACCGATGATGTCGATCAAGACGGTCAATTCGCTGTCGCACTACACCGACTGGACCGTGGGCCACGTGCATGCGGGCGCGCTGGGCTGGGTGGCGATGATCTCGATCGGCTCGATCTACGCATTGCTGCCGAAGCTGCTGGGCCGCGAAACGATGCATTCGGTGAAGCTGATCGACACCCATTTCTGGGTCCACACCCTGGGCGTGGTGTTCTACATCGCAGCGATGTGGATCGCCGGGATCATGCAGGGCCTGATGTGGCGCGCCACCAATGCGGACGGCACGCTCACCTACACCTTCGTCGAATCGCTCAACGCCACCTATCCCTATTACCTGGGCCGGTTGTTCGGCGGCCTGCTGGTGCTGGTCGGGATGTTGCTGATGGCCTGGAACGTCTACCAGACCTACCGCCACGCCGGCGCCACGGCCGACCAGCCGCTGCTGCCGCCCGACGCCGCCGATGCGCGTGCCTGAGGACCAGACGCCATGAGCCAGGACAACAAGAACAGCAACGCGCACGAGAAGATCGAGAAGAACGTCGGCCTGCTGGCGGTGTTCATCGCCGTGGCGGTGTCGTTCGGCGGCCTCGCCGAGATCGTGCCGCTGATGTACCAGGCCGAGGCGGTGCAGCCGCTGCCCGGGGTGAAGCCCTATCCAGCGCTGGAACTGGCGGGCCGCGATGTCTACGTGCGCGAGGGTTGCTACAACTGCCATTCGCAGATGGTCAGGACCCTGCGCTTCGAGACCGAGCGCTACGGCCACTACTCGCTGGCCGGGGAATCGGTCTACGACCGCCCGTTCCAGTGGGGCAGCAAGCGCACCGGCCCGGACCTGGCCCGCGTCGGCGGGCGCTATTCGGATGCGTGGCACCGGGTGCACCTGAACGACCCGCGCGACGTGGTCCCGGAATCGAACATGCCCAGCTTCCCGTGGCTGTCCGAGAATCGCGTGGACGCCGCCAGCGTGCAGTCGCACATGCGCGCGCTGAAGCGACTGGGCGATCCGTACAGCGACGCCGAGATCGCCGCCGCACCGGCAGCCGTCGAAGGCAAGACCGAAATGGATGCGATGGTGGCCTACCTGCAGGGCCTGGGCCGCCACGCGCCGAGGGGGGAATGACCATGGTATCCGGCGTCATCACCACGATCCTGCTGTTGCTGTTCCTGGCCGGTTGGGCCTGGGCCTGGAGCCCGCGCCGCAAGCGCGACTTCGACGAGGCCGCGCGCCTGCCGCTCGATCCCGAAGCCCACGAGGAGAACCCGCGATGAGCGCCGGCTGGTCCTGGTACGTGATCGCGTTGATCGTGCTGAACATCGCCGGCTGCGTGTGGCTGCTGTGGTGGACCGCGCGCCGCCGCCCCGGCGACCCGAAGCCGGAAGACACCAGCCACATCTGGGACGGCGATCTCACCGAGTACAACAAGCCGTTGCCGCGCTGGTGGATCAACATGTTCTACCTGACCATCATCTTCAGCATCGGCTACCTGGCCTGGTATCCGGGCTTCGGCAACTTCGCCGGCTATGCCGGGTGGACCTCGCAGGTCGAACACGACCGCGATGCCGCCGCCGCCACCGCGACCCTGGAAAAGACGTTCGCTCCGTACAAGGGCCAGCCGATCGACGTGCTGGCGCGCGACCCGCAGGCGGTGAAGCTGGGCAGCTCGATCTTCGGCAACACCTGCGCGACCTGCCACGGCTCCGCCGCCAAGGGCGCCGTCGGCTATCCCAACCTCACCGACGCCATCTGGCACTGGGGCGGCAGCCCGGAGCAGGTGCTGCAGACCGTGCTGGACGGCCGCGAGGCCGTGATGCCGCCGTGGGGCAAGATCCTCGAGGGCATGGGCGGCCCGGATGCGACCGACTACGTCATCGCCTACGTGCGTGAGCTCGGCGACAGCAGCGGCGCTGGGCGCAGCGACTTCGCGGCAGCGCGCGGCAAGGCCCTTTACGAAGGCGTGTGCGTGGCCTGCCACGGCAAGGACGGCAAGGGCAACCCGGCGCTGGGCGCGCCCGACCTGACCGACGACTACTGGTTGTACGGCGACAGTCGCGAGGCCCTGCGCGACGGCATCGCCAATGGCCACCACGGCATCATGCCGCCGCACCGCGGCCTGCTCGGCGAAACCCGCGCGCGCCTGGTCGCCGCCTACGTCTGGTCGCTGTCGCACGGCAACGCCGCGACTACCGCCAGATCGGAATGACCCGGCGCTTCGATGGCTGACTACACCGCGCCGCGCTTCGACCACCCGCCGCGCCCGATGGCGCAGCGGCTGGGCGCGATCCTGTGGCCGAGCTTCTTCGCCGCGGGCGTGGCGACGATGATGTTCTTCGCCTTCGTCGATCCGCTGGCGTTGCGCGACATGACCTTCCCGGACATCGCGCTCAGCCGCGGCCTTGGCTATACCCTCGGCTTCTTCATGTTCTGGCTGGCCACCGCGTCCTCCAGCCTGTTCACCTGGATCCTGCTGCGCCCGGCCAGCCGCTTCAATCGGCCGCTGCCGCCGCAATAAGCGCATGGGCAACAAACAGATCCCCCTCGAAGTCCTCGACACGGGCGGTTCCGCCTATGTCAGCGAACGCAAGATCTATCCGCGCGACGTCGCCGGGCCGCTGAACCGCCTGCGGGTGGCGGCGGTGTTCTGGCTGCTCGGCATGTTCTACCTGTTCCCGTGGCTGTCCTGGGATGGCCGCCAGGCGGTGCTGTTCGACCTGCCGGCGCGCAAGTTCCACGTCTTCTCCATCACCTTCTGGCCGCAGGACTTCGTGTTCCTGGCGATGCTGCTGATGATCGCCGCCCTGGTGCTGTTCTTCTTCACCGCCCTCGCCGGCCGGCTGTGGTGCGGCTATGCCTGCCCGCAGACGGTGTGGACCGAAGTCTTCCTGTGGATGGAAAGCGCGATCGAGGGCGACCGCCACAAGCGCATGAAGCTCGACGCCGGTCCGTGGAACCGCAACAAGATCGTGCGCAAGGGCGGCAAGCACCTGGTGTGGCTGCTGTTCGCGCTGTGGACGGGCTTCAGCTTCGTCGGCTTCTTCACCCCGATCCGCGACCTCGGCGCGCGCATGTGGCCGTTCCAGTGGGGCGGCTGGGAAACCTTCTGGGTGCTGTTCTACGCGCTGGCCACCTGGGGCAACGCCGGCTTCCTGCGCGAGCAGGTGTGCAAGTACATGTGCCCGTATGCGCGCTTCCAGAGCGCGATGTTCGATCGCAACACCCTGATCATCGCCTACGACCCGATGCGCGGCGAACCGCGCGGACCACGCAAGCGCGGCCTGGCCAGCGTGCTGGAACGCGCGCGCGGCCTGCTCGACGTGGCCACGGCCAACGACTACGTATTCCGCGCCAACCGCCATCCCAGCGCGGCGAGCCTGCAGGCGCACGCCGCGTCCACCATCACCTTCGATGGCGGCATCGAGGCCGCGCCGCTGCCGAAGTTCACGCCGGACGAGCTCGGCGACTGCATCGATTGCACCCTGTGCGTGCAGGTCTGCCCGACCGGGATCGACATCCGCAACGGCCTGCAATACGAGTGCATCGCGTGCGGCGCCTGCATCGACGCCTGCAACGAGGTGATGCTCAAGGTCGGCTATCCGAAGGGGTTGATCCGCTACTCCACCCAGAACGCGATCGACGGCAGGCCAACCCGCGTGCTGCGCCCGCGCATCCTCGTCTACGGCACGATCCTGCTGCTGTTGCTGCTGGGCTGGGGTTGGGGCGTGGCCAACCGCAGCCCGCTGATCGCGGAGGTGCTGCGCGACCGCAATGCGCTCTATCGCGAGACCCCGGACGGCATCGAGAACGGCTACACCCTCAAGCTGGTGAACAAGACCGACCAGCCGCAGCGATACCGGATCGCGATCGCCGCCGCCGACCTGCCCGCGCTGCGCCTGCGCGAGCCTGCGGAGGCCAGCGTCGGCGCCGGCTCGGTGGCCTCGCTGCCGCTGACCCTGGTGGCACCGGCCGGCACCGCGGGCCGGCACGACGTCAGGATCACCGTGAGCACGCAGGATCGCGCGACCACGCGCAGCGTCGACAGCAGTTTCTTCGGGCCGATGTGATGACGGGCAAGGACATGTCGCGGCCGGCCTGGCGCGAGCCGCTGGTCTGGCTGGTGTTCGGCATCCCCGCGATCGCGGTGGTTGCGCTGGTGTGGATGGTGTTCATCGCCGCCGGCCCGGGCAGCACCGACAGCGTGGATGCCGCGGTGAAGCGCACCGCGCAGATCCAGGTCGCCGACCTCGGCCCCGACGAAACCGCGGCGCGGCTGCGCCTGGCCGCGCTGTTGCGGATCGATGGCAAGGAACTGGAAGTGCTGCCGCTGCATGCCGGCTTCGACACCGGCAAGCCACTCAAGCTCGCCCTGCGCCACCCGACCCGCGCCGACCTCGACCACGACGTGCTGATGCAACCCACCACGACCGGCTGGCGCGCACCGCTGGAGCCCGACCTCGGGCACGACTGGAAACTCCAGCTTGCGCCGGAGGACGGCGCCTGGAGGCTGCAGGGGCGCCTGCCGAGGGGCCAGTTGAGCGCACGCCTGCAACCGGTCGCGCCGGGATGAATGCAGTGCCGGCGGCGATGTCCGGCAGCGAACGCGCGGGCGTGGCACGCACCACCTGCTTCCACTGCGGCGAGGCCCTTCCCGCATCGCCTGCGATGCGCATGCTCGAAGGCGGCCTGCAGCCGTTCTGCTGCGATGGCTGCGCAGCGGCGGCGCAGTGGATCGGGGACGCCGACCTCGACGCCTATTACCGCCTGCGCGAGCGTCCCGGCGCACGCATCGACGAAGACGACAGCGCGCTGGCGCTGTGGGACCGCGAGGAAGTGCAGGCCGAGCATGCGCGCGACCTCGAGGATGGCGGCCGCGAGATCACCCTGCTCACCGATGGCATGCGCTGCGCGGCCTGCGCCTGGTTGATCGATCGCGCGTTGACGCGCGAGGCCGGGGTCACCGACGTCACCGCCAACGCGGTGACCGGGCGCATCCGCATTGCGTGGGATCCGGCGCTGACGCCATTGTCGCGGCCGCTGCAGCGGCTGCAGGCGCTGGGCTACCGGCCTTTCCTCGCCGCGGGCGCGGCGCAGGAACGCGAGCGTCGGCGCGAACGCAACCGCTGGCTGCTGCGGATCGGCATCGCCGCGCTCGGCAGCATGCAGGCGATGATGTTCGCCGAGGCGCTGTACCTCGACACCGCGCGGCAGATGTCGCTGCCGATGCGCGACTTCCTGCGCTGGATCGCCTTCCTGGTCTCCACCCCGGTGGTGTTCTACGCCGGCTGGCCGTTCATCGCCGGCGCGGCGCGCGAACTGCGCAATCGCGCACCGGGCATGGACACGCTGGTCGCCGGCTCCACCCTGCTGGCGTGGGCCGGCAGCGTGGTCGAAACCGTGCGCGGCGGCCCGCAGGTCTGGTACGACGCTGCGGTGATGTTCGTGTTCCTGCTGCTGGTCGCGCGCCTGCTCGAACAGCGCGTGCGCGCCACCGCCAGCGCGCAGGTCGACGCGCTGGCGCGCGCGCGCCCGGCCTTCGCCAGCCGCGAGGCCGCCGATGGCCTGCGCGAGGCCGTCGCCGTCGGCGCCTTGCGGCCCGGCGACATCGTCCGCGTCGCGCCCGGCGAGCCGGTGCCCGCCGACGCACTGCTGCTGGAAGCCGGCGCCAGCTTCGCCGAGGCCCTGCTGACCGGCGAGGCCACGCCGGTGTCCAAGCATCCGGGCGACCGGGTCTTCGCCGGCTCGCTGTGCGGTGCGCAGGCCGCGCGCCTGCAACTCACCGCCGTCGGCACGCAGACGCGGTTGTCGCAGCTGGCCGCGTTGATCGAACAGGCGCAGGCGCACCGGCCACCGCTGGCGCTGGCCGCCGACCGCATCGCGCGCGGCTTCGTGCTGGCGTTGGGCATGGCCACGGTCGCGGTGTACCTCGCGTGGCGCGTGCACGATCCGTCGCGCGCCTTCGAGGTCGCACTCGCCCTGCTGGTGGTGTGCTGCCCGTGCGCGCTGTCGCTGGCGGTTCCGGCCGCGCTGGCGGCGGCGAATGGCGCGCTCGCCCGCATCGGCGTGTTGCCGGCGCGCGCGGACGCACTGCAGCGACTTGCGCGCATCGACACCGTGGTGTTCGACAAGACCGGCACGCTCGGACTTCCCGGCGACCGGCTGCGCATCGAATCCTTCGCCGGCCCCGGCGATGCCGACGCATCGCGCATCGCCGCCGCGCTGGAACGCGACAGTGCGCATCCGCTGGCCGCGGCCCTCCGCGCGGCGCTGCCGACTTCCGACGCGATCGCAAGCGGCGTGGTCGAGCATGCCGGCGCCGGCGTCGAAGGCATGGTCGATGGCCGTCGCTGGCGGATCGGCCGCGCGGGATTCGCGGCCGCCGCGCATGCCGACGACGGCTCGATCTGGCTGGGCGATGGCGAATGCGCCCTCGCGCGTTTCGTGCCCGAGGAATCCGCGCGCGTCGATGCGCTGCCGACGCTGGAAGCGCTGCGTGGGCTCGGCATCGACAGCGAGCTCGCCAGCGGCGATGGCGAAGCTGCGGTCGCCCGCCTTGCGTCGGTGCTCGGCATCCAGGCCGCACGGGCACGCTTGTCGCCCGAGGCCAAGCTCGCCCACGTGCGCGCGTTGCAGGCCCGTGGCCACGTGGTCGCGATGGTGGGCGACGGCATCAACGACGGACCGGTGCTGGCCGGCGCCGATGTCTCGTTCGCGCTGGGTGATGGCAATGCGCTGGCCGCGCGTGCCGCCGACCTGGTGCTGGCCGCGCCGACCCTCCTGCGCATCCCGCAGGCGATCGTGCTGGCGCGACGCACCCGCGCGGTGATCCGGCAGAACCTGGGGTGGGCGCTGGCCTACAACCTGCTGGCGCTGCCGGCGGCGGCGCTGGGCATGGTCTCGCCCTGGCAGGCCGCGCTGGGGATGGCGCTGTCCTCGTTGCTGGTCACCGCCAATGCATTGCGGCTCGCACGGGTGCCGGCGCCGTGAACGCGTTGCTGATCCTGATCCCGCTCAGCCTGGTGCTGCTGGTCGCGGCGCTGTGGGCGTTCGCATGGGCGGTGAAACGCGGGCAGTTCGACGACCTCGACACGCCCGCCATCGACATCCTCCAGGACGATCCCGAACCTCGCCGCGCGCCGGGTCCGGACGACCACGATGCCGGTTGACCTGATGGTGCTCGGCGCGGCCCTGCTCACCGGGCTGCTGGGTGGTGCGCACTGCGCGGCGATGTGCGGCGGGATCGCCACCGGCCTGTCGGTCGGATCGCGCGGTTGGTGGGCCGCCCTGCAACCGAACCTCGGCCGCATCGCCGGCTACGTGCTGGCCGGCGCGATCGTCGGCGGCATCGGCGGCGGCCTGCTCGGCATCGCCCGGATACCGATACTCGGCATCGCGATGCGCGCGGCGGTGGGGATCGTGCTGGTGCTGGCCGGCCTGCGCCTGCTCGACCAGCGCGGTCGCCTGCCGGGTTTCGCTGGCGGTCCTGGCGCGCGCCTGTGGGCGTGGCTGCGGCCGCTGCAGCGACGCCTGCTGCCCGCTGACACCGCCGGCAAGCGCATGCTGGTCGGGATGCTGTGGGGCTGGATGCCGTGCGGGCTCAGCACCACCCTGCTCGCCGCCGCCTGGTTGCAGGCCAGTGCCCCGCACGGCGCACTGACCATGGCCGCGTTCGGCCTGGGCACGTTGCCGGTGATGGTGCCGCTGACCTGGGCCGGCGCGCGCCTGGGCCAACGCCTGCAACGCGGACCGTGGCGCACCGCCTCCGGCGTGCTGGTGATCGCGTCGGGGCTGCTCACGATCGGAGCGCCCTGGCTGATGCAGGTGCCGGCCCTGCATGGCGTGCTGGAAGCGCTCGGTTGCCGCAGCCTGCCGGCCTGAGGCGTTCCGCTCAGATCGCGTGCACCGCCTGCTCGTGCACGCCGGCCACCGCGCGCCCGGACGGATCCGCCATCGTCGCGAAACTCGCATCCCAGGCGATCGCCGCCGGTGACGAACAGGCGATCGACTTGCCGCCCGGCACCGTCTCGGCGGCGGCTGGCGTCGGATAGAAGCGTTCGAACACGCTGCGGTAGAAATACGCTTCCTTGGTCTGCGGCGGATTGAACGGGAAGCGCTTGTCGGCCGCCGCCAGCTCGCGGTCGCTGACCTGCGCCTCGGCATGCGCCTTCAGCCCGTCGATCCAGCCGTAGCCCACGCCGTCGCTGAACTGCTCCTTCTGCCGCCACAGGATCGACTCGGGCAGGTGGCCATCGAAGGCCTGGCGCAGGATGCCCTTCTCCATCCGCTGCGCGTCGCTGCGGGTCTTGTCGACCATCTTCCATTTCGCGTCGATGCGCATCGCCACGTCGAGGAATTCGCGGTCCAGGAACGGCACCCGCGGCTCCACGCCCCAGGCCATCATCGACTTGTTGGCGCGCAGGCAATCGTAGTTGTAGAGCGCGTCGAGCTTGCGGATCAGCTCCTCGTGGAACTCGCGCGCGTTCGGCGCCTTGTGGAAGTACAGGTAGCCGCCGAAGATCTCGTCGCTGCCCTCGCCGGACAGCACCATCTTCACCCCCATCGCCTTGATCCGCCGCGCCAGCAGGAACATCGGCGTGGACGCGCGGATGGTAGTGACGTCGTAGGTCTCGATGTGGCGGATCACCTCCGGCAGCGCGTCCAGGCCTTCCTCGAAGGTGTATTCGAAGCCGTGGTGCACGGTGCCCAGCGATTCGGCGGCGATCTTCGCCGCGGCCAGGTCCGGCGAGCCCTTCAGGCCGATCGCGAAGCTGTGCAGGCGCGGCCACCATGCCTCGGTCCTGTCGCCGTCCTCGATGCGATGGCGCGCGTAGCGCGCCGCGACCGCGGCGACCAGCGAGGAATCCAGCCCGCCCGACAGCAGCACGCCGTACGGCACGTCGGTCATCAGCTGGCGATGCACCGCGGCCTCGAACGCTTCGCGCAATTCCTGCAGCGACGCGTCGACGCCCTCGACCGCGTCGTAATCGCGCCACGGGCGCTGGTAGTACTTCGTCAGTTCGCCGGTCGCGGTGTCGTACCAGTGGCCGGGCGGGAACTGCGCCACGTCGGCGCACTCGTCCACCAGCGATTTCATTTCCGAGGCCACCCGCAGGCGGCCTGCCCGGTCGTGGCCCCAGTACAGCGGGCAGACGCCAAGCGGGTCGCGGGCGATGATCGCGCGCCCCTGCGCCTTGTCCCACAGCGCGAACGCGAAGATGCCGTTGAGCCGGTTGAGGAAGGATGCGGGTGCGTCCTCGCGATACAGGGCGTTGATCACCTCGCAGTCCGATGCGGTCTGGAACGCATACGGCCGCGCGAGCTCGCCCTTCAACTCGCGATGGTTGTAGATCTCGCCGTTCACCGCCAGCGCGAGGCCGCCATCGTCCGACAACAACGGCTGCGAGCCGCCCGCGGGATCGACGATGGCGAGTCGTTCATGGACCAGGATTGCCCCTGCAGAAGCACCACCGCCACCGCCATCGAGGTACACGCCGCTCCAGTCCGGGCCGCGATGGCGCTGCCGCTGCGAGCAATCCAGCGATTGTCGTCGCAGGGCCTGGATGTCGTCGCCGGGCTGCAGCCCGAAGATGCCGAAGATGGAGCACATGGGGAAATCCTCTGGAGTCCTGGATCGCAAACATAAAAAAAACCCGCACTTCGCAGTACGGGCCGATGGGGTTTCGCGTGGATGCGCGCGCTAACCGCCGGCCCGTTCGGGTCGGTTATTCCGGCGATTGTTGTTGGCGCGCTGCGACGTCATGGGCCGATCCTGCACGAGCCGCCGCCCGCTGACAAGCGACGTTTTCGCCTGTAACCGAATAGGATCGGGCCACTCGACCACCATTGCGGGGAACCCGATGTCGAAATGGCTCAAGCGCGGCACGTTGGCCCTGCTGCTGGCGGTGGTGGCGCTGGCGCTGCTCGCCACCTCGCTGCTGCGCGGCAGCCTGCCGGCGCTGGACGGGACACTGGACCTGCCCGGTCTGTCGGCCCCGGTGTCGATCGCCCGCGACGCCAACGGCACCGTCACCATCGATGCCGCCAGCGAGCACGACGCGTTGCGCGCGCTCGGCTACGTGCATGCGCAGGAGCGCTACTTCGAGATGGACCTGCTGCGGCGCGTGGCCGCGGGCGAGCTGGCCGGGCTGTTCGGGCCGCTGGCCGTCGACGTCGACCGCAAGCACCGCGTCCATCGCCTGCGCGAACGCGTGCACGGCGACCTGGACGCGATCATCGGCGACCGCCGCGCCACGATGCAGGCCTATGTCGACGGCGTGAATGCCGGGCTGTCGGACCTGCACGTGCGTCCGTGGCCCTACCTGCTGCTGCGCCAGCAGCCCGAGCCGTGGCGACTGGAGGATTCCCCTCTTGTCGGTTACGCGATGTACTTCGACCTGCAGGACGGCGAGAACACGCGCGAGCTGGCGCTGTGGAAGCTGCGGCCGCACCTGCCGCCCGCGCTGTATGCGCTGCTGACCCACGATGGCAGCCATTGGGACGCGCCGCTGGCCGGCGCAGTGCGCGGCGATGCGCGCCTGCCCACCGCCGCCGAAGTCGATCTGCGCAAGCTGCCCGCGCCGAAGGCCACCGCGGCAACGGTC
>DATIDW010000023.1:0-137163 GCA_035456065.1 Thermomonas sp. | reverse complement strand
GACGGCCATCGTCGAAGGGCTCGCCCAGCGCATCGTCAACGACGAAGTGCCCGAGACGCTCAAGGGTAAGCAGGTCCTCTCGCTGGACATGGCCGCCTTGCTCGCCGGTGCGAAATACCGCGGCGAGTTCGAGGAGCGGCTCAAGGGCGTGCTCAATGACCTGTCCAAGCAGGAAGGGCAGGTGATCCTGTTCATCGACGAGCTGCATACGATGGTCGGCGCGGGCAAGGCCGAGGGTTCGATGGACGCCGGCAACATGCTCAAGCCGGCGCTGGCGCGCGGCGAGCTGCACTGCATCGGCGCGACCACGCTGGACGAGTACCGCAAGTACGTGGAGAAGGATGCCGCACTTGAGCGTCGCTTCCAGAAAGTGTTCGTGGGCGAGCCGTCGGTGGAGGACACCATCGCGATCCTGCGCGGGTTGAAGGAACGCTATGCCGTGCACCATGGCGTGGAGATCACCGATCCCGCCATCGTCGCCGCGGCCACCCTGTCGCACCGCTACATCGCCGACCGCCAGTTGCCGGACAAGGCGATCGACCTGATGGACGAAGCCGCGTCGCGCATCCGCATGGAGATCGATTCCAAGCCGGAGGAGATGGACCGCAAGGAACGCCGGCTGATCCAGCTCAAGATCCAGCGCGAGGCGCTGAAGAAGGAAAAAGACAAGGAGTCCAAGCAGCGCCTGGCCGACCTGCAGGAACAGATCGACGTGCTCGAGCGCGAGTACAGCGACCTGGAGGAGGTGTGGAAGGCCGAGAAAGCCACGTTGCAGGGCGCGACCCGGATCAAGGAGCAGATCGAGTCCGCGCGCCTCGAACTCGAATCCGCGCAGCGCAAGCAGGATTTCGCGCGGATGAGCGAGATCCAGTACGGCACGCTGCCGGAACTGGAGAAGCAGCTGGCGGCCGCGCAGGAGGTCGAGCACAAGGGGTTCACCCTGTTACAGGACAAGGTCACCGCCGAGGAAATCGCGCAGGTGGTGGCGCGCTGGACCGGAATCCCGGTGAGCAAGATGCTCGAGGGCGAGCGCGAGAAATTGCTGGCGATGGAGGCGCAGCTGCACACCCGCGTGGTGGGCCAGGAAGAGGCGATCAGGGTCGTGGCCGATGCGGTGCGCCGCTCGCGCGCGGGCCTGTCCGATCCCGACCGGCCGAGCGGCTCGTTCCTGTTCCTGGGGCCGACCGGTGTCGGCAAGACCGAGTTGTGCAAGGCGCTCGCGGAATTCCTGTTCGATTCGACCGATGCGATGGTGCGCATCGACATGAGCGAGTTCATGGAGAAGCACGCGGTGTCGCGGCTGGTCGGCGCGCCCCCGGGTTATGTCGGTTACGAGGAGGGCGGCTACCTCACCGAGGCCGTGCGCCGCCGGCCGTACAGCGTGATCCTGCTCGACGAGGTCGAGAAGGCGCACCCGGACGTGTTCAACATCCTGCTGCAGGTGCTGGACGACGGCCGACTGACCGATGGCCAGGGGCGCACCGTGGATTTCCGCAACACCGTGATCGTGATGACGAGCAATCTCGGGTCGCACCAGATCCAGGAACTGGACGGCGACGATTCACCCGAGGCGTACACGCAGATGAAGGCCGCGGTGATGGGCGTTGTGCAGGCGCACTTCCGTCCCGAGTTCATCAACCGGCTGGACGACATCGTGGTCTTCCATTCGCTGGACAAGGCGCAGATCAAGTCGATCGCGCGGATCCAGTTGCGCGGGCTGGAAAAGCGCCTGGCCGAGCGCGGCATCCGCATCGAGCTGTCGGACAAGGCGTTCGACCTGCTGGGCAACGTCGGCTTCGACCCGGTCTATGGCGCGCGCCCGCTCAAGCGCGCGATCCAGCAGCAACTGGAGAACCCGCTGGCGCAGGCGATCCTGTCCGGCGCGTTCGGCAGCGGCGACGTGGTCAGGGTCGATGCCGAGGGCGGCAAGCTGGTGTTCGTGAAGTAGGCGCGGAACGCCTGCGTTTGCCTGCAGCGAAAAGGCCGGCCATGCGCCGGTCTTTTCCTGGTGCGTGTCAGCCGGGGGCCGGAGCCGCCTCGACGCGCGCGGGGCGATACGGCGGCGTGGCCATCACCATGTCGGCCAGCGAATAGGCGAGTTCGCGTTCGGCCAGCACCGCGGCATCCGCGCCGTGGTCGAGCAGGTGTTTGACCTCGGCTTCGCTGTGCGCTCGCGCCAGCACGCTGATTTCCGGATTGATCGATTTCAGCCTCGCGGTGATTTCGCCGGCTTCCAGCGCCTGCGGCATCGCCAGGATCGCCAGTTGGGCCGTATCGGGTCGCGCTGCCTTGAGGATGGATCCGGACGCCGCATTGCCGCGCACGGTGACAAGTCCGTTCGCACGCGCCTGGTCGACACGGTCGGGGTCGCTTTCGACCAGCACCAGCGGCACCCCGCGTTCGCGCAGCAGCCGCGCGAGCTCGCGGCCGACCCGGCCATAGCCGATCACGATGGCATGGCCGCCGATGTCCTCCGGAACTTCGGAATTGGTCGCCAGCACCTGGGTGACCGCGGCGGCGCCGGGCACCTGCCGCCGTTGCCAGCGGTCCAGCCAGGCGAACAGCAGCGGATTGGCGATGATCGACAGCAGCGCGCCGGCCAGGATCAGGTCGTGGCCCTGCTGCGGCAGCAACTTCTGGCTGAGTCCGAGTCCGGCCAGGATGAAGGAGAACTCGCCGATCTGCGACAGGCTGGCGGCGATCGTCAGGCCGGTCAGCACCGGCAGCTTGAACAGGCGCACCACGGTGAAGCCGACGACCGCATTGCCCAATACGATGATGGCGACGGTCGCGACCACCAGCATTGGTTGCTCGATCAGGATCGAGGGGTTGAACAGCATCCCGACGGAGACGAAGAACAGCACCGCGAAGGCATCGCGCATCGGCAGCGAGTCCGCCGCCGCCTTGTGGCTGAGCTCGGACTCGTTGAGCAGCATGCCGGCGAAGAACGCGCCCAGGGCGAAGCTGACGTCGAACAGCGCGGCGGCGCCGAACGCGACGCCCAGCGCGATGGCGAGCACGCACAGGGTGAACAGCTCGCGCGAACCGAGTCCTGCCACGTGTTCCAGGATGCGCGGGATCAGGCGCCGCCCGACGATCAGCATGAACGCGACAAAGGCGGCGACCTTCAGCAGCGTCCATGCCAGCGCACCGAGGATGCCGGCCGTGCCTACCTGCTCGCCTGCGCCCAGCGCGCCGGCCATGGCGGGGAGCAGGACCAGCGCCAGCACCATCGCCAGGTCCTCCACCACCAGCCAGCCGATCGCGATGCGGCCCCGGCGGGTGTCCAGCAGGCGACGTTCCTCCATCGCGCGCATCACCACCACGGTGCTGGCCACCGACAGCGCCAGTCCGAACACGATCGCGCCGATCGGCTCCCAGCCCAGCATCAGGCCGAAGCCGGCGCCGATCGCGGTGACGAAGGCGATCTGCACGAGCGCACCCGGGATCGCGATGTTCTTCACGGCCAGCAGGTCGCGCAGCGAGAAGTGCAGGCCGACGCCGAACATCAGCAGGATCACGCCGACCTCGGCCAGTTGCGGGGCCAGGGTCTGGTCGGCGATGAAGCCGGGGGTGAACGGCCCGACGATCACCCCCGCGAGCAGGTAGCCGACCAGCGGCGATAGCTTCAGGCGCTGGGCGAGCATCCCCAGCGCGAAGGCCATCACGAAACCGACGCAGAGCAGGGCGATCAACGAGGTGTGGTGGGGCATGCAGGCTCCGATGGCAGGGTCAGGCCATCTTCGCACTCCGGCGCTCGACCCGACATGACGACGCCCCGGCGAAGCGGGGCGTCGTCATCGGGACATGGGCGGTCAGCTCACCAGGTGTAGGCCACCCGGCCATAGAAATACGCACCGTTGAAGCCGAACGGACTCTGGCTTGGATGTGCCAGCTGGCCATTGGTGGAGTTCTGGTAGATCACTTCTTCCGGGTACGCATCGGTCACGTTGTCGCCGCCCAGGGTGAATTCCCAGTTCTGCACGGTGTAGCTGGCGGACACGTCGAGCAGCCACTTGGCGTCGAAGGTCTGGTCAAGCAAGCCATCCGTCCTTGCATTGAGGATGCTGAATTCGCCGTAGCGGGTGGTGGTGGCGCCCAGGCGCCAGCCACCCGCCTGCCAGATGCCGCCGAACAGGAACTTGTCGCGCGGCGCACCCACCTCGAAGCGGGCCAGCTCGACCCGGCCGAAACGCAGCGCGGTGGGGTCGATTGCGGTCAACGAGGCCGGATTCGGCGCCACCCGGTCGATCTCGGTCTTGTTGTAGTTGTAGCCGAGGGTCCAGTCGATGGTGCTGGACGCGAGCTTCCAGGCGTAGGTACCGATGATGTCGATGCCGGTGGTGGTGGTATCCAGCGCGTTGGTGAAATAACGGCCGCCGGCCACGTCCGGGAACCCATGGCTGTTGAGGTACTGGCGGACCAGCGTGCTGGTCAGGTTTTCCGACAGGGTGATGCGGTCCTCGACCTGGATCCGATAGGCGTCGGCCGTGATGTACAGGCCGTCGACGGGCGTGAGCACCAGGCCCAGGCTGAAGTTCTCCGACGTTTCCGGCTTCAGCGGCTCTGCCCCCAGCGCGATCCCCGCCGGATTGGTGACCCGGAAGGTCACCAGGTCGTACGGAATGCCGCCGATGAAGTTGGTGGACGTGGTCTGGTAGAACTGCTGCTGCAGCGAAGGTGCATGGAAGCCGGTCGAAGCGGTGGCGCGCAGGGCGACCGCGTCGTTGAAGGCATAGCGGCCCGTCAGCTTGCCCGTGCTGGTGCTGCCGAAGTCGCTGTAGTCCTCGAAGCGCGCGGCGATGCCGGCCGAGAATTTCTCGGTCAGGTCGCCCTCGAGCCCGATGTAGTAGGAGGTGCTGGTGCGGTCGAAGCTGCCGCTGTCGCCCGGCCTGAAGCCCGGGAAGACCTGCGCGCCGGAGGGGGCCGGGGTGCCGTTTGGCAGCAGCACGCCACCATTGATGTAGGAACCGGGTTCGCCGGGCGAGATGGTGAAGTCCTCGCCGCGCCACTCCACGCCGTACGACAGGGTCAGCGGGTAGTCCAGGCCAAGGGTGAGCGGATTGCTGAAATCCAGGTTGAAGATGTGTTGCTCCAGCTTGAGTGCCCCCGCATAGAACTCGGTCGGCGACGCGGGCCCCAGGCTGCGGTTGAGCGTGTTCTGGATGTCGAAGCCCAGGTCGCTGGAACCGAACGTATAGCTGGCGTCGAAATTGGTGCTGCCGACCGAGCTCTTCATGCCAAGCACGAAGCTGTAGTCGGTGGAGGTGTTGGCGATCTGCGGCAGGAAACCGTCCGGATAGATCGACGGGATGTTGCGGGTGTCCCCGGCTGGGCGGAAGAAGCCGTTGGAGAGCGTATCCCGCTTGGTATACAGGCCGTAGGAATAGAACGTCAGGTAATCGGTGGCATCCAGTTCGCCATTGAACAGCAGCGAATGGTTGTCCACTTCGGGATCGCCGTACCGCTGCACCACCCGGTCGAACGGCGGCGGGACGCCCGGGATGGTCGCCGGCGGGTTGAGGCCCGGCGGCGGCAGGATGTAGGGACGGGCGCGGTCGGTCTGGTCCTGGTGCCCGAACTGCGCGGCCAGGTGGATCTTGCCGGCGCCACCCAGCTTCAACCCGGCATCGCCCAGCACCTGGTATTTGTCGCCGTCGCCTTCGGTGTACTGGCCGTAGGTGGCGCTGACGCCGCCGCCCGAATCCGAACCCTTGAGCACGATGTTGATGACGCCGGCGATCGCATCGGAGCCGTACTGCGCGGACGCGCCATCGCGCAGCACTTCGACGCGTTCGATCGCGGCGATCGGAATGCTGTTGAGGTCCACCGGAGAGGAGCTGCGGCCCTGGCTGCCATTGACGTTGACCAGCGCACCCGGGTGGTAGCGCTTGCCGTTGACCAGCACCAGGGTGTGGTCGGGTGCCAGCCCACGAAGTTGCGCCGGGCGCATGGCGTCGGTGCCGTCGTTGATGGCGGCGCGCGGGAAGTTGAGCGATGGCAGGGCCCGCGAGAGGGCGGTTGCAAGTTCGGTGGTGCCTGTGGATTGCAGCACCTCCTGGGTCACGATGTCGATGGGCGACAGCGATTCGGCCACGGTGCGGTCGGCCACGCGGGTGCCGGTGACGATCAGGGTATCCAGGGTCTTGGCGTCCTTGCCGGCGTCCTGGGCCAGCGCGGGAGTCGCGGACAGGAGGGATGCAAGTGCCAGCGCGAGGGGGGAGAGGCGGGGCATCGGAAATTCCTATTCAGATTGTAGGAAAGAGAGTGGAAGACGCACCTCGCCCCCGCCACTGGCCAGTCGGCATCACGCCATAACCGATCAGACGCATCGCCGGCCGGGGATCAGGCAGGGTGCGTGGCCGGCTACAATTCCGCGGATGATTTCCTTCCGCAATTTCGCGCTGCGCCGCGGCGAACGCCTCCTGCTGTCCGATGTCGACCTGACCCTGCATGCCGGTTGGCGGGTGGGCGTGATCGGCCGCAACGGCGCTGGCAAGACCTCCCTGTTCGCGGCCCTGATGGGCGAGGTCGAACCCGACAAGGGCGACCTCGACCTGCCGGGCAAGGCGCGCGTCGCCAGCGTGGCCCAGGAAACCCCGCACCTGCCGGACCCGGCGCTGGACTTCGTGCTGTCCGGCGACGCCGAGGTCCACGCAGCGGTGCAGGCGGAAGCCAATGCCTTCGCCAGCGAGGACTGGGAAGCGGTCGCCGAGGCGCATCACCGGCTGGAAGAACTCAACGGCTACGATGCGTCGGCGCGCGCCGGGCGCTTGCTGCACGGGCTGGGTTTCCCGGCGGAGACGCATGGCAAGGCGGTCTCGGATTTCTCCGGTGGCTGGCGGGTGCGCCTGAACGTGGCGCGCGCGCTGATGACCCCCAGCGACCTGCTGCTGCTCGACGAACCGACCAACCACCTCGACCTCGACGCGGTGGTGTGGATGGAGGAATGGCTGAAGCGCTACGCCGGCACCCTGCTGGTGATCTCGCACGACCGCGAGTTCCTCGACAACGTCACCACCCACATCCTGCACCTGCACGACGGGCGGGCGAAGTTGTACGCCGGCAACTACACCGACTTCGAGCGCCAGCGCGCCGAACACCTGCGCCTGCAGCAGATCACCCACCTCAAGGAACAGGCCGAGCGCGCCCACCTGCAATCCTTCATCGACCGCTTCAAGGCCAAGGCCAGCAAGGCCAAGCAGGCGCAGTCGCGGATGAAGCGCCTGGCCAAGCTGGCCGGCACCGAGGCCGTGCGTGCCGAGCGTTCCCTGCACATCACCTTGCCGGAGCCGCTGCGGCTGCCGAATTCGCTGCTGTCCCTGCACGATGCCGATTGCGGCTACGGCGAGGGCGCGCGCATCCTCAAGGACGTCGGCTTCGGCCTCGAAGCCGGCGACCGCATTGGCCTGCTCGGCCCGAACGGCGCCGGCAAGTCGACGCTGGTGAAGACCCTGGTCGGCGAGCTCGCGCCGATGACCGGCGAACGCAAGGCGCATCCCGACCTGCGGATCGGCTACTTCGCCCAGCACACGGTGGAATCGCTGGTGTTCGGCACCACCCCGCTGGACCACCTGCGCAAGCTGGCGCCCGACGTGGCCAACCAGGAACTGCGCGATTTCCTCGGCCGTTGGAACTTCCCCGGCGACCGCGCATTCGAGGTGATCGACACCTTCAGCGGCGGCGAGAAGGCGCGGCTGGCGCTGGCCTTGCTCGCGTACCGGCGACCGAACGTGCTGCTGCTCGACGAACCGACCAACCACCTCGACCTCGACATGCGCGAGGCATTGGCCGAGGCGTTGAGCGATTTCGATGGCGCGATCGTGATGGTCAGCCATGACCGGCACCTGATCGGCCTGGTCTGCGACACCTACTGGCGGGTTGCCGGCGGCAAGGTCGAGCCGTTCGACGGCGACCTCGACGAATACGCGGCCTGGCTGCGTTCGCGCCCCGGCAGCGACAACCCGAAGACCCCGGCGCCCAAGGCACAGCCGGCCATTGCGGCTGCCCCGGCCAAGCCGGCCCCGAAGGTCAACCCGCACAAGTTGCAGAAGGCGGAGGCGCTGGTCGCCGAGCTGGAAGCGAAACTGGCCGGGATCGACACCCAGCTCGCCGATCCCAAGGTCTACGGCAATGCCGGGCGCGTGGCCGAGCTTGGCCGCGAACAGGCGGCCCTGCGGGCCAGCCTGGAAACCGCCGAAGCCGACCTGCTGGCGCTCTACGACTGACGCCGACACCTTGAAAGCCCGCGCAACAGCCCCAGAATCCGCGCTCGATCCAAGGAAGTAACCCGATGCCCATCTACGCCTTCACCTGCGATGCCTGCGGGCATCAGTTCGACCGATTGCAGCGTTTGTCTGATGCCGATCCGGTCGAGTGCCCGGCCTGCGGGGCAAGCGGCCAGGTGCGACGCCAGCTGACCGCGCCGCAGTTCCGGCTTGCGGGTGGCGGCTGGTACGAGACCGACTTCAAGAAGGACGGCGACAAGAAGCGCAACCTGGCGGAGGGCGGGGAAGGCGCCAAGCCGGCTGCAGATCCCAAGCCGGTTGCCGCCCAGCCCGCGCCGGCGCCAGTCGCCAAGGCCGAACCGGCCAAGCCTGCTGCGGGCGGAACCCCGGCCGGCTGAGTCGGCCTCTCCAGGATCCACCGGCCTCCGGAGCATCGGCAGCAGCGCCCTGACCGCGCACGTGCCTCGGCAGCCGAGGCCAGCGGCGAGGCCGAAGGGCCGCGAGGACGCGTACAGCTCGCGGTGCGAGCGCCTGCATCGCGGGGCCCCGTGGCCTGGGCCGGGGTGGATACGCGTGCGGGAAGCGCCAGCAACGGCCACTTCCGGCCCGCGACCGTTAAAATGGCGGATTCCCGGCCCGGCCATGCGGCCGGATGCCGCCTTCCCGGAGTTTCCATGCGTACCCATTTCTGCGGCCTGATCGACGAAACGTTGATCGGCCAGACCGTCACCCTCTGCGGCTGGGCCGATGTCGCCCGCGACCTCGGCGGCCTGTGCTTCATCGACCTGCGCGACCACGAGGGCATCGTCCAGGTCGTCGCCGAGCCGTCGGAGGTCGCCGGCAATGCCGAGGTGATCGCCGCGGCCTCGAAGGTGGGCTACGAGGACTGCCTGCGCATCACCGGCACCGTGCGCGCCCGCCATGCGGTCAACGACAAGATCCGCACCGGCAAGGTCGAAGTGGTCGCCGAGACGATCGAAGTGCTCAACAAGGCCGAGCCGCTGCCGTTCCACGCGCACGAGAACGCCGGCGAGGACGTCCGCCTCAAGTATCGCTACCTCGACCTGCGTACCCCGGGCATGCAGCGCAAGATGCGGACCCGCACGAAGCTGGTGTCGGCACTGCGTCATTATCTCGACGCGCGCGGTTTCCAGGACATCGAGACCCCGATCCTGACCAAGGCCACGCCGGAAGGCGCGCGCGACTTCCTGGTGCCGGCGCGGATGCACCCGGGCGAGTTCTATGCGTTGCCGCAGAGCCCGCAGCTGTTCAAGCAGATCCTGATGATGGCGGGCTTCGATCGCTACTACCAGATCGCACGCTGCTTCCGCGACGAGGCCTTGCGCGCCGATCGCCAGCTGGAATTCACCCAGCTCGACATGGAATTCGCGTGGGTGTCCGAGCGCGACGTGCAGGACCTGACCGAGGACATGATCCGCCACGTGTTTGCCGATGTGATGGGCGTCGCCCTGGTCGCCGAATTCCCGCGCATGACCTATGCCGAGGCGATGCGTCGCTACGGATCGGACAAGCCGGATCTGCGCATCGCGCTGGAGTTCGTGGATGTCGCGGAGCAGGTGAAAGGCTGCGAGTTCGCGGTGTTCACCGCTGCGGCCAACGATCCCGACGGGCGCGTGGTCGCGCTGCGGATCCCCGGTGGTGCGTCGCTGTCGCGCAAGCAGATCGACGACTACGCCGCGCACGCGGCCAAGTACGGCGCCAAGGGGCTGGCCTACGCCAAGATCGATGACAGCGGCGCGGTCAATTCGCCGGTGTCCAAGTTCTTCGCCGAGGGCGCGTTCGATGCGCTGCTGAAGCACGTGGGCGCGGGCAAGGGCGACATCGTGTTCTTCGGTGCCGGCGCCTACAACAAGACCAGCGACTTCATGGGCGCGGTGCGCCTGAAGGCCGGCAAGGACTTCAACCTGGTCGCCGATGGCTGGGCGCCGCTGTGGGTCACCGACTTCCCGATGTTCGAGTGGGACGACGAGGAGAAACGCTACGTCGCCCTGCACCATCCGTTCACCGCGCCTGCGGTCGATTCCATCGACGACCTGCGCGCGAACGCGAAGATCGCGGTGTCGCGCGGCTACGACATGGTGCTCAACGGCAACGAGATCGGCGGCGGTTCGATCCGCATCCACAACTCGGCGATGCAGTCGGCGGTGTTCGAGTTGCTGGGCATCGGCGCGGAGGAAGCGGAAGGCAAGTTCGGCTTCCTGCTCGACGCGCTGAAGTACGGCGCGCCGCCGCACGGTGGCATCGCCTTCGGCATCGACCGCATCGCCGCGCTGATGGCCGGCACCGAGTCGATCCGCGACGTGATCGCGTTCCCGAAGACCACCACCGCGCAATGCCTGATGACCGGCGCGCCCAGCCCGGTGCCGGACAAGCAATTGGCTGAAGTGCACGTGTCGGTGCGGCCCCGGGAGTGATGGTCGCTGCCGAGGTGCTGCTACCCGACGCGTGCGAACCTCCTGTTCGACGCGTCGCCGCAGGCCATCCATGGCCTGCTTTTCGCAGCACCCCGGCAACGCCCATCGGGTGAGTGAAATGACAGAAGCGAACATCCGCCGCGCCACCATCGAAGACGCCGCCGCGCTCGCCGAACTCGGTGCCGCGACCTTCATCGAAAGCTTCGGCCAGCTCTACGTGCCGCGCGACCTGCAGGCCTTCCTCGACGAGAGCCACACGGTCGACGCCTATGCGAAGGTGCTGGCGAACCCCGGCTACGCGCTATGGGTCGCGGAGAAGGTCGGTCGTGCGATCGGCTACGCGCAGGCTGGCCCCTGCAGCCTGCCGCACGACGAGGTGAAGCCCGGTGACGGCGAGCTGAAGCGCCTGTACCTGCTGAGGTCCGAGCAGAACGGCGGCGTCGGCCTGGCGTTGTTCGGGCAGGCGCTGGGCTGGCTGGAGCGTGACGGGCCGCGGCCGCTGTGGCTCAGCGTGTGGTCGGAAAACCTGGGTGCGCAGCGCTTCTACGGGCGCCACGGCTTCGAACATGCCGGCGAGTACGAATTCATCGTCGGCGAACAGCGCGACCGCGAGTTCATTTTCCGGCGATTGCCCCGGGCTGGCTGACACGCAAACGAAAACGGCCACCTCGCGGTGGCCGTCCTGCATGCGCGATGCCGCGTGGTCAGTCGGCGACCGCCAGCGAGACCTCGATGTTGCCGCGGGTGGCATTCGAGTACGGGCAGACCTCATGGGCCTTCTCGACCAGCGCCTGCAGCTGCTCGCGCGGGATGCCCGGCGCCTGCACGGTCAGCGCCACCTGCAGGCCGAAGCCGGCCGGGATCGGGCCGATGCCGACGGCGCCGGTGACCGAGGTTTCGGCCGGCAGTTCGACCTTGGCCTTGCCCGCGACCAGGCGCAACGCGCCCAGGAAGCAGGCCGAATAGCCGGCGGCGAACAACTGTTCCGGGTTGGTGCCGGGGCCGCCACCGCCGCCGAGGCCGGTGGGGACGGACAGGTTGACGTCGAGCACGCCGTCGGACGAGACGGCATGGCCTTCGCGGCCGCCGGTGGCGGTGGCGGTGGCGGTGTACAGGACTTTTTCGAGCGACATGGCGAACTCCGTGGGAATGGATGCGAAGCGGACGGTACCCTAGATGGCGACCGCCTGGTTCGATGCCAGGGCGGGATCCAGCGATATCGACCGGAGGCAGATGATGGCCGATGACCCGAGCGCGGCCGGGCCGTGCATGCGGAACCAGGCGTTCCATGCCGAGTCTTCGCGCGGCGTCCATGGAATGTGCGGCCGATGACCCAGGCGGACGGGCCGCGCGTGGTGCTGGTGCATGGCCTGCTCAACGCCGACTGGTGGCTGCGACCGCTGGCGGCCAGGTTGCGGGCGCAAGGCTTCCGGACCGCGCTGTTCGGCTATTCCAGCGTGTTCGATGGCCCCGAGCGGGCGGTGCCGAAGCTGCTGGAGCGGCTGCGGCGTGAGCCGGCCGACGCGCTGGTCGGCCACAGCCTGGGCGGGTTGATTGCGCTGGAATCGTTGCGCCAGGCGCCGGAGCTCGCGGTGTCGCGGGTCGTGTGCCTGGGCTCGCCGCTGCGCGGCAGCCTGACCGCGCGCAACCTGGCGTCCCGCGGTTGGGGCCGGCCGCTGCTGGGGCGCAGCGCGGCGATGCTGGCCAGCGGGGCGGTCGACTGGAGCGGACGGGCCGAGGTCGGCGTGGTGGCCGGTGACGTGGCGCGGGGCATGGGCCGCCTGTTCGCGCGGTTCGATGGTGCCTCGGACGGCACCGTCGGGGTGGAGGAAACCCGCCTGCCCGGCCTGGCGGACCATTGCACGGTGCACAGCAGCCACACCGGGCTGGTGTTCTCGCAGGACGCAGTGAGGCAAGCCGCACACTTCCTGCGTCACGGCCGCTTCGAACGGGCTCCCGGGCACCCCGGCGGTCCCTGCGCCGTATAATCCGCGACCTTCGCATACCGCTGGACGTTGCAATGGGACGTGGGCCCTCCATCGAAGGTCGCAAGAACGCGGTCGATGCCAAGCGCGGCAAGATATTCACCAAGGTGATCCGCGAGATCTCGGTCGCGGCGCGCGCCGGTGGCGGCGATCCGGCCGGCAACCCGCGCCTGCGGGTGGCGATCGACAAGGGCCTGGCGGTCAACATGTCCAAGGACGTGATCGAGCGCGCGATCAAGAAGGCGACGGGCGAACTGGAAGGCGTCGAATACGAGGAAATCCGCTACGAGGGCTATGCACCCGGCGGGGTGGCGGTGATCGTGGATTGCCTGACCGACAACCGCGTGCGCACCGTGGCCGACGTGCGCCATGCGTTCGGCAAGTTCGGCGGCAACATGGGCACCGAAGGCTCGGTGGCTTTCATGTTCAAGAAGGTGGGTGTGATCAGTTACGACACCGGCGCCAACGAAGACGCGATCACCGAGGCGGCGATCGACGCAGGCGCCGAGGATGTCTCGGTGTACGACGACGGCGCCATCGACGTGATCACCGCGCCGGACAGCTTCGGCGACGTGAAAGCGGCGATGGAAGCCGCGGGCCTGGCGCCCGGTTTCGCCGAAGTCACCCTGCGCGCCGACAACGACATCGCGGTCGAGGGCGACACCGCCGAGCAGGTGAAGAAGCTGCTGGCGTGGCTGGAAGACATGGACGACGTGCAGAGCGTTTCCTCGAACGCCGACCTCGGCGACGCTGCGTAAGATCGCCGGCCGCCCGCGAATCCCGACGTGACACGCATCCTCGGCATCGACCCCGGTTCGCAGCGGACCGGCGTGGGCATCATCGACGTGGCCGCCGACGGCAAGGTCGTGCATGTCCACCACCAGCCGATCAAGCTTCTGGATGCCGAATCCTTCCCGCTGCGCCTGCGCCTGCTGCTCGACGGGCTGTGGGCGCTGATCGAGCAGTACGCGCCGGACGAAGTCGCGGTGGAACAGGTGTTCCTGTCCAACAACGCGATGTCGGCGCTGAAGCTGGGACAGGCGCGTGGCGCCGCGATCGCCGCATGCGTGGCGCGCGACCTGCCGGTCAGCGAATACGCGGCCAAGGAAATCAAGCTGGGCCTGGTCGGCAGCGGTGGCGCCGACAAGCTGCAGGTGCAGCACATGGTCGGGATCATGCTGGGCCTGCAGGGCAAGTTGCAGGCCGATGCCGCCGATGCGCTTGCGGTCGCGATCACCCATGCGCACGTACGCGCGACCGCGAACCGGCTGGGCGTGGCGACGCGCACGGCGTGGCGGAAATCCAGATGAGGCGGGCTCGATGATCGGACGATTGAAAGGCATCCTGATCCACAAGGCGCCGCCGTGGTTGGTGGTGGATGTCGGCGGCGTGGGCTACGAGCTGGAAGCGCCGATGAGCACCTTCTACGACTTGCCCGAGGTCGGCCGCGAGGTGTTCCTGTTCACCCATCACGCGCAGAAGGAAGACAGCGTCTCGCTATACGGCTTCCTGCGCGAAGCCGAGCGCCGCCTGTTCCGCGACGTGCAGAAGGTCTCCGGCATCGGCGCGAAGATCGCGCTGGCGGTGCTGTCGGGTACCAGCGTCGATGAATTCGCGCGCCTCGTGCAGACCTCCGACGTGGCGGCGCTGACCCGCATCCCGGGCATCGGCAAGAAGACCGCCGAGCGCATGGTGGTGGAACTGCGCGACCGCGCCGCCGACATGGTGGCCGGGCCGCCGGGGGGCGGCGCCGCGCTGGCGGGCGATCCGATGTCGGAAGCGATCAGCGCGCTGCAGGCGCTGGGCTACAAGCCGGCCGATGCCGACCGCATGGCGCGCAAGGTCGCGGCCGACGGCGACGTGGCCGAAACCATCATTCGAAAAGCGCTACAGTCCGCGCTGCGATGAGCCACGGGAGCGACATGGGCTCGAATACTCCCCACGCCACCCCGGGCGACCAATCCCGGCTTGGCCTGGCGACGCTGGTGGTGGCCGCCGTCGGCGTGGTATTCGGCGACATCGGCACCAGCCCGCTCTACACCATCAAGGAAATGTTCAACCCGCACTTCGGGCTGGTCCCGGATGCGCGTACGGTCAAGGGCCTGCTGTCGCTGGGCTTCTGGTCGCTGATGCTGGTGGTGACGCTGAAGTACGTGCTGGTGATCATGCGCGCCGACAACGACGGCGAGGGCGGGATCATGGCGCTGACCGCGCTCGCCCAGCGCAGCCTGAAATCGGGCTCGCGGCTCAGTTACGTGGTCGGCATCCTCGGCATCTTCGGCGCCTCGCTGTTCTTCGGCGACGGCATGATCACCCCGCCGATCACCGTGCTCGGCGCGGTCGAGGGATTGGCGGTGATCTCGCCGCGGCTGGCGCACTGGGTGGTGCCGATCAGCCTGGTCATCCTGTTCGGCCTGTTCGCCAGCCAGCGCTTCGGCACCGCCAAGGTCGGCAAGGTGTTCGGCCCGGTGATGGTGACCTGGTTCGTGGTGCTGGCGGCGCTCGGCATCTACAACATCCTCGACAACCCCATCGTCCTGCGCGCGCTGAGCCCGATGTGGGCGATCCACTTCTTCGCCGAGCATGGCTGGCATGCGGTGCTGGTGCTGGGCGCGGTGGTGCTGACCGTCACCGGCGGCGAGGCGCTGTACGCCGACATGGGCCATTTCGGCGCGAAGCCGATCCGCTGGGGCTGGTTCGGCTTCGTGCTGCCGGCGCTGGTGCTGAATTATTTCGGGCAGGGCGCGGTGCTGCTGGACGACCAGCGCGCGGTCGCCAACCCCTTCTACATGTCCGCGCCGGATTGGGCGCAGCTGCCGTTGGTGGTGCTGGCCACCACCGCCGCGGCGATCGCCTCGCAGGCGGTGATCACCGGTGCGTTCTCGGTCACCCGCCAGGCGATCCAGCTCGGCTACCTGCCGCGATTGCAGATCCGCCACACCAGCCGCGACACCATCGGCCAGATCTACGTGCCGTCGATCAACTGGATGCTGTTCGCCGCGGTGATCGTGCTGGTGCTGGCGTTCCGCAGTTCGACCAACCTCGCCACGGCGTATGGCTTGTCGGTGACGGGGACCATGCTGATCGACACCCTGCTGCTGGCGGTGGTCGCCTATACCCGCTGGCCGCTGGCGCGGCGCTGGGTACTGCCCTTGTGCGCGATGTTCCTGGTGATCGACCTGGCGTTCCTGATCGCCAACGGCGAGAAGCTGCTGACCGGCATCGGCGCGTGGGTGCCGCTGTTCATCGGCATCGGCGCATTCACCATGATGCGCACCTGGCGCCGGGGGCGCGAGCTGCTGCGCGCCGAAGTGCGCAAGGAAGGCATCCAGCTCGCCACCTTCCTGCCGGGATTGATGCTGGCGCCGCCAGTGCGGGTGCCGGGCACCGCGGTGTTCCTGAGCGCCGATCCCAGCGTGGTGCCGCATGCGTTGATGCACAACCTCAAGCACAACAAGGTATTGCACGAGCACAACGTCTTCCTCACCGTGGAGACGCTGAACATCCCGTACGCGGCGAAGGAGAGGCGGCTCAACATCGAGTCGATCAGCGGAGAGGATTTCCACCGCGTGCTGATCCGCTACGGCTTCATGGAGACGCCGGACGTCCCGCTGGCGCTGATGCGCAGCTGCGACCAGTGCGATCTCAGCTTCAATCCGATGGACACCACGTATTTCGCCAGCCGCGAGACCATCGTGGCCGGCTACCACCGCGGCATGCCGATCTGGCGCGACAAGTTGTTCGCGGTGATGCATCGCAACGCCGCGCCAGCGACCGGGTTCTTCCGGATCCCCGGCAACCGCCTGGTCGAATTGGGCGCGCAAGTCGAAATCTGACGGCGTGCCGGCGGGTTGATTCCGGGGCGCGGCGGCTGCATCTCATCGGGATGCCGAACATCCCGTTCTCCCTGCTCGACCTCGCCCCGGTCTGCGAAGGCAGCACGCCGTCGCAAGCCTTCGCCAACACCCTCGACCTGGCCCGCCATGCCGAGGCGCTGGGTTACAGGCGCTACTGGCTGGCCGAGCACCACAACATGCCGGGCATCGCCAGCGCCGCCACCGCGGTACTGATCGGCCACGTGGCCGGTGGTACCTCGCGGATCCGGGTCGGCGCGGGCGGGGTGATGCTGCCCAACCACGCGCCGCTGCAGGTCGCCGAGCAGTTCGGCACGCTTGCCGCGCTGTATCCGGGGCGCATCGATCTCGGGATGGGCCGCGCCCCGGGCACCGACCACGCGACCGCCAAGGCGCTGCGGCGTTACTACGACAGCGCCGACGCCTTCCCCCGGGACGTGCAGGAAGTGCTGCATTACTTCGAGCCGGTGCAGCCGGGACAGGTGGTGCAGGCCGTGCCGGGTGGCGGCCAGGACGTGCCGGTGTGGATCCTGGGTTCCAGCCTGTTCGGTGCGCGCCTCGCGGCCGCGCTGGGCCTGCCGTATGCGTTCGCCTCGCATTTCGCCCCGGCAGCGATGGACGAAGCGTTGGCGCTCTATCGCCGTGAGTTCCAGCCGTCCGCGCGGCTGGGGCAGCCTTGCGCGATGCTGGCCTTGAACGCGATCGGTGCCGACACCCGCGCCGAGGCGAGGCGCCTGTTCACCACCCAGCAGCAGAGCTTCGTGCGCCTGCGCCGGGGCCATCTCGGGCTGGTGCCGCCGCCGATCGACGACATCGAGGCGTTCTGGACGCCGGCCGAGAAGTCGATGGTGGCCGAGTCGCTGGCCTGCAACGTGGTGGGCGACGCCGCAGACCTGCGCGAGGGCATCGCCGCGTTCGTGGCGCGGCATCGCCCGGACGAGCTGATGCTCACCGGAAACATCTTCGACCACGGGGCGCGCAAGCATTCGTTCGCGCTGGCCGCGGGCGCCTTCATCGACGCCCGGCTCGCCTGATCCTGTGGGAGGGGCTTCAGCCCCGAGATGGGAAGGCGTCGGGGCTGAAGCCCCCCCACAAGGATCCTGGGCGGGTTTCCGGTAGCGTCTCCAGCTGGAAAGTACGCCCCAGCCACGAGGCGGCAGGCCCGGATCGCACCGCCGCCATGCGACCATAGCCGCATGACCGAAGACCGCATCATCGCCCCCGGCGCCACGCGCGAAGACGACGCGGTCGAGGCCAGCATCCGTCCGCGCCGGCTGGACGAGTACCTCGGCCAGCAGCCCGTCCGCGAGCAGATGCAGATCTACATCGAGGCCGCCAAGGGGCGTGGCGAGGCGCTCGACCACGTGCTGATCTTCGGGCCGCCGGGCCTCGGCAAGACCACGCTCAGCCACGTCATCGCCAACGAACTCGGAGTCAGCCTGCGGGTCACCTCCGGGCCGGTGATCGAGAAGGCCGGCGACCTCGCTGCGCTGCTGACCAACCTGCAACCGCATGATGTGCTGTTCATCGACGAGATCCACCGCCTGTCGCCGGTGGTCGAGGAAATCCTCTATCCGGCGATGGAGGACTACCAGCTCGACATCATGATCGGCGAGGGACCGGCCGCGCGTTCGATCAAGCTCGACCTGCCGCCGTTCACGCTGATCGGTGCGACCACCCGCGCCGGCCTGCTCACCGCGCCGCTGCGCGACCGCTTCGGCATCGTCCAGCGGCTGGAGTTCTATTCGCCGGAGGAGCTCACCAGGATCGTGCGGCGATCCGCGCGCATCCTCGGCATCGACTGCGATGCCGACGGCGCCGGCGAGATCGCCCGCCGCGCCCGCGGCACCCCGCGCATCGTCAACCGCCTGTTGCGACGCGTCCGCGACTTCGCCCAGGTCAAGGGCAGTGGCGGAATCGATGCCACCATCGCCCGCGCGGCGATGGACATGCTGAAGGTGGACCCGGAAGGCTTCGACGAACTCGACCGGCGCATGCTCGGGATCATCATCGATGCCTTCGACGGCGGCCCGGTCGGGGTGGAATCGCTGGCCGCGGCACTGTCGGAAGAGCGCGGCACCCTGGAAGACGTGATCGAGCCCTACCTGATCCAGCAGGGTTACCTGGTGCGTACCGCGCGCGGGCGCATGGCCACGGCGAAGGCGTATCGCCACCTGGGCTTCAAGCCCAAGGCGAGTGGCAACAGCAGCCTGTTCGAGGCGGATTCGGAAAAGGGGCCAGAGTGAAGTTTCCTGGGCAAGATTTCGGAACGGGTAGAGAGGTTCGGCAGGAAATTCACTCTGACCCCTTTTCCGCATGACCACGCCCTTCCACTGGCCGGCGCGCGTCTATTGGGAAGACACCGACGCCGGCGGCGTGGTCTACCACGCGCAGTACCTCGCCTTCATGGAGCGCGCGCGCAGCGAATGGATCCGTGCGCGCGGCTGGGGACAGGACCTGCTGCGCATGCGCGACGACCTGGTGTTCGTGGTCCGTTCGATGGAGATCGACTTCCGCGCGCCGGCCCGGCTGGATGATCAGCTGCAGGTCAGCGTGCGCCTGCTTGAATGCCGCGGGGCCAGCCTGGTGTTCGGTCAGCGCATTGAACGCGATGGCGCCCTGCTGGTCGAAGCCCGGGTCCGGATCGCCGCGTTGCGCGCCTCGGACTTCAGGCCGAGGCCGATCCCGGACACCATGCTCACCGAATTGAAGCCCTTGCTGGAGACTCCTTGATGCCCGTCGCGATGCTGCAATCCATGCCCCAGCCGCTCCCGGAGAACGCGCCGGCTTCCGCGGTCGAACTGGCGGCCGGCGCCGCCCAGGCCGCGGCCCCGCAGGGCGACCAGGGACTCGACATGCTGCAGCTGATCCTGCACGCCAGCCTGCCGGTGCAATTGGTGATGCTGTTGCTGCTGTTCGCCTCGGTGGCCTCGTGGGTGATCATCCTGCGCAAGAAGCGCGTGCTGGATCGCGCCGAGAAGGAGGCCGATCGCTTCGAGGAAACGTTCTGGTCCGGCGCCGAGCTGCCCAGGCTCTACGCCAGCGCGACCGAACGCAACCGCGACATCGAAGGGCTGGAGGCGATCTTCGAGGGCGGCATGCGCGAGTTCAACCGGATCCGCCAGCGCCGTGGCGTGGATGCGCGGATGCAACTGGAGGGTGCGCAGCGCGGCATGCGCGCTGCGGCCTCGCGCGAGCTGGACGGGCTCGAGCGCAACCTCGAGTTCCTGGCCAACGTCGGTTCGATCAGTCCCTACGTCGGCCTGTTCGGCACCGTGTGGGGCATCATGATTTCGTTCCAGGGCCTGGCGACGATGAAGGAAGCCACCATCGCGACGGTGGCGCCCGGCATCTCCGAGGCCTTGATCGCCACCGCGATGGGCCTGTTCGCCGCGATCCCGGCGGTGTGGGCCTACAACCGCTACGCCACCCGCGCCGAGCGCATGGCGGTCCGCTACGAAACCTTCAGCGAGGAGTTCTCCTCGATCCTGCAGCGCCAGGCGCACGTGGACGACTGAGCCATGGCGACCGCATCGTTCCGCCGCCATCGCAAGCGCAAGCTCAAGGCCGAGATCAACGTCGTTCCGTACATCGACGTGATGCTGGTGCTGTTGATCATCTTCATGGTCACCGCGCCGCTGCTCAACGTCGGCGTGGACGTCAACCTGCCGCAGGCCGACGCGAAGAAGATCGAGAGCAGCAAGAAGAAGCCGGTCGTCGTGCAGGTGGCCGCCGATGGTTCGCTGGCGTTGGCCTACGAAGGGGTGGATCGCCCGCGCGAGGTCACCCGCGAGCAACTGGTGGCGATGGTGCAGGGCTTCGTCAGCAAGGATCCGAACCTGGCCGTGTACGTGGCAGGGGATCGCGACGTCAGCTACCAGACCGTGTACGAAGTGCTGAGCCTGTTGCAGACCAAGGCCAGGGTGCCGCGCGCCGGCCTGATGGGCGAACCGGTGCAGGCCGCGGGGGCGCCGGGCAAGTGACGGGGCGCCGGTGAAGGAATCTCGCGCCGACAATCGTGTCGCGCTGCTGCAGGCGGTCGGCCTGCACGTGGCGCTGTTCGCACTGATGTTCGCCGGCCTGCACTGGACCCGCAGCCCGGTCGCCGAGGCCGCGCATGGCGAGGTGATCGAGGCCGACCTGGTCAGCGTGTCCGACCTGAGCGCGTCGATGCAACGCGCGCTGCGCCGCGAACCGGAACCGCTGCCGCAGCCGATCGTGGAGCCAGAGCCGCTGCCGGAGCCGGTGGTCGAGCCACCGGTCGAGGAACTGCCACCCCCCGAGCCGGATCCCGACCCGATCGAGCAGGAGCAGGTCCAGCGCGAAGCGGATTCCGCGCAGGTCGCCCAGGTCGACCGCGAGCAGGAAGAAAAGCGCAAACGGCCCGAGCAGGCCGAGCTGGATGCCCAGCGCCAGCGGATGGCAGCGCTCGCCGAGATCCGTCGCCAACGTGCGCTGGCCGCGCAGGAACGGACGATGGCGGAGCAGAAGGCGCAGCAGTTGAACGATGCGCGCAACGCCAGCGCGACCCCCACCCGGCCGCCGCCGGGCAATCCCGATAGCCGCTCGGTGGAAAATGCCCAGTACCAGGTCGCCCTGATGAACGCGATCCTGCGCCAGTGGACCCGGCCGGAATCGGTCGCCCTTGGCCAGGTCTGCCAGGTGTTGATCCGGCAGATCCCGGGCGGCGAGGTCGTGTCGGTGGAGATTTCACCGAGTTGCCCCTACGACGAGCAGGGGCGGCGCTCGGTGGAAGCGGCCATCCTCAAGGCCTCGCCACTGCCTTATGCCGGCTTCGAGGATGTCTTCGTCCGCAACCCGGTCCTCAAATTCCGCGCGGAAGACCTCTGAATCGCCGAAGATGGCCGCCTGGTCCGTGACCGTTCATCCATTTTCACGCCGGATGGGCCACCCTGTTCATCTTGTCGACCACTCGCGAGGCCGCATGACCCCGATCGCACGTCGCCTGTTGGCATCGCTGTTCCTGTCGCTGATCCTGCTGGCCCCCGCGTTCGCGGCTTCCGCGCAATCCCGCGGCGGGCTCGAGATCGACATCGTCGGTGGCAACGCCGCCGCCCTGCCCATCGCGGTGGTGCCGTTCGGCGGCAGCACCGGCGAGACCGATGTCGACGACATCGTCCGCGCCGACCTGGCCCGCTCCGGCCAGTTCCGCACGCTGGCCGAAGCCGGCCTGCCGGAACGCCCGACCCAAAGCAGCGAAGTGGCCTATCCGACCTGGCGCATGCTCAAGCAGGATTTCCTGCTGGTCGGCCGCAGCGTGCCCAGTGGCGACGGCTACCGGGTCGAGTACGAACTGTTCGACGTGGCCAAGCAGCAGCGCCTGCTCGGCTTCGCGCTGACCGCGCCGGCCAGCGCCATGCGCGACGTGGCCCACCAGATCAGCGACGCGGTGTACGAGAAGATCCTCGGCGTGCCCGGTGCGTTCTGGACGCGCATCGCCTACGTGACCTCGAGCGGGCTGGGCCGCAACGCGAAGTACGCGCTGATGGTCGCCGACTCGGACGGTTTCAGTCCGCGCACGGTGGTGAATTCCAACGAGCCGCTGATGTCGCCGTCGTGGGCACCGGACGGGCGCCGGCTGGCGTACGTCAGCTTCGAGGGAGGCAATTCGGCGGTGTACATCCAGGACATCGCCAGTGGCTCGCGCGAAAAGGTCGCCAGCTTCCGCGGCATCAACGGTGCGCCGAATTTCTCGCCGGACGGCAACCGGCTGGCGCTGACCCTGTCGAAGGGCGGCAATCCCGACATCTACGTGATGGACCTGGGCAGCAAGCACCTCACCCAGGTGACCAATCATTTCGGCATCGATACCGAGCCGACCTGGGGCCCGGATGGCGCCAGCCTGGTCTTTACCTCCGACCGCGGCGGCCGCCCGCAGATCTACCAGGCCCCGGCCGGTGGCGGCAGTGCCACCCGGATCAGCTTCGAGGGCAGTTACAACGCCAGCCCGTCGGTCTCGTTCGACGGCAAGAAGATCGCGGTGGCGCAGGGCGCCGGCAACACCTACCGGATCGCCTTGCTCGACCGCAGCCTGGGCAGCCCGCGCTGGAGCCTGCTGTCGCCGGGCTCGCTGGACGAGTCGCCGAGCTTCGCCCCGAATGGCGCGATGGTGCTGTACGCCGCGCGTGAAGGGCGGCGTGGCGTGCTCTACGCAGTCTCCGCCGATGGACGCGTGCGCCAGCGCCTGGTGCTGGCCGAGGGCGACGTGCGCGAGCCCGCATGGTCGCCCTACCGCAAGCGCTGACCGTCGTGCACCGCTAACGCCGCAGGTCTAGACTTCCCAATCTATTCAGGCCCCTGAACCGTTCAAAGACGACCGAGGAACCTTCCAATGAACGCATCCGCTTCCCGCATCGCCCGCACCCTGCTGCTCGCCGCGCTGGCGTCCGCCATCGCCGTCGGTTGCACCAAGAAGGTCAAGGAGGAGCCGCCGACCGACACGGGTCCGAGCACCGGCACCACCACCACGCCGGTCGATGACGGCAGCGCGACGCGTCCCGGCGCCTATGGCCCGAACGACCTCGACACCGACGCCTGCCTGCGCAACCGTGTCGTGTATTTCGACCTCGACCAGGACGCGCTGAAGCCGGAATTCCAGGCCGCGATGGCCTGCCACGCCAAGTACCTGCGCGACCGCCCGACCGCGCGCCTGCGCCTGGAAGGCAATGCCGACGAGCGCGGCAGCCGCGAGTACAACCTGGGCCTCGGCGAGCGTCGCGGCAACGCGGTGTCGTCCGCGTTGCAGGCCAATGGCGGTTCGGCCAGCCAGCAGACGGTGGTCAGCTATGGCGAAGAACGCCCGGTCTGCAATGAAGGTGGCGAGAGCTGCTGGTCGCAGAACCGTCGCGTCGAACTGGTCTACAGCGCCAAGTGATGCGCATCGGGACTGCCGCAGTCCTGCTGGTGGCGATGCTGGGTGCATCGCCGCTGGTCTTCGCACAACGCGCCAGCCTGGCCGACCGCGTGGCCGCGCTGGAACAGCGTGCCGCCGGCGACCAGGGCGCCACCGAGCTGGTCAACCAGCTCGGCCAGTTGCGTGCCGAGGTGCAGGCGCTGCGTGGCCAGATCGAGGAGCTGCAGCAGCAACTCGAACAGGCCAAGCAGGGCCAGCGCAGCCAGTACCTCGACCTCGACGGCCGCCTCAACCGGCTGGAAGGCGGCACGCCGGCGGCTTCATCGCCGCCGCCCGCTTCATCGCCATCGGCTTCGTCGGCACCCATTCCCGCCACATCGTCCGGCGCCGTCGTGCCTTCCGAACCGGTGGCCGGCGCGATGGCGGGGATGGACGAGCGCAGCGCCTACAACTTCGCGTTCGAAGCGCTCAAGGGCGGCGATTACGTCGAGTCCTCGCGGCGCTTCCGCGACTTCGTGGGTGCATTCCCGGGCGGGCAATACGCCCCGAACGCGTTGTACTGGCTGGGCGAGAGCTACTACGTCACCCAGAACTACGCGCTGGCCGGTGACCAGTTCCGGTCGTTGCTGGACCGCTTCCCGACCCACGACAAGGCGCCCGGCGCCCTGCTCAAGCTTGGCCTCGCGCAATACGGGCTGAAACAGTACGCCGACGCCGACGCGACCCTGCGCCAGGTGCTGCAGCGCTACCCGAACTCCGATGTCGCGCGCACCGCGGACGACCGCCTGCGCGCGATGCAGATCACCGGCGCCCGCTGAATCCCGCAGGGCGCTGCCGCGCACCGTGCTTGGCTTAAAATGCCCGAATGAACGCCGTCGCCGACGCGGCCACCGCATCGGTGACCGCCAGCCCGCCTGATCGCCTCAAGCTGACCGAGGTCTTCCTCTCGCTGCAGGGCGAGGCCCGCGATGCCGGTTGGCCGACCGTGTTCGTGCGCCTGACCGGTTGCCCGCTGCGTTGCCAGTACTGCGACACCGCGTATGCCTTCCACGGCGGCGAGTGGTGGGAGATCGACGCCATCCTGGCCGAGGTCGCGCGCCACGGTGCGCGCCACGTCTGCGTGACCGGCGGCGAACCGCTGGCGCAGAAGCGCTGCCTGACGTTGCTGTCGAGACTCTGCGATGCCGGCTACAGCGTCTCGCTGGAAACCTCCGGCGCGATCGGCATCGAGGGCGTCGACCCGCGCGTGTCGCGGGTGCTCGACATCAAGACACCGGGTTCGGCCGAGGTCGACCGCAACCTGTGGGGCAACCTGCCGCTGCTCACGCCGCGCGACCAGGTCAAGTTCGTGATCTGTTCGCGCGCCGACTTCGACTGGGCGACCGGCATCGTCGCCGAGCACCGCCTGCACGAGGTGTGCGACGTGCTGTTCTCGCCCAGTGCCGCGCAGCTGCCGGCGCGCGAACTGGCCGACTGGATCGTTGCCGAACGGGTGCCGGTACGCTTCCAGATGCAACTGCACAAACTCCTGTGGAACGACGAGCCGGGCCGATGAGCGAACGCAAGCCAGCATCCGTGAAACGGGCCGTCGTACTGGTCTCCGGCGGCATGGATTCGGCCGTGGTGCTCGCCATCGCCCGTGAAGCCGGCTTCGACGTGCATGCGCTGAGCGTGCGCTATGGCCAGCGCCATACCTCCGAACTCGATGCTGCGGACCGCGTGTCCAAGGCGCTCGGCGCGGTCGCGCACAAGACCGTGCACGTCGACCTGCGCAGCATCGGCGGATCGTCGTTGACCGACGACATCGCCGTGCCGACCGACGACGACGGCCACGAAATCGGCGTCGGCATCCCGTCCACCTACGTGCCGGCGCGCAATACCATCATGCTGTCGGTGGCGCTCGGCTGGGCCGAGGTGCTGGGCAGCACCGACCTGTTCTGCGGCGTCAACGCGGTCGACTATTCCGGCTATCCCGATTGCCGGCCGGAGTTCATCGCCGGCTTCGAGGCGCTCGCCAACCTCGCCACCAAGGCCGGCGTGGAAGGCCAGCGATTCCAGGTGCATGCGCCGCTGATGCGCATGGGCAAGGCCGACATCGTGCGCGAAGGCGTGCGCCTGGGCGTCGACTTCGCCCAGACAGTGAGCTGCTACCAGGCCGATGCCGATGGCCGGGCCTGCGGCCATTGCGATGCCTGCCGCCTGCGCAAGCAGGGCTTCGACGAGGCCGGCGTGGTGGATCCCACCCGCTACGCTTGACCGCACTGCGCTAGAATGCGCGCCCGCGCGATTCGCGCGGCATCCGATGGGTCGTTAGCTCAGTGGTAGAGCTGCGGACTTTTAATCCGTAGGTCGATGGTTCGAATCCATCACGACCCACCATCCCGGATTCGCGGGCAACCGACGCTGCCAGGCCGTAGGGCCCGATTCAATCGCCGGCGTCGAGCGCCGCGATCACCTCGCGGCCATAGCGCTCCAGCTTGCTGGCGCCGACGCCGCCAATGCCGGCCAGTGCGTCGAGGTCGCTCGGCGATTCCAGCGCGATGCTGCGCAGGGTTGCGTCGTGGAAGATCACATAGGCGGGCAGGTTCTGTTCGCGGGCGATGCCGGCGCGCCATTGGCGCAACAGGGCGAAGCGCGCCGCGGCGGCATCCGGCAGTTCGATGACCGGCGAGGCCATGCCCTTGCCCTCTCCGCCGCGCTGGCGCCTGCGTTCGCGCTTAGGCGCCTCCTTCCGCAGCAGCAATGCCTGTTCGCCGCGCAGCAACGGCGTCGCCGCGGCGGTCAGGCGCAGCGCGCCGTGCGCGTCGAGGTCGCTGTCGAGCAGGCCGGAGGCGACCAGTTGCCGGAACACGCCGCGCCACTGCGCAGCATCAAGTTCGCCGCCGATACCGTACGTGCTGACCGCCTCATGGCCGAACTGGCGCACCTTGGCGGTGTCGCCGCCGCGCAGCACGTCGATCAGGTGGGCGGCGCCGAACCGCTGGCCGGTGCGGTACACGCAGGACAGCGCCTTGCGTGCGGCCTCGGTGGCGTCCCAGGTCTGTGGCGGTTGCAGGCAGTTGTCGCAATGGCCGCACGCGCCCGCATGCGCCTCGCCGAAATACGCCAGCAGGCCTTGCCGGCGACATGACGTGGATTCGCAATAGCCGATCAGCGCGTCGAGCTTGCCGTTCTCGAGCCGCTTGCGTTCATCGCTGGCCTCGCCGTCGCCGATCATCCGCCGCAGCTGCACGGCATCGCCGAGGCTGTAGGCCAGCCAGGCCTCCGCCGGGTCGCCATCACGACCGGCGCGGCCGGTTTCCTGGTAATAGCCTTCCAGCGATTTCGGCAGGTCGAGGTGGGCGACGAAGCGCACGTCGGGTTTGTCGATGCCCATGCCGAACGCGATCGTCGCCACCATCACGATGCCGTCCTCTCGCAGGAAGCGTCGCTGGTGGTCTGCGCGCGTGGCCGCATCCAGGCCGGCGTGGTACGGAAGGGCGCGCAGTCCGCCTTCGGCGACCGCGGCGGCGGTGGCATCCACCTTCTTGCGCGACAGGCAATACACGATGCCGCTGTCGCCGCGATGGTCGTCGAGGAAGTCGAGCAACTGCCGGCGGCCGTCGTCCTTGGCGACCACGGTATAGCGGATGTTCGGGCGGTCGAACGAACTGACGAACTGGCGCGCGCCGTCCAGCGCCAGCCGCTCGACGATCTCGCGGCGGGTCGGCGCATCGGCGGTGGCGGTCAGCGCGATCCGCGGTACCTCGGGCCAGCGTTCGTGGAGCAGGGTGAGCTGGCGGTACTCGGGACGGAAATCGTGGCCCCATTGCGAGACGCAATGCGCCTCGTCGATGGCGAACAGGGCGATCGAAGCGCGATCCAGCAACGACAGGAAGCGCGGCGTCAGCAGGCGTTCGGGGGCGACGTAGAGCAGGTCCAGGTCGCCATCCAGCAGTTGCCGCTCGACCTGGAACGCCTCGTCGGCGCCGAGGCTGGAATTGAGGAAGGCCGCGCGCACGCCGAGCTGGCGCAGTGCCTCCACCTGGTCCTGCATCAGCGCGATCAGCGGCGAGACCACGATCCCGGTGCCGTCGCGCAGCAACGCGGGCAACTGGTAGCACAGCGACTTGCCACCGCCGGTCGGCATAAGCACCAGCGCATCGCCACCCGCGACAACGCAGTCGACGATTTCGCCCTGCTCACCGCGGAAAGCATCGAAACCGAAGACGTGGCGGAGTTGTTCGAGGGCGGGGGAAGGCATCGCGCTAGGGTAGCAAGAGGTGGTGTCGCGGCCGCACTGCAAACTTTCGCGCGGGGCTGTGGGACAACAAAAAGCCGGTGCCATGGCGGCACCGGCTCGTTGGGTGGAGCGGACCGTTACTGCAACAGCGAACGCAGCATCCAGGCGTACTTTTCGTGGGTCTGCAGGCGCTGGGTCAGCAGGTCTTCGGTCGGGGCGTCGTCGGCATCGTCGGCGATGTCCAGCACCTTGCGCGCGGTGCGGCACACCGCCTCGTTGCCCACCACCAGCTGGCGGACCATCTCGCGCCAGTCGGCGGTATCGGTCAGGCCGGGTTCCTCGGGGATCGAACTCAGCTTGATGAACTCGGCATAGGAACCGGGCGCGTTGAAACCGAGGGCGCGGATGCGTTCGGCGATGTCGTCCAGCGCGTTCCATTGCTCGGTGTACTGCGCTTCGAACATCGTGTGCAGCGCGTTGAACATCGACCCGGTGACGTTCCAGTGGAAGTTGTGGGTCTTCAGGTACAGGGTGAAGGCATCGGACAGGAAGCGCGCCAGCCCGTCCGCGATCGCGCTGCGGTCGGCCTTGGCGATGCCGATGTCGATGCCCGGCGCGCCGTCGGCGTGGGGCGCGGTGGAAACGGCCTTGGCGGGCTTGGGGGCTTTCGCGGGCTTCGCGGCTTTCGCGCTCTTTCCAGCTTTTGCGGAAGCTTTCTCGGCCTTCTGGCTCTGGGTCTTCTTGGACATGGCGAATCCTGTAGGGGCGTGATTGGGGGCGTTGCGGCGACAATAACGGCTCTGGGTGTTCCCAGGTCATGAAAATCCGCAGCGCAACCGAACAATGGCCCCCGTCGAGCCCGATTCCAAGTACGCATCCACCCAGTCCCCGGGGCAGGCACGCCGCGCCATCGATGGTGGGTCGACCCGAGACCGTGGGCGCCTGCTCGGCCTGTGGTCGAAGTGGAACGCGAAGCCCGGCGATGCCGCCCTGCGCGAGGCCTTCGCGTCGAAGCTGAAGGCGTCCGTCGCCGACCGCGCGCGACGCGCCCTTGCCTTGCCCGCGGCGAGCGTGGACGACAGCCTGCCGATCGGCGCCGAAGCCACGCGCATCGCCGAACTGATCCGCGGCCACCAGGTCGTGGTGGTGGCCGGCGAGACCGGCAGCGGCAAGACCACGCAATTGCCGAAGATCTGCCTGCTTGCGGGCCGTGGCGCCGCCGGCATGATCGGCTGCACCCAGCCCAGGCGGATCGCCGCGCGTTCGGTGGCACGCCGCGTAGCGGAAGAATTGCAGGTGCAACTGGGTGGCGCGGTCGGCTTCCAGGTCCGCTTCAACGACGCGGTGGGCGACACCACCGCGATCAAGTTCATGACCGACGGCATCCTGCTGGCGGAGATCCAGACCGACCGCTGGCTGTCGAAGTACGACACGATCATCGTCGACGAGGCGCACGAGCGCAGCCTCAACATCGACTTCCTGCTGGGTTACCTGAAGCAGTTGCTGCCGAAGCGTCCCGACCTGAAGGTGATCGTCACCTCGGCGACCATCGACACCGAGCGCTTCGCCACGCATTTCGGCGGCGCGCCGGTGGTCAACGTGGAAGGTCGCGGCTATCCGGTGGAAATGCGCTATCGGCCACTGGAGGAATTGGGCTCGGAGCCCGGTGAGGTGGCGACGTCGCGCAGCGGCGAGCGTTCGATGCTCGACGGCATCGTCGCCGCCTGCGACGAGATCCAGCGCGACAAGGGCATCGGCGACACCCTGATCTTCCTGCCCGGCGAGCGCGAGATCCGCGACGTCCACCAGGCGCTGGAGCGGCGCAAGTATCGGCATACCGAAGTGCTGCCGCTGTATGCGCGCCTCTCGGCCAAGGACCAGGACCGCGTGTTCCATCCGGGATCGCAGCGACGGATCGTGCTGGCGACCAATGTCGCCGAGACCTCGCTGACGGTGCCGCGCATCCATTACGTGGTCGATCCCGGCGTGGCCCGGGTCAAGCGCTACAGCCCGCGGCAGAAGCTCGACCGGCTGCACATCGAGGCGGTGTCGCAGGCCAGCGCCAACCAGCGCGCCGGTCGCTGCGGGCGCATCGCGCCCGGCACCTGCATCCGCCTGTACTCCGAAGCGGATTTCGCTTCGCGCGCGGAATTCACCGATCCGGAGATCCGCCGCGCGGCGCTGGCCGGGGTGATCCTGCGCATGCTGTCGCTGGGCCTTGGCGACATCGAGCAGTTCCCGTTCCTGGAACCGCCGGATTCGCGCGCGGTGGCCGACGGCTGGCAGCAGTTGAACGAACTTGGTGCCGTCGATGCGCAGCGCAAGCTGACACCGATCGGGCGCACGATGTCGAAGCTGCCGGTCGACGTGAAGCTGGCGCGCATGCTGGTGGCCGCGACCACCCATGGCGTGTTGCGCGAGATGCTGGTGATCGCCAGCTTCCTCGGTATCCAGGATCCGCGCGAGCGTCCCGCCGATGCGCGTGCCGCCGCCGACGCCGCGCACGCGCAGTTCGCCGACCCGAAGTCGGAATTCGTCGGCATCCTCAAGCTCTGGCAGGCCTATCGCGAAGCGCACGAGGAGCTGACCCAGTCGCAGTTGCGCAAGTGGGCGGACAAGCAATTCCTCGGCTTCCTGCGCCTGCGCGAATGGTGGGAACTGCATCGGCAGCTGAAGCTGCAGTGCGAGGAGTTGGGTTGGGAAAGCAAGGCAGCAACCACCTCCCGAAAAGCCGGGTCAGCGTCGACTTTTCCGAAAGCATCTGCAGACACCGGCTTGCTCGCAGACAAAGTCGACGCTGACCCGGCTTTTCCGGCGTTTCCCTTCGCATCACTCCATCGCGCCCTGATCGCCGGCCTGCCCACCCATATCGGCAACCGCGGCAACGGCACCGATCGGAAAGCGGGCGGCCTCTACGACGGCCCGCGCGGGCGAAAGTTCCAGTTGTTCCCTGGCTCCAACCTGGCCAGCAAGCCGCCGCCCTGGGTGTTGTCGGCGACATTGCTGGATACCGAGAAAGTCTGGTCGCTGACCAATGCCGCGATCGAGCCGGACTGGGCGATCGCCGAACTGCCGCACCTGCTCGCGCGCCGCTACCACGAGCCGCATTGGTCGCGCGCGCAGGGCCGCGTGCTCGGCAGCGAGCAGATCTCGCTGTTCGGGCTGGTGCTGGCGCCGAAGAAGCCGGTGCACTACGGCGGGCTGTTCCCGGAGGAGTCGCGGGTCATCTTCGTGCGCGAGGCCTTGCTCACCGGCGAGATCAACACCCGCAGCCCGTTCCTGCAACGCAACCTGCGCACGCTGGAAGAGGCGAAGCAGGAAGAAGCGAAACTGCGCCGCGTCGGGCTGGTGGTCGACGAGGACTGGCAGGCGCGCTGGTACCTGGACCGGCTGCCGCCGCACGTGCACAACGCGCAGGCGCTGGATGCATGGGTCGCGAAACTGCCGAAGGAACAGAGGGGCCTGCTGGAATGGTCGCGCGACGACCTGCTGGTGGTCGACCAGACCGATGCGGCGCTGTATCCGGCCTACATCGCGCTCGGCACCGCGCGCTTGGCGGTGCAGTACCGGTTCGATCCCGGCGCGGTCGACGACGGCATGACCGTCGCGGTGCCGTTGCACCTGCTGAACGCGCTGGATGACGCGCGCCTGTCGTGGCTCGCGCCGGGCTTGGTCGCCGACAGGGCCACCGCGCTGATCAGGTCGCTGCCGAAGCCGCTGCGGCGCAATTTCGTGCCGGCACCGGATTTCGGTCGCGCATTCGCCGAGGCGCATGCGCGACCGGAAGCGGACAGCATCGAAGGGGCGCTGGCGCGCTTCCTGAAGAAGCTGTCGGGTGTCGAGGTGAGCGCCCTGGATTTCGATGCGGCCGGCATCGATGCGCACCTGCGCGCGAACCTGCGGTTGTTCGACAGCGATGGCAAGCGCGTGCCCGCCGGGCATGTCCTTGCAGAAACCCGCGACCTGGCCGAGTTGCGGGAGCGCTTCGGCCCGCGCGCCGCCGAGGCCTTCGCGCGCCACGCGGCGCAGGGCATGGCCCAGGCCGGCCTGACCGAGTTTCCGATCCAGCCGGTGCCGCTCAGCGTGGCCGGTGCGGGCGGCGTGCCCGCATGGCCGGCGCTGCAGGACGATGGCGATGCCGCATCGCTGGCCGTGCACGCGCAGCGCGAGGTTGCCGAACGCCTGCATCCGCAGGGCGTTCGCCGGCTGCTGGCGATCGCGCTGGCGGACAAGCTGAAGCAGGCGCGCCGGCAATTGCCGGTGCCGCCGAAGACCTCGCTGCTGTATGCCGCGATCGAGTCCGCATCGCCGCGCCCGGATGGCCTGAAGGATGCGGACCGCCTGCGCGCCGACCTGGTCGATGGCGCGTTCGCCGCACTCGCGTCGGAAGGATTGCTCGCGATCCGCGATGCGGATGCCTTCGCCCAGCGTCGCGACGGCATCGCGAAGGGGGTGTTCGCCGAAGCCATGCGCCGGCTGCAGCAGGCCGAGGCGATCCTGGGCCTGGTCGCCGAGGTGCGCGCGAAGCTGGAATCGAAGCTGGTCGGCTGGGCGCGCGCCAACCTCGACGACCTGCAGGCGCAACTCGACAGACTGGTGCCACCGGGCTTCCTGCGCGACGTCCCGGCCGACACGCTGGCCGACTACCCGCGCTACCTCAAGGCGATGGCGTTGCGCGCCGAACGCGCGCAACGCGACCCGGTGCGCGACCAGCAACGCATGCTGGAACTGGCGCCGTTCGTGGCCGCGCTGGCGGTGGCCGATCCCGCCCATCCGGAAGCGCGGGCCTTGCGCTGGGAATTGGAGGAGCTGCGGGTGCAGCTGTTCGCGCAGGAACTGGGGGCAAAGGGCGGGGTTTCGCCAAAGCGATTGGCGGCGCGGGTGGAACGCCTGCGTTCCGCATGAGCGCTGGCCGCTTCATGGCGCGCTCGCTAAGGTAGGCGCATGAACGCCGTCGCCCCCACCACGACGTCCCATGCCGATGCCCTGGCACGCCTGCCGGCGGGCGCCTTGCCGGCGCCGCTGGCCGGGTTGTGGCGGGCGCAGGTCGACGCCGGCGCGCCGATGCGCGACCGCGCCGACGTGCTGCTGGACACGCTCGCGATCCTGGCCACGTTGAATGCCGACGCCGAGGTGATGGCGGCCACGTTGCTGGACGCGCTGCTCGATGTCGAAGCGCGCGCGGCGGAGGCGAAGGTCGACATTCCCGAGCGGCTGCAGATCTTGCTGGAGGGCCAGCGCGCGACGAGCAAGGTGTGGGAGCTGCATCGCAACCATGGCAGCGGCCGCAATCCGGAAGGCATGCGGCGCCTGCTGCTGGCGCTGGTGCGCGACCTGCGGGTGGTGCCGATCGTGCTGGCGCGACAGCTGTCGCGGATGCGCGCGGCCTGGCGGCTGCCGGCGGACGAGCAACGCGAACTGGCCCTGCTGACCCGCGACATCCATGCGCCGCTGGCGAACCGGCTGGGCATCTGGCAACTCAAATGGGAGCTCGAGGACCTCGCGTTCCGCGTGCTCGAAGCCGACACCTACGTGCGCATCGCCAAGCTGCTGGACGACAACCGTTCCGGCCGCGAACGCTACATCCAGTCGGCGCTGGCGCGGCTGCGCGAGGTCCTCGCGGAAAACGGCATCGAGGCCGACATCGCCGGCCGGCCGAAGCACATCTACAGCATCTGGAAGAAGATGCGGAAGAAGGATGCGCCGATCGGCGAGTTGTACGACCTGCGCGCGCTGCGGGTGCTGGTCGACGATGTGCCGGACTGCTACGCGGTGCTCGGGCTGGTGCATGCGTTGTGGGGGCCGATCCCGAGCGAATTCGACGACTACATCGCGCGGCCGAAGCCCAACGGCTACCGCTCGCTGCACACCGCGGTGGTCGGGCCGGAGGGCAAGACCCTGGAGGTGCAGATCCGCACCCGCGAGATGCACGCGCAGGCCGAACTCGGGGTGGCGGCGCACTGGCGCTACAAGGAAGGCAGCGCGGCCGGCGGCGTGGCGATGGACAAGCGCATCGCATGGATGCGGAAATTGCTGGAGCAGGCCGCCGACGCCGCGAAGGATGGCGAGGCCTCGCCGTTGCACGGCATGGACGCCGACCTCGTCGAGGATCGCGTGTATGCGCTCACCCCGAACGGCGACGTGGTCGACCTGCCGCAGGGAGGCACCGTGCTCGACTTCGCCTACCAGGTGCACACCATGGTCGGGCACCGTTGCCGCGGGGCGAAGGTGGATGGCCGCATCGTTCCGCTGGGCACCCAGTTGCACAGCGGCCAGCGCGTCGAGATCCTCACCGGCAAGACCGCGGAGCCGCGTCGCGACTGGCTGCAGGCGGGCTCCGGCTTCCTCGCCAGCAGCCGCTCGCGCGACAAGGTGCGCGCATGGTTCAACAAGCTCGACCGCGCGCGCAACCTGCAGGCCGGGCGCGAATTGCTCGACCGCGACCTGCGCCGGCTGGGCGTGCTGCACGCCGACCTGCACCCGGTGCTGGCCAGGTTCAACGCGACGACGGTGGACGAGCTGCTGGTGCTGGTCGCGCTGGGCGATGTCGGCCCGAACCAGGTCGGGCGCGCGCTGCTCGAACTCGAGCGTGCGGCGCAGGAACCTGCGACCACGTCGACCTCGACATCGATCGTGCCGCCGAAATCGTCCACGCCGGCCTCGACCTCCAGCGCGGTCACCGTGCAGGGCGTCGACAACCTGCTGGCGCAGGTCGCGCGCTGCTGCCAGCCGTTGCCTGGCGAGCCGATCATCGGCTACCTCACCCGCGCGCGCGGGGTCAGCGTGCATCGCCCGGACTGCGCGGCATTCCTGCGGCTGGCCACGATCCAGCCGGCGCGCGTGCTGCCGGTCGAATGGGGCGCGCAGCGCGGCGGCCAGCAGGTCGCGATCCGGATCGAGGGCATCGACCGCAAGTGGTTGCTGAAGGACATCACCACGCTGGTCGCGCAACTCGGCCTGCACGTGGCCAGCCTGCATGCCGAGCAGGTGCGTAATGGCCACGGCCGGATCGCCGTGCAACTGCAGGCGCGGGTGCCCGATTTCGGTCAATTGGGACTGCTGCTGGCGCGGCTGGAGTCGCTGCCCGGCATCGAATCCGCGCGGCGGGGATGAAGCGCTTCGCCTCCGTGCCAGCAAGGCGCGAGGCGTGGCGTGCGCGCTGGCACCGGTTGCCCCGGGCGTGGCGCATCGGTGTGCTGGCCGGATGTGCGATGGTGCTGCTGGCATTGGTCGCGATCGTGCTGTTCCGGCAACGCATTGGGGGCTGGGTCTGGCCGGATCCGCGCGCCGAGGAATTGCGTACGCAGGCGGGCGTGGCGTTGGCGAGCGGCCGCTTGTCCGTGGCCGATGGCAGCGGCGCGCGCGAACTCTACGAAGCCGCGTTGGCGCTGCAGCCTGACCAGGTGGAAGCGCGCGAGGGCTTGTCGCGGGTCGCGCTGGCCGCGCTTGCGCAGGCGGAGGCGCATGCGCGTGGAGGCCGCGACGTGCAGGCGCGGATCGCGCTGCGGCTGGCCCGCGAGCTGGACGCGCCGAGGGCACGCATCGATGCGACCGAAGCGATGCTGCGCATGGACGATGCCGCGCAGGCGGGCATCGGCGCGCTGCTCGACGCGGCGGAATCCGCCCAAGCCGCCGGCGATCTGCAGGGAGGCGCCGATGCGGCCCTGCCGCTCTACCAGCGCGTGCTCGCCCTGCAGCCGCGCAACCAGCGCGCGGTCGAAGGGCGCGAGGACGCATTGTCCGACCTGCTGCTGCCGGTTGCCGGACTGCTGGCGCGGGGCGACCTGGCTGGCGCGGCGTCACGGGTGCGCACCGCCGAGCGATTCGACCAGGGCCATGTCGACCTGCCGGCGGCCCGCGCGGGACTCGCGCGGGCGTTCGAGCAACGGGGAACGCGGATCCGCGTGGCGCTGGCCGGCCGGCAGTACGCGCGCGCCGCCGAGGCGTGCGCGGCGCTGCGCGAGGTCGAACCCGCGGCGGTGCCGGGCGAATGCGCCAGCGTGGCAGTCGATGGCCTGCTTCGCGATGCCGGGGCCGCGACCGCCGATTTCCGGTTCGAGGAGGCGGCGCGCCTGCTCGCGCTGGCGGAACGGCTGGATGGCGATCCCGTGCGCGTGGACGCAGCCCGTCGCCTCCTGGAAGTGGCGCGTGCGGACGCCGCGCACCTGCCGCGGCTGGCCACGTCGCGGCGGGCGAAGGCGCAGGTGCGGGACTTGCTGGCGCAGGCGGAAAAAGCCCGCGCGCGCGGCGATTGGCTGACGCCCCCCGGGGAGAGTGCGTGGGACCGCCTGCGCGAGGCGCGCGCGCTGGCACCGGCCGATCCGGCGGTGCAGCGGGCGCTGCAGGGCATGCTGCCGGCGGCCCGCGACTGCAACGCGGTGGCGCTGCGCGACAACGACCTCGGGCTTGCGCAGGTTTGCCTGGAGGCCTGGCGGCAGTTGGCGCCGGGCGATGCCGCGTCCGCGTCGGCGCAGCGGCGACTGGCCGAGCGCTGGCTGGCGATCGCCGACGAACGCCTGGGCGCCGGCGAGCTCGAGGCGGCCGCGCGGGCGCTGGCGCGCGCACGTTCACTGGATGCGGCAGTGCCCGGCCTGCAGGCCTTGCAGCAACGCCTGGAGCGGGCCGGCGCGGGCGCGGACTGACCCCGGGCGCCGATCAGGCGAAGAACAGCTCGCGGACCACCGCGCGCGCCGCATCCGGCGAGAAATGGCGGGCGACGTTCGCGCGCCCGTTGGCGGCCAGTCGCGACCACAGCGCTTCGTCGTCGTGCAGGCGCAGCACCGCATCGGCGAAGGCGCCGGCAGCGTCCGCCACCAGCACGTCCTCGCCATCGCGCAGGTGCATGCCTTCCACCGCGGCGGTCGTCGCCACCACCGGCAGGCCATGCGCCATCGCCTGGTTGACCTTGCCCTTCACGCCGGCGCCGTAGCGCAACGGCGCGATCGACACCCGCGCGGCATCCAGCAGCGGTTGCAGGTCCGCAAGGTGGCCATGCACGCGCACGCCGGGCAGCCCCGCGAGGCGGGAGATGTCGCCAGGCACGTCGCCGCCGACGCAGTGGAATTCGACGGAGGGAAGCGCCGCATGGATGCGTGGGAACACCTCGTGGGCGAACCACAGCACCGCGTCGACATTCGGCGGATGGCGGAAACCACCGACGAACAACAGGCCGTTGCGTTGCGTCCATGCCGGGCCTGGCGGCGCGGCGCGATGCAGGTTGGAGAGCACGCGCACGTCCGCGCCTGGCGCGTCGATGGCGAGCAACTCCCGTTCGACGTCGCTGACGACGAGCGTCGCGTCGGCCTGGTGGATCAACGCCAGTTCCAGCGTCCGCGTGCGCCGGGCGGCGCGCAGCGCGGCGGCGTGGCCGGCCAGTTCGGCGGCGCGGCGTTCGCGCAGGTAGTGCAGGTCGACGGTATCGAACAACACGCGGGCCCCAGGCGCGTATCGGCGCAGCAGCGGCAGCACCTCGCTGGCGACGTAGTGCCGGCTCACCAGCGCCACGTCGAAGCGCGGGCCGTGCTCGCGCAGCCATGCCGGGAATCGGGGCGCGTAGGGCGCGTGCCAGCATTCGACGCCGATCCGTTGCAGCGCCGCGGTGTACTCGCCATCGGCGCTGCGATTGGCCGGCACGAACACCACGTGCGCGCCTTCCTCGATCAGCAGCCGCATCAGGTTGACCAGCCGCAGCGAGCCCGAGTCGCGATCCGGTTGCGGGGCGAGCGCGTCGATGACCAGTACCTGTCGTTGCCGGCGATGCAGCAGGGCCGGCGTGGGTACGCTGCCCGCGGGCAAGTGCGCAGCCAGCGCATCGCGCCACTTGGCGGCGAACACGGCCTGGTTGCGCGCCTGCGTGGCTTTCGGGCCTGCATTGATGTCGGTGCCCGATGTCGTGCCCTCGTCGTGCACGACCACGCTGGCCGGTTGCACCAGCACGCGCAGGCCGGCGGCGCGCACCGCGAAAGCGAGGTCGGTGTCTTCGTAGTAGGCAGGCGCAAAGCGCGTATCGAAGCCGCCGAGTCGCTCGAACAGCGGTCGCGGGATCGCGATCGCCGCGCCGCTGACGTAATCGGCATCGCGCAGGTAGGCGTAGCGACAATCGGCCGGATCGTCGAAGCGGCCGTAGTTCCAGCCGCTGCCATCGGCGAACACCACGCCACCGGCTTCCTGCAGGCGACCGCCCGGATACAGCAGTTTGGCGCCGACCAGGCCGGCGTCCGGATGCGCGTCGAAGGTGGCGAGCATTGCATCCAGCCAGCCCGGTTGCGGCACGGTGTCGTTGTTGAGGAAGACCAGCACCTCGCCGCGTGCCAGCGACGCGCCGTCGTTGCAGGCGGCGATGAAGCCGCCATTGGCGCCGCGCGCATGCACGCGCAGGCCGTCGATCGCGCGCAGCTTCGCCAGCGAATCGTCGGGCGAGGCGTCATCGACCACGATGACTTCGAAAGCAACCGCTGGCGGATGCGCGGCGATCGCGCGCAGGCAGGCGAGGGTGTGCGCGAACGCCCCGAACACCGGGATCACGATGCTGGCGCGGGGGGTGGTCGATGTCGGCACCGCGAACGGTGCGAACGGGGCCGGGCTGGGTGCGTACAGCGCCTGCGCGGCGATCGGATTGCGGCGGAACTGCCGCCGCAGCCGTGCCCAACTGGCCGCCAGGCCGCGGGTGCGCAGGCTGGCCCAGCCGCGCCGCCACAGGCCGAGCGCGCGCGCGATCCAGAAGCGCGCTTCGGCGGTTAGGGGCATGCGGCGGAACTCCGGCTGAAGGACGAGGCTTTGGCCTACGGCGCCACGCAAACCCTGCGCTAGACTCGCCGCGACCGTACCCGGCATTGTCGCATCCCGCGAAACCGCCGCCAGCCAGGCCGCCCATGCCCCGCATCGAAGACGAAGACGACCTGCACGACGACGATGCGGACGATGGCGATGCCGGCGGGCCTGGTTGGCGCAACCGGCTGCTGACCTGGGGGCTGGCCGCTGCCGCGTTGCTGCTGGGCTTCCTGATCCCGTACATGCTCTACCTCAACCATCAGGTCGGCGAGCGCTTCGGCAAGCTGCGCTGGCAGGTACCGACCCGCGTGTACGCGCGGCCGCTGGTGTTGCGCACCGGCCTGGCGATGGATGCGCAGACCCTCAAGACCGAGCTCGATGCGGCCTCGTATCGCGATGGCGATGGCAAGCGCGCCGGTACCTACGACCGCAATGGCGCGCGCTGGCGGATTTCCAGCCGGGGCTACGACGACGTCGACGGGCGCATCGAGGCGGCGACGCTGGAGGTGACCCTGTCCGGTGGCAGGGTGGCCTCGATCCGCGACCTCGGCGGCAAGCGTGCGTTGCGCAGTTCGCGACTGGATCCGGCGCGCATCGCCACCCTGTATGGCCAGCAGCAGGAAGAGCGGCGGCTGGTGCGGATGGACGAAGTGCCGGAATTGCTCGTGACCGGCCTGCAGGCGGTCGAGGATCGCGACTTCAACCGGCACATGGGCATCGACGTCGGCGGCATGCTGCGCGCGGCCTTCGTCACCGTGAAATCCGGCGGCGACACCAAGCAGGGCGCCAGCACGCTGACCCAGCAGCTGGCGCGCAGCGGCCTGCTCGGGATCGGCAAGGAACAGACGGTCCGTCGCAAGGTCAAGGAAATCCTGTTCGCCCTGCTGCTGGAGGCGCGCTACGACAAGCGCACCATCCTGGAGGCCTATTTCAACCAGGTCGACCTGGGCCAGCGTGGCGCGCAATCGATTCGCGGCGTCGCGGCCGCTTCCGAGTTCTGGTTCGGCAAGGAACTGCAGGACCTCTCCACCGAGCAGATCGCGATGATGATCGGCCTGGTCAAGGGCCCGTCCTGGTACAACCCGCGGCGCAACCCCGAACGCGCCACCGAGCGCCGCAACTTCGTGCTGGGCGAGATGCGCGAGACCGGGCTGATCGACGACGAGGAATACCAGCGCGCCAGCAAGGCGCCGTTGGGGGTGACCGCGAACGCCGGCAGCCTGGCCGCCAACCGTTTCCCCGCCTACGTCGACCTGGTCCGCAAGCAACTTGCGCGCGACTACCCGGCCGACAAATTGTCCGGCGCCGGCCTGTCGGTGATGACCGGCATGTCGCCGGCGGCGCAGGGCTATGCCGAGGGTGCAGTGGGTCGGACGCTGAAGTCGCTGTCGACGCGTGGCCGGCCGACGCTGCAGGCAGGCGTGGTGGTGACCGACGTGCACAACGGCGACGTGGTGGCGGTGGTCGGTGCCCGCGAATTCACCGAACAGGGCTTCAATCGCGCCGTCGACGCCAAGCGGCCGGTCGGCTCGCTGCTGAAGCCCTTCGTCTACCTGCTGGCACTCGCGCAGCCGGACAAATGGTCGCTGGCGAGCACGATCAGCGATGCCCCGGTCACCGTCAGCCTCGGGCGCTCGCGCACCTGGAAGCCGGGCAATTCCGACGGGCGCAGCCATGGCACCGTGCGCCTGCTCGATGCACTGGCGCAGAGTTACAACCAGGCCACGGTGCGCCTGGGCATGGACGTCGAGCCGCAGCGCCTGGCGGACCTGACCCGTACCCTCGCGGGGATCGAGTCGCAGGGCCAGCCTTCGTTGATCCTCGGCGCGGTCGATCAGAGTCCGTACGCGATGGCGCAGCTCTACCAGTTCCTCGCCTCCGGCGGCGAGATCCAGCCACTGCACGCGGTGCGTGGCGTGCTCGACCCCGAGGGCCGCGCGATCAAGCGCTACGACAGCGTCGCCCCGCCCGCGCAGAAGGGCGATGCGGTGGCCGCGCGCCTGGTCGGCGTGGCCCTGCAATATGCGGTGAGTTCCGGCACCGGACGCCCGCTGCTGCGCGACGGCCTCGGCCGGCTGTCGGCGGCCGGCAAGACCGGCACCAGCAACGATGGCCGCGACAGCTGGTTCGCGGGCTATACCGGCGACCACCTGGCCGTGGTCTGGGTCGGCAACGACCAGAACAAGGAAACCGGCCTGTACGGCGCCACCGGCGGCATGCGGGTGTGGTCGGACGTGTTCGCGCGCCTGCCCAGTGCGCCGCTGCAGTTGCTCGACGAAGGGCTGGACTGGCGTTGGGTCGAAGGTGGCCACAGCACCGATCCGGGCTGCCCCGGCGCGCGGCGCTTCGCCTTCGTCGCCGGCTACGCGCCCGGCTACCAGGCCTGCGTGTACGCACCGCCGCAGGCGCTGGACGAATACGGCAACCCGATCCCCGTCGATCCTGCGGACGATGGCGAGCCGGGTGCGCTGGAACGCGCGGGGCAGGCGATCCGTGGCTGGTTCGGTGGCGACGATCCGGCCACGCAGGTGCCGGTCCCGGCGGATGCGCCACCGGCGACGCCGGCACCGCAGCCCTGATTGCCCGGACATCGCGATGTCACGCCTGAGCCAGGCGGTCGGCGAGGCGCTGGGCGCCGGTGCGCCGCTCGCGCAACGCATCCCCGGCTTCGTCGTGCGGCCCGCGCAGCAGCGCCTGGCGATCGCGGTCGCGGAGGCGTTCGAGCAACGTGGCGTGCTGCTGGCCGAGGCCGGCACCGGCACCGGCAAGACCTTCGCCTACCTCGTCCCCGCCTTGCTGTCGGGGATGAAGACGATCATCAGCACCGGCACCCGCGCGTTGCAGGACCAGCTCTACCTGCGCGACCTGCCGCGCGTGCGCGACGCCCTCGGCACCGGCTTGAAGACCGCGCTGCTGAAGGGTCGCTCCAACTACCTCTGCCGGTACCGGATGGAACAGGCGAAGGGCGACCCGCAGCTGTTCAAGGGTCCGATGTCCAACGGCGCGTTTTCGTCGCGCGAGCAGGCCTCGCAATTCCAGCGCGTGGTGTCGTGGAGCGGGCGCACCCGGATGGGCGACCTGGCCGAACTGGAAGCCCTGCCGGAAGACTCGCCGCTGCTGGCGCAGATCACCTCCACCGCGGACAACTGCATCGGCACCGAATGCCCGTTCTGGGGCGAGTGCTTCGTCGTGCAGGCGCGCCAGCGCGCGCAGACCGCCGACGTGGTGGTCGTCAACCACCACCTGCTGCTGGCCGACCTCGCGCTCAAGCAGGAGGGCTTCGGCGAGATCCTGCCCGGCGCGCAGGCCTTCGTGGTCGACGAGGCGCACCAGTTGCCGGAGCTCGCCGCGCAGTTCTTCGGCGAAGGGCTCGGCGCGCGGCCGCTGGTCGAGCTTGCGCGCGACGCGATCGGCGAATGCAAGGAGGTCGCGGGCGCGCTGGCCAGCCTGCAGCAGCCCGCGCGCGAGCTTGAGCAGGCGGCGCGTGCGCTGCGCGCGAGCATGGACAACCTGCCGGTGCGCGGCACCGCATGGCGCGCGCTGGACGAGGTCGACATCGAGCCGGCCTTCCAGTCGCTGGCCGAGGCATTGCAATCGATGCAGGACGCGCTGGAACCGCTGCGCGAAGCCGCGCCCGGCCTCGATGCCTGCCACCTGCGCGCGCGCGACCAACTCGGCCGCCTGCGCCGCTGGCTGGGCGAAGCCGAAACGGGGTCGGGTTCACTTTCCCAAGCTGAAGGCTCGGGATCCGACGATGTTTCAGGCGGAAGTGAACCTGACCCCGTTTCGGTGCACTGGTACGAACTCACCCCGCGCGGTTTCCGCCTGCAGCGCACCCCGCTGGACGTGTCTGGCCCATTGCGCCGGCATCGCGAGGAATCGCGCGCGGCATGGGTGTTCACCTCGGCCACGCTGGCGGTGTCGGGCGGTTTTTCGCACATCGCCCAGCGGCTCGGGATCGACGCGGCGGTCGAGTTGCTGGAACCGAGCCCGTTCGACTGGGACCACCAGGCCCTGTGCTACCTGCCGCCGCGCCTGCCGGAGCCGGCCTCGCGCGACTACGGCACCGCGCTGGTCGCCGCGCTCCTGCCGGTCCTGCACGCGTCGGGTGGACGCGCGTTCCTGCTGTTCGCCTCGCACCGCGCGTTGCGCGAGGCGGCCGAATTGCTGCGCGACGCGCCATGGCCGTTGTTCGTGCAGGGCAGCGAACCGCGCCACGTGCTGCTGCAACGCTTCCGCGACTCCGGCAATGGCGTGCTGCTGGGCACCGCCAGCTTCCGCGAAGGCGTGGACGTGGCCGGCGACGCGCTCAGCGTGGTGGTGATCGACAAGCTGCCGTTCGCCGCGCCCGACGACCCGGTGTTCGAGGCGCGGCTGGACGCGATCCGCCGCAGCGGCGGCAATCCGTTCCGCGACGAACAGCTGCCGCAGGCGGTGATCGCGCTCAAGCAGGGCGCCGGTCGGCTGATCCGCACCGAGACCGACCGCGGCGTGCTGGTGCTGTGCGACCCGCGGCTGACCGGCAAGAGCTATGGCCGGGTGTTCATGGATTCGCTGCCGCCTTTGCCGAAGACGCGCGACATCGGCGACGTGCAAGCCTTCTTCGGGTCACAATCCGAACCATGAGATTGCTCGCGTTCGAGACCGCCACCGAAGCCTGCTCCGTCGCCGTCTACGTCGATGGCGAGGTGCGCGAGCGCTTCGGCCTGGCCCCGCGCCGGCATGCGGAGCTGGCGCTGCCGTGGGCGGGCGAGGTGCTGGCCGAGGCCGGCCTCGCGAAATCGCAGCTCGATGCGATCGCGGTCGGGCGCGGGCCTGGAGCGTTCACCGGCGTGCGCCTTGCCATCGCCATCGCCCAGGGCATCGCGCTGGCGCTGGACCGTCCGTTGCTGGCGGTGTCCACGCTGGCCGCACTGGCGATGCGCGCGGAGGGGCAGGCGGATGGCGATCGGATCCTCGCCGCGATCGATGCGCGCATGGGCGAGGTCTACCTGGGGGCGTTCGCACGCCGCGGCGACGACCTTGTCGCCCTCGACACCGAAGTCGTGGCGAAACCCGGCAGCGCCGCCATTCCCGGGGGCGAGGGCTGGCATGGCGTCGGCACCGGGTTTTCCGCGGCCGACGCCGCGTTGTCGCTGCGCCTGCAGGATCGGCTGGCGACGGTCGATGCCGCCGCGCTTCCGCATGCGGCGGACGTGGCGCGTCTGGGCGTGCTCGCCTTCGTGCGCGGCGAGGCGGTCGCGCCGGAACGCATCGAGCCTGCCTACCTGCGCAACAACGTGGCCCTGACCCTCGTCGAACAGCAGGCCCTGCGCGCCTTGTCGCACTGAGGCGAAGGCGGGGCCGGCCGATTGCCGGACCGTGATCCAGTGCAGCGCGGCTGAAACATGCGGCCGATATGCTGCATGGCGGCAATTCGTGCCCGCGAGATCCCCCGCATGAAATACGCAAACTGGATGTGGCTGGCCTTCCTGCTGTCGGTTCCGGCGCAGGCCGCCGACATGGATTTCCAGGGGTATGCGATCGAAGCGGAAGGTCCGGCCAGTGGGCGCCAGATACTGCGCGTGCAGGGGAAGCGTTACGCCATCCCCGGCACCCCGGCGCAGGTCGTTGGCAAGGCCCAGGGGTGCCTGTCGCAACGGGACAGCAGGGCCGGCGTGGTATCGGTGGATGCGGACGGCGGCCGGCTGGTTGCGGTCAGCCGCGTCGAATACCGCGACGGTGGCGGGGCGCACCTGGCCAGGGGATGGCTGACGGTCGATGCCGGGGACGGGGCGTTCGGCGTCGCGCTCAGCAAGATCGGGGTGCTGCAGGCCAGCTCGGGCGATGCAGCGGATGAGGTGTTCCTGCCGCTCGGGCTCGACGGCGGCGCGGGCTGGGAGCCGGCCCTGGCTGCAGTGATCGAGGTCGAAAAATCCCTCGTGGACTGCATGTTCAACTGACGCGGCGCGTTATCGATCCACCAATTCGCCGCCGGGCAGGAACTGCCAGGTCCGGGTGACGTGCAGCACGTCCGGGTCTTCCTGGGTCTTCGGCAGCGGCGCGAACGGCTGCGACAACTTGACGATGCGGGTGGCGGCCGCGTCCAGCATCGGCACCTGGCTGGACTGGATGATGCGGATGTTCTCCACGCTGCCATCGCGGCGCACCGCGACGCTGATCACCACCAGCCCGCCGATGCGGCGGCGGCGCGCTTCGTCGGGATAGTTGAGGTTGCCGACGCGTTCCACCCGGTCGACCCAGCCGCGCAGGTAGTCGGCCCAGGCGTATTCCTTGGTGCTGGCGGAGACGAACTTGCGCTTCGGGCGCTTCGCGTATTCCTGCGATTGCAACTGGATCTCGGCGGCCAGCCGCGCCATCTCGATGTCGCGGTCGATCTTCTCGCGGCCCCGTGGCGCCTGGTTGGCATCGACCTGCTGCAGCGGTTGCGGCGTCGAGGTGGTTTGGGTGGCGTTGGCGGATGCGACCACCCGTGCCTGCGGTGGCGGGCTGGGTGCGGGCGATTGCGCGTGCAGTGGGCGCGGGGCCAGGCCGTCCACCGGTTGCGGCAATGGGCCGGCCTGCGGCGCGGTGGGGCGGCTGCTCTTGGCGTGCTCGCCGCCGCCCTGGTTGTTGGCCTGGGCCAGGAAATCCGCCTGCGCCGGCGTCAGCGGCGTCTGCGTGCGGGTCAGGATGACGTCCAGCGTCGGCAGCATCGGCGCGGCGTCTTCCACCGCGAAGCCGATGCCGAGGATGATCATCGCGTGCAGCAGCACCGACAGCACCAGGGTCGCGCCGAGCCGTTCGGACTCGCCGATGCGCGGTGGCGCCGGCAAGGACGCGGGTGCGGCGGCCGCGCCCATCAGGCGGCCGACAGGGCTTCGATGCGATCGAACAGGGTGCCGGCGATGTTGATGCCGAACTGGGCGTCGAGCTCGCGGATGCAGGTCGGGCTGGTCACGTTGACCTCGGTCAGGTAGTCGCCGATCACGTCCAGGCCGACGAACAGCATGCCGCGGCGCTTCATCTCCGGGCCGACCTGCGCTGCGATCCAGCGGTCGCGCTCGCTCAACGGCCGGCCTTCCCCGCGACCGCCCGCGGCCAGGTTGCCGCGGAATTCGTCGCCCTGCGGGATCCGGGCCAGGCAGTAGTCCACCGGTTCGCCATCGACCAGCAGGATGCGCTTGTCGCCGGCCGCGATCTCCGGCAGGTAGCGCTGCGCCATCGCCAGGTGCGCGCCGCCCAGGGTGAGGGTTTCGAGGATCACGTTCAGGTTCGCCTCGCCGGCGCGGACGCGGAAGATCGAGCGTCCGCCCATCCCGTCGAGCGGTTTCAGCACGGCTTCGCCATGTTCGCCGACGAAGGCCTTGAGCGCCTTCGCGTCGCGGCTGACCAGGGTCGGCGGACAGCACTGCGGGAACAGCAGTGCCGCAAGCTTCTCGTTGAAGTCGCGCAGGCCCTGCGGGTCGTTCACCACCCGCGCGCCCTGGCGCTGGGCCATGCCGAGCAACTGGGTGTCGTGCAGGTAGTCGGCGTCGACCGGCGGATCCTTGCGCATCAGCACCACCTGGCCCGGGCCGAACGCCAGTTCCTGCCAGTGGCCGAGTGCGAAGTGGCTGCCCTGCGCCTCCCGCACGGCGAGCGTGGCGGCCGTCGCGACCGCGCGCGCGCCGCGCAGCGCCAACCCGCCAGGGCGGACGTAGTGGAGTCGGTGGCCGCGGCGCTGGGCCTCCAGCAACATCGCGAAAGTGGAGTCCTTCGACGTCTTGATGGACTCGATCGGGTCCATCACCACCACGACATCGAGTGGTGCGGCGTGTGTCATTTTCGGGTCCGGAGCGGGCTGCGACGATGGTAGCAGGCGACGCGCAGCGTCCATCGATGTGACGCATTGCGGCGCTTGACAGGCTGCGTGCGGGCTGGGATATAGACAGTCCGGCTGCGGTGGGAAAACTGCGGCGGGCACTGGCGGCAAGGGGAACGCATGGCGCAGCAAGACGATCCAGGCATCAACCTCAAGGGCTTGAGGGTGATGGTCATCGACGACTCGAAGACGATCCGGCGCACGGCGGAAACGCTGCTCGTCCGGGAAGGCTGCGACGTGGTCACCGCGACCGACGGGTTCGAGGCGCTGGCGAAGATCGCCGACCACAACCCGCAGATCATCTTCGTGGACATCATGATGCCGCGGCTCGACGGCTATCAGACCTGCGCGCTGATCAAGAACAACCAGACATTCAAAACTGTGCCGGTGATCATGCTTTCGTCGAAGGACGGTTTGTTCGACAAGGCGCGTGGCCGTATCGTGGGCTCGGAGCAATACCTGACCAAGCCCTTCACTCGTGAAGAACTGCTTGGCGCGATACGGAAGTACGTCAACGCCTGACCGGGGGGTAGGGCATCAATGGCACGCATACTGCTGATCGAGGATTCGCCCACCGAAGCGGCGGTGATGACCCAGTTGCTGGAACGCAACGGGCACCACGTGACCACGTCGGGGAGCGCGGAGGATGGCATCGCCACCTGCAGGCGCGACAAGCCGGATCTCGTGCTGATGGACGTCGTGCTGCCCGGCATGAATGGCTTCCAGGCCACCCGCGCGCTGTCGCGCGACGTCGACACCAGCCACATCCCGGTCCTCATCGTCAGCACCAAGGGCCTGGAGACCGACCGGGTGTGGGGGCTGCGCCAGGGCGCCAAGGACTACATCGTCAAGCCGCCACGCGAGGGCGACCTCATCGCGCGGATCAACGCACTGATCGGGCACTGAAGCATGGCCAAGCGCGGCAAGCAGAAGCAGAAGGGCAAGCCGCCGGCGACCGCGGCGGTGGTCCAGGCGGCGTCCGTCCCGGTTGATGACATCACCGTGGCCGAGCCCGTCGAGGCGCTGGATGCCGAAGTGGAAGCGCCGGCGGCGGTCGAGGCGTCCGTCGAGGCCGCTGCGGCCGTCGACGCGGTGGAAGCCGCACCCGAGCCGGTCGAGGCGCCCGCGCAAGAGGCGCGCTCGAAGCCGGCGCGCCGCGCGTCGTCGCGTCCGCGCGACAAGCGTTCGCCGTTCCTGGTGCTGGCCGATTACGAGCAGCGCAGCCTGGCCCACGTCGCCGGCCTGCCGGAGCAGCTCGATGCGCCGGGCCTGTGGCGCGGCGTGGCCTACCGGGTCGGTTCGCACCGGCTTGCGTCCGGTTTCGACGAGGTCGTCGAGATCATGCCGCTGCCGGTCGTCAGCCATGTCCCCGGCTCGTTGCCGTGGATGCTCGGGGTGGCCAACGTCCGCGGCACCTTGCTGCCGGTGGTCGACCTCAAGCAGTTCCTCGAGGGCGAGCGCACGGTGCTGCACGAAAGCCAGCGCGTGCTGGTGGTTCGCCAGCCGGGCGGCGACGTCGCCGTCACCATCGACGAGTTGTATGGGCAGCGCAGCTTCGTCGACGGCCAGGGCATCGACATCGAGTCGGTCTCCGAAGGCCGCTATGCCTACTTCATCGATCGCGCCTACCGCATCAACGACCAGGACTGGGGCGTGTTCAGCCTCGACCGCCTGGCCCGTACTCCCGAATTCCGCCAAGCCGCCGCCTAACCCGCGGATCCCAACGCAAGCCGAGGTCGCAACATGAGCACTCTGATGGATTCCGTCGCCGGCAAGGGCCGCAACATCAGCACCAACTTCTGGATCTGGTTGCTGATCGGCTCGCTGCTGGTATTCGCCGGCAACACCCTGTACGCGACGACCAAGGCCTCGCGCCTCGGCGGCGCCAGTACCGCGGCCTCCCGCCTGCAGCTGAATTCGCAGCGACTGGCCAACCAGGGCCGAGAGGCGGTCGAGGGCGATTCACAGTCGTTCGATGCGTTCAAGGCGACCAAGGCGGAAGTCGACGAGGACATCAAGACCCTCAACGACCGCTTCGGCGACCAGGCCGGCGTGTCCGGCCCGATCCGCACGGTGAGCAATACCTGGGACCCGCTGGCCAAGCGCGCCGATGAAGTGATGGCGTCGCAGCAGGCGGTGCTGGCGCTGGCCGGCCGCGCCGACAGCTTCAGCGCCAAGGTGCCGCAGCTGCAGGCGCAGTTGAACGAAGTGGTGCGTGGCTTGGCCTCCGGCGGCGCCGGTTCCGGCCAGGTGTTCACCGCGCTGCAGCAGGTGGTGACCTCGGCCGCCATGGCCCGCCGCATCGCCGAATTGCGCGCCGGCGGCACTGGCGCGCAGGTGGCGGCGGATGCGCTGGGTCGCGACTCCGCGGTGTTCGATCGCTCGATGAATGCACTGCGCAATGGCAGCGGCGACATCGCCAAGGTCACCGCCGCCGGCGCGGTCGCCCCGCTCAACCAGGCCGCGACCCTCTGGGCCGGCATGAAGAAGGACCTCGACGGCATCGTCGGCGACTCGCGCAAGCTGATCGGCGCGCAGGCCTCGGCCAGCGCCCTCGCCAACGGCTCCGACAAGCTGCTCTCGGACAGCGAAAGCCTGTTCGCGGCGTTCACCTCGTTCGGCTCGCTGAAGGACACCAGCATCATCGGCGGCGTCTGGGTCAGCATCCTGTCCGGCCTGCTGATGCTGTTCTCGATCGGCGGCCTGGTCTGGGCGCAGGGTCGCGCGCAGCGCCTGCGCTACCACACCACCAAGGAACTGAACGACCGCAACCAGGAGGCGATCATGCGCCTGCTGGACGAAATGGGTTCGCTCGCGGAAGGCGACCTGACCGTGAAGGCGACCGTGACCGAGGACATGACCGGCGCGATCGCGGACTCCATCAACTTCGCGGTGGAACAGCTGCGCACCCTGGTGGCGACGATCAACGACACCTCGGTGCAGGTGGCCTCCAGCGCGCAGGAAACGCAGGCGACCGCCATGCACCTCGCCGACGCCGCCCAGCACCAGGCGCAGGAAATCAACTCCGCCACCGACCGCATCAACGAAATCGCGTCGAGCATCAACCAGGTGTCGCGCAACTCCGCCGACTCGGCGGAGGTGGCGCGCCGCTCGGTGCAGATCGCGACCAACGGCGCGGGCGTGGTGCGGCAGACGATCGCCGGCATGGACAGCATCCGCGACCAGATCCAGGAAACCTCGAAGCGCATCAAGCGGCTGGGCGAAAGCTCGCAGGAAATCGGCTCGATCGTCGAACTGATCAACGACATCTCCGAGCAGACCAACATCCTGGCGCTGAACGCGGCCATCCAGGCGGCCTCGGCCGGTGAAGCAGGCCGCGGGTTCGCGGTGGTGGCCGACGAAGTGCAACGCCTCGCGGAACGCTCCTCCGGCGCGACCAAGCGCATCGAGTCGCTGGTGCAGACCATTCAGGCCGATACCAACGAAGCGGTCAGTTCGATGGAACAGACGACCTCGGAAGTGGTCGCCGGCGCCCGGTTGGCCGAGGACGCGGGTACCGCGCTGGGCGAGATCGAAAAGGTGTCGTCCGACCTGTCCGGGCTGATTGAAGGCATCTCGGTGGCGGCGCAGGAACAGTCCACCGCGGCAACCGACATCACCCAGACGATGAACACGATCCAGTCGATCACCGCGCAGACCTCGCAGGGCGCCAGCCAGACCGCGCAATCGATCGGAAACCTGGCGCAACTCGCGTCCGACCTGCGCCGTTCGGTCGCCGACTTCAAGTTGCCTGCCTGAGCGCCGGCGGGAAACCAGAGTTCGGGATGAACAGCACCCACCAGGCCAGCCCCGTGCTGCGGGGCCGTAGCGGAGCTTCGCGATGACCACGGCGCTGCGCGATGCAATCGACCACACCGCGCTCGGCTGGGTGAAGCCCGAGATCGACGAGACCCTGCGCCAGGCGCGGCTCGAGATCGAGGCCTTCGTCGAGAGGCCAGCCGACGTCTCGCCCATGCGAGCCTGTGCCGGCTACCTGCACCAGGTGCACGGCACCTTGCGCATGCTGGAATTGCAGGCCCCGGCGATGGTCGCCGGCGAAATGGAGCAACTGGCCGGCGCGTTGATCGAGGGCGTGCCCGGCAGCCTCGACGATGCGCTGGCGGCGCTGATGGGCGGCGTGGTGCAACTCCCGGACTACCTGGAACGCCTGCAGGGCGGCCATCGCGACATCCCGATCGTGCTGCTGCCGCTGATCAACAGCCTGCGCACGGCGCGTGGCGTGGATGCATTGCAGCAGGACGCGATGCCCAGCCTGCTGGTCGAAGCGACCGAGGCCGAGCTGGAGCATGCGCGCGGCAGCCTGGCCGGGCGCAACCGCGCCCTGCTCGATACCGTGTCCGCTGCGCTGAAGGAAGACTTGCTGCGGGTCAAGGACGCACTCGACCTGCACCTGCGCGCCGGCGGTGGCAACCTCGGCGACCTGCAACCGCAGGCGGAAGCGCTCGACCGCATCGGCGAGACGCTGGGCATGCTCGGCCTGGAAAGCGCCCGTGGCGTCATCCAGGAGCAGCGCAAGGTGGTGCAGGGGCTTGCCGATGGCAGCCGGCCGCCGGCCGATGGCGACCTGATGGAAGTCGCCGGGGCCTTGATCTACATCGAACATTCGCTGGATGACCAGGTCACCCGGCTCGGCAGCGGTGAAGCGGGTGAGCCCGACGACCAGCTGGCGCAGGAATCCCGCAAGGTCATGGGCGCGCTGGCGCGCGAGGCCGCGGCGAATTTCGCCGAAGTCCGCAATGCCTTCGTCGCCTTCGTCGAAACCGACTGGGACCATGCGGTGCTGGAACCGGTGCCGCGCCTGCTCGCCGAAGTCGCGGGTGCGATGCGCATCCTCAACCTGCCGGAACCGGCGGGTTACCTCGAGGCGCTGCGGCGCTTCAGCCACGCCGAGTTGCTCGGCCGCAAGCAGGTGCCCGGCGGGCGCCGGCTGGATACCCTGGCCGACGCGCTGGCGGGCATGGAGTACTACCTGGAATCGCTGCGCGATCCGCATGGCCAGCGCCAGGACCTGCTCGAGAAGACCCGCGGCAGCCTGGAAGAGCTGCGTTACTGGCCGTTGCCGGACGACGGGATCGCCACGTTGCCGGGCGAAGCCGCGCCGGCCCACGCCGAGCCGCCGGCGGATGCCGGCGCCAGCGAGGCACCGCAGGCCGACGGATCCATCGAAGCCGCGGCCGCGGCCACGGTCAGCGTGCAGGCCGACGTGCCGGTGCTGAGCTCGGGCTTCGATGCAGTCGGCGATGAGATCGACGACGAGATCCGCGAAATCTTCCTCGAGGAATTCGAGGAGGAAATCACCAACCTTGACGGCCTGCTGACGCCATGGAAGCGCACGCCCGAAGACGGCGAATTGCTGCGCCCGATCCGCCGCGTGTTCCATACCCTGAAGGGCAGCGGCCGCCTGGTGGGCGCCAAGACCCTGGGCGAGTTCAGCTGGCACGTCGAGAACATGCTCAATCGCGTGCTCGACGGCTCGCGACCGGCCAGCCCGGCGGTGGTGGCGTTCGTCGCCCAGACCCGTGCGGTGCTGCCGCAACTGCTGTCCGCCCTGCGCGGCGAAGCCTCGGGCGTACTCGATATCGGCTCGATGGAAGCCGTCGCGGACCGGCTCGCTGCCGGTGAAGACGTGCTGCTCGATGCCGCCGGCAGCGCAGCGACTGCCGCGGCCGCTGACCGCGCGAGCGAACCCGCCGCGCCTGCCCGGCAGGCGGACACCGTGGCCGCCCACGTCGATCCCGTCCTGCTGGAGATCCTCGGTTCGGAAGTCGGCGGCCACCTGGAAACCGTCGATGCCTGGCTGGCGCAGGCGCGCGGCGGCGACGCCGGCGTCAATGAAGGCCTGCTGCGCGCGATCCACACGCTCAACGGTGCCTTTGCGATGACCGAGGTGCCGTCGGTGACCGCGTTCACCGCACCGGCCGAGGGTTACGTCAAGCGGCTGCTGGCCGCCGGCGCACCCGCCGATGCCGACGGCATCGCCACCCTCGGCGAGGTCGCCGAAGCCGTGCGCGTGTCGACCGCGGCCCTGCAGTCCACCCCGGCGCAGGTGCCGATCTACGCGGCATTGGCCGCGCGCGTCGCCGCGTTGCGGGAAACCTTGCCGGAAGTCAGCTTGCCGTTCATCGATGTGGGCGCAGACGCGGCACGCAAGGCGGCGGAAGAAGCCGAGGCGGCGCGTCTTGCCGCCGAAGAGGCGGAAGCCGAGCGCCTCGCGGCGGAGGAAGCCGCACGCGTCGAGGCCGAACGCCTCGAGAACGAGCGACTGGAAGCGGAACGCCTGGCCGCAGAGGAAGCCGAAGCAGCACGCCTTGCCGCCGAGCAGGCCGAAGCCGAACGCATCGCCGCCGAGGAAGCCGCGGCCCGCGCCGAGGCCGAGCGCCTCGAAGCCGAGCGCGTGGAAGCGGAACGCCTGGCCGCGGTGGAAGCGGAAGCCGCGCGCATCGCGGCGATCGAGTCCGAGGCCGAGCGGCTGGCGGCGCAGGAAGCCGCGCGCCTGGAAGCGGAACGCGTCGAGGCCGAGCGCCTGGCCGCCGTGGAAGCCGCACGGATCGAAGAAGAACGCCTGGAAGCGGAGCGCATCGCCGCTGCCGAAGCCGAGGAAGCACGCCTTGCCGCCGAACAGGCGGAAGCGGAGCGCCTGGCCGCGGAAGAAGCGGCACGCCTCGAAGCCGAGCGCGTGGAAGCGGAACGCCTCGCCGCCGAGGAAGCCGAAGCGGCGCGCGTCGCCGCCGAACAGGCCGAAGCCGAACGCGTCGCCGCGGAAGCAGCGGCGCGCGCCGAAGCCGAGCGCCTGGCCGCGGAAGAGGCGGCACGCCTCGAAGCCGAGCGCGTGGAAGCGGAACGCATCGCCGCCGAGCAGGCCGAAGCGGCGCGCCTGGAAGCCGAGCGCGCCGAGGCCGATCGGCTGGAAGCCGAGCGCATCGTCGCGGCGCGCCAGGAAGCGGATCGCCAGGAAGCGGCGCGCCTTGCCGAAGCCAGGGCCGAGGCCGCGCGTGTCGAAGCCGAACGTCGCGCCGCCGAGGTCGCGGCTGCGGCCAAGGCGCGCGAACAGGCCGCGCTGGCGGCGCTGCTGTCGTCCGCGACCTCTGCCGAGGATCCGGACGAAGCGCTCGACATGGATGGGCTGGACGCGGAGCTGGTCGACATCTTCGTGGAGGAAGGCGGCGACCTGCTGGATCATTCCGATGGCCTGCTCGCGCAACTGCGCGATGCGCCCGAGGACCGCGAAGCGATGGTCGGCCTGCAGCGCGACCTGCATACGCTGAAGGGCGGCGCGCGCATGGCCGGCATCATGCCGGTGGGCGAACTCGGCCACTCGATGGAAACCCTGCTGGAAGCGGTGGTGGCGCAGCGTGCCGAACTCGGCCGCGATGGCGTGCCCTTGCTCGAGCGCGGCTTCGACCGCCTGCACGGGATGATCACCCGCGTCGCCGCGCGTCGTGCGGTCGGCCTGCCGGTCGGCCTGATCGACGAACTCAACGCCCGCGCGGAAGCCCCGGTCGCGGCGCCTGCCGAAGCGGCCGACGACGGGCTGATGTTCGTGCCTGCGCCCGCGCACAAGATCGAACTCAAGCCGCTGTCCGCGCCGATGGTCCAGGAGGGCTTCGGCGACGACGACGACATCGGCATCCGCGCGCCGCAGGAGCAGGTGCGCATCCGCGCGGACCTGCTCGACCGCCTGGTGAACTACGCAGGCGAAGTGGCGATCTACCGCTCGCGCCTGGAACAGCAGCTTGCTGCATTCCGCGGCACCGCGCAGGAAATGGAGCAGACCAACATCCGTCTGCGCGACCAGCTGCGCCGCCTCGATTCGGAGACGGAAGCGCAGATCATCGCCCGCTACCAGCGTGAGGGCGCGGCCGGCAACGAGACCTTCGATCCGCTGGAACTCGACCGGTTCAGCACCCTGCAGCAGCTGTCGCGCGCCCTCGGCGAGTCCGCGGCCGACTTGCAGGCGCTGCACGGGTCGATGGATGACCTGACCCGTCAGTACGAAACCCTGTTGCTGCAGCAGTCGCGGGTGAGCTCGGACCTGCAGGAAGGCCTCATGCGCACGCGCATGGTGCCGTTCGAGGGCCTGGTGCCACGCCTGCGCCGCGTCATCCGACAGGCCACCGGCGAAACCGGCAAGCAGGCGCAGCTGAAGCTGGACGGCGCGCAGGGCGAACTCGACCGCAGCGTGCTGGAGCGAATGACCGCGCCGCTGGAGCACATGCTCCGCAACGCGATCGCGCATGGCCTGGAGACGCCGGACGCACGCCGCAAGGCGGGCAAGGGCGAGGAGGGCACGATCCGCGTCGCGGTGCGCCGCGAAGGCTCGGAAGTCGTGCTGCAGGTCGGCGACGACGGCGGCGGCCTGGATCGCGGCGCGATCCGCGCCCGCGCGATCGAACGCGGGCTGATCAAGCCCGATGCGGTGCTGTCCGACGGCGACCTCGATGTCCTGATCCTCGAGCCGGGCTTCTCGACGGCCGAAACGGTCAGCCGCCTCGCCGGGCGTGGCGTCGGCATGGACGTGGTCGCCAGCGAGGTACGCCAGCTCGGCGGCTCGCTGGACATCGCATCCAGGCCCGGCCAGGGCACCACCTTCACCCTGCGCCTGCCGCAGACGCTGGCGGTCACCCAGGCGGTCTTCGTCAAGATCGGCGACACCCAGTACGCGGTGCCGATCGCCTCGGTGCGCGGCGTGGGCCGAATCAGCCGCGAGGAGATCAACAAGCCGGACGCGGTGTACCGCTACGGCGGCGAGGACTACGCGCTGCACGACCTCGGCAGCCTGGTCGGCACCACCACCGCGAAGGCGGAAGGGCAGTTGCAGATCCCGTTGCTGCTGGTGCGCTCCGGCGACCTGCGCGCGGCGGTGGCGATCGACCAGGTGGTCGGCAACCGCGAAATCGTGGTGAAGGCGGGCGGGCCGCAACTGGCCTCGGTGCAGGGCATCTTCGGCGCCACCATCATGGGTGACGGCCGGGTGGTGGTCATCCTCGACATCGCCCCGCTGGTGCGTCGCTTCGCCGCGATGCCGCGCGACGCGGCACCGGTCGAGCAGGTGGTCGAGCAGCGCCGGGTGCCGCTGGTCATGGTGGTCGACGACTCGATCACCATGCGCAAGGTCACCGGCCGCGTGCTGGAACGCCACAACTTCGAGGTCGCGACCGCGAAGGACGGCATCGATGCGCTGGAACGGATGGCCGACGTCATTCCGGACCTGATGCTGCTCGACATCGAAATGCCGCGCATGGACGGCTACGAGCTGGCGACCGCGATGAAGGCGGATCCACGCATGCGCGACGTGCCGATCATCATGATCACCTCGCGCACCGGCGACAAACATCGGCAGCGCGCGATGGACCTTGGCGTCGAACGTTACCTCGGCAAGCCGTACCAGGAAGTCGAGTTGATGCGCAACGTGTTCGAGCTGCTCAAGCTGGAGCGCGCCGGTGACGGTCAGCTGCAATGAGTCGCAAGCGCGTGGTCGTGCTGTCGCGCGCGGGGTCCGCGCGCGATCGCACTGAGGCTGCGATCGTGCAGGCGGGGGCGGATGTCGCCGCCCTGCTCGACCCGGCGACCGCGAGCGAAGCCGACGTGCGCAACGCGACGCCGGACGTGCTGCTGGTGATCCTGGATGCGCAGGTCGAGCAGGCGCTCGAGAAGTTCGACGACGTGCTCGGCGATCCCGCGCTGGAGATCCTGTTCGACGACGCCGATGTCGCGGCCAAGCGCGACGGCTGGGAAACCGCGCGCTGGGCGCGCCACCTGCAGGCCAAGCTGCACGGGCATGACGACGTGCTGCCCCCGGCCCGGGATGCCGCCGCCGCGCCAGCGGTCGCCGACGGGGACCCGCCCGGCTTCCAGGCGGAAATGGAGGCATTGAGCCTGCAGGTCGCGGCGATGCCCGACGTGCCGCAGGCGCGCCCGCCGGCCTCGTCCACGGCGATCGGCGCGGTGGTGATCGTGGCCGGCATCGGCGGTCCGGATGCCGTGCGCCAGTTGCTTGGCGGCCTGCCGCCGGGCTTCCCGCGCCCGGTGGTGCTGCGCCAGCGCATCGAGGGCGGCCAATACGACAAGCTGGTGCGGCAGATGCAGCGCGCCGCGCAGATGCAGGTGGTGCTGGCGCAGGCGGGTGACGTGCTGCAGGCGGGCACCGTGCACGTGCTGCCGGATGGCCTGGACATCCAGGCGGCGCCCGCGGGCCTGGTGTTCGCACCCACCGACGGCGAGCCGGCCTACGCCGCGCTGCGCGCCGAAGACAGCGCCCTGCTCCTGCTGAGCGGCGCCGACGTGGCCCTGGTGGACCAGGCCATGGCGATGCGCTGGGCCGGTGGCCTGGTCGCCGGCCAGTCGGCCGACCATTGTTTCGATCCCGCCGCCAGCAATGCGCTGGTGGCCCGTGGCGGCGAGGCGCTCGGCCTCGCCCAACTCGCCCAAAAACTGCTGCAACGCTGGCCCGCCTGAGGTTCCCAATGTCCGTCCCCCTGCAGACTGCCCCCGACCAGATCATCCGCGGCGTGCTCATCCAGGTCGCCAATGCGCGCCTGCTGCTGCCCAACGCGGCAATCGCCGAAGTGCTCTCCTACTCGGATCCCGAGCCGATCGCGGACGCGCCGGACTGGTTGCTTGGGCGCACGCGCTGGCGTGGCTGGCAGGTGCCGCTGGTGGCGTTTTCGCGTTTCGCCGGCATCGCCGAGGAAAACGGCGGGCTGGGCAGCAAGGTGATCGTGCTCAAGGCACTGGGCGGCGATGCCAAGCGCCCGTTCTTCGCGCTGCTGACGCAGGGCTTCCCGCGCCTGGTGACGGTGACCGAAACCACGCTCTCCGCCGAGGGCGACGACGCGGAGTTGCAGGAAGGCGTGCTCGCGCGCGTCCGCCTCAATGACGACGACGCCCTGGTGCCGGACCTTGCCGGGATCGAGGAACAGATCGGCCACGTCCTCACCGCCGCGGCCTGAACCCCGCAGGCGCGGGACCGTAAGCGCATTTCCTGCCGTCAGCCAAGGTCGCCGCAGGCGGCCTGCAGCGCCGCGATCGCCGCGATGCCGGCGGTTTCCGTGCGCAGCACGCGCGGCCCGAGCCTGAGTCCCTCGTAACCGGCCGCGACCAGTTGCTCGCGGTCGCGCGGGGACCAGCCACCCTCGGGGCCGATCGCGATCGTGCATTCCTGCAGCCGCGTGTCGCGCACGGTCGCCAACGACGCCTCGGCGAACGGATCGAGGATGAAACCGCGCCCTGCGCGCAATCCCGCAGCCTGCGCAAGCGATTGCGGGGCGGCGACATCGGGCAGCGTCGCGCGTCCGCTCTGTTCGCAGGCGGCGACCGCGATCCCGCGCCAGTGCGCCAGGCGCTTGTCCGCGCGCTGCGCGTCGAGCTTCACTTCGCTGCGTTCGCTGGTGACCGGGAGGATGCGGGCGACGCCGAGTTCGGTCGCCTTCTGCAGGATCCAGTCCATTTTCTCGCCGCGGGCGATGCCCTGCAGCAGGGTGATGCGCAGCGGCGATTCGTTGTCGACGTGGCGCGCACCGATGATCTCCGCTCGCGCCTCGCGCTTGCCGAGCGTACCAATGCGTGCGTCGTAGTCGTGGCCGTCGCCGTTGAACAGCACGCAGGCATCGCCGACCTGCAGGCGCAGCACGCGCAGCAGGTGCGCGGCGACGTCCTCGGGCAACACGACCTCGGCGCCGGCGCGCAAATCCATGTCGACGTGGCTGCGGGTCAGGCGCATGCGGTGGCCTCGATGATGGTGTCGCGCGTCACCTGCGCGAGCAGTTGCAGTTGCGCGTCGTCGATGCAGTACGGTGGCATCCAGTACAGGGTGTCGCCAAGCGGACGCAGGACCACGCCCGTCGTCGAGGACGCATCCCCGAGGGCCGCACGGTAGGCGCGCAGGCCGACCCGCAGCGCGGGATCGAACGGCGTGCGCCTGTCGCCATCCCGGGTCAGTTCGAAGGCAAGGAGCATCCCGGCCTGGCGGACATCGGCCACGTGCGGCAGCCCGGCCAGCGGCGCGGCGAGTTCGGCCATCCGCGATGCGGTGGCGCGGTTGCGCGCGAGCACGTCGTCGGATTGGAAGATCGCCAGCGAGGCGAGCGCCGCCGCGCAGGCCAGCGGATTGCCGGTGTAGCTGTGCGAGTGCAGGAAGGCGCGCTCGCGCGAGTCGTCGAGGAAGCCGTCGTAGATCGCCTGGGTGCACAGCACCGCCGCCAGCGGCAGGAAGCCGCCGGTCAGTCCCTTCGACAGGCACAGCAGGTCGGGCTGCACCCCGGATTGCTCGCAGGCGAACATCGTGCCGGTGCGCCCGAAGCCGACCGCGATCTCGTCGGCGATCAGGAACACGCCATGCGCGTCGCAGAGGTCGCGGGCGCGGCGCAGGTACTGCGGGTCGTGCATGCGCATGCCGCCGGCGCACTGCACGCGTGGCTCCAGGATCAGCGCGCAGATCTCGCCGGCATGGCGCCCAAGCAGGTCGGCCAACGCATCGGCCGCGCGGTTGGCGCGGTCGACGGCGGTTTCGCCGGGTTCGCACAGGTAGGCATCCGGGGAAGGCGCGAACAGCGCTTCGGCGAGCAGCGGTGCGTACACGCGGCGATACAGCGGGATGTCGCCGACCGACAGCGCGCCGATGGTTTCGCCGTGGTAGCCGTTCTCCAGCGCCACGAATTTCGTGCGCCGGTCCTCGCCGCGGTTGCGGAACCAGTGGAAGGCCATCTTCAACGCGACTTCCACGCCGGCTGAGCCGTTGTCGGCGTAGAACACCTTGGCAAGTGGCGCGCGGTCGGGTTGTCGCGGCGCGATGGCGAGCAGGTTCTCGGCCAGTTCGACCGCCGGCTGGTGGGAGAACCCCGCCAGGATCACCTGTTCCAGGGTCATCGCCTGGGTGGCGATGGCCTGGGCGATGCGCGGCTCGGCATGGCCGAACAGGTTGGTCCACCAGCTCGACACCGCGTCCAGGTAGCGCCTGCCATCGCGGCCGAGCAGCCACGCGCCTTCGCCGCGCGCGATCGGTACCAGCGGCAGCACGTCGGGATGCTCGCGCATCTGCGTGCACGGGTGCCAGAGCACGGCCAGGTCGCGTGTCCGCCATGCGTCGGCGGCGGCTATCATGTCGGCATCGTGAAATCCTTCCATTCGCCCATTATCGCCGCGGGAGGCGTGCCATGAGCCGACGCCTGCCGATCATCCACGGCATCACCGAGCACGACGACAGCCCGTACCGGATGGAACGGCTGGACCTCGAGTTCAGCAACGGCGAGCGCCGCCGCTACGAGCGCCTGCACGGGCGCGGCCATGGCGCGGTCGCGGTGGTGCCGATGCTGGATGCCGAGACCGTGCTGCTGGTGCGCGAATACGCGGCCGGCGTGCATCGCTACGAGTTGGGGCTGGTGAAGGGCCGCATCGATGCCGGCGAGAGCCCGGAGCAGGCCGCCAACCGCGAGTTGATGGAAGAGGCCGGCTACGGCGCCCGCGACATCCAGGTGCTGCGCAGCATCACCCTGGCGCCGGTGTACATGAGCCACCAGACCCACCTGGTGCTGGCGCGCGACCTGTTCCCGCAGCGCCTGCCCGGCGACGAACCGGAGGAACTCGAGGTGATTCCGTGGAAGCTGGATGACCTCGGCGAGCTGATCCTGCGCGAGGATTTCTCGGAAGGGCGCTCCATCGCCGCGCTGTTCATCGCCCGCGAATGGCTGAGGCAGCAGCGATGAACCTGTCGAACGAACAACGCGACGCGGTGATCGAGCTCGCGCGTGCCGCCGCGGTGGAGATCCTTGCGGTGTACGAACGTGCGTCGGTTGCGGGGAATGTCGCGATCGAGCACAAGGACGACCGCTCGCCGCTGACCGCGGCCGACCTCGCCTCGCATCGCTGCATCGTCGCCGGCCTGCGCGCGCTGACGCCGGACATCCCGGTGCTGTCCGAGGAATCGAAGGACCTCGACATCGCCGCGCGTCGCGAATGGACGACGTTCTGGCTGGTCGATCCGCTCGATGGCACCCGCGAGTTCATCAAGCGCAACGGCGAGTTCACCGTCAACATCGCGCTGGTGGTGGACGGCGTGGCGACCTGGGGCGTGATCCAGCAGCCGGTCACCGGCGCGCTCTGGCACGGCGGCGCCGGACTCGGCGCGTTCATCCGCGAGGGTGATGCCGGTGATGTTGCGATCCATGCGCGGATCCCCGCATCCGAGCCGCTGCGCATCGCCGCCAGCCGCTCGCACCGCGACGAGCGCACCCAGGCGGTGCTCGATGCCTTGCCGGGCAGCGACGTGGTGGGCTGCGGCTCGTCGCTGAAGTTCTGCCGGATCGCCGACGGCGGCATCGACCTGTATCCGCGCTTCGGCCCGACCAGCGAATGGGACACCGCCGCCGGCCAGGCGATCCTGGAAGGCGCGGGCGGCGCGGTGCTTGCGCCCGATGGCAGGCCGTTCCGCTACAACCAGCGCACGACCCTGCTCAACGGCGACTTCATCGCACTCGGCGACATCGCCTTGCGCGACCGCCTGCCGGCATGAGCAGCGCAAGCGACGGCGGCAGCCGCGACATCGCGAGCCTGCTCGCCATCATGGCGAAGCTGCGCGATCCGGATGGCGGCTGTCCGTGGGACCTGGTGCAGGACTTCTCGACGATCGCGCCGTACACGATCGAGGAAGCCTACGAGGTCGCCGATGCGATCGACCGCGGCGACCTCGCCGACCTGAAGGACGAGCTCGGCGACCTGTTGCTGCAAGTGGTGTTCCACGCGCAGATGGCGGGCGAGCAAGGCGCGTTCGAGTTCGCGGACGTGGTCGCGGCGATCTGCGACAAGATGGTGCGCCGGCATCCACATGTATTTGCTGACGAAATGCGCAAGGACGATGCCGACGCGCAATTGCAGCACTGGGACGCGCTCAAGCGCGCCGAGCGCGAAGCGAAAGGGGATGCCGATGCATCGGCGCTGGCCGGCATCTCGCGCGGGCTGCCGGAATGGCAGCGCGCGGTGAAGCTGCAGCACAAGGCGGCCAAGGTCGGGTTCGATTGGCCGGGGCCTGCGCCGGTGCTGGAAAAGCTGCACGAGGAGATCGAGGAGGTGCGCGCGGAGTTCGCCGCGGTCGCGGCGTCCCCTGGCGATCCCGCGGCGCATGACCGGCTGGAAGACGAGATCGGCGACATCCTGTTCGTCTGCGCCAACCTCGCGCGACATGCCAAGGTCGACGTCGGCGCCGCGCTGCGCCGCGCGAACCTGAAGTTCGAGCGCCGTTTCCGCGCGATGGAATCGCTGGCGGCGGCGGATGGCGGCCTTGCCGGCCAGTCGCTGGAGGCGCAGGATCGCTACTGGGATCGCGCCAAGGCGGCGGAGAAGGAGGCGGGCACATGAGCAGCGACGCGCAACAGGGGTTCGCCAGCTTCCGCGAGTTCTATCCGTTCTACCTTGGCGAGCATCGCAACACGACCTGCCGCCGCCTGCATTTCGCCGGCACGAGCTTCGCGCTGGGTTTCATCCTGCTGGCGGTGACCAGCGGCAATCCCTGGTGGTTCCTCGGCGCGTTGCTCTCCGGCTATGCGTTCGCCTGGATCGGGCATTTCTTCTTCGAGAAGAACCGCCCGGCCACGTTCAAGCACCCGTTCTATTCCTTCGCCGGCGACTGGGTGATGTACAAGGACATCCTGGTCGGCAAGATCCCGTTCTGATCTTGCGCTGCGCGCATGCGCGCGGCCGGGACTCACCCCGGGACACGCCGTGTGACGTCCATGTAGGCTCATCGGCGACATCCATGTCGCCGATGGTCCCGGAGCAAGTCCCAGCCGCGCAGACACGCTTCCGACACCATTGCTGCGTTGTCGAAAATCACTCCAGGAAGATCAACCATGCCGCCGCCGCGATCAGCGCGAAGCCGGCCCAGTGGTTCCACTTCAGCGGTTGCCCCAGGTACCAGATCGAAAAGCCCGCGAACACCAGCAGGGTCAGCACTTCCTGCATGCCCTTGAGCTGGGGGGCGCTGTAGACCGCGCTGCCCATGCGGTTGGCCGGCACCATCAGCAGGTACTCGAAGAAGGCGATGCCCCAGCTGGCCAGGATCACCTTCCACAACGCGATGTCCTTGTGCTTGAGGTGCGCGTACCAGGCGAAGGTCATGAACACGTTCGAGAACAACAGCAGCACCGGGGGCAGGAAACGTTCGTAGGGCATGGCGGCGACGGCGGATGAGAGGCCGATAGGGTAGTCCTTCACATCACATCCACCGCGCGGCCGGCATGTTTCACAAAGCTGAAGACATGCACGGAGCATTTATGCGGGCACAAGAACAGGCGGGCCTGGTCCTGATCGTCGAGGACAACCGCAACATCTCGGAAATGGTGGGGGAATACCTGGAAAGCCGCGGATTCGAGGTGGACTATGCGTCGGACGGGCTGGACGGCTATCGGCTCGCCGCCGAGAACACCTACGACGTCATCGTCCTCGACCTGATGCTGCCGCGGCTCGACGGCATCGAAGTCTGCAAGCGCCTGCGCAACGAAGCGCGCAAGTCCACGCCGGTGCTGATGCTGACCGCACGCGACACGCTGGACGAGAAACTCACCGGGTTGTCCTCGGGCGCCGACGACTACCTGACCAAGCCATTCGCGATCCAGGAACTCGAGGCGCGCCTGCGCGCGCTGATCCGGCGCGAGCGTCGGCAGGTCGGTTCGGAAGTGCTGAAGGTCGCCGACCTGGTGCTGGACCCGGCTTCGCTGCGGGCCACCCGGGGCGGCAGCGAGTTGCAGTTGTCGCCGATCGGCCTGCGCCTGCTCACCATCCTCATGCGCGAGTCGCCGCGGGTAGTGACCCGGCAGGAAATCGAGCGCGAGATATGGGGCAACAGCCTGCCGGATTCGGACACGCTGCGCAGCCACCTCTACAACCTGCGCAAGGTGATCGACAAGCCGTTCGACAAGCCGCTGCTGCATACCGTGCAAAGCGCCGGCTACCGGATCGCGGACATTTCCAGCCAGCTTGGCTGAGAGCGCGACGCCGCAGGTGGACAAGACCCAACGCAATATCCGCGAGATTTTCCTGCTGCAGTTGGCCATCGTGTGCCTGGTGGTGGTCGTGTGCGTGCTTGGCGTGCAGGCGATGTACGGGGCCTCGGCGCTGTCGTGGCTCTCGGTGGTGGCGATCGCCATCGGCCTGTTGGCGGTGGCGATCGTGAGCTGGCTGGGATATCGCGCGACCCGGCGCGCGGTGGCGCCGATGGATTGGCTGGTTCGCGTGGTCGCGCGCTGGGACCCTCAGCACCCGGATACCGATGCGTTGGCACCCGTCAACCTGCCGGATGAAGTGCAGGGCGACGTGCGCAAGATGGCCGAAGCCCTGCATGCGCTCGGCCAGCGGCTGGAAACCTACGTTGCACGCGAGCGTGACTTCACCCGCGATGCCAGCCACGAGCTGCGCACGCCGCTGACGGTGATCCGGGTGGCCACCGACCTGATCGGCCATGACGACGGGCTCTCCGCGCGCTCGAGGCGGTCGCTCACGCGCATCCAGGATGCGACCGAGTCAATGGAATCGTTGATGTCCGCGCTATTGCTGCTCGCGCGCGACAGCGACGTACCGCTGGAGATCGAGGACTTCGACGTGCGTGAAGTCGTGGAGCACGAGATCGACAAGGTGCGGCCAGCGCTCGAGGACAAGGGTGTCGCGCTGGTGCTGGACGTGCAGGCTCAACCGATCTTGCACGCACCTCCACGCGTGCTGCAGGTCATCCTCTTCAACCTGCTGAGCAACGCCGCGCGTTTCACCGATGCCGGCACCGTCCACGTGCGCCTGCTGCAGGACCGCGTGGAGATCGAGGACACCGGCATCGGCATGGATGCGGCGGCGTTGGCGCGTGCGTTCGAACCGTTCTATCGCGCCAGCATCGAACAGCCGGTCGGTTCCGGGCTCGGGCTTTCGATCGCGCAGCGACTGGGACAACGCTGCGGCTGGCCGCTGCAATTGACCAGCGCGCCCGGGCAGGGCACCCGCGCCTGCATCCTGTTCGGGGCCGTCAACCGGGACCAATGACCCGTTTCCGGCAGCATCGTGTCGGGTAGGCTGCGCGCGCTGTCAACCGCAACGCCATCCGCGCGTTCCCGCTCCTTTCCGGACTGCCCCCCCCGAATGAACCAGCCTCGTCGTCGTCCTGCCTCTTCCCTGCGCAAGCTGGGCATCGCCGCCATCCTCGTCGCCGTGCTGGCGGGGGGGTGGTACTCCTGGGGCAAGCGCCAGCAACCGGCTGATGGCGGTTACCGCACGGAGACCGTGCAGCGCGGCGACATCCGCGTCGCGATCTCCTCCACCGGCACGCTCAGCGCGATCTCCACGGTGACCGTGGGCAGCCAGGTCTCCGGCCAGATCACCGAAGTGCTGGTCGACTTCAACGACCGGGTCAGCAAGGGCCAGGTGCTGGCCACGATCGACGCCTCCACCTACCAGGCACAGATCGAACAGGGCTCGGCGCAGATCGCCAGCGCGCAGGCGTCGCTGCGGCAGGCCCAGGCCGGCCTGCGCAATGCGCAACTGGACTACAACCGCAAGGCCGACCTCGGTCGCCAGCAACTGGTCAGCAAGAGCGACGTCGACCTGGCGCGCGCCGCGCTGGAGCAGGCGCAGGCGCAGGTGAACTCGGCGCAGGCCCAGATCCGCCAGCAGACGGCATCGACCCAGACCACCCGGGTCAACCTGCAGCGTACGGTGATCCGCTCGCCGGTGGATGGCGTGGTGCTGACCCGCACGATCGAGCCCGGCCAGACCGTGGCCGCCAGCCTGTCGGCGCCGGAGCTGTTCACCATCGCCGAGGACCTGGCGAAGATGAAGATCGAACTGGCCGTCGACGAATCCGACATCGGCCAGGTCAAGGTCGGCCAAACGGTCAGTTTCAGCGCCGACGCGTTCCCGGACCGCCAGTTCAAGGGCGTCGTCGACCAGGTGCGGTTGTCCGCGACCACCTCCAACAACGTGGTGACCTATCCGGTCGTGGTGACCGTGGACAACACCGACGGCACCCTGTTGCCGGGCCTCACCGTCAACGCCGAGATCGAGGTCAGCAAGCGCGGCAACGTGCTCAAGCTGGCCAATGCGGCGCTGCGCTTCAAGCCCGCGGAAGGTTCGCCGCTGGCGGCATTGCAGGCATCCGGCCCGGGCCAGGGCCAGGGCAGGCAAGGCGGCGGTCGTGGCGGCGCGGGCATGAGCGAGGACCTGCAGGCGCTGGCCGCCACGCTCGGCTTGAAGCCCGAGCAGCAGGCTGCGTTCGATGCCGCGCTGGAACAGATGAAGCAGCGCCAGGCGGAGCGCATGGCGCAGGCGCCGTCCGCGCAGGGACAGCCGGGCGGAAACCGCATGTTCGGTGGCGGGCCGCCGCGCATGGGTGGTGGCCAGGGCGGTGGCGATGCGAGCATGCAGGCGCAGATGCGGGCACGCATGCGCGACCGCTTCAACCAGCAGTTCGGGGCGTTCCGCGATACCCTGGACGACGACCAGCGCGCGAAGTGGGACAGCGCCCGCGATGCGCAGCTCACCGCCAAGCGGGTGACCGTCTACAAGCTGGTCGACGGCAAGCCGCAGGTGGTGATGGCCAAGCTGGGCGCCAGCGATGGAAGCAGCACCGAAATCTCCGGCCGCGACATCGCCGAGGGCGACCTGGTCATCGCGGGCGAGCGTTCGGCCACGGAGACCAAGTGATGTCGGCGGCGGTCGCCGACGCGGTGCCGGTCATCCGCACCCGGCGCCTGAGCAAGGTCTATTCCGCCGGCACGGAGGCCGAGGTCGCGGCGCTGCGCGGGGTGGACCTGACCATCAACCGTGGCGAGTTCGTCGCGATCATGGGGCCGTCCGGGTCCGGCAAGTCCACCCTGATGAACCTGATCGGCTGCCTGGACACGCCCACCGGGGGCGAGTACTTCTGCGATGGCGTCGACGTCTCCACGCTGGACAAGGAAGAACTGGCGACCCTGCGCCGCGACAAGATCGGCTTCGTGTTCCAGGGGTTCCACCTGCTGACCCGGATGGACGCGACCGACAACGTGGCGATGCCGCTCGGTTATGCGCGCGTGCCGCCGTCGGAGCGCAAGACCCGTGCGCGCGCGGCACTGGCGGCGGTCGGCCTGGCCGAACGCGCCGGGCACAGGCCCAACGAACTCTCCGGTGGCCAGCAGCAACGCGTGGCGATTGCCCGTGCGCTGGTCAACAACCCGCCGATCCTGCTGGCCGACGAGCCCACCGGTGCGCTGGACAGCAAGACCGGCGAGGAGATCCTGGCCCTGTTCAAGCGCCTGCGCGACGACGGCCACACGGTGATCCTGATCACCCACGATGCGCACGTGGCCGCGCATGCCGACCGCACCTACGTGATGCGCGATGGCGAAATGCATGAACAAACCGGCACGGAGGGCGCGGCATGACGTTCCTCGACATCCTCCGCACCGCATTCTTCGCGTTGCGCGGTAACTGGATGCGCAGCGCGCTGACCTCGCTGGGCGTGATCATCGGCATCGCCGCGGTGATCGTCATGGTCTCGATCGGCCAGGGCACCCAGGCCGAGATCGACAAGATGGTGGCCGGCCTCGGGTCGCAACGCCTGGACATCGGTGGTGCCGGTGGCATGGGGCCGGGCGGCGCGCGCGTCGCCCAGGGCAGCCGCTGGAGCCTCAACGACGGCGACGTGGCGGCGATCCGCAACGAAGTGGCGACGGTGCAATACGCCTCGGGTTCGCTGCGGGGCGGTACCCAGGTGGTGTTCGCCGAGAACAATGCCTCCACCCAGTGGCAGGGCGTCGAGGCGGACTGGTTCGCGATCAACGACTGGAAGCTGGCGCAGGGCGATGGCTTCGAGTCGAACGATTACGGCGGCAGCGCCAAGCCGGTGATCCTGGGCGAGACCGTGCGCAAGACCCTGTTCGGCGAAGAGGATCCGATCGGCCAGACCGTGCGCCTGGGACGGGTGCCGTTCACGGTGGTCGGCGTGCTCGGCGCGAAGGGGCAGGGCGGGTTCGGCCAGGACCAGGACGACATGGTGGTGGTGCCGCTGGAAACCGCCCGTCGCCGGCTGTCGAGTTCGCAGTCGATGCCGCCGGGTGCGGTGCAGCAGATCTCGGTGGGCGTCGACGACGCCAGGAACCTGGCCAGCGCGCAGGGCGAGATCGAGGCCCTGCTGCGCCAGCGGCACAAGATCGAACCGGGCGCGGAGGACGACTTCGCGGTGCGCAACATCAGCCAGATCGTCGCCACCCGCACCGCCACCACCAACCTGATGTCGAAGCTGCTCGGCGCGGTCGCCGGCATCTGCCTGATCATCGGCGGCATCGGCATCATGAACATCATGCTGGTCTCGGTGACCGAGCGGATCCGCGAGATCGGCCTGCGCATGGCGGTCGGCGCCGGCCCGGGCGACGTGCAGCGGCAGTTCCTGGCCGAGGCCATGCTGATCTCGCTGATCGGCGGGGTGATCGGCATCGCGATCGGCGTGGTCGGTGCATTGATCGTGGGCAAGCTGGGCGACCTGCCCGTCGAACTGAACGGCAAGGTGGTGATGCTGGCGGCGGCGTTCTCGATCGGCACGGGCCTGTTCTTCGGGTATTACCCGGCGCGCAAGGCCTCCCAGCTCGACCCCATCGAAGCCCTGCGTTCCCAGTAAAGCCCGTGCCCTTGCGCCGGGCCGGGCAGGGGCGGCGCTGACGGGGCTTGTGGCAAAATCCGCGGGTCGGCATGACCGACCCACCCGGATGCCGCAGACCCATGCCTCACATCGCCATGTCCATGCTGTCGGGAATCCACGCGCATGGCTGACCTCTACGGGCACCTGCCGCGTGGTCCGGCGGGGATCATGCGGGCAACGATCTGGTCGCTGCAGGGACTGCGCGCGGCCTGGTTGCACGAATCCTCGTTCCGCCTCGAGGTCTGCCTGTTCGTGGTGCTCGCGCCGCTGGGCTGGTCGCTCGGCGCGACCGGCGTGGAACGCGCGCTGCTGATCGGCAGCTGCCTGCTGGTGATGGCGATGGAGTTGATGAACTCCTCGATGGAGGCGGTGATCGAGCGCTACGGCGCCGAGCGCCACGAGTTGGCCGGTCGCGCCAAGGACATGGGGTCCGCGGCGGTCTTCGTGCTGATGATGAACGTGGTGCTGGTGTGGGCGCTGGTACTCGGGCCCCGCTACCTGTAATCCGCGCACGTTGCGCGACAAGACGAGAATCGAATGGACCTGAGTTTCCTGGCTTCACCCGATGCATGGCTCACCCTGGTGACCCTGAGCGCGCTCGAGATCGTGCTCGGCATCGACAACCTGGTGTTCATCTCGATCGCGGTGGCGCGGCTGCCGGAGGCGCAGCGCCCGCTGGCGCGCAAGATCGGCATCGCCGTGGCCTGTGTCACCCGGATCATGCTGCTGGTGATGCTCGCCTTCCTGGCGACGATGGAACACGACCAGTTCAACCTGTTCGGCATGGGCATCTCGATCCGCGACATGGTGCTGATCGTGGGCGGCGCATTCCTGCTGGTGAAGGGCACGCTGGAGATCCGCGACCTGATCAGCGGCGGCGAGGACGAGGATCCGCGCACCACCAAGACCTCGTCGGTGTTCTGGATGGTGATCGCACAGATCGCGGTCATCGACATCGTGTTCTCGCTGGATTCGGTGATCACCGCGGTGGGCATCGCCCAGCACATCCCGATCATGGTGTTCGCGATCCTGCTGGCGGTGGCGATCATGCTGCTGGCGGCCAACCCGCTCGGAAAGTTCATCGACGAGAACCCGACCGTGAAGATGCTGGCGCTGGCCTTCATCCTGCTGGTCGGCGCGGTGCTGATCCTGGATGGCCTGGGCATCCACGTGCCGAAGCCCTACATCTACTTCGCGATGGCGTTCTCGGTGCTGGTCGAGTGGTTGAACCTGCTGATGCGGCGCAAGGCGGCCGCGAACTACGTGCCCGGCGCGGGCGAGTGGTGAGCGCATGCACGCCCGCTTAACCCCGTTTGCCTGTCACTAGCCGTTACATCCGCGTCGCCGTCGTCCCAGGAGTGTCCCATGCGTGGTTTTTCGCTCGTCCGTGCCGCGCTGCTCGCGCTCGTCGTGGTCCTGCTCAGCGGCTGCGGCTACAACCAGATCCAGAGCAAGGACGAGGCCGCCAAGGCGGGCTGGTCGGAAGTGCTCAACCAGTACAAGCGCCGCGCCGACCTGATCCCCAACCTGGTCGCCACCGTGAAGGGCTATGCCGCGCACGAGGCGCAGGTGCTGACCGCGGTGACCGAGGCGCGCGCCAAGGTCAGCCAGATCAACGTCAATGCCGATGACGCCGCTTCGCTCGCGCAGTACCAGGCCGCGCAGGGTGAGCTGAGCCAGGCGCTGGGCCGGCTGATGATGGTCACCGAGGCCTATCCGAACCTGAAGGCCGACCAGCAATTCATCGGCCTGCAGACCCAACTGGAAGGCACCGAAAACCGCGTCACCGTCGCGCGAGGCCGCTACATCCAGCTGGTGCAGGACTACAACACGTACATCCGCCAGTTCCCGGTCAACCTGACCGCGATGATCTTCGGTTACAAGCCGAAGCCGAATTTCACGGTGGAGAACGAGGCGCAGATCCAGGACGCGCCGGCGGTGGACTTCGGCGCCCCGCCGCCAGCCCCGGTTGCCCCCCCGGCCCCGGACGTGCCGCCCGGCATCGTCAATCCGCCGCAGCCGGCGGCCCCGCCGGTACAGGGTGGCAACGCACCGCAGGATCCGCAGGACGCACCCGCGGCCTGACGCCGGAACGCAGGCCATTAAGCCGATGGATGCGGGGTCGCCGCGTCGGGCCATCGCATCGGTGATGGACCTGCCGTCGTGGGTGGCATCCATCCTGGTGCTGCTGGTCCTGTGCCTGCCACAGGCCCGGGCGCAATCGCCGGCGAAGATCCCCGCCTTCGATTCGCCGGTGGTCGACACCACGGCCACGCTCGACGCCGCCACCCGCCAGCAACTCGAGCAACAGGCGCTGGCCTTGCAGCAACGCAAGGGCAGCCAGTTGCAGGTACTGATGATCCCCAGCACCCAACCCGAGGACATCGAGTCCTACGCGGTGCGCGCGTTCGAGTCGTTCAAGCTCGGCCGCAAGGGCATCGACGACGGGGTGCTGCTGGTCGTCGCCAAGGACGACCGCAAGGTGCGCATCGAGGTCGGCTACGGGTTGGAGGGCGCGATCCCCGACATCGCCGCCGGCCGGGTGATCCAGGAATACATGGTGCCGAGATTCCGCCAGGGCGATTACGCCGGCGGGGTGGTGGACGCCACCGCGCAACTGGTGAGGCTGGTCGACGGCGAGCCGTTGCCGGAGCCGGTCACGACCCATTCGACCGGCCGCGACAGCGGGGACGAGTGGTTGTTCGCGCTGTTCGCCGCGTTCATGGCGTCGCTGGTCGCGCGTTCGATGTTCGGTCGAATGCCCGCGGGACTGCGCATCCTGTTCACGGTCATCGCCGGCGCGCTGGCGGCGTGGATGCTGTCCTGGGTCGTCTTCGTTGGCGGTATCGGTGCAGTGATCGGCTTCTTCACCGGGCTGATGGGTAGCGGTGGCGGTGGCGGACGTTACGCACGGCACCACGGCTGGGGCGGCTTCGGTGGTGGCAGTGGCGGCGGTTGGGGCGGTGGCAGCTCCGGTGGCGGCTGGTCGGGTGGCGGCGGCATGTCCGGAGGCGGTGGCGCCTCGGGCGGCTGGTAATGGAGATGTCGTGATGGCCGGTACGCTGAAGCGACTGTTCACCCACCTGTTCACCGCCGATGCGCGCGGGCGTTTCCCCCCGGCGACGATGGCGCGGATCGCCGCGGCGATCGACATCGGCGAGACCTGCCACAGCGGCGAACTCTGCTTCGCGGTCGAGACCGCGCTGCACTGGCGCGACGTGTGGCGCGGCGTGACCGCGCGGGCGCGTGCCGAGGACGCCTTCGCGCGGCTTCGCGTCTGGGACACGCAGGCGAACAACGGCGTGCTGATCTACCTGTTGCTGGCCGACCATCGGATCGAGATCGTCGCCGATCGCGGCTTGGCGCCGTTCGTCAGCACCGAACAATGGCGTGCTGTCTGCGCATCGATGGAGGAGCACATGCGCGCCGGCGGACATGCCGACGAGAGCATGGCCGACGGCGTGGTCGCCGGCATCGAGGCCGCGGGCGACCTGCTGGCCCTGCATTTCCCGCAGGACCCCGGCATGCGGGACGAAGACGAACTGCCCGACCAGCCGGTGTTCCTGTAAGCGCGGAAGATGGCGCCGGTTCGCGTCCGGGCAGGCTTTACAATGGCCACTGATCCGTAGCCGCGGCACCGCATGCCCATCCTCCAACAGATCGACCCGATCGCCGTTTCGCTGGGACCCGTGAAGGTCCATTGGTACGGCCTGATGTACCTGCTGGGGTTCGTGGTGGCGTGGTGGCTGGGCCGGCGCCGCATCCGCGCCGGCCGCCTGCCGGGCGTGGACGACAACGGCTTCGGCGACCTGATGTTCTACGGCATGCTCGGCGTGGTGCTGGGCGGGCGCATCGGCTACATCCTTTTTTACGATTTCGGCGCCTTCCTCGCCAACCCGTTGATGATCATCCGGGTCTGGGAGGGCGGGATGAGCTTCCACGGCGGCCTGCTCGGCGTGCTTGCAGCGATCGCGTGGTGGTCGCGCCGGCAGCGGCTGCATTTCTTCGATACCGTCGATTTCGTCGCGCCGCTGGTGCCGGCGGGACTGGGTTTCGGCCGGCTCGGCAATTACATCGGCGGTGAGCTGTGGGGCAAGCCGACCCAAGGCACCGCCTTCGACGGCTGGGGCGTGGTGTTCCCGCGCGCGTTGCCGGAACCGTTCGCCTCGATGGACGCGGCGACGCTGAAGGCGCAGTTCGATGCCGGCATCATCGACAGCTTCGCCCGCCATCCCTCGCAGCTGTACCAGGCCACCCTCGAAGGGCTGGTGATGTTCGCCGTGCTGGTCTGGTATTCGCGCAAGCCGCGCCCGCGTTATGCCGTGTCCGGCGTGTTCGCGCTGCTGTACGGCAGCTTCCGCTTCCTGGTCGAGTTCGTGCGCGAACCCGACGCGCAGCTCGGCTACCTGGCGTTGGGCTGGGTGACCATGGGGCAGGTGCTGAGCCTGCCGCTGATCCTGCTGGGGCTGTTGCTGTGCTGGAAGTCGCATTCCTCGCCGACCTTGCAGCCGGTGTTGCCGGCGAACGCCGCGAAGTGAGGCCCTGAGCCATGCGCCAGTACCTTGACCTGCTTGGCCACGTGCTCGAGCACGGCACCGAAAAGGCCGATCGCACCGGCACCGGCACCCGCAGCGTGTTCGGCTGGCAGATGCGCTTCGACCTGGGCGCGGGCTTCCCGCTGGTCACCACCAAGAAGCTGCACCTGCGCGCGATCATCCACGAGCTGCTGTGGTTCCTGCGGGGCGACACCAACATTGCCTACCTCAAGGACAACAAGGTCTCGATCTGGGACGAGTGGGCGGACGCGAATGGCGAACTCGGCCCGGTCTACGGCAAGCAATGGCGCAACTGGGAAGGCGCGGATGGAAACAGCGTCGACCAGATCGCCTGGCTGGTCGACGAGATCAGGCGCAACCCGGATTCGCGCCGGCTGATCGTCAGCGCATGGAACGTGGCCGAGTTGCCGAGGATGGCACTGATGCCCTGCCACTCGCTGTTCCAGTTCTACGTGGCCGGGGGCAAGCTCAGCTGCCAGTTGTACCAGCGCAGCGGCGACATCTTCCTCGGCGTGCCGTTCAACATCGCCAGCTATGCCTTGCTCACCCACATGCTGGCCCAGGTGTGCGGGCTGGGTGTCGGCGACTTCGTGCACACGCTCGGCGACGCACACCTGTACTCGAACCATTTCGACCAGGCCCGCGAACAGCTGGCGCGCACGCCGCGCGCCCTGCCCACGCTGAGGCTCAACCCCGACGTGCGCGACATCTTCGGATTCCGCTTCGAGGACATCGCCATCGAAGGCTACGACCCGTTGCCGGCGATCAAGGCGCCGGTGGCGGTCTGACTTGCCGGCGCCTCGAATGCCTGCATCCCGAATGCATGTTTCGCTGATCGCCGCGCTGGATCGCGACTTCGCCATCGGCAAGGGCAATGCATTGCCGTGGCACCTGCCGGATGACCTCAAGCGTTTCAAGGCGCTGACCCTGGGCAAGCCCGTGTTGATGGGCCGCAAGACCGCCGAATCGCTGGGGCGTGCGTTGCCGAAGCGGCGCAACCTCGTGTTGACCCGCGCCGGCCAGGTGCCGTTCGCTGGCATGCAGGCGGTGGCCTCGCTCGACGAGGCGCTTGCGATCGCGGCGCAAGATGGCGACGAGCTTTGCGTGATCGGTGGCGGCGAACTTTATGTGCTGGCGCTGCCGCATGCGACGCAGCTGCATCTCACCCATGTCGATGCGCGGGTGGATGGCGCCGACGTGTACTTCCCGCGCTTCGATGCCGATGCCTGGCGCGAGGTTGCGCGCGTGGCGCATCCGGCCGACGCCACCCATGCGTTCGCCTTCGATTTCGTCGACTACCTGCGGGCCGGCGTCGCCGGCTGACCTTGCAGGCGCGGTTTCCGCGTTGGCCCGGGCATCGCCGATCGCCCGGATTGCCATGCGCCTGTTGCCCGTTCTCCTCGTCGGTTCGCTGCTTGCGGCAGCCGCATGCTCCCGCGCCCCGGCACCGGCCGCGGCAGCCGCCGTCGAGAGTCCGCCAACCGTCGCATCAGCATCCGCGGGGAACGCGCAGGACGCCGCGTCGCCGGTGCCGGCCCCGAACCTGCTGTCGTTCGCCAACGGCACCATCATGCCGCTGCCGTTCGATGGCCTGCTGGTCACCGCGCCGATCCTGATGATCGACGGCTCGCCGATCCAGAACTGGGTCGGCGATGGCAAGCCGCAGTCCTTCGTCTTCGAGCTGCCCGAGACGGCCACCATCCGCGCGCTGGAATTCGACGACGACACCTCGGGCATGGGTGGCATTGATGCCGGGATCAAGGACCTGACGGTTGAGGTGTCGGCCACCTCCGCAAAGGAAGGCTTCCAACCGATCTTTTCGGGCAGCCTCGCCAAGGGCGTGAACGGCCAGCGCTTCGATGTGCCAAAGCCGATCGCCGGTCGCTGGGTGCGCGCCAACTTCACCTCGAACCACGGTAGCAGCGAGTTCTACTCGCTGGCCGAGATCCGCGCCTTCGGCGACGCCCCCGCCCTGGCGCTGGTCACCGGTGCCAGCGGAAGCTTCAAGACGGTCTGGGGCGCATGGCATGTCACCCAGGCGGGGACCACGATCAGCGGCTGCTTCCAGCCAGACGGCTTATCCGCCTCGCCGGCGACGTTCGCTGGCGGCATGGAGGGCAACATCGCGCGCATTCGCTACGTCGAGACCGATGATGCCGGCACGCCTCGCGAACCCAAGGCCATGTTGCTGGTGTTCGCCCGCGACGGCCAGCGCTTCTTCACCGCCGCCGCCGATGGCGAAGGCGTGTCCGACTATGGCGAAGTCAAGCGTGAGTCCGCCGGGCCAGCCACCTGCGCCGGCCGCACTGCGGAGACCGCAGCCACGGCGATGGCGGATGCGTTGGCGAAGGACGGGCGCGTCGCGATCTACGGCATCAACTTCGACTTCAACTCGGCAACGCTGCGGTCCGAATCCACCGCGGTGATGGAGCAGGTGGCCGGCCTGTTGCGCGCCGAGCCGGCGCTCCGCATCGCCATCGAAGGACATACCGACGACGTCGGCGGCGATGCCTACAACGTGGCGCTGTCCGCGAAGCGGGCGAATGCGGTGAAGGACTGGCTGGTCGTCGCGGGCATCGATGCCACGCGTCTGGACGCGGTCGGCATGGGCGCGGGCTTGCCGATCGCATCGAATGCCAATGACGTCGGGCGGGCGCAGAACCGGCGGGTCGAACTGGCCAGGCGCTGAGGTTCGCACCCACCGCTGCCGGCTCAGCCCTGATTGCGACCCTGCGCGGCGGCGGGCTTGCCGGGACGCCCGCCATGCCTGGGCCGCGATGGCCGCGACCTTGGCGGCGACGCGGGCACGTCCCGACCGGGGACCTGCACCACGTGCAGGCTGTCCGCATCCAGTTGCAGGGCCGTCAACTTGCCGCCCCAGACCGCGCCGGTATCGAGCGCATGCACGCCCTGGCCGACGAACAGGCCGAGGGTGCTCCAGTGTCCGCTGACGATCTTCAGGTCGCGGGTGGCGCGCCCGGGCACCGAGTACCAGGGGTACAGGCCGGGCGGCTGCGTGCCCGGTTCGCCCTTGTGCTCGAAGGCGATGCGTCCGCGCGGGCTGCAGTAGCGCATGCGGGTGAAGATGTTGATGATGGCGCGGTCGCGCTCGCTGCCGCCGAGCCGCGGCGACCACTCGGGACTGTCGCCGTACATGTTCTTCAGCACCCGCCGATAGTTGTCGCCGTGCAGGCGGGACTCGACTTCGCGCGCATGGGTTTCGGCGATCTGGGTGGTCCACTTCGGCGCCAGCCCGGCATGCACCATCATCCAGCCAAGCTTGCGATCCACGTGCGCCAGTTCGCGCCTGCGCAGCCAGTCGAGCAACTCGCGGGCGTCATCGGCGAACAGCACGCCCTGCAGGTCCTGGTTGACCTTGCGCTGCTCTTCCGGCGCGCGTTCGGCGATCGCAAGCAGCGACAGGTCGTGGTTGCCCAGCACCACGTGGCTGACCTCGCGCAGCGAATGCACCAGGCGCAGGGTTTCGATCGACTGGCCGCCGCGGTTGACCAGGTCGCCGCAGAACCACAGGCGATCCACGGCCGGGTCGAAGCGGATCCGCTCCAGCAGGCGCTGGGTGACGTCGTAGCAACCCTGCAGGTCGCCGATTGCCCAGACTGCCATCGCCCGCGCCTCTAGTGCAGCGTGCGCGGGATGGACAGGGTGAACGGCGGGATCGGCGCGGCGAAGCGGGTGCCGTCGTCGGCGAGCACGTCGTAGCTGCCGCGCATGGTGCCGATATCGGTCTCGAGGACCGCGCCGGAGGTGTATTCGAAACCTTCGCCGGGACGCAGCCACGGCTGTTCGCCGACCACGCCTTCGCCGACCACTTCCTGGACCTTGCCGTTGCCGTCGGTGATCAGCCAGCGCCGGCCGAGCAGGCGCGCAGGCACCTTGCCATCGTTGCGGATGTGCACGGTGTAGGCGAACACGTAGCGGCCTTCCTCGGGCACGGACTGGTCGTCGAGGAAACGCGTGGCGACTTCGATGTCGAACTGGTAATCGGTGCTGCTCATGCGTGCATTCTAGCGGCGATGCCCGCCGCGTCGCATGAAGGAACGCTCAGGCGTTGGCGAGCAGGTTGGCGAGGTCCACGAAACCGGCGACGTCCACCTGTTCGGCGCGCGCATCCGCACGCAGGCCCGCGGCCTCGATGGCGGCCACGTCGGCGACCGCGTTGAGCGCGTTGCGCAAGGTCTTGCGGCGCTGCCCGAACGCGGCACGGACCACGCTGGCGAACATCCCGCGATCCGCCACGCGGATCGCCTCGGCAGGCTTCGGCACCAGCCGCACCACCGCGGAATCGACCTTCGGCGCCGGCCGGAACGCCCCCGGAGGCACCACGAACAGCGGGGTGACCGTGCAATACGCCTGCAGCATGACGCTGAGGCGGCCGTAGACCTTGCTGCCCGGGCCGGCGGCCATGCGTTCGACGACCTCCTTCTGCAGCATGAAATGCATGTCGCGGATCGCCGGCGCGTGGTCCAGCGCGTGGAACAGGATCGGCGAGCTGAGGTTGTAGGGCAGGTTGCCGACAAGCCGGATCTTCCCTTCCGCCGGGGCGAGGTCGACAGCCAGCGCGCTGAAATCCACCCCGAGCACATCGCCCTCGATCAGGCGCAGGGCGCCGTGCTCGCGCGCGGCGGCCTGCAGCGGGGCATGCAGGTCGCGGTCGAATTCGATCGCGGTGATCGCGCCATGCTTCTTCAGCAACGGGAAGGTCAGCGCGCCTTGGCCAGGGCCGATCTCGACGATCGCGTCGCCCGGCCTGGGGTCGACCGCCTGCACGATCTTGTCGATCACGCTTCGGTCGTGCAGGAAGTTCTGGCCGAGGTGCTTCTTGGCCGGTTCGGTGAACGTGCTCATGGGATCAGGCTCGTCGGATCAGTTTTCGCGCGGCCGGCGCAGCGCGAGTTGCGTGCAGGTGCGGATCGCGGCGAACAGGCTGGAGGGATCGGCCAGGCCCTTGCCGGCCAGGTCCAGCGCGGTCCCATGGTCGACCGCCACCCGCGGGTAGGGCAGGCCCAGGGTGATGTTCACCGCATTGGCGAAGTCGGCGTGCTTGAGCACCGGCAATCCTTGGTCGTGGTACATCGCCAGCACCGCGTCGAAGCCGCGCAGCTTGCCAGGCAGGAAGGCGGTGTCGGCGGGCAGCGGCCCGACCAGGCGCAGCCCTTCGGCACGCAGGCGTTCCAGCGCCGGCGCGATGATGTCGCGTTCCTCGTGGCCCAGATGGCCGTCTTCGCCCGCATGCGGGTTGAGGCCCAGCACGGCGATCGACGGCAATTCGATGCCGAATTGCATGCGCAGCGCCTCATCGACGATGCGCAGGGTGCGCGCCAGGGCATCGCCGGTGATCTGGTCGGCGACAGCGCGCAGCGGCAGGTGCACGGTCTGCAGGGCGACGCGCATGCCGGGGTTGGCCAGCATCATCACCACCTCGCAGCCGGCCTGCGCCGCCAGCAGGCCGGTGGTGCCGCTGAAGGCAATGCCGCCGTCGTTGATCGCGGCCTTGTGCACCGGGCCGGTCACCAGGCCGTCGAGGTCGCCCTCCAGGCACGCCCGCGCAGCGCGGCTCAGCGATTCGACGACCGAGGCGGCGTTCGCCGGTTGCGGTTGCCCAGGCGCGGCGCTCACGGGGTGCGCGATGTCGACCAGTTCGAGGCTGCGCGGCGAGTCCGGGGCTTCGCCGGCCTGATGGAATTCGATGGGGAGGCGCAACGCCTCCGCGGTACGGCGCAGGGTCGCGCCGTCGCCATGGACGACCAGTTGCGCCTCCCAGTCCAACTGGGCGGCGCGCACCACCAATTCGGGTCCGATGCCCGCCGGTTCGCCGGGGACCAGCGCGAGCCGCCGGCGCATCGCCCGCGGAACTCAGCCGCCGCTGGCGGGCGGCGTCGCGGGTGCTTCGGCCTTTTCGTCGCGCACGTCGACGAAGGCTTCGCCGCGCATCTCGCGCAGGAAGCGGTCCCACTCCTCTTCCAGCTTGCGCCGGCCGATGGTCTCGCGGATCTGCGCACGCTGGTTTTCGTCGGCAGCGGCCACCTGGCGGCTGCCGATGCGTTGCACGATGACCCAGCCGGCCTCGGTCTTGAACGGCGCCGAGGTCTGGCCGTCGGAGAGTGCCGCCACCTGCATCCCGAAGTCGGTGCCATAGGTGTCTGCGCCGAACCAGCCCAGGTCGCCGCCACGGCGCTTGCTGGCGGTGTCGTCGGACGACTCCAAGGCCAGCTTGGCGAAGTCGGCGCCGCCTGCAATGCGCGCGGCAAGCGTGTCGGCCCTGGACTTCGCGACGGCCTCATCGGTGGTCTCGTCGATCTTGACGACGATCTGGCGGGCGGAGAACTGGGTCACCTGCCCGCCGCCGCCGGCGGCCTGGGTGCGGGTCTCGACCAGCTGCAGCAGCTGGAAGCCGCTGGGGCCGCGGATCGGGCCGATCACCTGGCCGTTCTGCATCTGCTGGATGGTCTGCGCGAACGCCGGCGGGATTTCGCTCAGCGCGCGCCACCCGAGGTCGCCGCCTTCCAGCGCATTGGGGCTGTCGGAGTAGCGCACCGCCGCGGCGGCGAAGGTCATTTCGCCCTTTGACACCAGCGCCTGCACGCCCTCGATCTTCTTCTGGGCGACCGCAATCTGCTCCGGCGCGGCGCCCTCCGGCGTACTGACCAGGATGTGGGCGAGGTGGAATTGCTGGCTGGCCGTCGCCGAGGCAGTGGCCATGGCCGCGTCGACCTCGCCTTCGCTCACGTTGATGCGGCTCTGGGCAAAGCTCTGGCGCAGCTTCTGGGTGACGATTTCGTCGCGCAGGTTGTTGCGGAATTCGGTGAAGGCCATCCCGTCCTGGGTGATTCGCTGGCGCAACTCGTCGACGGTCAGGTTGTTCTGCTTCGCCACGCCCTGCACCGCGCGCTCCAGTTCCTCGTCGCTGGCGTCGATGCCGGAGTCGGCCGCGCGCGCAAGTTGCAGGCGCATCAACACCAGGCGTTCCAGCACCTGCCTCTCAAGCACGTCGACCGGCGGCAACTGGTCCTTCTTGTCGGCGTACTGGGCCAGGATGTTGGCGATGGCGCGATCCAGCTCGCTGCGCAGGATCACGTCCTCGTTGACGACCGCGGCGATGCGGTCGACCGGCTGGGTGCCGGCATAGGACTGCGCCTGCGCGTTACCGACCAGCAATGCGCTGGCGAGGGCAGCGGCTAGGAGGGTGCGGGTGGCACGCGTGGCGAAAGCTGGGGTCATGGATGGGTGTCTGCAGCGGAATCGGGCGGGGTGGGCTGGCCCGTGGCGGTCTGCGGCGGCACCAGATACAGGTCGTCGCGATTGTAGCCGAGGATGGACCGGCGCAAGGTGCGGCGCGTGTCCTGGCCGGCCGAGCCAAGGCCCTTCAATTCGAGCTCCACCATCAGTGAATTGTCGAGCTCGCCCTCGCGATTGTGCACGTAGCGGCGTCCCACAACCCGAACGGCGACACAACAGCTGTCCCATTGCACGCCGGCCATGGCTTCGAGGGTCTTGTTGTCGTACAGGGAATAGTAATAGCGCCCAACCACGCTCCAGCTGGAGTTGACCGGGTACAGAAAGGCGATGTCGGCCTGCTCGAGCAAGGAGTGCCGGTAGCGGTAGCCGACGTTGAACACGCCATCGTTGGGCAGCAGGTAGCGGGCGCGAACGCTGGCCAGGTCGGTGCGCTTGAACTTGGGGTCGCGCTGGTAGGAGGCGCCGAAGGTCCAGCGGTCGGTCGGTGCGTAGTTGGCGTCCGCGACCCACGCCGAGCGGCCCTTTTCGGTGATCGGCTCACCCGGGATGCGCACCCGCGAGTCGTCGAAATAGCGGATCTGGCCCAGGCTGGCGGAGAAACGCTCGCGACCATCCGCCTGGCGGATCATCCGCGTGCTCATCGCCAGGGTGAGTTGGTGGGCATCGGCCTGGCGGTCGGCGCCGGAATAGCGGTTGTCGCGGAACAGTTGCCCCCAGCTGAAGGTCAGCGGCTGGGTGTCGAACAACGGCATGTCGTCCTGGTTGGCGTACGGCACGTTCAGGTAGAACAGGCGCGGTTCGATGGTCTGCAGGAAGGCCCTGCCCTTGACCGTGGTTTCGCGGTCGAAGAACAGGCCGGCATCGACGCTGAAGATCGATTGCCCGCGCGACGGGGAACTGTTGCCCAGCGTCTGCGCCAGGCCCTGGTCGAGCGAATAGCTGGTGTGGCGATAGGCCGCGGTCGGACGCAGGAACCACGAATCCCCTTCGATCGGCAGGCTGATCCAGGGCTTCAGGTCGATGCGCGAACCCGCGTCGAAGACCTCGTGCTGGAAGCTCACCGCCTCGGCGCTGATGCCACCGAGCAGCAGGCCGCCCAGCCTGTGCTCCCAATTGACGTAGGCGCGAGGTAGCCGGCTGAATGGCAGGGTGGTTTCGTCGAGGGTGAAATCGGCAAGTTGCGAGTGGTCGACGGTGATCCCGGCTTCCCAGCCCTGGCCGCGGCCGTACGCACCGATGGCGCTGTACGCAGTGGTCTGCGACAGCCCGTCTAGGCTGTTGCTGAAGTCCTCGTAATAGCGCGAGTCGCTGATCCAGTTGAGTTCCGCGCGCGCTTGCCAGTGTGAGGTGAGGTTCTGGTAGGCGCGGTAACGGATCAGGCTGCGGTCGCGGTCACGCAGTTCGTCGTCCGGCATGTAGGTGCCTTCCAGGCTGCCTTGCCCGCCCTCGACCAGATAGCGGAACTGGGCGCCCAGCAGCACGCCGCGCTCCGTCATCAGGCGCGGGTTGAGGGTCAGGTCGTAGTTGGGCGCCAGGTTCAGGTAGATCGGTTGCCGGAAGTCGAAGCCGTTGCGGCTGGAATTGGAGATCGACGGAAACAGCAGCCCGGTGCGGCGGCGCTCGTCGGTGGGGAACATGAACCACGGCATGTACAGTACCGGCACCTTGCCGACGCGCAGGGTTGCGCCGCGCGCGACCGCGATGCCCTCAGCGGTATCGATGTCGATCTGGCGGGCAATCAATTCCCACTGGCGCGCCTCCGGCGGGCAGGTCGAGTACGTGGCGCCGTGCAGGGCGCCGAGGTCGCCGGCCAGGGTGACGCTTTCGGCGCCGCCGTTGCCGCGTCGCGACAGCAACTGGTATTCGAGGTCGTGGACGACATGGGCGCCGGTCGCCTGGTTGCCCTCGGCGCGCGCCGCGACCATGCGCAGGCCCGCGCCCTGGTAGCGGATGCTGCCCTCGGCGGTGTAGAGGTCGGATTCCTTGTCGAAGGTGATCTGGTCCGCGCCCATGAACTGCTCGCCACGACGCATCGTCACGTTGCCCTGGAATACCGGGTTGGCCTCGGTGCCGGTGAGCGCGTCGCCTTCGATGTCGGTGGGCTGGGTGGCGTTGTCGATGTTCAGGCCCTCGGGCGCCGCCTGCGCTTCCGCGAACGGCTTGACCACGTCCTGCACCGGGCACAGGCGCCAGTTCGGCGGATCGTCGGCGGCATGGGCATTCAGGGAGAATGCGATGCACAGCGGCAGGGGAAGCAGGCGCAGGACTGGGCGCACGGGTGATCCGGTTGGCGTAAAAACAGACGGCAAGCTTGCCGGAATGGGCCACCCCGGGCAAACCGGTGGCTTCGTTCACGTGTGCCTTGGATGAATCACGCAGACTGTGCCCCGAACCGTGGAGGACGCGCGAAATGAACGATCACGACCTGCCGAGGACCGATGGGGAATGGCGCGAGCGGCTCGATCCGCAGCAATACGCGGTCTGTCGCTGCTCGGCAACCGAGGCACCCTTCAGCGGCAAGTACTGGGACCACAAGGGCCGCGGTGCGTATGCCTGCGTGGCGTGCGCGGCACCGCTGTTTTCCTCGGCGGACAAGTTCGACTCCGGCAGCGGCTGGCCGAGCTACCTGCGCCCGGTCGCCCCGGAGGCGGTCGCGATGCACCAGGACGAGAGCCACGGGATGCGCCGCACCGAGGTCCGTTGCGCGCGCTGCGATTCGCACCTGGGCCACGTGTTTCCCGATGGCCCGGCGCCGACGGGCTTGCGCTACTGCATCAATTCCGCGGCCTTGGCCTTCACGCCCGAGCCCGCCTGATCCTGGTGCCTCACGCGTGGGCGCCGTTCAGGCGCTGAGCGCGCGGACGTGGGCCACCGCCGATTGGGCCAGGGCGGCCAGGTCGTAGCCGCCTTCCAGGCTGGAGACGATGCGCCCACCGCAATGGCGGTTGGCCAGCGACACCAGTTCTTCGGTGATCCAGGCGTAGTCGCCTGCCTGCAGCCGCAGTTGCGCCAGCGGGTCCCGCCAGTGGGCGTCGAACCCGGCGGACACCAGCAACAGTTGGGGGCGGAAGTCGTCCACCGCGGGCAGCAGCGCGTGTTCCCACTTGTGGCGGAACAGGCCGCCTTCGGCAGTCACCGGTAGTGGCGCATTGAAGATATTGCCGACGCCGGTTTCGCTGCGTGCACCCGTCTCCGGATAGAGCGGCCACTGGTGCGAACTGGCGAAAAGCACGCGCGCGTCCTGCTCGAAGATCGCCTGGGTCCCGTTGCCGTGGTGGACGTCGAAGTCGACGATCGCCACGCGTTCCAGCCCGTGCCTGTCGAGCGCATGCAGGGCGGCCACCGCGATGTTGTTGAACAGGCAGAACCCCATCGCGGCGTGGCGGGTGGCATGGTGGCCGGGCGGACGCACTGCGCAGAAGGCGCGGCGCGCCTTGCCGGCAAGCACCGCGTCCACCGCGGCCACCGCAGCGCCTGCGGCGCGCAGCGCGGCCTCGGCCGAGTCGGGCGACAGCACCGTGTCCGGGTCCAGCAGGATGCGGTGCGCCGGGTGGGTTTCCAGCACGGCCTCGAGCAGGTCCGGCGCATGCGCGCGCAACAACTGCCCGCGGGTAGCCCGCGGCGCCTCGTGCCATTCCAGCGCCGGCAGGCTGGCGTGCAACGCATCGATCACCGCAGTCAGCCGCGCGGAACGCTCGGCGTGGTCGGGACCGGTGTCGTGGGCCAGGCAGGCCGGGTGGGTATAGACGCGCATCGCGGGAACGCCTCGTGGCTGTCGACTACGTGCGACGGGCGTGTTCCCAAAGCACTTCGCCATGCCCGTCGGCACGTGCCAGCACCCGCGCAAGCACGAACAGGAGATCGGAGAGGCGATTCAGGTAGCGGATCGCCTGTGGCCGCACTGCATCGTGGCGCGACAGGGTCACGGTGTCGCGCTCGGCACGGCGCACCACGGTGCGGGCGATGTGGCAGCGCGCGGCCGCCTCGCCGCCGCCGGGCAGGATGAAGTCCTTCAGCGCCGGCAGGTCGTCGTTGTAGTGGTCGAGTCGGGCTTCAAGCGCGTCCACGTCGGCATCGTGGATCGCCGCGTGGCCGGGGATGCACAGCTCGCCGCCAAGGTCGAACAGCTGATGCTGGATGCGGACCAGCAGGTCGCGCACATCATCCGGCACGCTGGTGGCCAGCAGCAGGCCAATGCAGGAATTCGCCTCGTCGACCGTGCCGTAGGCGATGACCCGCGCGGAATCCTTGGCGACGCGGCTGCCGTCGCCGAGGCCGGTCGTGCCGTCGTCGCCGGTCTTGGTGTAGATCTTGCTGAGGCGATTGCCCACGGGCGATCGAAACCTCGTGTCAGACCGTCTGCGGGCGCAACGCCGGCACGCGGCTGCGCAGCAACTCGAAGCCCCCGAACAGCAGCGCCGAGTAGAACAGGGTGCCGAGCACCGTCCACTGGAAGAACGGGATGCCGGCGACGTAGGCCGCGACCAGGCCGCCCAGGTCCTTCGGATACATCGTGCCGGACAGCCACACGCCGAAATTGGTCACCACGAAGAACAGCATCGAGCCCGCCAGCGAGTACGCCAGCACGCGGCCGGCGCTGACCTTGCCGCGCAGGCCGAAGCCCAGGACGGTGGACAGGGCGATGCAGGCATACACCAGCAGGTAGCCAGCGCTGGCGAAATAACTCCAGTAGATGCCGCCGTTGACCACGCCCAGCACCAGGTCGGAGGCGAACATCGCCAGCAGCGGAACCAGCAAGGCCCAGTGGCGCTTGGCGAAATAGGCGCCACCGAACAGGGCGACGGCCTCGATTGGCGAGAAATTCGGCGGATGCGGGATCACCCGGGTCAGTGCGGCGATGAAGATGAGCGCAGCCAGCATCAGCGGGCCGGCGGCAGGCGGGGAAACGTGGCTGTTCATCGGTGTCTTCGGTATACGCGCAGCGGAGCCGTTAGCATAACGCAATGCCGAATTCCGACCGCGACGCCACTGCCCCCCACGATGTGCTGATCGTCGGCGGCGGGCTGGTCGGCGCGAGCCTGGCGATCGCTCTGGAGGGACAGGGACTCGATGTCGCGATGCTCGAGGCCAGCGAGGCGGGTGCACTGCCGGCGGTGTTCGACCAGCGCAACCTCAGTTTCGCCGAGGCCACCGTGAATGCGCTGGAGGCGCTTGGGGTGCTCCGCTTGTTGCGCGCGCCCACCGGCAATATCCGTCGCATCCACGCCAGCCGTGCGGGCGATTTCGGACGCGTCCGCCTGGAGGCGCAAGCCCATGGTCGCGAGGAATTCGGTCGGGTGGTGGTGGCCCGCGATTTCGGCGAGGCGCTGGAAGTGCGGCTGGACTCGCTGCGCAATCTCACCCGCTATCGCCCTTCACGCTTCATCGGGCTTGGCGATGGCGATGCCGGGCATCGCGTGGTGCGCGTCGCCGATGCGGGCGGCGAACATGAACTGGCGACGCGCCTGCTGGTGGCCGCCGACGGCACCCGCAGCGGCGTGCGTGCCGCCCTCGGCATCGCCGCGCGCGAACACGATTACGCGCAAACCCTGTTCGTCGCCCGCCTGCGCACGCAGCGGCAGCCCGATGGCACCGCCTACGAGCGGCTGACCGCGGATGGACCAACGGCGTTGCTGCCGCGCGGCGATGGCCACTACGGCCTGGTGCACGGCGTGTCGAGTGACAAGGCCGAAGCGGTGGCGGCGCTGGACGATGCCGCGTTCCTGGCGCGCGTGCAGGACGCGTTCGGCTGGCGGGCGGGGCGCTTCCTCGAGGTCGGTCCCCGCAGTGTGTATCCGATCGTCGGTTGCGTGGCCGATGCGCTGGCCGCACCGCGCGCGGTGCTGGTCGGCAATGCCGCGCAGACCTTGCATCCGCTGGGCGCGCAGGGCTTCAACCTCGGATTGCGCGACGCCTTGACCCTCGCCGAATGCATCGCCGCGCATCCCCGCGATGCGGGCGATGAGGCGGTGTTGCGATCGCATGCGGCGCGTCGCGGCGAGGATCGCGCGCGCACGCTGGCGTTTTCGGATGGGTTGGCGAAGCTGACCGCCAACGATGCGCCGCTGTTGCGGCCCCTGCGCAGCGCCGGCCTGGTGGCGGGCGATGCGATGGGCTGGCTGCAGGGCTGGCTGGTCGGCGGGGCGATGGGCTATCGCGGCGACGTGCCGGCGTTGTGCCGCAAGGTCGCCGCGTGAGCCGGCGCGGCGCACTCGATGTGGTGGTCGCCGGCGGCGGCGTGGTCGGCGCGGCCACCGCGCTGATGCTCGCGCGCGAAGGCCTGCGGGTCGCGCTGGTCGAACCCAGGCCTGCGGCGCCATGGCAGCGCGAGGTGCGTGACCTGCGGGTCTATGCGTTCGCGCCCGACAATGCGGCACTGCTCGGTGAGCTTGGCGCATGGCCGGGCGTGCTCGCCGCGCGCGCGCAGCCGTATCGCGGCATGCGCGTCTGGGATGCGGGCGGCGGCGATCCACTCGTGTTCGATGCCGACACCCTGGGACAGCCGCAACTGGGCTGGATCATCGAGAACAATGCCCTCGTCGATGCCTTGTGGCGCCTGCTGCCGGCTGCGGGCGTGCGCCTGCATTGCCCGGCGCGGATCGAGACGCTGCAGCAGGACGACAACGGCGTGCGCGTCGGCCTCGATGACGGCCTCGTGCTGGAGGCCAGGCTCGCGATCGCGGCAGACGGCGGCCAGTCGGCGTTGCGCACGCTGGCCGGCATCGGCACGACGCGACACGACTATCACCAGCAGGGCGTCGTCGCCTTTGTCGCCAGCGAATCGCCGCACCGCGACACCTGCTGGCAACGATTCCTGCCCGGCGGCCCGGTTGCACTGCTGCCGTTCGACGATGACGGCGATGCCGGCTTGCACGGCCGGCTCGGATCGATCGTGTGGACCTTGCCGGAGGCCGAGGCGCAACGCCTGCGCGACGCCGAGCCAGCAGGATTCGAAGCGGCATTGGCCGACGCATTCGGTGGCGAACTCGGTGGTTTCCGGCTGCAGTCGGCGCGCGCTGCGTTCCCGCTGCAGCGGCAACTCGCGGCGACCCATCTGGCCGGGCGCGTGTTGCTGCTGGGGGACGCCGCGCACGTGGTGCATCCGCTGGCCGGGCAGGGCGTGAACCTCGGCTTGCGCGATGTCGCTGCGTTGCGCGAGCACGTGCGCTCGGCGAAAGCCCGCGATGGCGACATCGCGTCGGCCTCGCGCCTGGCGCGCTGGGCGCGCACGCGGCGCAGCGAGAACGCCGTGAACGCACATGCCTTCGAGGCGATCAATCGGCTGTACAGCAACGACGCCGTGCTGCCGACCCTGTTGCGTGGGCAGCTGCTCGGGATCGCCGGGCGCATGCCGCCGCTGGCGCGCGCGTTGTGGCGCCATGCGGCGGGCGTGTAGAGAGCCCTACAGCGCAATCCGTGAGCCATCGGCTCGCGCGGAGGCATACACCGCGTCCACCACGCGCATATCGCGCACGCCTTCCTCGCCCGGCACCAGCGGCGCGGTGCCGCGCAAAAGGGCAAGCGCATCGCCGTCCATCTGCAGTGCCTGCTGGTAGGGCGCGCTGCCGGTTCCTGCCAAGACCAAGCCATCGCTGGTGCGACCCTTCAGTCCATCGTAGGTCTGGAATGGCGAGAGTTCGTACCAGCCGCGTTCGCAGTCCGCGCGCAACAGGTTCATGTTCTCGCCGAAGCTGGTGGCGCACTCGGCCATCAGGCCGTCGGCAAACTCGAGGGTGAAGCGCATGGTCTCGTCCACGCCCTGGAACAGTTGCAGGCGGCGGATCTCCTGGCGCGCGCTTACGGCGATCGGCTCGCGACCGCTCGCGTAGCGCGCGGCATTGAGTGCGTACACGCCCATGTCGAACATCGCGCCGCCGCCGTGTTGCGGCAGCAGCCGCCACGGCTTGTTCGCGGGATCGACCTCGTCGTAGGCGTGGAAGCCGGCATGGGCTCGCAGTTTCAGCAGTGAGCCATAGGGCCGCTCGCGGGCCATCGACATCAGGCGCCGGGTGACGGGCTCGTGCTGCAGGCGATAGCCGATTGTCAGCTGCACCCTGTTGCGGTGGCAGGCATCGACCATGGCCTCGGCTTCGGCAGCATCCAGGGCCATCGGTTTTTCGCACCAGACATGCTTGCCGGCGGCGGCAGCACGCAGGGTCAATGGCTTGTGCAGGTCGTTGGGGGTGACGATGTAGACCGCGTCGATATCCGGGTTGTCGGCGATCCTGTCGAAGTCGTCGTAGTCGTAGATGTTGCGGTCGGGGATGCCGTGCCTCTGCTGCCACGCCGGAACCTTGTCCGGCGAACCGGTGACGATGCCGGCAAGATGGCAGTGCTTGGTCAGCTGCAAGGCCGGTGCGAGCAGCTCGCTCGCGTAATACCCCAGCCCGACCAGTGCCACGCCGATCGAATCCCGGCGGCCAGGTTTGCGTGGCTTGGGTGACTGCATCGGAGCGCAGCCCGACAGGACGCTGGCGATGCCGGCACCGGACAGCGCGGAAAGCAGGTGTCGACGGGTGAGCTGCATCATCCGCCTAGTGCGTCCTGATGGCGTTCGTGCATTGTCCCGAAGCTACTTCGCCGCCGTCGCGAACACCGTGATCTCCTCGCGGTCGTGGTACAGCTGCTTCGCGCGGATCGTGAGCGGTTTGCCGGCCTGCTCCGCGAACAGGTCCAGGCAGAGTCGGGTTTCCTGCCAGCGCTTCTTCATCGGCAGCTTGAGGTTGAAGATGGTGTGCCGGCACCAGCCGTCGCGCAGCCAGGTGGCCATGCGCTCGGCGACCCGGCGCGGTTGCTCGACCATGTCGCAGACCATCCAGTCCAGCGGCTGCTGCGGCTGCCAGTTGAACCCGTCGGCGCGCAGGTGTTCGACCAGGCCGCTGTCCAGCACGTTCTGCCGCAGCGGCCCGTTGTCGACCGATTGCACGCGCAGGCCGTGGCGGGTCAGCACCCAGGTCCAGCCGCCGGGGGCGGCGCCCAGGTCGGCGGCGCGCATGCCATCGCGCAGCAAGGCGGTGCGCTCGCGCTGGTCGAGCAGGACCAGCAACGCTTCTTCGAGTTTCATCGCGGAGCGCGAAGGCGCGTCCGCATGCGTGCGCAGGCGCGGGATGCCGAGCGGCCACGGCGAGCTGTCTTCCGGCTCGCTGGTCGCCAGCAGGGCGCGGTTGCCTTCCAGCAGGCAGACATGCAGGCGCTGCAGGCGCGGGTTGTCCTCCTTCGTCAGCCTATCGGCCTTGCGCAGCACCGGGCGCAACGCGTTGCCAAGACTGCGGGCCAGGCCGGCCATCGGCTTGCCTTCGTCCGAATCCGGATGCTCCATCACCAGGTCGCCGAAGCGCACGTCCGGCGGCATCGCGGCCAGCATCGGCGCGATGCGATCGCGCGGATCCAGGTCGGTCAGGTCGGCGAACAGGCGCAGCTTCTGCCGCGCGAAAATCAGGGTCGACCAAGGCAGTGCGCCCGACAGCGCGTCGGCATCGTCGCAGACGAACAGGACGTGGCCGGTATTGCGTTCGGTGCGCGCATAGCCGGCGAACCCGGCCTGCGCGGCGCGCTCGGTCAGCTCGCCGGCGAGTTCCGGCTCGAAGCCCTGCCGGCAGTAGCAGAGCAGCGCGTCAATAGCGCTGGCCGCCCAGTTCGCCGTACGCACGCAGCACGGCGCAGGCGGCGTCGCGTTCGATGTCGCGTACGACCTCGATGCCGCGCGCAGCCAGCTCGCCGACCCAGTCCGCCGGCAGCGGGCCTTCGTCGAATTCGGTCAGCGCCATCACATCCTCGGCGCGCGCACCGATCAGCAGGCGGTCGACGCCGGCCCAGACGGTGGCGCCGTAGCACTGGCAGCAGGGTTGCGAAGAAGTCGCCAAGGTGATCGGGCCGATCGGATTGTCGTCGGCATCGCGATTCAGGCGCAGCCGCTGGGTGCGGCCCTGCGCCAGCATGTAGGCCATCATCTCGGCGTGCGCCACCGAGCAGGCATGCGGGACCACGCGGTTCACGCCGATGGCGATGATCCTGTCGTCCGGCCCGAACACGGCCGCGCCGAACGGGCCGCCCGACTGCGCTTCGACATTCCGCTGCGACAGTTCGATCGCCAACGCCACCTTGTCGGCATCCGACGCATGCGCACGCGCCGTGTCGACGGCCTCGTGCACCCAGGCGGGAAGTGTCAGATGGACTTGCGCGTACAGCATCAGGCCTTGCCTGCCCAGGTATCGCGCAGGGTCACGCTGCGGTTGAACACCGGCGTGCCGGCGGCATGGTCGTAACGGTCGGCGACGAAGTAGCCGAGGCGCTCGAACTGGAAGCCCTGCTCGGGCGCGCAATCCGCGGCGGCGGGTTCGACATAACCGGTCACGACCTTGCGCGACGCCGGATTGAGATGGTCGCGATAGGTCTTGCCGTCGTCGTCGGTATCCGGATTGGGAACGGTGAACAGGCGGTCGTACAGGCGGATCTGCGCCGGCACCGCATGCGTGGCGCTCACCCAGTGGATGGTGCCCTTGACCTTTCGGTTGGCACCTTCCATCCCGGGGCGGGATTCCGGATCCAGCGTGCAGCGCAGTTCGATGACCGCGCCGTCGGCGTCCTTGATCGCTTCATCGCAGCGCACGATGCCGGCACCACGCAGGCGCACGTCGCCGCCCACGGTCAGGCGCTTGAAGCCCGGTGGCGGGATTTCCTCGAAGTCCTCGCGCTCGATCCACAGTTCGCGCGAGAACGGGATCTTGCGCTCGCCCTGCGTGGCGTCCTTCGGATGGTTGGAGAACGCCAGCGACTCGTCAAGGCCCGCGTCGAGGTTGGCCAGCACCACCTTGAGCGGGTCGATCACCGCCATCCGCCGCGGCGCGTGCGCATCGAGGTCGTCGCGCAGCGCACCCTCGAGGATCGAGATGTCGAGCAGCGAGTTCTGCTTGCTGATGCCGACCCGGTCGACCATCAGGCGCAATGCCGATGGCGTGTAGCCGCGACGGCGGATGCCCTGCAGGGTCGGCATGCGCGGGTCGTCCCAGCCGTCGACCAGGCCGTCGGCGACCATCGCCAACAGCTTGCGCTTGCTCATCACCAGGTAGTTGAAGTTGAGCCGCGAGAACTCGATCTGGCGCGGCTTGCCGGCTTCCTTCGGCAGGCCGTGCCGGGCCAGCGGCTCCAGCAGGTCCGGGTTGCCGGCGAGATCGACCCGGTCCACGCACCAGTCGTACAGCGGGCGGTGGTCCTCGAACTCCAGCGTGCACAGCGAATGGGTGATGCCCTCGACGGCATCGCCGAGCGCGTGCGCGAAGTCGTACATCGGGTAGATCGGCCATTCGACGCCGGTGTTCTGGTGCTCGACGTGCTTGATCCGGTACAGCGCCGGGTCGCGCAGGTTGATATTGCCGCTGGCCATGTCGATCTTGGCGCGCAGGGTGCGCGCGCCGTCGGCGAACTCGCCGGCGCGCATGCGGGTGAACAGGTCGAGGTTCTCCTCGACGCTGCGCTCGCGGTACGGCGAATTGCGGCCGGGCTCGACCAGGCTGCCGCGGTATTCGCGTACTTCCTCGGCGGAGAGGTCGCAGACGAAGGCGTCGCCCTGGCGGATCAGCTTCAGCGCGGCGAGGTAGTACACCCCGAAGTAGTCGGAGGCATGGCGCAGGCTCGCCCAGTCGAAACCGAGCCAGCGCACGTCGTCCTGGATGGCGCGGACGTATTCGGGGTCTTCGCGGGCCGGGTTGGTGTCGTCCAGGCGCAGGTTGCAGCTGCCGCCGAACTCGGCGGCCACCCCGAAGTCCAGGCAGATCGCCTTGGCATGGCCGATGTGCAGGTAGCCGTTCGGCTCGGGCGGGAAGCGGGTCTTGATGGCGGCGTGCTTGCCGCGGGCCAGGTCCTCGCGGACGATCTGGCGGATGAAGTCGGTCTTGGCGGGTGCGGCTTCGGCGACGGGATTGGGTGGGGTCGAGGACACGTCGGATCGGGCTTCCGGAACAGCTGGGTAGTGTAGCGGAGGCCAGCCAGATCGACCTTCGCGGGCATTTGGCACGCGGCTTGCTTGTCCCTTCCGTGGGGGATTCATGCGCACTGTGTACGAAGCTGCGAATTTGATCGACGCCCACTTGGTGCGGCAGGCACTGGAGGCCGAAGGCATCCCCGCGTTCGTGCGTGGCGAGGCGCTGACCGGCGGCATGGGCGACCTGGGCGTGTTCGGCCTGCTGGCGGTGATGGTGCCTGGGGCGGCCTGGGCGCAGGCTCGGGGGCTGGTCGAGGCGTTGGCCCTGGGGGCGCCGGATGTCGAAGCCGCCGAGCCCGCGGGCGGCGAAGCCTGATGCGCGTGCTGGATCGCCTGCTGCCGATGCTGGCCCTGTTCGGGGCGCTCGCGGTGCTGGGCCTGGCCCTGGCCTGGTTGGTCAACGCGGATGCGCCCATGGCGGGCGAGATCCCGGTGCAGGTCAGCGCCGGCGAGCCGCGAGCCGCCGGCACCAGGCTGCTGGCCGGGCCCGGCGCGGGGATTCCGCTGCAGGCCACGCTCGACTTCGAGTTGCCGGCGTCCGCGCAGGGCACTTGGGTACTGTGGCTGCCACGCGCACCGCTGCAATCCCTCCAGCTGGTCGGCAAGGATGCGCAGGGGCGGCCGTGGGCCAGTGCGCCGGACGGGTTCTTCGCGCCCTCGGCGGGCGACGGGTTCGCGCCCGCCGGTTATGCGACGGTGCTGCCGGAGGGGCTCGCCGGCGCCCAGCGGTTCCAACTGGCGGTGCGCTCCGCCCTGCGGGCCGCACCCACGCCGCGGGTCATCGCGATCGACGGCGCCTTGCGGCTGACCGCGCGCGAGATGGTATTCGCGAGCGCGCTGTATGCGGCCTGGGCGACCCTGCTGATCGCCTCGCTGGCGCTGTACTGGGCGGTGCGCGACGTGCTGTTCCTGGCGCACGCCGCCTACACGCTGATGGCGCTCGTATGCATGTCGGTACTGCAAGGTCATCTGTACGCCGTTCCCGGGATGGACGTGTTCGCGTCGATGGGCATGCGCGGCTTCTGGCTGGCGGTAGTGCTGTTCAACCTGTGCAGCCTGTGGCTGGTGCTGCAGTTCATCGATGCGCGAGGCTCGCGTTCGCGGTTGGTACGGCGCATGCCGCTGCTGCTGCCGGCGGTCGCGTTGCCGATCCTGCTGGTGGTCCCGCCCTTGCCTGCCGCCATGGCTGCGCTGCAGGTGGCGGCGCCCCTGGCATGGATGGTGTCCATGCCCGCCAGCATCCTGGCGATGCTCGACGGGGCGCGTCGTGGCATTCCGATGGCGCTCGCCGGGGCGACCCTGCTGTTGGCGCTGCTGCTGGCCGCGATCGCGCACATGACCATGAGCCACGGCGTGCTGGCGGATAGCATGTTGGTCCGCCATGGTTACCAGGTGGTGCTGGTGCTGTTTTCGCTGGTGCTGTTCGTCGGCCTGAGCAGCCGGGTCGGGATGGTGCGCCGGCAGTTGGACGACGAGACCAACGCGCGCCGCGACAGCGAGGCGCGCCTGCGCCACGAGCAGGTCCGCACCCGCCTCACCCAGTCGCTGCAGCAGGTCATGCGCGACGTGCCGGAGGATCGCATCGCGCATGCCGCGTTCCGCCTGCTGGGCGCGCATGCCGGCGAGCTGCTGGGCACCGAGGATGCGCTGGTGGTGGGCGACGACTACCTCGTCGACGGCAAGCTGTTCGTGCAGGCCACCGCCAAGACCACCGCCACCGCGCGTGCGGTGCAGGCCTCGCGCAGCCTGGTCCGCGACCATGCGCGCAACCGCGAGCCGGTCGAGGTCCACCTGACCGCCGGGCGTCGCGCCGACGATCCCGGCGAGGGTGTGTACCTGGTGGTGCCGCTGCGGGTACAGGCGCCTGCTTGGGCGGCGCTGGTCGTGCCGGTGCGGCGGATGCTGGCGGCGGAAGACAGGAGCGCGCTGGTGCAGATGGCGCGCACCACGGTGGAGCAGGCGGACGCGGCGCATGCGGCGTTCCTGCTGCGGCGCACGGCGGAGCACGACGCACTGACCGGGGGCTTCAACCGGCGCACGCTGGACCAGTTGGCCGCGCGCGAGTGCAAGCTTGCGGGCAACCACAAGCCGTTGAGCGTGCTGTTCATGGATCTCGACTGGTTCAAGCGGATCAACGATACCCACGGGCATCCGTGCGGGGACGAGTGCCTGCGCAAGGTCGCCGCCACCCTGCGCGCGGAACTGCGGCCGCACGACGTATTCGGTCGCTACGGCGGCGAGGAATTCCTGGTGCTGCTGCCGGGACAGGACGCGGCATCGGCGCGACTGGTCGGCGAGCGCCTGCGGCAGGCCGTGGAAGCCGCGGCGGTCGACTGGCAGGGCGAAGTCCTCCGCTTCACCGTCAGCATCGGACTGGCGGTGCTGCGCGATGGCGACGATCCGGAAAAGTTGCTGGCGCGCGCGGACAAGGCCCTGTATCGCGCCAAGCGCGAGGGTCGCAACCGGGTCTGCGCTGCACCCGCCTACGTGGATTGACCGCGTCGCGGGCTTGCAAAGCGGGCCGGCAACCGCCATCCAGCAAGCCTATCCACGCAGGAGCAGGACCATGCCGGGCATAGGCGGTTTCAAGCAACGCATGGTCGATCCTGCGCGTGCGTTGCCGGGACGCGAGACCCCGATGCCGGTACGCAACGCGCACCATGTCCACGGGCGTCCGATCACCGGCGCATTTGTCGGCATGCAGTCGGTGCAGTTCGGCATGGGCTGCTTCTGGGGCGCCGAGCGCAAGTTCTGGACGCTGCCCGGCGTGTTCACCACCGCCGTGGGCTATGCCGGTGGCATCACCCCCAATCCGAGCTATCGCGAAGTCTGTTCCGGCGAGACCGGACATGCCGAAGTCGTGCTGGTGGTGCATGACCCGTCGCAGGTGTCGTTCGATGCGTTGCTGAAGACCTTCTGGGAAAGCCATGACCCGACCCAGGGCATGCGCCAGGGCAATGACCTCGGCACCCAGTATCGTTCTGCGGTTTATTGCGCCACGCAGGCGCAGTTCGATGCGGCCATCGCCAGCCGCGATGCCTACCAGCGCCGACTCGCAGATGCGGGGCTGGGGGAAATCACCACCGAGATCGTGTTCCCCGCGCTGCCGTTCTTCTATGCCGAAGACGAACACCAGCAATACCTGTCGAAGAACCCGATGGGCTATTGCGGATTGGGTGGCACCGGCGTCAGTTGTCCGATCGGCATGGGCGCCTGATCACTCGCGGCTGATCGAACACACATAGACCACCTCGCAGGCACCGCCGCCGCTGTCTTCGCGGCTCAGCGAGCTGCGCCAGCGCCAGCCGTCGGGCGTGTTGACCTGCACCAGCCAGCCGTCGATGCGCACGCGGTCGCCGGCGTCGACATCGCGCAGCGCGGTGGCCACCGCATCGTCGGCCGGCAGCATGTGCATGTTGGCGCTGCTGCGGACGATCTCGCCCAGCGGGATCGGCGGCTCGGCTTTCCAGCGGTAGCGATACCAGCGCCCGCCCTGGCTGATCTCGAGCCGGGCCAGCACCGCGTCCTCGCTCATCCGTCCCCAGCCCAGCGCCAGGTCGGTTGGCGAGAAGTCGGCCTCGCGGCCCATGCGGTAGTCCTCGCGGCCGAGCACGCGTGCCTCCACGCTGAAACCGGCCAGCGGCTGGAGGGTGGCGCCTTCGACCGACAGCGGCGGCATCGAACCGGGAACGTCGCTTTGCAGCGGCGCCGCGCCGCGCTCGACCAGCGGCGGCAGCGGGCACGCGCTGGTGTCCGCGCGCACGCCGCCGGCCGCCGTCGCGTGGGCGGTCGCGGACGGCGGCAATGACGGCGCCGGATTCGACAGCCACCAGCCCAGCAACAGGCAGCCCAGCACGGTGATCACGATCCAGCGCACCGGCACCGCCATCGGCGTCCCCGTTCAGCCGGTTTGCAACTGCGCGCGGGCCAACGTGCCGACGGCCTCGGCCAGCTGTCGCAGGAACGCTTCCATCGCCGACGACTTGCGCCACACCAGCGCGATGCGCCGGCTCGGTGCAGGCGCATCGAATGTCACCAGGCGGATGCTGGCGGGCTGGACGATTGGCGCGTGCACCGACAGCGCCGGCAACAAGGTCACGCCGACGCCGGCCGCGACCATCTGCCGCAGGGTCTCGAGGCTGGTGGCACGGAAGCCGGATTTCTCGTGCGCGCCGGACAGGCGGCACACGTCCAGCGCCTGGTCGCGCAGGCAGTGGCCGTCTTCCAGCAGCAGCAGGGTTTCGTCGGAGAGGTCGTCGATCCGCAGCGAGGTGCGGGTCGCGAGTTCATGCCCGTGCGGCGCGGCCAGCACGAAGGGCTCATCGAACAGGAATTCGGTGTGCAGTTGCTCGTCGTGCACCGGCAACGCGAGCAGTGCCGCATCCAGCCAGCCTTCGCGCAGGCGCTGCAGCAGCACGTCGCTCTTTTCCTCGACCAGCAGCAATTCCAGTTGCGGAAAACGCTCGCGCAGCTGCGGCACCACGTGCGGCAACAGGTACGGCGCCAGGGTCGGGAACACCCCGAGCCGCAGCGAGCCGGATTCCGGATCCTTGCTGCGGCGCGCGGCTTCGCGCATCTGTTCGACGTCGGCCACGATCCGGCGCGCGCGCTGCACCACGTCCTGCCCGGTCGGGGTCAACATGACCTTGCGCGGCGCGCGTTCCACCAGGGTCACCCCGAGTTCTTCCTCCAGCTTGCGGACCTGGGTGGACAGGGTCGGCTGGCTGACGAAGCAGGCATCCGCGGCCTTGCCGAAGTGGCGCAGGTCGGCGAGGGCAATCAGGTACTTCAGGTCGCGCAGGTTCAACGCGAAGGCCCCTTCAGCTCGATGGTGTTGCCGTCCGGATCGTCAAGGTACAACGAAAGGCCATCGCCCTCTGCACCGAAGTTGGAGGTCGCCGGGCCGTGCGGCGCGATGTCGTGCTGCGCGAGGTGGCGGACGATGGCGGCCTCATCGAACGGCTCGACGCGCAGGCACAGATGATCGAGGTTGCGGCCCGCGCTGCCTGCGGCATGGCCGCCGCGCAGGCCAAGTGTCCCGTCGACCGACACCAGGTCGATCATCGACGTGCCGGCGCGCAGGTGGCGCAGGCCGAGATCGTCGCGCCGCCTCGCGACTTCACAGCCCAGCACGTCGCGATAGAACGCCTCGGCGACGTCGAGGTCGCGCACGCGCAGCACCAGGTGGTCGAGGCGCTGCACCGAGAACGGCGACCCCGCAGGCGTCATGTCAGGCCGCCACGGACTCGCTGTCGGCGGGTGCGGAATGGCGGATCAGGTGATCGAACGCCGACAGCGCTGCGGTGGAACCGCCACCCATCGCAACGACAATTTGCTTGAACGGCTCGGTGGTGGCGTCGCCGGCGGCGAACACGCCCGCCAGGTTGGTGTGGCCACGGTCGTCGATCACGATCTCGCCACGCGGCGTGAGCAGCACGGTGTCCTTCAGCCATTCGCTGTTGGGCAGCAGGCCGATCTGCACGAACACCCCGGCCACGTCGATCCTGTGCGCAGCACCGGTGCCGCGATCGGTGTATTCGAGTGCCTGCAGCTTGCTGCCGTCGCCGGCGAAGGCGGTGGTCTGCGCGTTCACGTGCACGGTCGCATTCGGCAGGCTGTAGAGCTTGCGCTGCAGCACATCGTCGGCGCGCAGCTTGCCGTCGAACTCGAGCAGGGTGACGTGCTCGACCAGGCCGGCCAGGTCGATCGCCGCCTCCACGCCGGAGTTGCCGCCGCCGATCACCGCCACCCGCTTGCCCTTGAACAGCGGGCCGTCGCAGTGCGGGCAATAGGTGACGCCCTTGTTGCGATATTCGGCTTCGCCGGGCACGCCGGTCTGCCGCCAGCGCGCGCCTGGCGCGAGCACCACGGTCTTCGCGCGCAGGGTTGCGCCGCTGTCGAGTTCGATGCCGACCAGGCCGGCGTCCGACGCAGGATGCAACGCCTTCGCGCGCTGCGAGGTGACCAAGTCCACGCCGTAGCTGCGCACATGCGCTTCCAGGGATGCGGCCAGCTTCGGGCCCTCGGTGTATTCGACCGAGGGGAAATTCTCGATGGACATCGTGTCGAGCACCTGCCCGCCGAAACGTTCCGTCAGGATGCCGGTACGGATGCCCTTGCGCGCGGCGTAGATCGCGGCGGCGGCACCGGCCGGACCGCCGCCGACGACGAGGACGTCGTAGGGCGCGGTGTCCTTCAGGGCTTCGGCCTTGCGCGCGGCGGCGCCGGTATCGAGCTTGGCGAGGATCTGCTCGATGCTCATGCGGCCGGCATCGAATTCCGCGCCGTTGAGATGGATCGTTGGCACCGACAGGATCTGCTTTGCCTCGACTTCAGGCTGGAACAGCGCGCCATCGATGGCGACGTGGCGAATGCGCGGGTTCAGCACGCTCATCGCATTGAGCGCCTGGATGGTGTCCGGGCAGCTCTGGCAATGCAGCGACATGTAGGTTTCGAACACGTACTCGCCGGGCAATGCGCGCACCTGCGCCGCCAGCGTGTCGTCGATGCGCACCGGATGCCCGCCGACCTGCAGCAGCGCCAGCACCAGCGAGGTGAATTCGTGGCCAAGCGGGATCGCGGCGAAGCCGACCTGCACGTCCGTACCGACACGGCGGATCAGGAACGACGGCTTGCGCGCTCCGTCGCCGGCCACGCGGGAAATCTTCGGCGACAGCGCGGCGATCTCGCCGAGCAATGTGTCCAGTTCGTGCGCGGCGGCGGAATCGTCCAGCGAGGCGACCAGCTCGATCGGCTGCTGCAGCTTCTCGAGGTAGGCGGCGAGTTGGGTCTTGAGGTCGGCGTCGAGCATGGAGTCCTCGCGTGATGGCGTGCCACGCATTGCGCGCGACGGTGAGGCGGAAAGGGCTGCGGCCAACCGCCCGCGAGGGGTTGGCCGGAGCCCTCTCCCGTGATGGGAGAGGGACGGACTGCGCGCGGCGACAGGACCGCGCGCAGCGGTACTCAGATCTTGCCGACCAGGTCCAGCGACGGCTTGATGGTCTTGGCGCCATCGTTCCACTTGGCCGGGCAGACCTCGTTGGGATGCTCGGCGACGTACTTGGCGGCCTTCAGCTTGCGCACGGTTTCGGTGACGTCGCGGGCGATCGCGTTGTCGTGGATCTCCGCGGTCTTGATCACCCCGTCCGGGTTGACGATGAAGGTGCCGCGCAGGGCCAGGCCATCTTCCTCGATGTGCACGCGGAAGGCGCGGGTCAGCTGGTGGGTCGGATCCGCGACCAGCGGGAACTGCGCCTTGCCGACGGCCGGCGAGGTCTCGTGCCACACCTTGTGGCTGAAATGGGTGTCGGTGGTGACGATGTAGACCTCGGCACCCATCGCCTGGAACTCGGCGTAGTGGTCGGCGGCGTCTTCGATCTCGGTCGGGCAGTTGAAGGTGAAGGCGGCCGGCATGAAGATCAGCACGGACCACTTGCCCTTCAGGTCTTCGTCGCTGACGGTGATGAAGGCGCCGTTCTTGTAGGCATTGGCCTTGAACGCCGGCACCTTGGAATTGATCAGCGGGCGCGGATGCAGGGTGACGCTGGAATCGAGCAGGGACATGGGAACCTCTTGGGTTTCGGCGGGATGGTTTGCTGCAACGCGACAAATCTATCGAGTCTGGTGCTATCAATCAATGAAATTAATTGAATGCGATCGATAGTCGCAGGCTATCGATGGCCGGATCCTGAAGCCGGACAATCCGCAGTGCGACACTGTGGCCATGTCCGCCGCGCCGACCACGCTCGCCAACCTGTTGCGCGATGCCGCCGCCACCATCGACCGCATCGATGCCGAATGGCTGCTGGCCCACGTGATGGGACAGCCGCGCAGCTGGCTGTTTGCGCATGCGGCCGATCCGGTGTCGCCTGAAGTCGCTGTGTCCTTTGCTGCCCTGCTGGCGCGTCGCCAGGCCGGGGTGCCGGTCGCTTACCTGACCGGGATGCAGGGCTTCTGGACGATGGCGCTGGAAGTGTCCCCGGCCACGCTGATCCCGCGACCCGAGACCGAATTGCTGGTCGAGCTGGCGCTGGCGCGGATTCCCCCCGATGCCGCGTCGCCCATCGCCGATCTCGGTACCGGCTCCGGCGCGATTGCGCTGGCGGTGGCGAAGGAGCGTCCGCGTGCGGCGGTCATCGCCACCGATGCCAGCCCCGCGGCGCTGGAGGTCGCGCGCCGGAACGCGACCCGCAACCGCATCGCCAATGTCGAATTCCGCGAAGGCGACTGGTTCGCGCCGCTGAAGGGCGAGACCTTCGGCCTGATCGCGAGCAACCCGCCCTACATCGCCGACGGCGACCCGCATCTCGGCGAAGGCGACCTGCGCTTCGAGCCGCCGACGGCGTTGTCGTCCGGTGTGGATGGCCTGGGGGCGATCCGTCGGATCGTGTGCGATGCGCCAGCCCACCTCGTTCCAGGTGGGTGGCTGCTGCTGGAGCATGGCTGGGACCAGGGCGAGGCCGTGCGCGCACTGCTGCAGGCGGCCGGTTTCATCGATGTCGAGACCGCGCGCGACCTCGAAGGCCGCGACCGCGCGAGCCTGGGCAGGAAGGGCCGCTGAACCCCGCGCGGTAGACTGCGCGCCCGACATCGCACGGATGCCCCCGCATGCGCACGCTGTACCCCGAGATCGCCCCGTACGAAACCGGCACCCTGCAGGTCGACGACCGCCATACCCTCCATTGGGAGCAGTGCGGCAACCCGCAGGGCAAGCCCGTGGTCATGTTGCATGGCGGTCCGGGCGCCGGCTGCAACGACAAGATGCGCCGCTTCCACGACCCGGCGAAGTACCGCATCGTCCTGTTCGACCAGCGCGGTGCCGGGCGCAGCACGCCCCACGCGGACCTGGTGGACAACACCACCTGGGACCTGGTGGCCGACATCGAACGCCTGCGCGAGCTGCTCGGCATCGAGCGCTGGCAGGTGTTCGGCGGCAGTTGGGGTTCCACCCTGGCGCTGGCGTATGCGGAAACCCACCCGCAGCGGGTCACCGAGCTGGTCCTGCGGGGCATCTTCATGCTGCGCCGCTGGGAGCTGGAATGGTTCTACCAGGAAGGTGCGAGCCGGCTGTTCCCGGACGCGTGGGAACACTATCTGGCGGCGATCCCGCCGGTCGAACGGCATGACCTGATCTCGGCGTTCCACCGCCGGCTCACCTCGGACGACGAGGCCACCCGCCTGGCCGCGGCGAAGGCGTGGAGCATCTGGGAAGGCGCGACCAGCTACCTGCACATCGACCCGGATTTCGCCAACAGCCACGGCGACCCGCGCTTCGCGCTCGCGTTCGCGCGGATCGAGAACCACTACTTCGTCAATGGCGGCTTCTTCGAGGTCGAGGACCAGTTGCTGCGCGACGTGCATCGCATCCAGGACATCCCGGGCGTGATCGTGCATGGCCGCTATGACGTGGTCTGTCCGGTCGCCAATGCCTGGGAATTGCACAAGGCGTGGCCGAAGGCGGATCTGGTGATTTCCGCCGCGTCCGGGCATTCCGGCTTCGAGGCGGAAAACGTGGATGCCCTGGTCGCCGCGACGGATCGCTTCGCGGGTTGATCGGTTCGCGGGTCAGCCGGCGGGGGAACCATCCGGGTTGCGGTCGATCATCCACAGCCCCGCCCACAGCTTGAGGTCGAGTTCGAACCCCTCGGCCTGCTTGCGCATCAGCCAGGCCGGCGCCTCGGCGCGCGGGACCGCATGCACGGTGATGTCCTCGCTGTCCACGCCGCCGCCATCGCCGACCCGGGTGAGGTCGCGCGCTCGCACGAAGGCGATGCGTTCGTTGCTCATGCCGGAACTGGTGGGTCCGATGAGCAGCACGTCGGTCCTGGCCGGCGACCAGCCGGTTTCCTCGATCAGTTCACGGCGCGCGGCATCGATCAACGTGTCCTGCGCGTGGTCGTCGCCGACCAGGCCCGCGGGCATCTCGATGGTGCGTGCGCCCAGCGGGATCCGGTACTGCTCGACGAACAGGACCTCGTCCGCCGGGGTCACCGCGATCACGATCACCGCCATGCCCTGGCCGTGGGTGCGCTCGCAGGCTTCCCAGTGGCCGATGCGGACCAGCCGCAGCCAGTCGCCTTCGTAGAGGGTGTGTTTGAGGTTCTGGCCCATGCGCTGATGCTAACGCAGGCGGATGACGGTCATCGTTCGCACCGAAGCGCTCGCCCGGAGGAGATTCGCCGCTTAGGCTCCGCATCCGGCTACGATGCGCGGCCGCGCGCCGTCCATGGCGCGCTCGAATCTCCTCCGGGCGAGCCCTCCGGTACTCGGCGTGGTTTCAGGTGGAGAGCCCCGCCGCGTCCGCCAACCGTTTGCGCGTCAGCGGCCCGAAGCCGACCCAGTCCGACAGCGACGCCAGTTCCTCGCCATCGCCGCGACCGCGGGCGAAGCCGCCGTCCGGCAGCGGCGCGTCCAGCGCGATGGTGGTGAGCTGGCGCCACAGCAGCGCGTGTTCGCGCTGCTCGCGCAGGCGGATCGCCATGCCCGCGGCGCCGCGCAGGCGCAGGAACGGCACTTCGTCGATGCGTGCGAGCAGGGCATCCAGCGACTCGAAATGCGCCAGCAGGATCGCCGCCGATTTCGCGCCGATGCCGCTGATGCCGGGGATGTTGTCCACCGCGTCGCCGGTCAGGGCCAGGTAATCGGCGATCTGGTGCGCGTGCACGCCATGCCGGGCCTTGACCCCGTCGGCCTTCCAGCGCACCGACTTGGCGAAATCGTATTGCTCGTCATCCGCCTGCAACAGTTGCGACAGGTCCTTGTCGGCGGACACGATCACGCTGCGGAAGCCATCGCGGCGGCCGGCGTGCACGGCGGTGCCGATCAGGTCGTCGGCTTCGTAATCGGCATGCGCCAGCGTGACCAGGCCGACCGCCTTGCACAGCGCCTTGCACCAGGCGAACTGGCGGCGCAGTTCCGGTGGCGCGGGGTCGCGGTTGGCCTTGTAGGCCGGGTAGATCGCATTGCGGAAGCAGGAATCGAGCGCCTCGTCGAAGGCGATCGCGATGTGCCGCGGCCGCTCGCGTTCCAGCAGCTCCAGCAGGAAGCGGGCGAAACCGTGCACCGCGTTGGTCGGCCAGCCGTCGGCATCGTGGAACTCGTCCGGCATCGAATGCCAGGCACGGAACACGTACATCGAGGCGTCGACCAGGTGGAGGGTGGGCTGGGTCATCGCGCTTCTAGGGGGTTCCAGTCCGTCAGCAGGTCGCGAGGATCCGGCCGCTCGCGGTCTGGGACATCGACCTGCGGGGTGCCCATGGCGATCGTGCCGACCAGTTGCTCGTCCGCTTGCAGCCCCAGCGTGCCCTCGAGGAACGGGCGGTCGTAGGCGGGCCAGCCGGTCAGCCACTGCGCGCCGTAGCCCTCGGCCTGCGCGGCCTGCAGCAGCAGCAGGCAGACGCAGGACGCGGTCGAGAATCGTTCGGAGGCCGGGATCTTCTCGTCAGCGCCCAGGTTCGCGATCACCGCGATGGTCAGCGGCGGCAGGGTGAAGCGGCTGCGCAGCTTCTCGATCGCGCCATCGCCGGGGTTGGCCTCGCGTTCGAGCAGGCGGGCGATGGTGGCGTCGGCCAGCGCGGTGCGCGCGTCGCCGGCGATGCGCAGGAACCGGAACGGGACGCGCTTGCCGTGGTCGGGGACGCGCGCGGCGCTGCGCAGGATCCACAGCAACTGGTTGTCGTCGGGGCCGGGCGCGGCCAGTTGCCGGGTCGGCACCGACAACCGGCTGTCGAGGGCGGCGAGGCAGAGCGTGGTCGGGGGCTTGGTCATGCGGTCATGGTAACGGCGCCCGCGTGCAGCCAGCCGGCATTCGGTAGGATGCAGGCATCACGGCGAGGGAGCGGGCGATGGCGGTTGAGATTGGCGTGGGTCGCGAAAGCGCGAGCGGCGAGCGCCGCGTCGCGATCACCCCCGAGACCTGCAAGAAGCTGGTCGCTGCCGGCGCCAGCGTCAGCGTGCAGCCGGGCGTCGGCAGCGGCGCCTATTTCCCCGACCAGGCCTATGCCGATGCCGGTGCCCAGGTCCGCGAGGACGCGACCGCCGGCGCCGACGTGGTGCTCTGCGTGCAGCCGCCGCCGGCCGAAGCGATTGCCGCCCTCAAGCAGGGCGCGGTGCTGGTCGGCAGCCTGCAGCCGCAGGCGGACGCCGCGCGTGGCGAGGCGATCACGGCGCGGGGCATCGTCGCCTTCCCGCTGGAAAAGCTGCCGCGCACCACCCGCGCGCAGGCGATGGACGTGCTCAGCTCGCAGGCCGGGATGGCCGGCTACAAGGCGGTGCTGATCGCCGCGCAACTCGCGCCACGCTTCTTCCCGATGCTGACCACCGCCGCCGGCACGATCCGCCCGTCGAAGGTGCTGATCGTCGGTGCCGGCGTGGCCGGGCTGCAGGCGATCGCCACCGCCAAGCGCCTCGGCGCTGCGGTGGAAGGCTTCGACGTGCGCCCGGAAACCCGCGAGCAGATCGAATCGCTGGGTGGCAAGTTCCTCGACCTCGGCGTGTCCGCCGCAGGAGAGGGTGGCTACGCGCGCCAGCTCACCGACGAGGAACGCGCGCTGCAGCAGCAGCGCCTGGCTGATCACCTGAAGGGCATCGACGTGGTGGTCTGCACCGCCGCGGTGCCGGGCCGCCCGGCGCCGAAGATCATCACCGCGGCGATGGTGGGCGGGATGAAGCCGGGTAGCGTGATCGTCGACCTCGCCGCCGAGACCGGCGGCAACTGCGAGCTCACCCAGCCCGGCGAGACCATCGACAGCGCTGGCGTGACCGTCGCCGGCCCGCTCAACCTGGCATCGATGGGTGCCCAGCACGCCAGCGAGATGTACGCCCGCAACGTCTACAACTTCGTCAGCCTGCTGCTGAAGGACGGTGCGCTGGCGTTCGACTGGGACGACGAGTTGCTGGCGAAGACGGTGTGGCCGGAGCGGGTTTAGTGAGATGGCTGCCGTGCGTTGGGGTGCTTGCGTTGTGCTGCATGGCGGCGGGCATTCCCGCGCAGGAAGCGAGGCCGATCTACGGGGATCGCGATCCGGCGGCGAGTTATCTGGTGACCCCGCCCGGCGGGCGTGCGCGATTCAAGGCGACGATCGAAGCCAGTCTGCGCAAGAATCCGAAGAATTCCGTGGCGCTCACGCATCGGGCCTATTACTTCAACGACACGGGTGACACGCGGCGTGCGTTGCGCGACTTCGATGCAGCGCTTGCCGCGAGCGCCACCGGCAGCGTGCAGGCCAGGCACGTGTACTGGTCGCGCGGGTGGGCGCGTTACGACAACGGTGAAGTCGCCGGGGCCATTGCCGACTGGCGTGAGGCAGCAAGGTTGCACGGAGGTTCCCCACACTGGCTTCCGTACACGCTCGCATTGGGTTACTGGACCATGGGCCAGCGGGATGAGGCGTTGCGCTGGTTCGATGTCGCGGTGGCGTCGCAAGCTGTTTTCGCAACGGATGCAGGCATCCGCGAGAAGATCAGCAATTGGGATGAGGGGCAGCAGGAAAACATGATGGCGCTCCATCAGGCATGGAAGGCGCGATAGCGCTCAATGACTGCCGCCCGGTTTCCCTGGCTCGCGCTTCACCCATCTATCTTGATTCCGATGCTCCATCCCGGCGGTCCGGCGCCGGATGCGCCTTCAGCCATTCGGCCTTCTGCTGCGGGGTCTTCTGCCGCCATTGGGCCAGGAACGCCTTGCGCTGTTCCTTCTCCATGCCGCGCATGGCGTGGAACAGCGCGCGGGCCTCGCTGCGCTGTTCGGGCGACATGTCCTCCCAGCGCTGCATGCCGTCGCGGGCGTGGGCGCGCTGTTCGCGCGGCATCTCCTTCCAGCGCTGTGCGCGTTCGAGCATGCGCGCGCGTTCATCGGGATTGCTGTTCCAGCGCTCGCGCAGGGGCGCGACCAGCGCGTCGCGCTGGGCCAGCGTGAGTTGGTCCCATTCCGGGTACTGGGTGGCCGCGGCGGGGCTTGCCTGCGCAAAGGCGAGGGCCGGCAACAGGGACAGGGCAAGGACGACGGGGCGGATCATGTGGTTCATCAGTTACTCCATCGCGATCTGCTGGGCATCCGCGGATGCCAGCCAGGCGTAGAACTCGGGGTCTTCGTCGAGCATCGTGGCGTCGCTGCCGGCCGGGGCCGATGCGGCCGCGATGCTGGTATTCGTGGTGGGATTGGTCGGGCCCGGCATGAGCCCGAACTGCAGGCCGATGGCCAGCGCGCAGATCGCCGCGAAACTGGCCGCCGCGTAGCGGAAGCCGTGCCGGCGGCCTGCCGATTCGCCGCGCAGGGCGGCGTTGCGGCGCTGCGCGAGTTGCGCGCGTACCCGCGGCGACAGGCGTTCGACGGCCGTCGCGTGGTGCTCGCGCAGCGCGCGGTCGAAGCGTGCATCGCCGCCTGTGCCGGTGTCGTTCGGCCGGTTGCTCATCGGAATTCCTCCAGTTGCCTCTGCAGCGCCTCGCGGGCGCGCGAAAGATGTGTCTTGACCGAGCCTTCGCTGCAGCCCATCACGCGTGCGGTGTCGGCCACGTCCAGTTCCTCCAGCACGCGCAGGGTGAAGGCTTCGCGCTGGCGCGCCGGCAGCGTGCGCATGGCCGCGCTGATCCGCGACCAGGCCTCGCGGCTGTCGTGGCTGCGCGACGGATCGGGGCTGTCGTCGGCCCAGTCGACCGGTTCGCCGTCCTTGTCGGTGCTGCCCGGGAGCAGCCAGCGCAGGCGGAACAGGCCGCGCCGCTGGATGTCGACGATGCGGTTGCGCAGGATGCTCCAGAACAGCGGGCTCCATTCGGAGGCCGGCCGGTCGCGATAGCCGAGCATCCTGATCATCGAATCCTGCACGGCGTCCAGGGCATCCTCGCGATGGCGCAGGCCGAGCTCGGCGAAGCGGAACGCGCGCCCGTCGATCGCGGCCAGGAATTGCTCCAGCGACGTGGGTAGGGGCGCGGCGGCGGTCTCCCCGGGCTCCCGTTCGGCGTGCATGGCGTCGTCCACCGGGCCTAGCTTAGCGGTGGCGAACAGCATGTCGGGCGTTCTCGGGTCGAGGCATGTCGTGGCGTGCGTTGGCGGGAAGGCCGGGATTCACGAGATGCGGAACGTCCCTGTGGCGCGTCGGTTGACACAGCGCACAGCCGGCGGGCGGTGGTTATGATGCGGGCAGGCGATCGGGGAGAGGCTTCGTGGGCGACGGGTTCGTGGCGTTGTACATCTTCATGCTGGCGGCGATCGCCGGCGACGTGATCATTTCGCGGGTGCCGGTGATCCTGCACACGCCGCTGATGTCCGGGTCCAATTTCATCCACGGGATCGTCCTGATCGGCGCGATGGTGGTGCTGGGCCATGCCGACACCACCCTGGAAAAGGCGCTGGGCTTCATCGCGGTGCTGCTGGGCGCGGGCAATGCCGCCGGCGGCTACGTGGTCACCGAGCGCATGCTGGAGATGTTCAAGCCCTCGCAGAAGACGGAGCCGAAGGCATGAACCTGCTCGTCCTGGTCAAGCTGAGTTATTTCGTCGCCGCAACCCTGTTCCTGCTCGGCCTGCAGCGCATGGCCAGCCCGAAGACCGCGCGCAGCGGCATCCAGTGGGCGGGCGCGGGCATGCTCATCGCGACCTTCGCCACCTTCTTCCTGCCCGGCCTGCACAACATCGCGCTGATGGTCGCGGCCATCGTCATCGGCGTGGCGGCGAACTGGATCTGGGGCAAGAAGGTGGCGATCACCGACATGCCGCAGATGGTGGCGCTGTTCAACGGCATGGGCGGCGGGTCCGCGGCGGCGATCGGCGCGATGGAGCTGGTGCGCTGGTCGGCCGCCGGGCAATCGCCGGGGGCGGTGCCGGGTGTGCTGGCGGCGCTGGGTTCGCTGATCGGCGCGGTGTCGCTGACCGGCTCGATCATCGCCTGGGCCAAGCTCGACGGGCGCATGGACAAGCGCTACACCTTCCCCGGCCAGCAATGGTTCAACGCGGCGGTCGCGCTGGCGGCGGTGGTGTGCGGGGCGATGGCCCTGCAGACCCTGGCGATGCCGTGGATCGTGGCGTTCTTCGTGCTGGCGCTGGCGCTGGGCGTGCTGATGACCCTGCCGATCGGCGGCGCCGACATGCCGGTGGTGATCTCGCTGTACAACGCGTTCACCGGCCTGGCGGTGGCGTTCGAAGGCTACGTCCTGGGCAACGAGGCCCTGATCATCGCCGGCACCATGGTCGGCGCGGCCGGCATGTTGCTGACCCGGCTGATGGCCAAGGCGATGAACCGCAAGATCAGCAACGTGCTGTTCTCCGATTTCGGCGGCAGCAGCGGGGAGATGCAGGAGATCGGCGGTTCGATGAAGCCGATCGAGGCCGCCGACGTCGCCGCGATGATGGCCTACGCCGAGCGCGTGGTGATCGTGCCGGGCTATGGCATGGCGGTGGCGCAGGCCCAGCACAAGATATGGGAACTGACCCAGCGGCTGATGGAACGTGGGGTCAAGGTGAAGTTCGCGATCCACCCGGTCGCCGGGCGCATGCCGGGCCACATGAACGTACTGCTGGCGGAGGCGGGCGTGCCCTACGACCTGATCGCCGACATGGACGACATCAACCCGGAGTTCGCCAACACCGACGTCTCGCTGGTGATCGGCGCCAACGACGTGGTCAACCCGGTCGCCAAGACCGACCCGGCATCACCGATCTACGGCATGCCGATCCTCGACGTGGTCAACAGCAAGAACACCATCGTCATCAAGCGCGGCAAGGGCACCGGGTTCGCCGGCATCGAGAACGCGCTGTTCTATGCCGACAACACGCGGATGCTCTATGGGGATGGCGCCGGGGTGGCCAGCGCGCTGGTCAGCGAGCTGAAGGCGCTCGACGGCGGGCACTGAACCCGCCGACCAGCGCCACCAGCAGGCCCGTGGCGTAGAAAGCCAGGTCCAGCGACGAATTCGCCATCTGCAGCAGGGTCCAGGCGTGGTCCGGGCCCAGCATGAGCGCGGATTCCCAGGGACGCAGGCCGAAGCTCTTGCCGAGCTCCCCGGCGGCGATGCCGAAATTGGCCAGCACGATCGCGATCGCGGTGGCGAGCAGGGCCCAGGCCGCGCGCGTCGCGCCCGCTGGCCAGCGACTGATCCCGAGCAGCAGGACCATGTCCACGGCGGCCAGTGGTGCCAGCCAGGCGCACTGGCGTTCCAGCAGCAAGGCCAGCAGGACCCAGGCGGACACGAATCCAAGCGAGCCCAGCGCCAGCAGGGGCAGGGCGAACCAGCGGGGCTTGGTGGCGGGATCGGTTGTCATGGGGTGGTCGCGCGGGGGTCGCGCATCATACCCAGCAGGCAAAGGGACTAGAATGGTACGGATTCCACCGTCCAGCCTTGCCCATGTATTCCCGCAGCAGCGAACCCGTCCGTTTCGAGCGCGATTGCGCCGCCGTCCTTGTCCCTGCGGGAGACGAGGTCACCCTGCCGGCCGGCACCGTCGGTTACATCACCCAGTCGCTCGGCGGCAGCTGGACCGTGTTCGTGGAGGGCAACCTGATGCGCATCGCCGGCAAGGACGGTGACGCCATCGGCAAGGAGCCTCCCGCGCCCATCGCACTCCCCGAGGGTGCCAGCGACGAAGACGTGGAAGCGCTGGTCTGGTCGCAGCTGCGGACCTGCTTCGACCCGGAGATCCCGATCAATATCGTCGAGCTCGGCCTGGTCTATTCGGCCGACGTGCGCCCGCGCGAGGAGGGTGGGCGGACGGTCGAGGTGCGCATGACCCTGACCGCGCCGGGTTGCGGAATGGGCGAGGTCCTCGTCGACGACGTGCGCAGCAAGCTGGAGATGATCCCGACCGTGGCCGAGGCCGATGTCGAGCTGGTATTCGACCCGCCCTGGGGTCGCTCGATGATGTCGGAGCTGGCCAGGCTCGAAACCGGGATGCTCTGAGGCCACCCCACCGGCTGCAGTATGGTGACCGGTGTCACACCGGCCGTGACCATCGACACAGGCACCCTGCGTCACTTTTTGCCCCGGCAAGTCAGCGCATTTTCGTGTTGCCTCGCAGCAGACGGGGCTGATCCGAGCCATCTCGGTATCTCGATGTTGCGATGAAGCAATTCCGGGAATGGCTCTGGAACGCCATTGACTACGTATGCATGTCTGCATATTCCCGATGGTTATGTGCTTATGACCGACCTCGCTTGACGGTCGATAGTCTCCGACGTAACTGTCCCGGACGCTTCGGGAATGGTTCAGCTTTCCCGAACGAGCCGCGACCAGTCGATCCCCTCGAGGGGGCAGCGCGGGCGATTCGTGTATTGCCTGACCATCCGCCGCCTCCACGGCGACTCAAAACAACATCACCACTAGGGGTAGTGCCAGTGAATTGTCATAGCCGAATCAACATGCTCGCCACCACCATTGCGCTCTCGCTCGTCGCGACGGGTGCCCAGGCGGCGGGCAAGGTCGACCTGCAGAAGCGCAACATCTCCGAGCTCAAGCAGCAGTACCAGTCCACGGTTGCCGCCCGCGGCGTGGCCAACATGGCCCATGCGCGGCATGCGCAGTTCATGCGCGCCGACGCCAGCAGCACGCTGCTGATGCGTGCGCAGCGCGCCGACCATGGCGTGCGCAACTACCGCTATGACCAGACCTGGCGCGGGATCCCGATCCTCGGCGAAGGCGTGGTGGTCAGCGAGGATGGCGCCGGCAACGTGCGCACCATGTTCGGCAACCTGTTCTCCGGCCTCGACCAGGACATCGCGTCCACCACCCCGAAGCTGGGCAAGGCCGCGGCGCTGGTCGCCGGCAAGCGCGCGGGCCTGGGCAACAGCATCTCCGGGATGCTGACCCAGCGCGAAACCACCGACCTGGTGGTGTTCATCGATGACGCCGGCCGCGGCCACCTGGCCTACAAGGTCTCGTTCTTCGCCGATGGTGCCGGTGCGCCGATGCGCCCGGTGGTGATCGTCGATGCCAACAGCGGCCGCGTGCTCAAGCAGTGGGACAACCTGCAGCACGCCCTGGTCGGCACCGGCCCCGGCGGCAACAGCAAGACCGGCCAGTACGAGTACGGCACCAACTACGGCTACCTGGACGTCACGCAGAGCGGCACCACCTGCACGATGAACAGCACCAACGTGAAGACGGTCAACCTCAACAACGCCAGCACCAACACCAGCAGCACCGCGTTCTCCTACACCTGCCCGCGCAACACGGTGAAGGCCATCAACGGCGCGTATTCGCCGTTGAACGATGCCCACTACTTCGGCAACGTGATCTACAACATGTACCAGGCCTACATCGGCCAGGCCCCCCTGACCTTCCAGCTGACGATGAAGGTGCACTACCGCACCAGCTACGAGAACGCATTCTGGGACGGCAGCGCGATGACCTTCGGCGACGGTGCCAGCACCTTCTATCCGCTGGTCAGCCTGGACGTGTCCAGCCACGAGGTCTCGCACGGCTTCACCGAGCAGCAGTCGAACCTGACCTACTCCGGCCAGTCCGGCGGCATGAACGAAGCCTTCTCCGACATGGCCGGCGAAGCCGCCGAGTTCTACATGCGCGGCAGCAACGACTGGCTGGTCGGCGCCGACATCTTCAAGGGCAACGGCGCCCTGCGCTACATGAACAACCCGCCGCAGGACGGCAGCTCGATCGACAACGCCGCCAACTTCACCAGCTCGATGGACGTGCACTACTCCTCGGGCGTCTACAACAAGGCGTTCTACCTGCTGGCGATCAAGCCGGGCTGGGGCACGGTCAAGGCGTTCCAGGTGTTCGCCCGCGCCAACCGCGACTACTGGACCGCGAGCAGCACCTTCAACCAGGGCGCCTGCGGCGTGCAGACCGCGGCGACCGACCTCGGCTTCACGGTGGCCGACGTCACCGCGGCCTTCACCTCGGTCGGCGTGAGCTGCTCGGGTGGCGGCGGTGGCGGCACCACCGGTGGCGCATTGGCCAATGGCGTGGCCAAGGCGATCTCCGGTGCGGCTGGCAGCAGCCAGGTGTGGACGCTGGCGGTGCCGGCGGGCGCGAGCGCGCTCAAGTTCGTCAGCGCCGGTGGTACCGGTGATGCCGACATGTACGTGAAGTTCGGCAGCGCGCCGACGACGACCAGCTTCGACTGCAAGTCCGAAGGCGGCACCAACGCGGAGACCTGCAACATCGCGACCGCGCAGGCCGGCACCTACCACGTGCTGATCAAGGGCTACAGCGCGTTCTCGGGCGCCACCCTGACCGGCAGCTACACCACCGGCGGTGGCGGCGGCAGCACCCAGACCTACACCAACAGCACCGATTACAACATTCCGGACAACAACAACACCGGCATCACCAGCACCATCACCGTGTCGGGCCGCAGCGGCAACGCCCCGAGCAATACCCAGGTGGCGGTCAATATCGTGCACACCTACAGCGGTGACCTGATCGTCGAGTTGCTGGCACCGGACAACACGGTCTACACCCTGCAGAACCGCACGGGTGGCAGCGCGGACAACATCGTGAAGACCTTCACGGTCAACCTGTCCAGCGAGACTATCAACGGCGCGTGGAAGCTGCGTGTCCGTGATCGCGCCAACACCGATACGGGCTACATCAACAGCTGGTCCATCACCATGTAATCGGCGGGTCGCAAGGACGCGACCGATCCGATGCATCGACAACCCCGGTTCGCCGGGGTTGTTTTTTTCCATACATCGAATTGCTGGCGCGCCTGCGCGCCGGCCAGGACAGGAGCGTCTCCATGATCCGGAAAAGAGTGCTGTCAGGCCTGCTGCTGTCGTCCGCCCTCATCGGTGCGACGGCCATGGCGGGAGAACGCGACAACGCGCACGCACGGTCGCATTCGCGCGCCGAATTGGCCTCGATGCACCTCGAGGACGACCCCGAGGCCAGGGTCTACATCGTCACCTCCCGCGCCACCCACGACCGCGTGCGCGCGCTGGTCCGCAACGGCGTGGCCCGCCGGGACAGCCTGGGCCAGGCGCTGGTGCTCGGCGAGATCCGGGCGCGCGAGCTGAGCGTCCTCAGCGAGGACATCCATGCGATGGAGCGTCGTTGTGGCGGCTATTTCGCGTTCCGCACCCTCGGAGAGGCGGAGGCGTTCATCCGCGAGGATCGCGCGGCCGGCGCGGTGCAGCGGGCGCTGGCGGCGAGTTACACGATCGACAACCAGGCCACCGTCGGCCCGTGGCTGTCGCAGGCCGGAGCGGCGAAGATCCACGAGACGATCACCCAATTGCAGGGTTACCAGAACCGCTACTACAGCAGCCCCACCGGCAAGACCTCGGCGGAGTGGATCCGAACCACCTGGCAGGGGCTGGCGAACGGTCGCAGCGACGTCAGCAGCGAGCTGACCACCTGCAGCACCTGCTCCACCCAGCCGTCGGTCATCCTCACCATCCAGGGCAACGAACTCCCGAATGAAGTAGTGGTGATCGGCGCCCACCTGGATTCGATCAGCGGCAGCGGCGGCAACAGTGTGGTGGCCCCGGGCGCGGACGATGATGCATCCGGCATCGCGACCATCACCGAAGTGCTGCGGGTCGCGCTCGGCAACGGCTGGAAGCCGAAGCGCACGGTCAAGGTCATGGGCTACGCCGCCGAGGAAGTCGGTCTGCGCGGCTCCAACGCGATCGCCACCTCGTTCAAGAATGCCGGGACGAATGTCGTGGGCGTGCTGCAACTCGACATGACCAACTACCAGTCGGGCTCGGCGACCAACATGCGGCTGATCACCGACTACTCCAATGCCGACCTGAAGACCTTCTTCAACCAGTTGTTCGATGCCTACCTGGCGCCGCTCGGGCATACGCGCGGCACCTACACCTGCGGTTACGGCTGCTCCGACCATGCCTCGTGGACCAGCGCCGGCTATCCGGCGGCGATGATGTTCGAGGCCGGCACCGCCGCGGGCGGTTCGAACCCGAACATCCACACCACGACGGACACCCTGGCCAACATGGGCAACACGGCGCAACCCAGCGTCAAGTTCGCCCAGTTCGCACTGGCCTTCCTGGGTGAGATGGCGAAAACGCGGGGTTCGGGCGGTGGCGGCGGCACCGGCGGCGCGCTGGCGAATGGCGTGGCCACGCCGATCTCCGGGGCGGCCGGCAGCAGCCAGGTCTGGACGCTGGCGGTTCCTTCCGGATCGACCGGGCTCAGGTTCGCGTCCGCCGGCGGCAGCGGCGATGCCGACATGTACGTGAAGTTCGGCAGCACCCCGACCACCACCAGCTACGACTGCAAGTCGGAAGCCAGTGGCAATACCGAGACCTGCAACATCGCCACCGCGCAGGCCGGTACCTACCATGTGCTGGTCAAGGGCTACAGCGCGTTCTCCGGCGCAAGCCTCACCGGCAGCTACACTGCCGGCGGTGGCGGCGGCACCACGCAGACGTACAGCAACGCGACCGACGTGGCGATCACCGACAACAACGCCACCGGGGTGACCAGCACCATCACGATCTCGGGTCGTACCGGCAATGCGCCGAGCAATACCCAGGTGGCGGTCAACATCGTGCACACCTACAGCGGTGACCTGATCGTCGACCTGGTCGCGCCGGATGGCACCGTGTACAACCTGCAGAACCGCACGGGCGGCAGCGCCGACAACATCGCCAAGACCTACACGGTCAACCTGTCCAGCGAGCTGAAGAACGGCGCGTGGAAGCTGCGCGTGGCGGATCGCGCCAGCAGCGACACCGGCTACATCAACAGCTGGAGCATCGCGATGTAATCGGGCAGCACAGGCCTGCATGGAAAAACCCGGCCTCGGCCGGGTTCTTCTTGACTGGGTCGGGTGCCGTTGGCCGCGGGTCGCGGCGCGGACTCAGCCGATCGCCTCGAAGCGGTTCGCGTCCACGTTCTTGCGGACCTTCAGCGGATCCCAGATGCGCCCGTTCATCGCGATGTAGGTGCCCGCCGGCAGCGACTGCACGGCGCCGACCGCGCAGCCGATGTTGAACTCCGCGTCCGATCCCTCGAAGCGCGCCGGGCTCAGCGCGCCCGTGAGAACGATGGTCTTGCCCTCGATGCCGGCCAGCACCCGCGCGGTCTCGACCATGCTGTCGGTGCCGTGGGTCACCAGCACGCAGGCCTCGTCCTGCGCGGCGATGGTCGCGCGCAGCAGCTGGCGGTCGGAGTCGTCGACGAACAGCGAGTCCTTGCGCAGCAGCGGGATCACGTGGAAGCGGAAGGCGACGCCGAGTTCCTGCAGCATGCGACCGATCTGCGGGTCGCCGACCTGGTAGTCGGACTTCGCGTCGAAGTACACCTTGTCGATGGTGCCGCCAGTGGTGACGATCAGCAGGTTGTCCATGCGCGGATTGTCCGCCAAAACCGCCCGTCGCAACACCTTCTCAATCGCCGGATGGCCCGAGTGCGGCGCGCAGCGGATCGAGCAGCGCGCCGTAGGCGGCGGCCCGCGCGGTATCGCGTCGTAGCGGCTGGCGCACCTGCGCGGCGCTGGCGGTGCGCACGCTGCGCCGCGCCTGGTGGTGGGCCAGGCAGGCCGGGTCGAAGGCCAGCCCGCAGTCGTGGAGCAGGGCGCGGATGCGCGCTTCCGGTTCGGCTAGCAGGTCCTCGTAGCGATGCAGCCGGATCCGCGCGGGGTCTCGCGCCCGCCACGCCTCCATCGCGCGATCGCAGCCGCGGAAGTGGGCGGCGATGTCGTCGAGGTCGTTGGCGAAATGCGGCTGGCTGTAGAACTGCTGCTTGAAGCAGGACCACGCGGTCTCCAGCGGATCGCGGCGGGTCTCGATGACGGTGGCGGCCGGCAGCATCGCGCGCAGGATGCCGACGTGCTTCCAGTTTTCCGGCAGCTTGTCGGTGAAGCGCGGTCGCGTCGCCCGCCATTGCGCGGTGCGCTCCAGGTAGTCGCACCCCAGCCGATGCCAGTCGGCCGCGCTGGCCTGCGGGATCCATTGCGGATAGGGCATGCCGCGGAGGATGGATTCGCGCTGGATGACGATGCCGAGGTCCGGCAGTTCGCTGGCGCCTTCCACGTCGGGATGCGCGGCCAGGATCTGCTCGAACAGGGTCGAGCCCGAGCGTGGCTGGCCGACGATGAAGATCACCTCGCGACCCAGCGCCGGGTCGCGTGGTGGCGGCAGTTCGCGGGTCGCGGCCAGCGCCTGCTCCACGTAGCGCTCGAAGGATTGCCGGCTCCACCGCGTCAGCCGCGCCTGCACCGCATTGGCCGCGACGAATGCCGCATGCGCCTCGCGATGCCGACCATGGTCTTCCTGCAGCTTGCCCAGTGCGTGGCCCATCGCCACCCGATCGCTGTCGGCGATGTCGCGGCGCTGCAGCTGCGCCGTCAATGCCTGCGCATCACCCGAATCGAGCGCGCGGGTCTTGATGTTGGAGAGGCCGCGCCAGGCATCGCCGCAGGCGGGCTGCAGGCGCAGGGCCTGGCGGTACTGCAACGTCGCTTCGTCGAAGTGGCCGGCATGCACCAGCGCGTCGGCGAGCAGGATCTTCGCCGGCAGCATCTCCGGCGCGAGCGTGCTGGCCTGCCGCAGGGCGGCGATGGCGGCCTCGGTGCGGCCCAGTTGCTGCAGGTTGCGGCCCAGGTTGAACCACGGCATCGGCTGCGCGGGGTCCAGCTGGCATGCGCGCTCCCAACCGGCCAGCGCGGCGTCGATGTCACCGCTGGCCGCCCGTGCAGTCCCGAGGTCGCAATGCAGCAGGGCATCCCCGGGTGCGATCGCCAGTGCCCGTTGCAGGGTCTGCGCGGCCATCGGCGCGCGGCGCGTGTGCAGTTGCAGGAGCGCCAGGTAACGCAGCGGCTCCGGGTGCGCCGGAGCCTGCGAACAGGCTTGCAGCAGCAAGGTTTCGGCATGCCGTGGCTGGCCGTCGCGGAGTGCGCGTGCGCCCGCGTGCACGACCGCGACCACCGCCGGCGCCAGGCCGGCCATGCGCGGATCGCCGTTCATCCGGCCTGGCCGGACTTCTTCTCGCGCCGCGCGCGTGCGCCGGGCAGGCAGGCGGCATAGATGATCGCCAGCGCCAGGGCGACTTCGACCAATGCCATCCACCGTTGCGACGGTTCGGACCAGGCCAGCATCACCCCGTGGCAGAACCACAGCAACGCCAGCACGCCGGCGGTGAAGCTCGCGCGGCGCCAGCCACGCCATGCGGCGATCGCCAGCAGCAGGGGCGGCATGATGAAGACCAGCAGCCCCGTCAGCAGGTGCGCATCATTGGCGAACCAGAGGCCATAGAACGCGGCCAGGGCGAGCAGCGAGAACGCGAGCGGGCGCAACGGGGTCATGCCTGCAACCGTCGCGCCAGGTCGGCCACGCGCCGGCCGAGCGCGCGCGCCAGCACGGCTTCGTCCTCGCTGAGTTCCGGGTCGTCCTGGCCACCGGCGACATGGCTCGCGCCATAGGGCGTGCCGCCGCTGCGGGTGGTGCTGAGCGCGGGTTCGGTGAACGGGATGCCGCTGATCACGCAGCCGTGGTGCAGCAACGGCACCAGCATGGTCAGCAGCGTGGATTCCTGGCCGCCGTGCATGGTCGCGGTCGAGGTGAAGGCCGCGGCCGGCTTGCCGTCCAGCACGCCGCTGGCCCATTCGGCACCGAGTGTGTCGATGAAGTGCTTCATCGGCGCCGCCATGTTGCCGAAGCGGGTCGGGCTGCCGATGAGCAGGCCGGCGCATTCCGCCAGGTCGCGCTTGTCGACGTAGGGCGCGCCGTCCTCCGGTTCGGGTGGGCTGGCGACCTCGGTGACCGGGGACACCGGTGGCACGGTGCGCAGGCGCGCCTGCATCCCGGCGACTTCACCGATGCCGCGTGCGACCTGGCGTGCCAGTCGCGCCACGGAACCGCCGCGGCTGTAGTACAGGACCAGGATCTCGGGCATGCCACGCGCCGTCGGGGGAGAGTGCGAAGCATAGGCGATGCGGCGCGGACTGCGGCCTGGCATGCAGGCCGCCATGCAGCCCAAAGGGGGCATCGGTTAGGCTTGGGCGATGGAGCCGCTGGATTCCCTCAACCGCTGGAGCGACCGCCTGCGAGACCGCGCGCGCGCCGACAGCTTCGGCCGTTTCGTGCTGAAGCGCTTCCTCGGCGACCGCCTGTTCGAGGCGGCCGGCGCGCTGTCGTACACCACCGCGTTCGCGCTGGTGCCGCTGTCGATGGTGGTGTTCGGCGTGCTCTCCGCGTTCCCGGTATTCAACCAGTGGAGCGACAGCCTGACGACCTACATCTTCGCCAACTTCGTGCCCAGCGCGGCGAAGGCGGTCTCCGGCTATCTCACCGATTTCTCGGCGAATACCAGCAAGCTCACCGCCGCCGGCGCATTGGCCTTGATCGTGTCTCTGCTGGTGACCCTGACCTCCGTCGAGGCGGTGTTCAACCGGATCTGGCGGGTGCCGACCGCGCGCCCCAAGTTCGGTCGCTTCCTGGTGTACTGGACCGTGCTGACCCTGGGCGCGCTGGTCGCCGCCACCAGCCTGGCGCTGCTTACCCGGTTTTTCGCCCTGGCGATCTTCGAGACCGTGCCCGGGCGCTGGCTGGAGGCGCTGCTGCTGCGGGTGACGCCGATGGCGATCGAGCTGCTGGCCTTCGCCGGGATCTTCAAGGTGGTGCCGCACCGCACGGTGAAGTGGCGGCATGCCTTCGCCGGCGCGGCATTGTCGGTGTTCCTGTTCGAATGCGTGAAGTCGGGCCTGGCCCTGTACCTCGGCAGCTTCGACTCGTACCAGAAGATCTACGGCGCCATCGCCTTCGTCCCGATCCTGATGCTGTGGATCTTCCTCGGCTGGAGCTCGATCCTGTTCGGCGCGTCGTTCGCCTCGTCGATGTCGTCGTTCCGCTACCAGCCGGTGGCGCTTCGCCTGCCGCACGGCTACGAACTGTATGGCCTGCTGCGCATGCTCGGCCGCTTCCACCAGGCGCGCGCGCGCGGCAAGGGCCTGCACAGCGACGAGATCCAGCAGCTCGAGCCGATCCTCACCGACAGCCTGGTGCAGGACTTGCTGGGGCAGATGGCCGCGATCAAGGTGGTCAGCCGCGCGGAAAGCGGCGAATGGCTGCTGGCGCGCGACCTCGATGACGTGACCCTCGGCGAGTTGTACGAGGCCGCGCAACTGCGCGTGCCGGTGGCCGAAGCCCACCTGCCGCACCAGGACGACGCGCTGGGCATCGCGGTGATGGACGTTGTCAACGGCTTGCGCATTCCGCTGCGCGACCTGCTCAAGCAGCGCGTGTCCTGCATCTACGAACGCATCCCCGGAGAGTGAATTGAACAAGCCGCGCAACATCGCCCTGGTCCTGCTGGCGCTGGCAGCGCTGGCAGGGTGCAAGCGCGAATCGCCCTCCGCGGCGCCCGGGGCCCCCGCGCCGGTCGTCAAGCCGCAGGCCGCGCCGGCCAGGGCCACCAAGCCGGACGCGAAGTTCCCGTCGTTGCGAGTGAAAACACTGGACGGCAAGACCTTCGACCTGGCCGCGCAGCGCGGCACGTGGACCATCGTCAATTTCTGGGCGACCTGGTGCGGTCCCTGCCTGAAGGAGATGCCGGAGCTGTCCGCGCTGGATGCGATGCGCGAACACATCGCGGTGGTCGGCCTGGCCTACGAGGACACCACCGAGGCGGCGATGCGCGCGTTCCTGGCGGAGCATCCGGTGTCGTATCCGATCGCGATGGTCGACGTGTACGACCCGCCGGCCGATTTCGACACCCCGCGCGGATTGCCGTTCACCTACCTGATCGGCCCGGACGGTGCGGTCGTGAAGAAGTACACCGGCCCGGTGAGCGCGCGGATGCTGGAAGAGGACATCGCCGCTGCTGGCGGCCCCGGGCAGGGCTGACATGCCGACGGTGCAGTTCATCGTCCGCGGCAAGGTGCAGGGCGTGTGGTTCCGCGCCGCCACCCAACAGCAGGCGGAGCGGCTCGGGCTGCGCGGGCATGCACGCAATCTGGCGGATGGCAGCGTGGAGGTCGTCGCCGCAGGCACTGCCGACGCCGTCGATGCCCTCGAGCGCTGGCTGCATGCGGGGCCTCCATTGGCGCGGGTCGATGCCGTGTCGCGCGGACACGCGCCCGCGGGCGTTCACATTCCTGATCGGGGATTCGCGATCCGGTGACGGCGCGTGAGCGTGTCCGGCCACGTCTTGCGCCTTCGTTGTGCAAGAATCGGGACAGGGGGCCGGAATGGACGCGGCATGATCGGCAAGTTCATCGGGGAGTCGAAGCGCCGCAACGTGCCACGGGCGGCGATCCTTTACATCGGTTCGGTGTGGGCACTCGCGCAGGGCATCGCCCAGCTCGGGCCGGAACTCGGCGCGCCCGAGTCCGCGACCCGCTGGTTCCTGCTCGCCGCTGTCATCGGCTTCCCGCTGTGGCTGGTGTTCTCATGGCGCTACGAGTTCACCAGCCATGGCATCAGGCTCGAGGGCGAAGTCGATGACGACGCCCAGGATGCGCGCGCGGTCAAGCGTCGCACCGACCTGATCATCATCGGCGTGCTGGCGATCGCGGTGGTGCTGCTGCTGACCGACCGCCTGGTCGAACGCAGCATCCCCGTGCAGGCCGCGGGTCCGGCCGTGGCCGTCGCCGGTAATTCCATCGCCGTGCTGCCGTTCGACAACCAGAGCAGCGACAAGGACCAGCAGTACTTCTCGGACGGGCTGTCGGAGGGTTTCATCGTCGCGCTGTCGCGCATCGACGGGCTGCGGGTGATCAACCGCAAGTCCTCGTTCGAGTTCCGCGACAGCAAGGACGATGCGAAGGCGATCGCCGGCAAGCTCGGCGTCAGCCACCTGCTGGAAGGCAGCGTGCGCCGGGTCGGCGACACCGTGCGGGTCAGCGCCACCCTGATCAAGGCCGCCGACGGCAGCACGTTGTGGGCGGCCAATTACGACCGCCCCTACAAGGACCTGTTCGCCCTGCAGGACCAGATCACCTCGCAAGTGGCCACGGCGCTCAAGTCGCGCCTGCAGCCGGTGTCGGCGCCGAAGGCGCAGAGCGACCGCCCGCCGAGCGAGAACGTGGATGCCTACAACGCCTTCCTTCAAGCGCGATCCGCCACGGTGCTGGACGACGCGGTCAGGCTATTCGACCGTGCCGTGGAACTGGACCCGGAGTACGCGCTTGCGTATTCGTCGAAGGCGAGGATGTTGATCGACACCGTCTCCAACGGCGTGCTATCCGGCGCCAAAGCCGAGCAGGCCTATGCGCAGGCGGACGCTGCCATCCAGCAGGCAGTGCGGCTTGCGCCCGACCAGGCCACGACCCGGATCGCGCACGGCTACCTGCTGATGCTTCGGGACTTCGACTGGCAAGGCGCCGAGGCAGAACTCAAGCGCGCGGTGGAGGTGGCACCGGATGATGGCGATGCGCTGTACATGCTGGGCCTCGTGCGCGCCAGCCAGGGCGACCTTGCGCAGGCGGTGGAGCTCACCCGCAAGGCCTTGCAACTGAACCCGCGCAGCGCCGACTGGTATCGGTGGCTGGTGGCCTACCTGATGCCGATGGCCCGGCTGGACGAGGCCGAGCAGGCGATCGGAAAGGCCATCGAACTGGAGCCGAAGGGTACCTACAACCACCACCTGCTGGCGATTGCGAAAGTCCTGCGCAAGGATCCGGCGGCCGCGCGCAAGGCCGCGGAAGCGGAACCGCCGGGACCTTGGCGCGACTTCGCAGTGGCGATGGCGGCGCAGGTCGGCACGGATCGTGCCGCCGCCGATGCCAGCCTGCAGGCCATCAATCAATACGAGGATGGTTGGGCGTTCCAGATGGCGCAGGTGTACGCGGTGCGCGGCGAACCCGACGCGATGTTCGACTGGTTGCAACGTGCCTGGAAGGCGCGGGATCCGGGCATGCAGAGCCTGCTCTACGACGCACTGCTGCTCCGCTATCGCGACGATCCGCGCTATGCGGCGCTGGCCAGGCAGGCCGGACTGCCGTGGCCGCCGGTTTCCGCCAAACCGGCGGCGCCGGTCAAGCCCTGAACGACGGGATCGGCTTCAGGACTGCGTGACGTTCCTTCGTCGGTTTGCCGCGCAGGGCCGGGAATTCAAGCGCCGCCGCGTCCACCGTGGTGTCCGGGAGGCGGTCCAGCAGGTCGCGCAGCAGGGTCAGCCGACCACGCTTCTGGTCGTTGAAGTCGACCAGCGTCCACGGCGCATGCGCGCGGTGGGTCGCTTTCAGCATGGTTTCGCGCGCCTTGGTGTAGTCGGCGTACTTGCCGCGCGCTTCCACGTCGATCGGCGACAGCTTCCAGCGCTTGAGCGGATCCTCCAGCCGTTCCGCGAAACGCGACTCCTGCGTGTCCTGGTCGCAGCACAGCCAGTACTTGAACAGCAGGATGCCGTCGTCCACCAGCATCTTCTCGAACAGCGGTGCCTCGCGCAGGAAGGTCGCGACCTGGGCGTCGCTGGCGAAACCCATTACCTTCTCCACGCCGGCGCGGTTGTACCAACTGCGGTCGAACAGGGCGATCTCGCCGGAGGCCGGCAGGTGCGGGGCGTAGCGCTGGAAATACCACTGCGACTGCTCGCGCTCGCTTGGCCTGGGCAACGCCACCACGCGGCATTGGCGCGGGTTGAGGTGTTCGCGGACCATGTCGATCGCGCCGCCCTTGCCGGCGGCGTCGCGTCCCTCGAACAGGACCAGCAGGCGCTGGCCGGAGTGTTGCAGCCAGCGCGCGGCATTCGCCAGCTCGACCTGCATCGGCTCCAGCAGGGCCTCGTACTCCTTGCGCTTGAGCTTGCTCACTTGGAAGGCGGCTTCGGTTTCATGCTGCGCGCCACTTCCAGCAGCGCGCCCTGCTGCTTGGCGTTGAGCCGGCGATAGGCCGCGAGCAGGTCGTGCTCGCCCTTGGTGCGCACCGGATCCAGGGTGCTGGCCAGTTCCGACAGCAGCGCGCCGGCGGGCACCCCGAAGGTCCGTGCCAGCGCATCGACCTGGTCCTTGCCGGGCAGCTTCTCGCCGCGCAGCCAGGCATTGACCGTGTTGACGCCCGCGCGCGGGATGGCGGTGGCGATGTCGACCACGCTCAGGCCACTGGCCTTGCTGAGCAGTCGCAGGGTGGTGTCGAGGGCCATCGTCACTCCTTCAGTCGGGGCTTCAAGTTGGCGAGGTTGCACGGCTTGGTGCGTGCATCCAGTTGCGCGGCGATGATCCTGTCCCACGCGGTGCGGCAGGCCGACGTCGAGCCGGGCAGGGCGAACAGGAACGTGGCATTGGCCAGCCCGGCGAAGGCGCGGGACTGCAGGGTGCTGGTGCCGATCTCGTCGAAGCTGATCGCGCGGAACAGTTCGCCGAAGCCGGGCATCTGCTTGTCGAGCAGCGGCAGCAGTGCTTCCGGGGTCGAATCGCGGCCGGTGAAGCCGGTGCCGCCGGTGACCAGGATGCCGTCGACCGCGCCATCGGCGATCCAGCGCGAGACCAGCGCGCGCATCGCGTACTTGTCGTCGCGGACGATCGCGCGCTCGTGCAGGCGATGGCCGGCCTCGCCCAAGGCATCGCAGAGGTAATCGCCGGACGTGTCGTTGTCCGCGGTGCGGCTGTCCGAGACGGTCAGCACGCAGAGCGAAAGGGGGTTGAACTCGTTGGCGGCGGTCATGCGGCGAGTGTAGGCCTGCCCCGCGATGGCTGCATCAGTGGTGCTGGCGGGAGAACGACAGCGAGTACCACTGGGTGGCGTCCTCGTTCCAGCCGGCGGCGCGATACAGCGCGCGCGCGGCGGCATTGTCCTGGGTCGTTTCCAGCGAGATGCCGGCAGCGCCGTCGTTGCGCGCGAACGCCGCGGCCGCGTCCAGCAGGACCCGCGCAACGCCGCGCCGGCGCGCGCCCGCATCGACATACAGGTCGTTGAGGATCCAGGTCTTGGCGGTGCGCACCGAGGAAAACATCGGGTACAGCTGGACGAAGCCGACCGCGGTGCCCGCGCGCTTGGCCACCAGCACCACCGACTCGCCGAAGCGCAGGCGTTCGCGCAGCCACTGGCGCGCGAGCGGCAGGTCCGGCGCCCGTCCGTAGAACTGGCGATAGGCGTCGAACAACGTCGCCAATGGGTCGAGGTCGGCCGGTCCGGCGCGGGAGATCGTGGTGGTGTCGTCCATGCTCATGGTTCCAGTGCCAGGCGGGCGAGCTCCTCGGCTTGCCGTTCCTGCTGCAGGCGCAGGACCAGCGGGCCAAGGTCGCCCTCGATGATGTTGGGCAGGTCGTACAGGGTCAGGCCCTCCACGCGGTGGTCGGTGATCCGCCCCTGCGGGAAGCTGTAGGTGCGGATGCGCTGGCTGCGGTCGCCGCTGCCGACCTGCAACTTGCGGTCTGCCGCCTGAGCCGCATCGCGCCTGGCGGTTTCGGCCTCGACCAGCATCGCCAGCAACCGCCGCATCGCCTTGTCGCGGTTGGCGTGCTGGCTGCGCTCGGTCTGGTTCTCGACGACCACGCCGGTGGGGATGTGGGTGATGCGGATCGCCGACTCGGTCTTGTTGACGTGCTGGCCGCCGGCGCCCGATGAGCGGAAGGTGTCCACCCGCAGGTCGGCGGGGTTGATCACGAGCTCGCTGTCGCCGCGGGGCTCGATGGCGATGATCGCCACCGTCGCCGCCGAAGTGTGGATGCGCCCCTGCGATTCGGTCGCCGGCACGCGCTGCACGCGGTGGGTGCCGGATTCGTACTTCAGCTTGGCATAGGCGCCATCGCCTTCCACCCGGGCGACGATTTCCTTGTAGCCGCCATGCTCGCCGGGAGACGCGGATTCCACCTCGATCCGCCAGCCCTGCGCCTCGGCGTAGCGCGAATACATGCGGAACAGGTCGCCAGCGAAGATCGCGGCCTCGTCGCCACCGGTGCCGGCGCGCACTTCCAGGTACAACCCGCCGTCGTCGCGCGCATCCTTCGGCACCAGCTGCGCGAGCAGTTCGCCCTCGAGTTGTTGCAGGCGCGCGTTCGCCGCCTCGATTTCGTCGTCGGCAAGCTCGCGGAGTTCGGGATCGCTGCGCATCGCCTCCGCGGCGGCCAGGTCGGCGCGTGCCTGTGCTTCGGCAGCGAGCGCATCGGCCACCGGCTGCAGGGTCGAGAACTCGCGGGACAGCGTGCGGAAGCGCTGCTGGTCGGCGCCGACCGCCGGGTCGGCGAGCAAGCGTTCCACTTCCTCGCGCCGTTCCACCAGCGCGTCGAGCTTGCGGCGCAGGGCCGGGGTCATGCGCCGGGGGCGTCCGTGCCGGCCGCGGGGAACAGCTTCTCCGTGGCCCTTGCCAGCTCGCCATCGCCGCTCAGCGCCGCTTCGCGCAAGGCCACCGTGGGCGCGTGCAGCAGGCGATTGGTGAGGGTGTGCGCCAGCAGGTCCAGCGCCTGTTCCGGCGGCATGCCGGCGGCGAGTTGCTGCCGGGCCCGCGCCAGCGCGTCCACGCGAGCGGACTCGCCATGCGCACGCAGGCGCAGCAGCGGCTGCTGGCGGCCGCTGGCCTGCCAGTGTTCGACGAAGCGCGCGGTCTGCAGCTCGATGATCGCCTCGGCCTGCTCGGCAGCCTCGCGGCGGCCGCGGCGGTTGTCCTCGATCGCCCGTTCCAGGTCGTCGACGGTGTAGAGGAACACGTCGCGCAGGCCGGAGACGTCGCTGTCGACGTCGCGCGGCACCGCCAGGTCCAGCAGCAGCATCGGCCGATGCCGGCGCAGCCGCAGCGCGTGCTCGACCTGGGCGCGATGCAGGATCGGCGTGCGGCTGGCGGTGGCGGAGATGACGATGTCGGCCTCGGCCAGGTGCTTGTCGAGTTCAGCGAGCGGCAGCGCCATGCCGCCATGGCGGCTGGCCAGCTCCTGCGCATGGGCGAGGGTGCGGTTTGCGATGAGCAGCCGTTGCGCCCTGGCTTCCACCAGGTGCCGCGCGGCCAGCTCGATGGTTTCGCCGGCGCCGATCAGCAGCACGGTCGACTCGTCCAGGCGGGCGAAGCTCTCCTGCGCCAGCCTCACCGCGGTGGACGCCACCGAGACCGGGTTGACCCCGATGCGGGTGTCGGTGCGCGCGCGCTTGGCGGTGGCGAAGGCCTGCTGGAACAGGCGATCCAGTTGCCCGCCCAGTGCGCCGGCCTCGCGCGCGGCCGACCACGCCTGCTTGACCTGGCCGAGGATCTGCGGCTCGCCCAGCACCAGCGAATCCAGCCCGCTGGCGACCCGGAACAGGTGGCGCACGGCGTCGGCGTCGCGGTGGCGGTAGAGATAGGCCTGCAGGTCGCCGCCGGCCTCGGGATGGGTGGCCAGCCACCCCGCCAGCGCCTGGCCATCGTCGTCCGAATGCGCGTACAGCTCGGTGCGGTTGCAGGTCGAGAGCAGCACGGCCTCGTGGACTTCCGGCAACGCACGCAACGAGGCCAGCGCCGGCGCCAGCGATCCCGGGGCGAACGCCACCTTCTCGCGCAGGCTGACCGGCGCGGTCTGGTGGTTGATGCCGAGGACGTGCAAGGCCATGCGGGAAATCCGTTCAGGTGCCTGCGATAAGCTGCTGGCCCAATCCGTCATTGTACCGGCCCGCCCCATGCCCATCCCGCAACGCGCTGGTCCACGCCTGCTGCTGTTGGCTGCCTTGCTCGCCCCGGCGCTTGCCATGGGGGCGTCCAGGCCGGAGCAGGCCAAGGCCGTGGTCGATCCGATGGAAGCCAGCCTGGCGGGTGAATTCGCCCTGCAGGCGGGACAGTTGCCGGAAGCGGCGCGCCAGTACCTGCAGGCCGCCCGCAGCGCCAGCGACCCGGTGCTGGCCGAGCGCGCGACCCGGATCGCCCTGCTGGCGGACGAGGACAACCTGGCCCGCGACGCCTTCAAGACCTGGCAGTCGCTGGCTCCGGAAGGGGGCGAGGCGCAGCGGATGGTCGCCGCCGGGCTGGCCTTGCGCGCCGGCGACAAGCGCGCCTCGCGCCGGGAACTGCGCGCGCTGCTGGCCGACGGCGGCAACGGCTGGCGCAGCGCGCTGACGGCGCTGTTCGGCGCGGTCGGCAAGCAGCAGAAGCTGGTGGTGGCGATGATCGACGGCATCGTCGATGACAACCTGCTGCCCGACGACCTGCAGGCCTGGCTTGGTTTCGGCGGGCTGGCGCAGCGGCTGGAGCAGCCGGCGCTGGTGGATCGCATCGTCGGCGAGATCGTCCAGCGCTATCCGGGCGAACCGCGGGTCGCCCTGTTGCGCGCGCAGTTGCTGCGCGAGGCCGGCAAGCTGGACGAGGCCCGCGGGCTGCTCGTCGGGCTGGAGCAGGTGGCCAAGGGTTCCACGCCGTTGCGCTGGTCGCTGGCCGGCGAATACGACGCCCTCGGCGACAGCGCCAAGGCCGCGCAGGTGCTGGGCTGGGGGGTGCAGGACGATGCCAGCCACGCGCAGCGCGCGATGTTGCTGGACAAGGCGAAGGACAAGGCCGGTCTGGCCGGGCTGTATGACGAGCTCAGGCGCGAGGCGACCCATCCCAACCCGATGCGCCGGCTGTTGTTGGGCCAGTTGGCCGAGATGCTGGAACGCTACGAGGATGCCCGCAACTGGTACGCGAACGTGCCCGGCGACGGCGCGCAGGGCATCGCCCGGCTGCGCGGCGCCAGCGTGCTGCACGCGATGGGACGACAGGCCGCGGCCTACGACGAATTCCACGGGATCCAGTCGGATGCGACCCTGGACGAGGACGCGCGTCGCGACGGCTACCTGCTGGAGGCCGAGCTGCGGCTCAAGGACAAGGATGCGCCCGGCGAACTGGACGCCTACGCGCGCGGCCTGGCCGCATTTCCCGATGATGAAGCGCTGCTGTATTCGCGCGCCCTGCTGTGGGAGCGCCGCGACGACATCGCCAAGGCGGAGGCGGATTTCCGCCGCATCCTGGTGATCTCGCCGGACGACGTGAACACGCTCAACGCGCTGGGCTACACCCTTGCGGACCGGACCACCCGCTATCGCGAGGCGCTGGAGTTGATCGACCGCGCCCGGGTGGCCGCCCCGGGCAACGCCGCGATCATCGACAGCTACGGCTGGGTGCTGTTCCGGCTCGGCAAGCCGCGCGAGGCGCTTGGCCACCTGCGGCACGCTTATGCGCTGCAGAAGGACGCCGACATCGGCAGCCACCTGGGCCAGGTGCTGTGGGTGCTGGGCGATCGCGAGGAAGCGCGCAAGTATTTCGAAGATGCACGCAAGCTGGACCCGGACAATCGCTCGCTGCAGCGCGCCCTGCAGGCGACCGGCGCGTGAAACCGCGGCTCTGGCCGGCGCTCGGATTGGTCGCGCTGGCGGGTTGCCAGGGCGTGCCGATGGCGGATCCGGCGCCCGCGGAGGTCGTGGTCGGCGGCGCGTCGGAGTCCGCGGCCGCCATCGCCCACCGCCAGCGCATCGCCCGCCTGGGGCTGACCGATGGCGATTGCGCCGCGCCCGACTGGACGATGACCGGCCGTGTCGCGCTGTCCAACGGCAGGGACGGTGGCAGCGGGCGCCTGGAGTGGTCGCAATCGCGCGGCAAGGCGCGCATCGAACTGTCCGCGCCGATCACCCGGCAGGGCTGGGTGCTGGAACTCGATGCGTCAGGTGCGGCCTTGCAGGGCGTCCCCGACGGTCCGGTCCACGGCAGGGATGCCGGTGCCTTGCTGCGCGAGCGCACCGGCTGGGACATCCCGGTCGCCGGCCTCGGCTGTTGGGTGCGTGGCGCGTGGGCCAGCGAGGCCGCGTTCGGCGAGGCCAGGATCGGCTACGACAGGGGTGGGCAGGTCCAGCGGATCGAGCAGGCCGGCTGGACGATCGAGTACACGGACTGGCGGCTGGATGCCGTCAGCGGGGTGGAATTGCCGGGTCGTATCACCGCGTTGCGCGCAGAAAGCCGGGTCAGGCTGGTCGTGGACCGCTGGAGCGCGGAGTGAGCCCGGCATGAGCGCCTTCCCGCCAGCCGAGGGCTGGAGCCGTTGGCCGGCGCCGGCCAAGCTGAACCTGTTCCTGCGCATCACCGGTCGTCGCGCCGACGGCTACCACGCGCTGCAATCGGTGTACCGGCTGCTGGAGTGGGGCGATGTGGTGCACCTGCGGCCTCGTGCGGACGGGGTGATCGCGCGGGTCGGGAGCGGCGCGGCGGGTGTCGATGAAGCGGACGACCTCATGGTCCGTGCCGCGAAAATCCTGCAAAAAGAGGCAAAATCTGCAAAAGGTGCAGACATCGGCGTCGAAAAACGCATTCCGATGGGCGGTGGGTTCGGCGGTGGTTCCTCCGATGCGGCCACCGTGCTGGTGGTGCTCGATCGCCTGTGGGGCCTTGGCCTGGGCAGCGACCGGCTGGCGGCAATGGGCCTGCAGCTTGGCGCGGACGTCCCGGTCTTCGTCCATGGTCGCAACGCCTGGGCGGAAGGGGTGGGCGAAGTCCTCACTCCCATCGACCTCCCGGTGGCGTGGTACGTGGTGGCCAGTCCGGGCGTCCATGCCGCCACCGCAGCCCTGTTCCAAGCCCCTGATTTGACGCGGAATGCTGCACCCGCGAAAATGTCGGACTTCCTTTCCGGATCTTCCCCGTCAGGGGCCGGGCTCGACAATGCGTTCGAGCCGGTGCTGCGCCGCCGCGAACCTGCCGTCGAGGCCCTGTTCGCGATGCTGGCCTGCATCGGCACGCCGCGCTTGACCGGCTCGGGCAGTGGCTGTTTCGTCGAATTCGCCGAGCGCGGATCCGCCGAGGCGGCGCTGGCGTCGCTGCAGCCGGGCCTGCTCGCCTTGGGCGGGTCAGCCTGGTTGGCGCGGGGTGCGGACAGGTCGCCACTGCTGGATGCAGTGGAAGCGTTCAATGCAGGGGCGTCGCCAAGCGGTTAAGGCACCAGGTTTTGATCCTGGCATGCGTAGGTTCGAATCCTTCCGCCCCTGCCAGTTCTTGCTTCACGGGTACGTTCGCACCATCCGCATCTCCCAGCCGCGCAGCGTTGCCGCGCGGTCCATCGCACCGCCACGGTCAGAGCGCAGCGGGTATACGAGCCATGCAAGACGATCGCAATCTGTTGGTGTTTTCCGGCAATGCCAACCGGCCACTGGCCGACGCGGTGTGCCGCGAACTGGGCGTGCGCCCGGGCAAGGCGCTGGTCAGCACCTTCTCCGACGGGGAAGTGCAGGTCGAGATCGAGGAGAACGTGCGGCGGCAGGAGGTCTTCATCATCCAGCCGACCAACGCGCCGACCGCGGAGAATTTCATGGAGTTGCTGGTGCTGGTGGACGCGCTGAAGCGCGCCTCGGCGGCCAGCGTCACCGCGGTGGTGCCGTACTTCGGCTACGCCCGCCAGGACCGCCGCCCGCGTTCGTCGCGGGTGCCGATCACGGCCAAGGTCGCGGCCAAGATGTTCGGAGCGGTGGGCACCGACCGGGTGCTGACGGTGGACCTGCACGCGGACCAGATCCAGGGCTTCTTCGACATCCCGGTGGACAACGTCTACGCGTCGCCGCTGCTGCTCGCCGACATCTGGCGCGCGCACGGCACCGACAACCTGATCGTGGTCTCGCCCGACGTGGGTGGCGTGGTGCGCGCGCGGGCGATCGCCAAGCGCCTCGACGACGCCGACCTCGCCATCATCGACAAGCGCCGGCCGAAGGCCAACGTGGCCACGGTGATGAACATCATCGGCGACGTCGAGGGCAAGACCTGCGTGCTGGTCGACGACATCGTCGACACCGCCGGCACCTTGTGCGCCGCGGCGGCGGCGCTGAAGGAGCGCGGCGCGCAGAAGGTCGTGGCCTACATCACCCATCCGGTGCTGTCCGGCCCGGCGATCGACAACATCACCCGCTCGCAGCTGGACGAGCTGGTGGTGACCGACACCATCGCGCTGTCGCCGGCCGCCCGCGGTTGCCCGAAGATCCGCCAGCTCAGCGTGGCCGAGTTGCTCGCCGAGACCATCCGCCGGGTGGCGTTCGGCGAATCCGTCAGTTCGCTCTACGTCGACTGACATGAATCCGCGATGCGGCATCGCCGCATCGCATCCCGCTCACCTGGTCGCGGGTGAGTGACATCGCCGCCGCGAGGCGGTTCCTACGCAACGAAAAGAGTGAATCAACATGGCAACGCATGAAATCAACGTCGAACGCCGCGCAGTGGAAGGCAAGGGTGCGAGCCGCCGCCTCCGCACCGCTGGCAAGATCCCGGCCATCGTCTACGGCGGCGACCTGGACCCGGTCGCCATCCAGTTGGACCACGAGAAGGTCTGGCTGGCGCAGCAGAACGAGTGGTTCTACTCGTCGATCCTGGACCTGAGCCTCGGCGGCGACATCCAGAAGGTGCTGCTGCGCGACATCCAGCGCCATCCGTTCAAGCAGCTGGTCATGCACCTGGACTTCCAGCGCGTGGACGCCAACCAGGCCCTGCGCGCGAAGGTGCCGCTGCACTTCCTCAACCAGGAAACCTCGCCGGCCGGCAAGGCCGCCGACGTGGTGGTCCTGCACGAGTTGAACGACGTCGAGGTGAGCTGCCTGCCGAAGGACCTGCCGGAGTTCATCGAGATCGACCTGTCGAACCTGGTCGTGGGCGACATCATCCACCTGTCCGAGTTGAAGCTGCCGGAAGGCGTGGAGATCCCGGAGCTGAAGCTGGGCAAGGAGCACGACGTCGCCGTCGTGATCGCCAAGCACGGCAAGGAAGATGCCGAAGCCGCGGCGCCGGAAGCCGCCGAAGTGCCGGCGACCAAGGCCGCGAAGAAGGACGACAAGTAATCCCTCGATTCATCTCGGCGCGAGGCTGCGTCGCGCCGGCTTGCCGTACTGGACGTGGTGTCCTCGCCGGCGCTCCTTGCCTCGCACCGGGCTGAATTCGAAGGATAGTCGTTGCGATGGCAGGCCTGCGCCTCATCGTCGGGCTGGGCAATCCCGGCCCGGAACACGCCAGAACCCGGCACAACGCCGGGTTCTGGTTTATTGACGCGCTGGCGGAACGGGCCGGCGTGCGCTTCGGCCTGGAAAGCAAGCTGTTCGGCGAAACCGCGAAGGCGGTGGTGGCCGGGCAGAGCGTCTGGTTGCTGAAGCCGGCCACCTTCATGAACCTCTCGGGGAAATCGGTCGCGGCGGCCTTGCGCTACTGGAAGATCGAGCCGGAGGAGATGCTGGTCGCGCACGACGAACTGGACCTGCCGCCCGGCGTGGCGCGGCTCAAGTTCGACGGCGGCCACGGTGGCCAGAACGGCCTGCGCGACACCATGCGCCTGCTCGGGCACGGCAAGTTCCATCGGTTGCGGGTCGGCATCGGCCACCCGGGGCACAAGGACAAGGTTACCTCGTGGGTGCTGGGCAAACCCGGGCGCGACGACGAAGCGACCATCCTGCGCGCCATCGACGATGCCATCGGCGCGCTGCCGCTGGCGATGGTCGGCAACTTCCAGGACGCGATGACGCGCTTGCATACGCCGCGACCGGATTGATCCTCCAGGGATCGATCCCCAGGCAATCGATCCATCACGAAATTTCTTCGCGCGGGCAAGCCCGGGCGACAACGGAGCAACCAGCGACATGGGCATCAAATGCGGCATCGTCGGCCTGCCGAACGTCGGCAAGTCCACCCTCTTCAACGCGCTCACCAAGGCCGGCATCGCGGCCGCCAACTTCCCGTTCTGCACGATCGAGCCGAACGTCGGCATCGTGCCGGTGCCGGATCCGCGGCTGAACGCGCTGAGCGAGATCGTGAAGCCGCAGAAGGTGATCCCGACCGCGGTCGAGTTCGTCGACATCGCCGGCCTGGTGGCCGGTGCGGCCAGCGGCGAGGGCCTCGGCAACAAGTTCCTGGCCCACATCCGCGAGGTCGATGCGATCACCCACGTGGTGCGCTGCTTCGAGAACGACGACGTCATCCATGTCAACAACAAGGTCGACCCGCTGGCCGACATCGACACCATCGACACCGAGCTGGCGCTGGCCGACCTGGAGTCGGTCGACAAGGCGCTGAACAAGGCCGAGCGCTCCGCCAAGACCGGCGACAAGGAAGCGAAGGCGCGCGCCGAGGTGCTTGGCCGCATCAGTGCAGGCTTGAACGAAGGCAGGTCGGCGCGCTCGCTGGGCCTGTCCGATGACGACAAGGCGGCGGTGCGCGACCTGTTCCTGATCACCCTGAAGCCGGTGATGTACGTGGCCAACGTGCTCGAGGATGGCTTCGAGGGAAATCCGCACCTCGACGCGGTGCGCACCCGCGCGGCCGGCGAGGGTGCCGAGGTGGTGCCGGTGTCGGCGGCCATCGAGGAAGAGCTGAGCCAGCTCGATGATGCCGACCGCGACGAGTTCCTGCGCGACCTCGGCCTGGACGAGCCTGGCCTGAACCGGGTGATCCGCGCGGCCTACAAGCTGCTTGGCCTGCAGACCTATTTCACCGCCGGGGTGAAGGAAGTCCGCGCGTGGACGGTCAGGGCCGGCTCCACCGCGCCGCAGGCCGCGGGGGTGATCCATACCGATTTCGAGAAGGGCTTCATCCGCGCGGAGACCATCGGTTACGACGACTTCCTGAGGTACAGGGGCGAATCGGGTGCCCGCGATGCCGGCCGCCTGCGCCTTGAAGGCAAGGAATATCGCGTGCAGGAAGGCGATGTCCTGCACTTCCGTTTCAACGTCTGACCGGATCTTCGGCATTTGCCGTCGATGACCGTTGACAGCGGGCTCCGCGCCCTCCAAAATTGCGGGCTCTTTGGGAGCCCTTGGTTCGCCATCGAGGACAATCGGAGGGATACCCAAGCGGCCAACGGGGGCAGACTGTAAATCTGCTGGCTTACGCCTTCGGTGGTTCGAATCCACCTCCCTCCACCAGTTCCATCGCTCCACGGCTTTCGCGGTAAACCGGCGGCCCTACCAGCCACCGGCGCAACACAGGCAGGCCTCCCGGCGCGGGAGTAGTTCAATGGTAGAACCTCAGTTTTCCAAACTGATTACGAGGGTTCGATTCCCTTCTCCCGCTCCACCATTGCATTGCAGCGCCCGGCCAACCTGGAAAAATCTGCTCACGTAGCTCAGTCGGTAGAGCACCTCCTTGGTAAGGAGGAGGTCGAAGGTTCGATTCCTTTCGTGAGCACCATCTTCGGGCGGTACTGCCGCCCGGCCACGCAAAACGCAGCACTCCATCTACAACCGTCAGCGAGATAGGCAGCCATGGCCAAGGGTAAGTTCGAGCGCACCAAGCCGCACGTCAATGTCGGCACCATCGGTCACGTTGACCACGGCAAGACCACGCTGACCGCCGCACTGACCAAGATCGGTGCCGAGCGCTTTGGTGGCGAGTTCAAGGACTACTCCGCGATCGACGCCGCGCCGGAAGAAAAGGCGCGTGGCATCACGATCTCGACCGCGCACGTCGAATACGAATCCACCGAGCGTCATTACGCCCACGTCGATTGCCCGGGCCATGCTGACTACGTCAAGAACATGATCACCGGTGCTGCGCAGATGGACGGCGCGATCCTGGTGTGCTCGGCCGCCGACGGCCCGATGCCGCAGACCCGCGAGCACATCCTGCTGTCGCGCCAGGTGGGCGTGCCGTACATCGTCGTGTTCCTGAACAAGGCCGACATGGTGGACGACGCCGAGCTGCTGGAGCTGGTGGAGATGGAAGTCCGCGAGCTGCTGAGCAAGTACGAGTTCCCGGGCGACGACACCCCGATCATCCACGGTTCGGCCCGTCTGGCGCTGGAAGGCGACCAGAGCGACATCGGCGTGCCGGCGATCCTGAAGCTGGTCGAGGCGCTGGACACCTGGATTCCGGAGCCGGAGCGTGCGATCGACAAGCCGTTCCTGATGCCGGTGGAAGACGTGTTCTCGATCTCGGGCCGCGGCACGGTGGTGACGGGCCGCATCGAGCGCGGCGTGATCAAGGTGGGCGACGAAATCGAAATCGTCGGCATCCGTCCGACGCAGAAGACGATCGTCACGGGCGTGGAAATGTTCCGCAAGCTGCTGGACCAGGGCCAGGCGGGCGACAACGCGGGCCTGCTGCTGCGCGGCACCAAGCGTGACGACGTGGAGCGTGGCCAGGTGCTGGCCAAGCCGGGTTCGATCACCCCGCACACCACGTTCGAAGCCGAGGTGTACGTGCTGTCGAAGGACGAAGGCGGCCGCCACACGCCGTTCTTCAAGGGCTACCGCCCGCAGTTCTACTTCCGCACGACCGACGTGACGGGCGCCTGCCAGCTGCCGGAAGGCGTGGAGATGGTGATGCCGGGCGACAACGTGAAGATGGTGGTCAGCCTGATCGCCCCGATCGCGATGGACGAAGGCCTGCGCTTCGCGATCCGCGAAGGCGGCCGTACCGTCGGCGCCGGCGTGGTTGCCAAGGTCATCAAGTAAGACCCTGCCCGGTCGGCGCGAGCCGGTCGGGCGCTCGGGAATGGCGGGCCGGAAGCGGTCCGCCATCGCCCGTTTAGAGATGCCATTGCGTCAGTAGCTCAACTGGCAGAGCAGCGGTCTCCAAAACCGCAGGTTGTAGGTTCGAGTCCTACCTGGCGCGCCATCCCGCACAGGCGGCGTTCCTTCGGGAGCCTCGCCCCCAACCGGCTCCGGCCGGGCAAGAGTTGAATGAACAGCAAGGTCGAGCAAGCAGAGCAGGCGGTCAGCGCCGCCGACATCGCGAAGTACGTCCTCGCCGCCGCGATCGTGGCCGGCGGGATCTTCGCGTTCTACTGGTTCAGCCAGTGGCCGGGCCCGGTGCGTGGCCTGGTCGCGGCGGCCGGCGTGGTGCTGGGTGGCGTGGTCCTGGCCTCGACGGCCAAGGGACGCCAGGTCAAGGACTTCGTCTCGGAGTCGCTGTTCGAGCTGCGCAAGGTGGTCTGGCCGACCCGGCAGGAAACCCTGCGCATCACCGGCGTGATCCTGGTGGTGGTGGTGATCGTCAGCCTGGTCCTGTCGGGTTTCGATTTCGTGATTTCGTGGCTGATCCGGCTGTTGCTGGGTCAATAAGGAGTTCAGACGTGGCCAAGCGTTGGTATGTCGTCCACGCCTACTCGGGCTTCGAGCATCAGGTGCAGCGCGCGCTCGATACGCGCATCGCGCGCGCCGAGATGCAGGAAAAGTTCGGCCAGGTGCTGGTGCCGACCGAGGAAGTGATCGAAATGCGCGGCGGCCAGAAGCGCAAGTCCGAGCGGAAGTTCTTCCCGGGCTACGTGCTGGTCCAGATCGAGACCCACGAAGACGGCGGCATCCCGCGCATCGACGACGACAGCTGGCACCTGATCAAGGAAACGCCGAAGGTGATGGGCTTCATCGGCGGCACCGCCGAGCGTCCGCTGCCGATCAAGGACAGCGAGGCGGACGTGATCCTGCGCCGCGTCCAGGACGGCGTGGACAAGCCCAAGCCCAAGGTGCTGTTCGAGCCGGGCGAGATGGTGCGTGTCACCGAAGGCCCGTTCAACGACTTCAACGGCGTGGTCGAGGAAGTCAATTACGAAAAGAGCCGCCTGCGCGTGGCGGTGCTGATCTTCGGCCGTTCCACCCCGGTGGAGCTGGAGTTCGGACAGGTCGAGAAGGCCTGACGCGAAGTTTCGCGACAACGTGGAAGCCGGGGCACGAACCCCACCCGGCACGATGGGGAGCCTGACAACAGGCGCTTGCACCCGGAGAGAAGACAATGGCTAAGAAAGTAGTTGGTTACATCAAGCTGCAGGTGAAGGCCGGCCAGGCCAACCCCTCGCCGCCGGTCGGTCCTGCGCTGGGTCAGCGCGGTCTGAACATCATGGAGTTCTGCAAGGCGTTCAACGCCGCGACCTCCAAGCTGGAGCCGGGCCTGCCGACGCCGGTGATCATCACCGCGTATTCGGACCGCACCTTCACCTTCGTCACCAAGAGCACCCCGGCCACCGTGCTGCTCAAGAAGGCCGCTGGCCTGACCTCGGGCTCCAAGCGCCCGAACACCGAGAAGGTGGGCAAGGTCACCCGCAAGCAGCTCGAAGACATCGTCAAGGCGAAGGAAGCCGACCTCACGGCCGCTTCGCTCGACGCCGGCGTTCGTACCATCGCGGGCAGCGCCCGTTCGATGGGTCTCGTGGTGGAGGGCTAAGACATGGCGATCTCGAAGCGTTACAAGAACCTGCAGACCCTGGTCACCCCGGGCAAGGCCTACTCGCTGGACGAAGCCCTGAAGCTGATCCAGTCGAACTCCAAGACCAAGTTCGTCGAGTCCGTGGACGTCGCCGTCCGCCTCGGCGTCGAAGCTGGCCTTGCCGATCGTGCAGTGGATGATGCCGGCCTTGTCGGTGCGGTAACGCACCTGGCCAGCCTTGGCGTTGCGCACGGCGCCAGCGGCGTCCGGCGAAACGGTGCCGACCTTCGGGTTCGGCATCAGGCCGCGCGGGCCGAGCACCTGGCCCAGCTTGCCGACGACGCGCATCGCGTCCGGCGTGGCGATCACGACGTCGTAGTTGATGTCGCCGGCCAGCATCTTCTCGGCCAGGTCGTCCATGCCGACCACTTCGGCGCCAGCGGCCAGGGCTTCGTCAGCCTTGGCACCGGCCGGGCAGAACACCGCCACGCGCACGGACTTGCCGGTGCCGGCGGGCAGCACGGTCGAACCGCGCACCTGCTGGTCGGACTTCTTGGCGTCGACGCCGAGGCGGACGGCGACGTCCACGGACTCGACGAACTTGGTCTTGGAGTTC
>DATIDW010000022.1:0-119562 GCA_035456065.1 Thermomonas sp. | reverse complement strand
TCGGTCGGATCGCCGATCTTGCCTTCCACCTGCTTGTACGCCTTGACCAGCGTGGCCAGCACGTCGTCATGGATGGATTCGTGCACGATCAGCCGGCGGGTCGTGGTGCAGCGCTGGCCGGCGGTGCCGACCGCGCCGAAGGCGATCGCCGGGATCGCCAGCTTCAGGTCGGCCGTGGGGTCGACGATGATCGCGTTGTTGCCGCCGAGCTCAAGCAGCGAACGGCCCATGCGGCGCGCGACGCGCTCGCCGACCATGCGGCCGACCTTGGTCGAACCGGTGAAGCTGACCAGCGGAATGCGCTTGTCGTCCACGAAGGTCTGCGCCAGCTCGGTGCCGCCGTCGTTGAACAGGAAGAAGATGTCCGGGAAGCCGCCGGCCTGCAGCGCTTCGTTGCAGATCTTCATCGATGCGATCGCCGACAGCGGGGTCTTCGGCGACGGCTTCCAGATGCTGATGTCGCCGCACACCGCGGCGACGAACGAATTCCACGCCCAAACCGCGACCGGGAAGTTGAACGCGCTGATGATCCCGACGATGCCGATCGGGTGCCACTGCTCGTACATGCGGTGGCCGGGGCGTTCGCTATGCATGGTCAGGCCGTACAACTGGCGCGACAGGCCGACCGCGAACTCGCCGATGTCGATCATTTCCTGCACTTCGCCGTCGCCTTCCGGCTTCGACTTGCCCATCTCCAGCGCGACCAGCGATCCCAGCGCGTCCTTGTTCGCGCGCAGGGCATCGGCGCACAGGCGGATCGCCTCGCCTCGCCGCGGCGCCGGGGTGGTGCGCCAGACCTTGAACGCGGCCTGGGCGCGCTCGACGATCACGTCGTAGTCCGCCTGCGAGGACGCATGCACGCGGCCGAGTACCTCGCCGGTGGTCGGATTGACCGGTTCCAGCACGCCGGCGTCGCTGGTCTTCGACCATTCGCCGTGGCCCAGGTAGGTGCCGGATTCGACGGACTGCAGGCCGAGCGCGGTGAGGACGGGGTGCGACATGGTGGGGCTCCAGACAATGTTGGCCGGTGCGCATGGCGCACGGAACGGCACGGTTGCGAAGTGGTGACCCCGGCGCGATTCGAACGCACGACCTGTCCCTTAGGAGGGGACCGCTCTATCCAGCTGAGCTACGGGGCCTGACCCTGGCGATTATCGCAGCCGGTCGCGGTTTCGGCCAATGCGACGGCCGCATTGGCGATTCGACCGGGCGATCTTCGCGGAATGCCCTGCTGTCATCCGCCGCGCCCGAGCAGATCGCGCAGGGCATCGGCATCGTTGGCCAGCGGCGCGTCGCTCGGCCCCGCCAGCATCGCCTGCAGACCGGCGGAAACGGCACCGCCTCGCCCCGGGTGTTCGCAAGGCGTTCCCCGCTGCGGGCATGCGGGTGTGGGGGCGTATCCCGCGCCACCTTGCGCGCTGCCGTCAGCCGGCATGGCGCGCTACGAAGGATCCCGCGCGCGGGTGGCATGCGCCCGCCCGGTGACAGGAAACCCCGCCGGGGCGGGGTTTCCTGTTGGTGCGGCGACCACGGGCAAGTCAGTTGCCGCCCTGCACGCCCTTGTCGACGACCAGTTTCACCACCACCTTGCGCGCGCCTGCATTGCTGCCCGTGCCGGCGTCGGCGGCGATGCCCATGCCGTCTCCGGCCTGGACGCGTCCGGGAGAAACCCCGGCTTTCTGCTGCAGGAAGTTGGTGACGGCAGCCGCGCGCCTCGTGCTCAGGCGCTGGTTCTTGGCGGGGTCGCCGGTCGAGTCGGTGAAGCCCTGCACCACGATCCGGAAATCCTTGGTGTCCTTGGCCTTTTTCGCGATCTCCAGCAGGTCCGCCTTGCCCTTTTCCGAGATCTTCGTGCTGCCCGAGTCGAAGAACACCTCGGCCGTGGCGAGCGCCTCGTACGTGCCGAAGTCGTTCATGCGGGCGTTGGTCGGGGCAACGCCGGCCTGGATCTGCTGCGCCGTCCTGAACTCCTCCGATTCGAACGAGATCGCCGTTGCATTGAGTCCCGTGCCTGCTTCGATGCCGTCGGCGATGATCGGCAAGCCCGGGATCAAGGCCCCTTTCTCGGCCTTCTCGAACCTGATCGCGGCCAGGCCCTTCTTCTTCTTGTACACCGTGGACGGCGACACGGTGATCGTGTGCTCGGCGTTGTTGCCGTCCCTGATGGTGATCGTGTCGCCCTTGATGGAGGTGATCAGGCCCTTGAGCGTGCCCTTGTCGCCATCGGCTGCAAGGCCGGGCAGTGCGGCCATCAGGGCGATCAGGGCCGTCGACAACACAACGTGTTTGCGCCGCATCTTGCTGATCATGACGAGTGTCCTCGTGGTGGGTGGAGTTGGGAGTGGTCGCTTCTTCAGAATTGCGGCAACACGTAATAGACCATGATCCGCAGGTCATCCAGCTTCGAATTGGCTGGATCGTCCTGCGAGACCTCGCCATAGCGCAGCCGCACCTGCAGGCCCTTGAACGTGCCTTCCGGTGGTGCCCACTGCAGGTTGAGGTCGTATTCGCTCTTGGCGTACTCGCTGGCCGCATCAGGCTTGGAGCCATCGACGTACAGTCCGTACATGCTGAGGCCCGGCACCGAGGCGAAGTTGTAGCCTGCGCGCAGCAGCCAGGCATCTTCGCCATCGCGGTTGAAGTCCTCGACCTGCACGCTGGTGTAGCCGGGATAGCCGCTCCATGGCCCCTGCATGTTGGCGTTTCCGCCCGCGCTGGTGTACGCGGCCGTCAGCAGCAGTCCCTTGTACCCGAGTTCCGACTTGGCGCCCCACTGGCGGGAATCGAATGCGAAGCCCTTGAGCAACTCGTCGCCGGTGGACGTCTGGTCGGTGTACTGGAAGGCGAACGACAGGCGCATCGCCTCCGACAGCGGGATCGCGTACTTCGTCTCGGTGTAGAAGATGTTGATGATGTCGTCGCTGTAGTAGTTGATGGCACCGAAGGAGAAATTGCCCTTCTTGTAGTTGCCGCCCAGCGCGTAGACCCCGCGTTCCACGCCGTCCAGCGCGCCCGCATCCTCGGCCATCGAGACGAACTCGTCGGAATTGCGTTCCTTGATCCGGTTGAAGAAGCCGCCGCCCCAACGCCATTCGGCTTCACCCTTGCCGCCGCCATGCAGGCCCTGCAGGGTGATCTGCTCGAAGGTGTTCGGGGTCATCCGATTGTCGTTGCGGTTGATGTAGGGCGTGTCGATGCCGCGCCGGCCGACGCTGAGCCGGATGTCATCGTTGAGCAGGGCCTCGACGTAGAGTTCGCCGAGCACCCCGTAACCGTCCCCGCCGGGCTTGAGCAGCAGCGTGCCGTCCTTGTCTTCCGGGGCGGACACCGGCACCGACCCGTAAGCGGTCGCGCCGAACGCGAACCGCTCGCGGAAGTAGCCGGTCTTCGCCCCGGCCCAGCCACCCACCGCCCAGCCTTCCGTCTCGCTGCCGTCGAACTTGTCGCGGATCAGCGTGTAGGACCGCAGTTGGATGTCCCACTTGGTGTCTTCCCAGGCCTTGCGCCGGGTCTCGCGCACCCAGTCGGCGTGCGTGCGCGCGCCGAAGCTCTCGTCGATCGGGGTCTGGCCCTGCTCGGTCGAGGTCTGGGGTTTCGTCCCGTCGGTGGCCTCGTCCTCCTCCGTCGCTGCCGGAGGCGGCGACGCCACCTGCGCCGCCGCGTGCATCGGCATCGACAACCCGAGCGCTGCGAGCGCAGCGCCCATGACCATCGTTCCACCGCCAAGTTTCTTCTTCATGAGTCGGTCCCCGATTGTCGGTGTTATTGCGACAACACCATCGCGAAGTAGCCGAACACCGTGTACAGCACGCCGGAGACCGCATAGCCGACCGGGAAGCCGACCCATGGCACGCTGCTGCCGACTTCCTTCGCCGCCTCGCGCGCCGGGCCCGAGTGCGAGCGCGAACCGGCCACGCCACCCATCAGAACCGCGGGGTTGATCTTGAAGAAGTGGTAGCCGATGGCCCAGGTGACGAAGGGCGGGATGGTGCTGGCGACGAAGCCGGCGAGGAAGATCTTGACCGCGATCGCACCGGTCAGCTGCTCCAGCAGCGTGGCGCCAGCATTGATGCCGACGATCGCGATGAAGGTCACCAGGCCAAGGTCCTCGAGGATGTTGCGTGCCGCGTTCGGCGTGCTGCCGAAGAAACGCAGCCGCGACGCCAGCGACGAGACGAAGATGCCCGAGAGCAGCAGGCCACCCGCGTTGCCCAGGCCGACTTCGAAGTCGCCGACCGGCACGTTGATCTTGCCGATCAGCAGGCCCAGGACCATGCCGGCCGACAGCGTCAGCAGGTCGGTGGACGTGCTCGGGCGGGCGATCTGGCCGAGCTTGGCGGCCACCTTGTCGATGGTGCCCTTGAGACCGGCGACATAGAGCACGTCGAAGCGCTTCAGCTCGGTTTCGCTGCCGAGCGGAATCGGTTCGCCGGCACGTTCGATCCGGTTGATTTGCAACTGGCCGGCGAAGTCTTCCTTGGCGAAGGACTTGAGCACCTTGCCATCGGCATCCTTGTTGAGCACCAGGATTTCGGCCTGGTCCAGCGGGATGTTCAGTACCTTCGCATCGGGCACTTCCGTACCGATCAGGCCCAGGTTGGCGGTCAGTTCCTCGAGCCGGCCACCCAGCGCGATCAGGTCGCCCTGCTGCAGCACCGTTGCCGGATCCGCACCGAGGGTGTCGTCGCCGCGCACCACGTTGACGATCCGGTACTGCGGATAGGACTGGCGGAAGTCGTGGATGCTCTTGCCGGCGACTGCCGCGTTCTCGAGCCGGTAGGCGCGCAGGCTCGCCGCGCGGTAGCCGGTGATGCCGGCGTCGTCGACGTTCTTGACGCCGTGCTCGGCTTCGTACTGCTTGGCGGCAGCCTTCGCGTCGATGCCCCACCAGCGCGGCAGGTACTTGCAGACGAGGATGATGCCGACCGTGCCCCAGATGTAGGTCACGCCGTAGCCCAGCGCGATCATCGCGGAGATCGATTCCGGCGTGGAGCCGGCCGGGATCTTGTAGGCGCCCTGTTCGACCGCCATTTCCGCGGTGCCGATCGCCGCCGACATGGTCTGCGATCCGGCCAGCACGCCACCGGCGGCGCCCGCCGGCAGTTCCAGCAGCTTGCTCATCACCACCACCAGGACCAGGCCCAGGACGGCGCAGATCACCGCGAGGATGGTGAAGGTGATGCCGTCCTTCTTCAGGCTGTTGAAGAAGGCCGGGCCGACCCGAAGGCCGACGCCATACATGAAGAGATAGTAGAAGAGCGACTTGGCGAAGTTGTCGAGCTGCAGCTTGACCCCGTAGGTCGAGGCCCACGTCGCGATGGCCGCACCGACCACCACCGCGGCGGCGACCATGCCCAGGCCGTAGCCCTTGACCGAGAACTTGCCGACCCACACCGCCATGCCGACAGTGAAGAAGAGCAGGATGTAGGGGTTTCCCCCCAGGAATTCAAAGAACGCTTGCATGGCGTTAGCTCCTTGACGTGCAGAAGTCGATCAATTGTCGGAACCGGGCTTGCGGCCGGCGAGTACGGAAGGCTTGATCAGCTTGAGCCCCAGCGCGGCCTGGTAGCCGTGGATCTCCTTGACATCAAGCTTGCGCATGTAGGTGATGGTGTCGGCCTGGATCACCTGGCCCGGCACCATGATCGGGAAGCCCGGCGGGTAGGGAATGACGAAGTTCGCGGACACCAGCTCGGGGCCGTCCTTGAGGCGCTTGTCGATCTCGTCGCTGGCCAGCTTGACGAACTCGCAGCTCTCTTCCTCGTAGGACATGTAGAACGCCGGGCGCATGTGGCCCTCGTTGCTCGCCGCCTTCGGGTTCTCGCGGAAAGCGTCGTGGAATCGGCTGAAGTTGGGCAGGTCGGGCACGTCCTTCATCAGCGACTTCACCCGCGCCTCGTGCGCGGCGCGCGCACCGGGCCCGGCCTGGGACTGGTTCTGCTCGATCTCGCGGGACAGGTCGGCGAGCGCCTTGATCAGCAGCGCCGCGTCGCTGCGCGTGTTGTTGATGTTGGTCTGCACCAGGATGCTGTTGCGCGAGGTCTTGTTGATCTGGATGTCGAAGCGCTCCGCCAGCAGGCCCTTCAGCTGCGTGCCGTCGAAGCCGGCGTCGCCGCAGACCAGGGTCAGGCGGGTCGGGTCGAGCGCGAATTCATCCGTCGCCCAGGCTTCGATGAGGTCGGTCCAGGAGCCGTGCGGCGGGCCGTAGTCCTTGATCCCGGACGCGCGGAACTCGGCGGGGATCATCTCCTCGGGCGTCGCCACGTGGAAATACTTCGAGATCAGCGGGTGGTTGTTGATTTCGCGGCGGATCCGCAGCGCAAGGTCGGTCATCTCCATCGTCATGCCATAGCCCTCGAGCTCCATCTGCCGGCGCGCGAGGTCGAGCGAGGCGATGAGCTGGAGGTTCGGCGAGGTCGAGGTGTGGGCGAGGAACGCCTCGGTGAACGGACCCTCCACCTTGTGGAAGTCGTCGTCCCAGACCAGCATCATCGAACCCTGGCGGAACGCCGACATCGACTTGTGCGTCGAGTTCGTCTGGTAGGCGCGGATCCGCACCTTGTCGGGGTCCGGGAGCAAGGGGATGTCGAGCGAGGCCGGGTCGGCCGGATCGATGGTCGGATGCTTTTCCTTCCACGCGTCGTATTCGGCGCGGTACTCCTTGCTGCGGAAACGATCGGTGAGGTACGCCGCGGCGCCCATGGCGGTGCGCATGCGATGCATCGGATTGAACGCCGCGAACCCGAACCATGCCTCGTCCCAGAGGAAGATGAGGTCGGGCTTGATGGCGAGGCACTCTTCCATGACCTTGCGCGGGTTGTACATGTGCCCGTCGAAGGTGCAGTTGGTCATGTCGATGACCTTGACGCGGTCGAGCTTGCCCTCCTGCTGGCAATCGAAGAGCGCCTGCTTGATCGTGCGCAGCGGCACCGCGCCGTACATCGAGTACTGCGTCAGCGGGAAGGCCTCGACGTAGTACGGCTGGGTGCCCGCGATCACCATGCCGTAGTGGTGCGACTTGTGGCAGTTGCGGTCGATGATGACGATGTCGCCCGGCTTGCACACCGCCTGGACGACGATCTTGTTCGAGGTCGAGGTGCCGTTGGTCCCGAAGTAGGCGCGCTTGGCGCCGAAGGCGCGCGCCACGGCGGCCTGGGCGCGCTTGATGTTGCCGGTGGGCTCGAGCAGGCTGTCGAGGCCGCCGGTGGTGGCCGACGACTCGGCGAACAGGATGTTGGTCCCGTAGAACAGGCCCATGTCGCGGATCCAGTTGGAACCGAAGACCGACTTGCCGCGCGCGATCGGCAGCGCATGGAAGGTACCGATCGGGCGCTTCGCGTACTTCTGCAGGTTGTCGAAGTACGGGGTCTCGTAGCGGTCCTGGATGCCGTCGAGGATGGCCAGGTGCAGCTCCATCGGCTCCTCGATGTGGTGGAAGACCCGCCGGATCGACTTCGCCTCGTTGCTGCCCGCCAGCTTCTCCGCGCTGCGGTCGGTGAGCAGGTACAGGTCGAGCTCGGGGCGCACGCCCTTGATGCGCGACGCCAGCGTGGTGGCGAGTGCGCCGGCCTCCACCGTCTCCGGGTCGACCTTGATGTGGCGGTGGATGTATTCGTGCATCCCCGGCATCTCCAGCCGGGAGTCGAACTCGAAGCCGTCGTTCACCACGACCGCCTGGATGCTGTCGTTCACCATGACCGCCATCGCGGCGTCTTCGAAGCTGCCCACCGATACGACCGCATAGACGAAGGCATCCTCGTCGCGGCGCATCTTGGAAATTTCATCGCGGGCCTGCGCCCATTCGGAAGGCGCGGTCGGCGTCACCACCAGCACCTCGAAGTACGGCCTGGTCGCCGCATGCCCGGAAATATCCGGCGGCAGCGCGTCCATCGACCAGCTTTCGTCGCCATCCGGCTGCCAGGCCTGTTCGGACCGGCGGAAGCCGCCCGACAGCAGGGCGCCGGAGACCTTCTGGGCCAGCCGGGCGAATGTGGTCGCGTCCCCCGACTCCAGGGCTGAGGCGAGGCCCGCGAGCAGGCGCGGACCCGGATAGGCCCAGAAGTGCTCCAGTGAGCGCACGGCCTGCCATTGGGCGGCGCACTCCGCCTGCCTGGCCGCCCGTTGTTTCTCTCCTGCGCCGGCCCATGCACGGGCCAGTGCATTGAGTTGCCGCCATTGGTCCGCGCGGTTGGACGCGACGCCGAAGGTCAACGCCGGCTTGGTCTGGGTCGAGGTGTTCATGGGCAGCTCCTGCTGGTTCGAGTCGATTGGTGTGGCGTTGGCCTGGGGGATTTCCATCTTGTTGATGCGGCAACGTTGCGACGGGACATGGCATGGGCGAACGGGTCGCTTGCCGTGAGCAAGAACCTTGAACTCATGTTCCGATGGGGACCGTGGCTGGGCCGGTCCGGAATTGGCGCGCCGGCTCCGGCATGGCCGGCCAGTGCGAACGTCCGCGACGGCGGATGCGCTCTGTCACGAGCATCGCCGGGGCCAACGCCATCAACCAAACGGAGCTTCCTGATCCCATCTTTTGGTCGCCTAGGTAAGGTCCTTCCCCCCCGTTCGCAGACTACGTGAAAGAAGGGTGAGGAGCGTCACCAAATCGATGTACCAAGGTGCAGACGAGTTGCCCAAAAGGGCAGTTCTATGCTGCCCCGCAGCAATCAGTTCAGCGCAATCCCCGCATGGATGTCCTTGCGCAGGGCGCCGCGAGGTTGATCCACCCGCGTTGCACGCGGATCAGGTGCAGCTGTAGCTGCGGCTGCCTTCGTCGTGGCGAACCTGCGTGCGGTTCGGAAGGCGATCTCTCCGGCCCGGACCCGACGTCGAAATCATGTCGTCCAGCTTGCGTTGACGATTGAAATTATCTGTATATACTCACTATGCACACTTACTTGAAGAGCGCATGGGCGTCGAACTGCTTCTTTCCCCGCACTCGAACACGCCGATGTACGCGCAGATCGTGGAGCAGGTCGTCGCCAAGGTGATGGCGGGCGAGTGGTCGGCCGGCGCGCCCTTGCCGTCCATCCGCGAGCTCGCCGCCAACAGCCGCATCAGCGTGATCACCGTCAAGCGCGCCTACCTGGAACTGGAGCGCGCCGGCGTGATCGTGACCTGGCAGGGCAAGGGGTCTTTCGTCGCCGACAAGGTCGATGCAACACGGGCGCTTGCCGCGCGGGCATTCGAGGTGCAATTGAACGGGCTGCTGGACGCGGCCGGCAAGCTGGGGCTGAGCCCGCAGGACATCGTGGGCCGCGTCGAGGATGCCTTGTCCAGCCGGTCCGATGCCTTGCAATCCATCCAACCGAACCGAGGGACGCTTGAATGACCAACGCCGTCATCCTGAAAGGCGTGCGCAAGCAATACGACGACTTCGCCCTGCACGACATCGACCTCGAACTGCCCGCAGGGCAGGTGATGGGCCTGGTCGGCGTCAACGGCGCCGGCAAGTCGACCCTGCTGCGCATGCTGATGGGGCTGGTCCGTGCCGATGGCGGCGACGTGGAGGTGCTCGGGCAGCGCCTGCCGCAGGCGCAGGTCGCGGTGAAGCGGGACATCGGCTACGCCTCCGACGACATGCGCCTGTACCGCGGGCAGAGCCTGCGCTGGCACATGGATTTCATCCGCGGCATCTATCCCGGCTGGGACGAGGCCTACGCGCAGGACCTGCTCAGGCGCTTCGACCTGAAGCCGCAGCAGGCGATGGGCGGCGTTTCCCACGGACAGCGCGTCAAGGCGATGCTGCTGCTGATCTTCGCCCGCCATCCGAAACTGCTGCTGCTCGACGAACCGACCACCGGACTGGACCCGGTCGCGCGTGGCGAAGTGCTGGACGCGCTGGCCGAGGTGCTCCGCGACGAGCAGCGCTCGATCCTGTTTTCCTCGCACAACACCGCCGACATCGAGCAGATCGCCGACTCGATCACCTTCCTGCATGGTGGGCGGGTGGTCGCCTCGCGCGACAGGGAATCCTTCCTTGACGGCTGGCGGCGGATCCTGTGCCGGGGCGAAGCGACCGATGCGCTGCGGCGCCTGCCGGGCATGGCCTTGGTCCGCGACAGCGCGCCAATGATCGAACTGAAGACCGGCGCCTTCGACGCGACCACGCTGCCCGCATTGCAGGCGCTTGGGCTCGCGGTTGAGTCGGTCGAGCCGATGCTGCTCGAAGACATCTTCGTCACCACCGTGCGCGGGAGCCACAACGCATGAACTGGTTCGCATCCGATGCCGCGATGGTCGGCAAGCTGATCGCCAAGGATTGGCAGGTCTACCAGAAGCAACTCGCCGGCTTTGTCGCCGGCCTGCTGCTGGCGCTGGGGCTGGTGGGCATGGGCACGCCGCTGCTGGCCTCGGCCGGTGCGCTGCTGCTGCTGGTGTTGCTGCTGGTGGTCGGTTCCTACGCGATCCAGTCCTCGGTGATGCTCGAACGCAAGCAGCAGACCCAGCCCTTCGTCATGAGCCTGCCGGTGACGCCGATGGATGTGTTCTGGGGCAAGCTGCTGGCCAACCTGGTCATCTACCTGGTGCCGTTCCTGCTGGTCGGCGGCGGCCTGCTGGCGCTGGTGCTGACCACGCCGCGCCCGGACGGCGCGGTGCCGTGGCTGGTGGTGGTGACGTTGTTCATGCTGGCCCAGTTCTGCCTCTCGCTGTGCATGGTCATCGCGGTGGATTCCGAAGGCTGGAACGTGTTCGCGATGCTCGCGCTGATGACCCTGATCGGTCCCTTCCTCTACTGGGTCACCTGGATGCCGGGCATCCGCGAGCACCTGCAGGGCGATGCCATCGTCTGGAGTCCGCAGGTGCTGGGGCTGATCGGCGGCGAACTGGCGGTGATCGCCATCGCCATCCTGGTCGCCGGCTGGGTGCATGCCCGCAAGACTTCGTTCCTCTGAACTGCACCGACATGCAGTCCGGCGATCGCATCCACGCGATGGACAACCTGCGCGCGTTGGCGATGCTGGCCGGCGTGGTGTTCCACGCGGCGCTCGCCTACAGCCCGTTGATGCATGCGATCTGGCCCGCCGCGGACGCGGGCAGGTCGGTCGTGGTCGACGTGGTGGCGTGGTTCATGCACCTGTTCCGCATGCCGTTGTTCTTCGTGGTGGCGGGCCATTTCGCGGCGCTGCTGGTGGCGCGTCGCGGCATCGGCGGGCTGTTCCGGAATCGATGCGCGCGTGTGCTGCTGCCGCTGCTGGTGTTCCTGCCCCTGGTCCTGGCCAGCATGCACTGGCTGACGGTGAACGCTGCTGCCACCGTCGTGAATCCGTCACCGGCGCTGGCCTGGATTCGCGACTACATCGACGCGCACGGCGCGCTGCCGGCGATGCCGGGTTGGGCGCATCTATGGTTCCTGTTCTACCTGATGCTGTTCACGGTGCTGGTGTGGGTCGCCTCCGCGCTGGAGCTTGGACGCATCGGCAGCCGGATCGCGAACCTGCACCCCGGTTGGTTGGTGGCGTTCGTGCCCATGCTGTTGGCGCCAGCGCTGGCGAGCACCGGCATTCCCTGGCCTGCGCCCGAGTTCGTCATCCCGGCGCTGTGGGCGCTGGTGTTGTTCGGGATCTATTTCGCGCTGGGTTACCAACTGTTTCATCGCAGTGAAATGCTTGATCGCTTGCGGCCGTGGTGGCACGTCCTGTTGATCGCCGCGATCACGGCGTATGCGTTGCTGTTCTGGTCGACTGACGCCTTGGTTGCGCCGCGGCCGGCGTCGATGCGTCATTTCCTGCACGCGTTGCTGGAAGCGTGCGCAGGATTCTGGATGACGCTGTGGTGCCTGCTCGCCGCTCGCCGATGGCTGGCGGGAAGGAGCGCGACCATGCGCTGGCTGGCCGATGCTTCGTACTGGGTGTACCTGGTGCACCTGCCGCTGCTGTTCGCGATCCAGTACCGGCTGGTCGATGTGCAAATCCATTGGATCGCCAAGTTCGCGATCGCAAGCGTGTCCACGCTGGCGCTTTCGTTCGCGAGCTACCAGCTGCTGGTGCGGCATACCGTCATCGGCAGGCTGCTCAACGGAAAACGACCGCATTCCGACCCGTCATCCCGGCTTTCGCCAGGATGACAGCCTTGAATCGCCGTCGCGATGACGGACCGGGTTATCCGCGCAACTGCTGCCGGAACGCCTCGCCATCATCCGCCAGCGGATCCGCATGCGCCGGTCGTTCCAGCATCGCCGCCAAGGCAGGCGGAAGCACGATGGCATGGCCCACCAAAGGCTCCACGACTTCCGGGAACTTGGCTGGATGCGCGGTCGAAACCGCCGCCCAGTCGCCCGTCGCGCCGGCGACACGCAGGCGCTGGAGCACGTGGACCGCACACGCGGTATGCGGACAGATCGCCTCGCCATGCCGTGCCCTGGCATCGACGATGGTTGCGCGGATGGTGGCGTCATCGACCGATTGCGCGGACAGCACCGTGCGCAGTTCGGCCGCGTCCGGATACAGCCACTGCAGGCGCTCGAAATTGTTCGGCGCGCCGACGTCCATCGCATTCGCGAGGGTGGCGATGCTGGGGCCCGGCGTGTAGTCGCCGCCGGCGAAGAAGTCCGGCAGCACCGCATTGGCGTTGCTGGCCAGCACGATTCGCCCGACCGGCAAGCCGATCCGTTGCGCCAGCAGGCAGGCCAAGGCATTGCCCAGGTTGCCGGTGGGCACGACGAAATTGAGTGGCGTCCCGTGTTCGCGCCAGTGCTTCAGCGCGGCATGCGCGTAGTAGGTCATCTGCGGCAGCAGTCGGCCCAGGCTGATGCTGTTGGCCGAGCCCAGCGGCACCTGCGCGCGGAAATCCGCGTCGGACAGCACCGACTTCACCAGCCGCTGGCAGTCGTCGAAGCTGCCGTCCACCCGGAATGCGCGCACGTTGTCGCCGAAGCAGCCCAACTGGTGGGCCTGCCGCGGCGAGACGCGGCCATCCGGATACAGGATGGCGACCCGGAAGCCGGGCTTGCGATGGAACGCGGCGGCGACCGCGGCGCCGGTGTCGCCCGAGGTCGCCACGACGATCGTCAGCGGAGTGTCGCCCTGCGGCAGCGCGCCCAGGCAACCGGCGAGGAAGGCCGCGCCGTAATCCTTGAACGCGGCGGTCGGGCCGTGGAACAGCTCGAGCAGGAAATCGCCCTCGGCACCGAACCCGCGCAGCGGTGGCTCCACCGCGAAGGCGTCGTCGCAGATCGCCGCGAGTCGTTCGCCGATGGGGTCATCGTCGAAGAAGGGCGCGAGCATTCGCCGTGCGACCTGCGCGAGGGTGGCGTCGCCATCGAAATCCGCCGGCTGGAACGTCGGCCACTGTTCCGGCATGTACAGGCCGCCGTCGGGCGCCAGCCCCGCCGCGATCGCCTGGCTGATCGCGACCGGTGGCGCGATGCCGCGCGTGCTCAGCGTCTTCATGCCAGCACCCCTGCGGCGGGGCCGTTGATCGGGGTGAGGTGCAGGTCGCTGTCGAATCCGGCCGCCGCGAACGCCGCCGCCATTGCGCCACCGGCGGTGCGCGCGGTCGCCGCGTCCTCGCACCAGGCGAACACACTGGGGCCGGCGCCGGAGATGCTTGCGCCCATTGCGCCGGCATCGAGCGCGGCCTGCTTCACCGCGGCGAAGCCCTCGATCAACGGCGCGCGGCGCGGTTCCACCAGCAGGTCGTCGAGTCCCGCGCGGACCAGTGCCACATCGCCACGCTCGCAGCCCAGCACAACCTGCGCGAGTTGCGCACTCTGCGCCACGAATTCCTTCAACGCGTAGCTGCCGGCGAGTGCGGCGCGCGCATGCCGGGTTTCCAGCACCGCATGCGGATGCACCACGACCGCATGCCATGCGTCCGGCACCACGATCCTCACCAGTCGGTCGGCGGTCGCCAGTACCAGCCCGCCCAGCAGCATCGGGCCGACGTTGTCGCCGTGCCGTCCGCCGCTGGCGATGGCTTCGCCGGCCAGCGCATGCGGGTACAGCGCGTGTGCATCCAGCGGTGTATCGAGCAGCGCATTCGCGGCGACCAGCGCCGCTACGCAAGAGGCCGCCGAGCCGCCGAGTCCGGACCCGAGCGGGATGCCCTTGTCGAGCTCGATCTCGAAGCCGAACGGCAGCGCCAGCGCCTCGCGCAGCGAGATCAGCGCGCCGCCGGCGGTATTGCGTTCGGCGTCCAGCGGCAGGTCGGTGACGCTGCCGCGGATCGCGGCGATGCGGACCAGCGGTTCTTCGATGCGACGCACGGTGGCGATGTCGCCGATGCCGCTGATGCTGTGGCCGAGGATGTCGAAGCCGACGCCCGCATTGCCGACCGAGCCGGGCGAAAAAGCCTTTGCAGAAGCGCCGCGTGCTTCATTTCGCGTGAGGCTCACAGGCGCGCTCCCAGCGCGGCGGCGAGGCGCAGCAAGTCGGAGAACACGCCGGCGGCGGTGACCTCGGGGCCGGCGCCCGGGCCTTGCACGACCAGCGGGTTGTCGCGGTAGCGGCGGGTGGTGAATTGCACGCAGTTGTCCGTCAGTCGCAGGTGGGCGAAGGCATGGTCGACGCGCAGTTCCTGCAGCGCAACCCGCGCGCTGCCGTCGTGTTGCAGCCGCGCCACGTAGCGCAGCACGCAGCCGCGCGCGCGCGCGGCCTCGAGGGCCGCCTGCATCGGTGCGTCGAGCGCTTGCAACCCGGCCATGAACCCGTCGCGGTCGGTGTCGCGCAGGGCGTCGGGGACCAGGCCCTGCACGTGCACGTCGGCCAGCGACAGCGGCAGGCCGGCCTCGCGGCCGAGGATCACCAGCTTGCGCGCCACGTCCATGCCGGAGAGGTCGTCGCGCGGATCGGGTTCGGTGTAGCCCAGCGCATGCGCCTCGCGGACCAGCGCGGAGAACGGCGTGCTGCCGTCGAACTTGTTGAACAGCCAGGCCAGGGTGCCGGACAGGATGCCGTCCACCGCGACCAGTTCATCACCGGTGTCGAGCAGGTCGCGCAGGGTCGAAATGACAGGCAGGCCGGCGCCGACCGTGGCTTCGTAGCGGAAGCGTGCGCCGGACTGCGTGCGTGCCTCGCGGATCGCCGCGTAGCGTGGCAGCGGACCCGCGCCTGCGTGCTTGTTGGGAGTGATGACATGGATGCCGGCGGCCAGCCACGCCGGGTAGTGCGCGGCGACGCTGTCGCTGGCGCTGCAGTCGATCACCACCGCGTGCGGCAGGTGGCTGTCGAGCAGGTGGCTGGTGATCGCGTCGAGGTCGGCCGCTTGCGGCTCGTCCTCGATGCGCTGGCGCCAGTCGGCGGGATCGCCGTGGTCGCACAGCCACATCCGCCGGCTGGTCGCGAGCGCACGCAGGCGCAGGTCGACGTTGGCCTCGCTGCGCAGCCGCGGCAGCGCTGCCTGCAACTGGTCGAGCAGGGCGGCGCCCACCTTGCCCGGCCCGATCACGGCAAGCGCAAGCGTCTGTGGCGACAGCCAGAATGCGGCGTGCGCGGCGCGCAGTCCGCGCGTCGCGTCTTCCGCGGCGATGGCCACCGAGATGTTGCGTTCGGAAGCGCCCTGCGCGATCGCGCGTATGTTGACCCGCGCGCGCGCCAATGCGGCGAACAGCTGCGCGGCCACGCCGGGTTTGCCGGCCATGCCGTCGCCGACCGCGGCGAGCACGCTGATGCCGGGCACCACCTGCACGCCCTGCACCTGGCCGCCATCCAGCTCGCGCGCGAAGGCATCGAGCAGGGCGCGCCGGGCGGCTTCGGCATCGCGCTCGCGCACCACCGAGCAGATCGAATGCTCGGACGAGCCCTGCGAAATCATCACCACCGAGATGCGCGCCGCATGCAATGCCGCGAACACGCGCTCGGCGGTGCCCGGCACGCCGATCAGGCCTGCGCCCTCCAGGCTGACCAGCGCGAGCCCGGGATCCAGCGTCAATCCCTTCACCGGCCCGCCACGTCCGCCATCGCCATCGGCATCGATGCGGGTGCCCGGGAATTCCGGGCGGAAGGTGTTGCGCATCAGGATCGGCAGGCCGCGCGCGATCGCCGGCGTCATCGTCTGCGGATGGATCACCTTCGCGCCGAAGTAGGCCAGCTCGCAGGCCTCCTGGTAACTCATCGCCGCCAGCGACACCGCTTCCGGCACCAGTCGCGGGTCGGCGGACAGCACGCCGTCGACATCCGACCAGATGTGCAGTTCGCTGGCATCGAACAGGGCGGCGAAGATCGCGCCGGAGAAATCGCTGCCGTTGCGGCCGAGCACGGTCGGCAGGCCGTCCTCGCCGCTGGCGATGAAGCCGGTGGCGATGACCCGCGCCTGCGGATTCGCCGCACGCCACGTGGCGAGCCGGCGCGCACTTTCGATCCAGTCGACGACCGCGCCCAACTCCGCGTGGCGTACCAGCAGCACATCGCGCGCATCAAGCAGGGCGTAGTCCTCGCCACGTGCCTGCAGGTGCGCCTGCAGCAGCGTCGCCGACAGCACTTCGCCCATGCCCTGGATACGGTCGAGCGCCGCGCGCCCCGGCTGGCGCAGCAGCGAGACCGCGCGCAGCAGGTCGGCGATGTCGGCGAAGCGCTGGTCGATCCATGCATGCAGCGCGGCCGGTGCGTCGAGCAGGGCGCTGGCCGCGTCGGCATGCTGGGTGCGCAAGGCCGACCAGGCCGGCTGCCAGTCCTCGCCGGCGGCGGCCGCGGCGGTCATCGCGATCAGCGCGTTGGTGGTGCCCTGCATCGCCGACACCACCACCACCTGGCGTGGCTCGGCGGCGTCCAGCAAGAGCGAGGCGACATGGCGGATGCGGCTGGCGTCGGCCAGCGAGCTGCCGCCGAACTTGTGCGCGCGACACGAGGGGGACTGCGCAACCTGCGATGGATCCATGGAGCCTCCGGTGGAGGCCCGCGGCGTGCAGGGCGGGGATCGAGACCCCGCTTCTGTCGCTGCGGGGCCGTGTCTTGGATGGGGTTATCCAGGCATGACCGACCGCACCGGGCTAATGCCGGTGGTAGTGGTCGTCGTGGTCATGCGGCGGGACATGGGGCTGGACTCTGCTGCAGCGCAGCGAAGGCTGTCAAGCGGTGGTTGCGGGTGGAACCGATTCGCCATCGCCGTCGTCGCGCGAGGCCACCAGCGCGGTCGCGGTCATGTCGGCGGTGACATTGCCCACCGTGGCCAGCACGTCGGGAATGGCATCGACCGCCATCAGTACCGGCAGCGGCGCGATCGGCAGGCCCATCGCCGACGTCACCGGCAGGTTGGTGGCCAGGAAGATCGCCTGGCCGGGCAGGCCGACCGAACCCATGCTGACCAGCACCGCAAGCGCCACGCCGGTGGCGAGCTTGGCGAACGTGAGGTCGATGCCGAGCGCCCATGCGATGAAGCAGGCGGTGGCGATGTACTGGATCGGCGAGGTGATGCGGAACAGCGAGACCGCCATCGGCAGCACCAGCCCGGCGATGCGCGCGGGGAAGCCGAGCCGGGTCTGCGCGCTGTCGAGCATCGCCGGCAGGGTGGCCAGCGAGGACTGCGTGCTGGCCGCCACCGCCTGCACCGGCGCGATGCCGGCCATGAAGTGGCCGAGCCTCTGCTTGCCGAACACCACCGCGGTCGCGACCAGCAGGACCACCGCCAGCAGGTACAGCGCGCATTCCAGCAGGATGTAGATGCCCAGCGCCTGCAGCATGCCCAGCCCGGCGCGCGCGCACAGCGCCAGCACCAGCGCGAAGATGCCCAGCGGCGCCACCCACAGCACCCAGTGGACGATCACGATCATCGCGTCGCTGACCGCCTGGAAGAAACCGACCACGTGCGCGCGCCGCGCGGGCTCGATGCGGGTCAGCGCGAAGCCGAAGAACAGGGCGAAGGTCACCAGCGGCAGCATCGCGCCGGCGGCCGCCGCCGCGACCGCGTTGCTCGGCACGATCGAGGTCAGCGCACTGGCCCAGCCGCCGGTGCTGGTGGGCAGTTCCGCCTCGTGCCCGCCGAGCGCCGCGGCCACCGCCGGATCCGGGGTGACCATCGACAGCGCCAGCGGCGCCAGCAGCGCGGCCATCGCGCCGGCGGCGGTGAGCAGCAGCACGAAGATCACGATCGAGCGGCGTGCGACGCGGCCCGACTGCGCCGCATCGCTGGCCTGGTTCACGCCGACGATCACCAGCGCCAGCACCAGCGGCACCACCGTCATCTGCAGTGCGTTGAGCCACAGCTTGCCGAACGGCTCGACGATGTCGGCCACCTGCAGCGCCAGCGGCTTGTCCAGCCACGCCAGCAGGATGCCGACGACGATGCCGGCCACCAGGCCGGCCATCACGCGCTTGGTCTGGCTCATCGGGCGCGCTCCACGGATGCGATGCCCGGCAGCTGCCACTCATGTTCCAGCGCGGCGTACTGCGTCTTCGGCAGCAGCACGAACACCGGCTTGCGGCTGCGGTCGAGCCAGGCCAGCAGCGGTTGCATGGTCTCCGGTGCCATCGCGGTGCAGCCTGCGGTGGCCTGTCCCGGCGAGCCCCACAGGTGGGCGAAGATGCAACTGCCGCCGCGCGGCGTGGCACCGTCGGCGTTGTGCAGGATCACGAAGCCCTGGCGGTAGCGCTGGTCGCCGTTCGCATGCAGGTCCAGGCGCATCGGTTCGCTCGACTTGTCCAGGCCCGGCGCCTTGGCCAGGCTGCGGTCGACGATCTGGTTGTACAGCGGTGACTCGGGGACGTCGATGCACCAGTCGTTGATGCCCATGCCCTTGTAATCCAGGCCGGTCTTCGCATCCGCGGCGTAGCCGAACGCGGTGCCGATCGCGAACACGCCGGCGGGTGCCTTGCCGTCGCCCTCCCGCTTGACCGGGCCATCGCTGCGCGCCGCGTTGAGGCCGATGCCCCAGGCCGTGCCGGTGCGGCCGACGCTGATCGATGCGCTGTCGCCGACCTGGCGCCAGCCCTTGCCGTCGCGCTCGAAACGGCGCAGTTCGCCAGTCGTCGCGTCCCAGTCCGCGGTGGTCACCAGCACCAGCTGGCCGGCATCGGACCAGGCGTTCGCGGTGGTCGACGCCTGCGGCGCATGCGCGCAGGCGGCGAGCATCGCGGGCAGGAGGAGGGCGATGATGGGGCGGATCGGCATTGACGGGTTTCCAGGGAACAGTGGATCGGGGGCTGCAAGCATGCAACAGGTGGCGCAAAGACGCTCACGCACCCGGCAACGGCAGGATCCGCTCGAGGTTGGCCTGCAGGCGCGCGCGCCGCGTGGGGTCGGATTCGCAGAGCACCGCGAACACGCGGTCGAGCAGGTGCTGCAGCGCGGAGTGGTACAGCAGCGGGGCGATGTGCGGGCGTTCGTCGTGCGCCGATACCAGCAACGGCAGGTCGGCATGCGCGCGCAACGGGTTGGAGCTGTGGCGGGTGACCGTGACCACGCGCGCGTGCTGCTCGCGCGCATAGCGGCACAGCTGGTACAGCGCGGGCTGCATGCCCTGTTCGGAGATCGCCAGCAGCACGTCGCCGGGGTTGGTCGCGGACAGGCTGGTTCCCATGTGCGCGGGATCGAAGTTGTGCACGGTGAGGATGCCGAGCAGCGACAGGCGCAGGGCGAGGGTGCGCGCGTGGATGTCGTCGTCGCCCAGGCCGATGATGAAGACCTTGCCGGCGGCGGCGATCGCGGCGGCGGCGGCGGCGACGGCGTCCGGCGGGTTGATCAGGCGGGTGGCCTGCTCGGCCTCCGATTTGCGCAACCACAGGTCGGCACCGATCGTCCCGGCATCCTCGGTGCCGGCCACGGCGAACGGCGCGCCGCCGTTGCCGTTGTCGGCCCGCACCACCGCCTCGCTGATCGACAGCTTGAGGTCCGGGTAACCCTTGAACCCCAGTTTCTGGCAGAACTTGACCACGCTGGACTGGCTGATGCCGAGCGCGTTGGCCAACTGCTGCGAGGAGTAGTCGCGCAGCAGTTGCGCGTTGTCCAGCACGAAGTCGGCGATGCGGCGTTCGATCGCCGACATGCGGTCGCGCTCGGAACGGATCTTGACCAGCGCCGACATCGCGCCTGCCTCAGGCCAGCGGTTCGTCGACGGGGACCAGGCCCTCGATCGCGCGGATGCCCAGGCCGGGGGCATCGCTGATGCTGATCTCCGATTCGTTGAACAGCACGCCGCTGGCGACCGGGTCGTAGCGGCACAGCGAGGGCCCGTCGAGGTCGACCTTGCTGATCACGTCGGACTTCGCCACCGCCAGGTGCACCGCCGCGGCCACCCCGATGCTGGATTCGAGCATGCAGCCGATCATGCAATCCACGCCGTACAGGCCGCAGATGTCGGCGATCTTCACCGCATTGGAGATGCCGCCGGTCTTCATCAGCTTGATGTTGACGATGTCGGCCGCGCGCATGCGGATCAGCTCGATCACTTCCATCGGCCCGAACACGCTTTCGTCGGCCATCACCGGGGTATGCACCCGCTCGGTGACGTAGCGCAAGCCTTCCAGGTCGTGCGCCTTGACCGGCTGCTCGACCAGTTCCAGCTTCACCCCGGCATCTTCCAGCGTCTGCAAGGCGTACACCGCCTGCTTGGCGGTCCAGCCCTGGTTGGCGTCGAGCCGCAGCAGGGCGCGTCCCTCGACCGCGGCGTGGATCGCCTTGGTGCGCTCGATGTCCACGCCGATGTCCTTGCCCACCTTGATCTTCAGCGATTCGAAGCCGCGATCCACCGCAGCCAGCGAATCCGCCACCATCTTGTCGATGTAGTCGACGGAGATCGTGATGTCGGTGGTGATCGCCGGCTCGCCGCCGCCCAGTAGCCGGTACAGCGGGGCGCCGTACAACTGGCCCCACAGGTCGTGCAGGGCGATCTCCACCGCCGCCTTGGCGCTGGTGTTCTTCTCCATCGACGCCTGCACGGCATGGGTGATGCGGTTGAGGTTGGCGATCTCCTCGCCGACCAGCCGCGGCGCGATGTAGTGGCGGATCGCGTGCATGATCGAGCCGTGGGTGTCGCCGGTGATCACCGCGGTCGCCGGCGCGCTGCCGTAGCCGACGTGGCCGGTGTCGGTATGCACCATCACCACCACGTCCTCGACCTGCTCGACGGTGCGCAGGGCGGTCTTGAAGGCGGTCTTCAGCGGCACGCGGAGCATGCCGAAGCGGATGTGCGTGATCTTCATTGGTCGCGTGCCACCCGGACGATGTTGGTGATGCGGTCGATGTAGTCGTGGTCCTCGCCGAAGCGCAGCGGGACCAGCGGGGTCAGCGACACGCCGTTGAGTCGCATCGAGCGCAGGTTGCCGTCGGCGCCGAGGAAACTGCCGCCGTTGGTGTCGTGGATCACCCACGGCATGCCGTCTATGCGCCCGGCGAACATCATCACGTGGCCGGGGATGTAGATCAGGTCGCCGACGTCGAGCGCCTCGACCGCGGCCATGCGCGCGGCGCGCGGGGTCGCGGCCTCGAAATGGATGCGCTGCAGCGCCGGGCTGACCGACTGGTCGCTGGTGTTGCGCGGCAATTCCACGCCCATGCTGCGGTAGACCTCGGACACGAAGCCGCTGCAGTCGCGGCCGTTGTACGAATGTCCCCAGCCATAGCGCTCGCCGAGGAACTTGAACGATTGGCGGATGAGGTTGGCGCGGGTCAGCGGCAGGTAACCGGCGGCGGTGTCGGCATTGCGTTGCAGCAGCGCGGGCGCGAAGCCGAGCCGGCCATCGCTGCCGCGCACCGGCAGGTCGAGGATCCACGAGGCATACGGATGCTGGCCGTTGACCGGTTTGTCCTGGGCGACGTTCGCCAGCGGGATGCGCACGCCCATGTCCAGTTGCAGCTCGGAGAGGCGTGGTTGCTCGCGGGTGAACAGCGTGCGCGGCTTGGCGCCGGTGACGATGCGATGCGGCACGCGTGCGCCGTAGGCAAGCACGGTGGCGCGGTCGCCTTCGGCGATCGCCTCCGCCGCAACCCAGGCCGCATAGCGCGCACTCACCACGAACAGCCAGGCGCCGTCGGCGCTGGCATGCGCGATCGCGACCGGATCGCCGGGGAACAGCGCGCTCTCCTGGAAGCGGTCGATGTCGGTCTCGCCCTGGCGGTTGAATACGCGCAGGTCGGTCGGGAAGGCGCGCAGCGCCGCGCGTTGCACGGCCATGCCGAACCGGGTCGGCTGGCTTGCCGGGATGGCGTCCATCGCGCGGCTGGCGAGAATCGCGTCGAGCGTCGCCTTGGCCACCGGCATGCCGGTTTCATCCCACAAGGGCTTCGACGGCGCGGATGCGAGGCCTTCGATCCATCCAGCCACCTGTGTGCGTGCCAACGTCGGCGGCAGGGCCGCGAGGTCGTGCATCGAATCGTCGAGTTGCAACAGGCGGCGGTTCTGCGCCTGGATGGCAGCGGCCGTCATCAGTACCTGGTCGGGTGCCTGCTGTCGCGCAATCCAGAACTCCGGCGCGAAGTACGCGTCCTGCATGCCGACGACGCCGCTTGGCGGGATCGGCAGCTGCCCCGGGTTGTCGCGATCCAGTGCCAGCGCCGGCGCCATGCCTGACAGTGCGAATGCCGCCAGCAGGCCCAGGGCCGTCAAGGCGGGTGCGGATCTGCGGGTTCGTGGCGGTTGCTTCATCGCATTCCCTCTGGTGCGGATCCGAGCCGGATTGCGTTGCCATGGTGCGGCGGCGACGCGGCAAGGAATAGCTAATTCTGAAAGTTATACGGGAAGAATAAATTATTGACCAGCCTGTGACTGCGTGTTACACAGCCAATGGATCGCCGATCGTTGGGGAACGCTTCGGATGCACGCTCGCAACGCCATCGCTCGCACGCCAGTCCGCCGACCCACCACGCCCGGCGGCGCGGTGTCGCCGGTCGCGTCGATGCCATCCATGCGGTGGCACCCCGTCATTGCGCTCGTTGCCGCCACGTCGCCAGCACCAGGGCGTGCGGGGCATTCCCCATTCACCGGGCCCCGTGTGCTCGTCCAACAGCGCGCCGCCCACCCTTCCGCCACATTCCAGCCAACACCCGGAGAATTTCCATGAGCACCGCCCCAAGCCGCCTGCGCAAATCCGCCCTCAGCATCGCGATGGGGCTTTGCCTCGCGTCGCTGGCCGCCGCGCCTGCATTCGCGCAGAGCGCCACTGGCGCGGTTGCAGGCCGTGCCAACGGCGGTGACCAGATCACCATCGTCAACGACGCCACCGGCGCCAGCCGCAGCGCGACCGTCAGCGGCGATGGCAGCTACCGCATCGGCCAGTTGCCCCCGGGCGACTACACCCTGACCGCGGGGTCGGGCGCGCCGGTCAAGGTGACGGTGTCGCTGGGCGGGACCACCACCGTCAACCTGGGCAGCGATGGCGGCGTGGCCAACCTGGCCGCGATCGAAGTCGTGGGCTCGCGCGTGGTCAACCGCGTCGACGTGCGCTCGACCGAATCGGCGACCAACATCACCCGCGAGGAAATCTCTCGACTGCCGGTCGACCAGAACCTGGCTTCGGTCGCGCTGCTGGCGCCGGGCGTGGTGTCGTCCGGCGCCACCTTCGGCGGGCTCACCTTCGGTGGCTCGTCGGTGGCCGAGAACGCGGTCTACATCAACGGCCTGAACGTGACCGATCCGTATCGCCGGCAGGGCTTCTCGTCGGTGCCGTTCGCGTTCTACCAGGAATACCAGGTCAAGACCGGCGGTTACTCGGCCGAATTCGGTCGCACCACCGGTGGCGTGATCAACACCGTGACGCGCTCCGGCGGCAACGAGTTCCATGCCGGCGCGGAGTTCACCTTCGAGCCTTCGGCATGGGCGGCCGACAAGGAGGATCACTTCCACGACGACGGCACTCTCGACGAGCGCAACCGCACGAGCCGCGATGCGAGTTCGTTCTACAAGGCCAACGTGTGGGCCTCCGGTCCTATCCTGAAAGACAGGCTGTTCTTCTTCGGCATGTACGAAAGGCGCGACAGCAACCCGCGCGACATCGACACCACCCAGGCCTGGTACACCGAGAGCAACAACGACTTCTGGGGCGCCAAGCTGGACTGGCGCATCAACGACGACCACCTGGTGGAGTTCCTGGCGTTCTCCGACGGGGCCGACTCGGTCACCAGCAACTACCTGTACACCTGGGACACGGAAGCGCGGGGCAACAAGAAGGGGGAGAGCTCGTCGGGCTCGGGCGGCGACAACTGGTCGCTGACCTACACCGGGCACTTCACCGAGAACTTCGTCGCCAAGGCGATGTACGGCATCAACGAGCGCAGCGCCATCAGTGGCAGCCCGTCGGATCCGTATTGCAGCATCGTCACCCGCTCCGGTAGTTACACCAGCGCCTTCGGCGCCGAGACCACGCCGGAAGGTTGCCACCCGAGCGACAGCAGCAGGTCCAGCCGATACGACGAGCGCGAGGCAATCCGCCTCGATTTCGAGTGGACCCTGGGAGACCACCTGCTGCGCTTCGGCCTTGACCAGGAGAACATGGATTCCAACAGCTCGGTGATATACCCGGGCGATGGCCGGAGTTACCAGGTGCAGGCCGCCACCCCGGGTGGCGCGCTCAACGGCACGGTGGTTCCCCCGGGCGCGACCGCGATCGTCGATGCGCGCCGCTACCTCACCGGCTCCCCGGTGACGAACGAGACCCAGGCGTTCTACCTCGAGGACAACTGGAACGTCACCCCCAACCTGCTGCTCAACCTCGGCTTCCGCGTCGACAAGTTCCACAACAAGCTCGCCTCGGGCGCGACCTTCGCCAAGGCGGATTTCAACGACATGATTTCGCCGCGCCTCGGCTTCAGCTGGGACATGAAGGGCGATGGCACCACCAAGCTGTTCGGCAACGCGGGTCGCTACTACCTGCCGCTGACCAACAAGCTCACCGACTATTTCGGCGGCGGCACCACCGACGAGCACACCTACTACGTGCTCAATGGCTGGGCCCAGAAGGTCGACCCGGTTTCCGGCGGCGCCTACCTGGAGCCGATCCTCGGCGCGCAGATCGGTCCGGTCAACACGGACGGCAACATCCCCGCGCCCACCGACGTCCGTGCGGCGGTGTCCCGCGACCTCAAGCAGGTGTTCCAGGACGAGTTCATCCTCGGCTTCCAGCAGGCGATCAACCAGGAATGGTCGTACGGCGTCAACGCCACCTACCGGAAGGTGAGCCGCGCGGTGGAAGACACCCGCATCAACCATTCCAATTGCCCCGGCAACTGGAACTTCCCGATCATCAACCCGGGCGAGACCAACACCCTGTGGTGCACGTCGACGCAGTCGTGGGTGGACATCGATACGTCGGTTGACGGTTACTCGGCGTTGGGCAGCAATGCCATCTCGGGCTACAAGAAGCCGAGGCGCACCTACAAGGCCGTCGAATTCCAGGTGGATCGCGCCTGGGACGACAAGTGGGCGTTCAACGCCAGCTACCTCTGGTCGAAGTCGGAAGGCAACATCGAAGGCCCGGTGAACTCGGACACCGGTTACGCCGATACCAACCTCGTCCAGTTCTACGACCACCCGGCCGTGAACGAGCGCTACGGCGTCCTGTTCAACGATTTCCGCCACCAGATCAAGCTGCGCGGCAGCTACAAGCTCAATGAAATGTGGAGCTTCGGCGCGACGCTCATGACGCGCTCCGGCGGTCCGATCACCGCGTTCGGCGTGCGCTGGCCCAACGACAACCGCGGCTTCGGTCCCGGCGAGTTCAGTGGCGGCGGTTCCGGTTGGTTGTGCGTGGCGGACTGCGCCAGCCTGAACCGGCAACTGGTCTACACGGAACGGGGTGCGTTCGGCCGCATGCCGTGGGTCACCGACCTCGGCGCCAACGTGACCTGGGCACTGCCGGTCGAAGACGTCGACCTCAAGGTCCGGTTCTCCGTGTACAACCTGCTCAACAACCAGGCCGTCGTCAACGTGCATTCCCGCTACGAAAGCCAGCCCGGGACGAAGCTGCCGCATTTCGGCCAGGGCACCGTCTGGCAATCCCCGCGCTACATGCAACTGGTCATGACCTACAACTACTGACCGCGCGCAACCGAACCCCTAGTCCTCCTCCGGGACTAATTCTCCGGCGGCCCCCAACCGGGCCGCCTCTTTTTTGGACGCAGTAGAACCGTCGCGCCACGATGCAGGGTGGTCGCGACTGCGATGATCGCCTCCATCCGCCGCAGGGACATGCAGATGAGCCACGCCTTCCGACCTTCGTGGAGTGCCCCCCGGGTCTACCTGCGGGGAATGGCATTGGCCGTTGGCCTGGCGTTCGCCATGGCGATGCCCGTCGCGCATGCGGCCAGGCCCACGGCCGGGCCCAGTCCCGAAACGATCGACGCCGCGGTGCGCGCCACCATCGAGCGCTACAAGTTGCCGGGCATCGCGGTGGGCGTGATCGAAGACGGCAAGGTCGTGTACGCGCGCGGCCATGGCGAGACCGTCGCCGGCAGCGGCGACAAGGTGACGACGAAGACGCTGTTCAAGATCGCGTCCAACAGCAAGGCGATGACCGGCGCGGTGCTGGCGCGGCTGGTGCAGCAGGGCAGGCTGCGCTGGGACGATCCGGTGGTGAAGCACTTGCCGCAGTTCGCGATGCACGATCCGTGGGTCACCCAGCACATGACCGTCAGCGACCTGCTGGTCCACAACAGCGGCCTGCCCGAGGGTGGCGGCGACCTGATGCTGTGGCCGGAGCCGAACCGGTTCACCCGCGACGACATCGTCCGCGGCCTGCGCCACATCAAGCCCGCCTATGGCTTCCGTGCCGGCTACGCCTACGACAACCTGCTGTACGTGGTCGCCGGCCAGGTCGCGGCCGCGGCCGGTGGCGCGTCCTACGAGGAACTGGTGCGCCGCGAGTTGTTCGAGCCGCTGGGCCTGGGCGGCTGCCGGGTCGGTGAATTTTCGCTGGCCGACGCCGGCAGCGTGGCGCAGCCGCATACGCGGGTCGGCGACCGCAATGAAGCGATGCGCCGCGATGGCGAGGTCGTGCCCGCGATCGCGTCGGCCCCCGCGGGCGGCATCCGTTGCGGCCTCGACGACATGCTGGCGTGGGCCAGCAACTGGCTGGCGCCGACGGACGCACAGAAGCAGTGGCTGGGCGATGCGCAGCGCGCGGAGATGGTGAAGGCGCGCACGCCGATGCCGATCTCGGCGCAGCGCAAGCGCTGGGACGACACGCATTACTACGCCTATGCCTACGGCTTCCGCCTGGCCGACGTCGATGGCACGTGGACGGTCTCGCACACCGGCACCCTTGGTGGCATGTATTCGATGATGATGCTGGTGCCGGATCGCAGGTCGGGCTTCGTGTTCATGATCAACGGCGACGGCAGCAACGCGCGCACGGTGCTGGCGCAGGTGCTGTTGAAGCTGTTCACCGCACCCGAGAAGTCGCTGGGCGTAGCGGGTTATGCCGACGAATTGGCGAAGCCTGCATCGCCTGCCGGGGTGTCGAAGCCGAAGCCCGCGGTGCCGGATGCCGGCAAGCGCACGCCCGTCGCGCCCGCGCGATTGCGCGACTGGCTGGGCACGTGGCGCGATCCGTGGTTCGGCGAGGTGCGCCTGTGCACCGTCGATGGTGCCGTCGAATGGCGCTCGGCGAAGTCGCCGAAGATGCATGGCCGCATCGGCGAGCTGGACGGTCGCTACCTGTTGCACTGGGACGATCCCGCGGTCGACCTGGATGCGTTCGTGGCGTTCTCGGGAACGGGCGATGCGCGCCGCATGACGATGGCGAAGATCGACCCGCAGGGCGACTTCAGCTCGGACTACGAAGACCTCGATTTCGCCAGGGTAGGCGACTGTGAGTAGCCTGCGACTCGCCTGCGCGGTGCTGTTGCTGGCGGGTTGCGCAACGGCCGCTGCCGCCGATCCGCCGACGCTCTCCCCGGCGACACGCATCGAGGCCACGGGGATGGTCGACATCCGCGCGGTGGTGCCCGACATCGCCCAGGACATCCGCTATGCCGGCAGCGACAATTTCGTCGGTGCACCGGTCGATGGCTACGAGGCGCCGCGCTGCTGGCTCAAGCGCGAGGCCGCCGATGCCCTGGCAAGGGTCGAAGCGGCGTTGCGCGAACGCCACCAGCGCCTGCGCATCTTCGATTGCTACCGGCCGGCGCGCGCGGTGGCCCACTTCATGCGCTGGGTGGACGACCCCGCCGACCTGAAGACCAAGGCCGCGCATTACCCGGATCTCGACAAGGCGCAACTGGTCGGCGAATACATTTCGCCCAGGTCCGGCCACAGTCGCGGCGCGACCGTCGACCTGACCCTGTTGCAATGCGATTCGACCGACGCCGCGTGCATGCCGGTCGACATGGGCACCGAGTTCGATTTCTTCGGCACCCGCGCGAATACCGATTCGCCCGACGTCGATGCCGGCCAGCGCGCCAACCGCCTGCGCCTGCGCGATGCGATGCACGCCGCCGGCTTCCGCAATTACCCGATGGAATGGTGGCACTACACCTTCCAGCCCGAACCCACCCCCGGCATTTTTTACGACGTGCCGGTGACCGCCCCCGAGTCCGCCATGCCCGACGCCGCGATCGAACGCCTGATGCAACGCTACGAGGGCGACGTGCCCGGCGCATCCCTGCTGGTCCTCCAGGCAGGCGAGGCGCGCGTCAATCGGGGCTATGGCCGGTCCGACCTGGCGTTGGGGATCGAAGCGGGTCCGGCTACCAACTACCGCCTGGCCTCCGTCAGCAAGCAGTTCACCGCCGCCGCGATCCTGCTGCTGGCGCAGGACGGCAAGCTCGCCATCGACGACCGCGTCCGCAGGTGGTTGCCATCCCTGCCGCCCGCCGCCGACGCAGTCACCTTGCGCCACCTGCTGACGCATACCTCGGGCCTGCTGGATTACGAGGACCTGATGGCCGAGCCGTACACGGGCCAGATCCGCGATTCCGGGGTGCTCGACCTGCTCGCACGCGAGGATCGGCTGCAGTTCCCGGCGGGCAGTGCGTACCGCTACAGCAACAGCGGTTATGCGCTGCTGGCGCTGGTGGTGGAGCGCGCATCCGGTCTCGACTATCCGGCGTTCCTGCGCAACCGCATCTTCCTGCCGCTGGGCATGCACGACACCGTGGCCTTCGTGGCTGGCGGCCCCGATGTGTCCAACCGTGCGTGGGGTTACAGCGAAACCGATGGCCGCTGGCAGCGAACCGACCAGAGTTCGACCAGCGCCGTGCTGGGCGATGGCGGGATCTACTCGAACACGCATGACCTGGCACGCTGGGACGCCGCCCTGTACGACGATCGCCTGCTCAGCGACGCATCGCGAGCGCTGGCCTTCGGCAGGCAGGTGGAAGTGACTGGCGAGGACCACCAGGCGCACTACGGGTTCGGCTGGCGCATCAGCGGCGACACCGTCTGGCATTCCGGGGAAACCATCGGCTTCCGCAACGTGATCGTGCGCTGGCCCGGCCAGCGGCTGACGGTGGTGTTGCTCAGCAACCGCAACGAGCCCGCGCCCTACGAAACCGCGCTCGCGATCGGCCGCCTGTTCCTGCAGGACTGAGGCCTGCGCGACGGGGTGTCGCGAAAAAAACAAGGCCGGCACAGGGCCGGCCTTGGAATCGTGGTGGAGCGGAGGGGGATCGAACCCCTGACCTCCACGATGCGAACGTGGCGCTCTCCCAGCTGAGCTACCGCCCCACGAGATACAACGCCGCCGATTATACGGAGGCCGGGCTGGTCCCGCCAGATGCGAGCAGGGGGCCAAGCCGGGTTTCCAGCACCGTGCGGCGCCAGCCGGCCAGTGGTCCGATCCAGCCGCCGCCGTCCTGCAAGGCCTCCAGCAGCTTGCGCGAGGCCAGCAGGCCTTCCGGTACGCCGAGTTCGCCTGCCGCGACCAGCACCGCGTCCTGCATCGCACGCAACTGCTTCTTGTCGCGATCGTCGCCGCGCGCCAGCGGGGCCTCGGCCTCGTCCGCGAGCGGCGTGGTGAGGGCCTGCCACAACGCTTCGCGCAGGCTGCGCGGAGACTTCGGGGTGGCGTCCAGTTGCGCCTGCAACGCGCCGGTGTCGCCGGGATTGCCGCGGGCCAATGCCGCGGCCAGTTCGTTGTCCAGGATCCAGCTGCGCGGGCGGTCGCTGCGGCGCGCCTGGTCCTCGCGCCAGCGCAACAGGCGGAGCAGGCGGCGTTGCGCTGGCGCATCCAGGAACTGGCTGCTGCGGATCGCCAGGTGCGGCCAGCGGTCGCCTCCCTCGTTGGCCGCGTTGGCCAACTGGCGCGCACTGTCCTCGGCCAGCCAGCCGCTGCGGCCCAGCGCCGCCAGCTTCGCCTGCAGCACGTGGTGGATCGCATGCAGGTGGCGCACATCGTCCGCCGCGTATGCGAGTTGCGATGGCGACAGCGGCCTGCGCATCCAGTCGGAGCGGGTCTCGCCTTTTTCCAGCGCGACCCCGGTCACGTCCTGCACCAGCTTCTGGTAGCCCAGTCCGCCGCCGATGCCGCACAGCGCAGCCGCGGCCTGGGTATCGAACAGCGCGACGGGCAGCACCCCGCAGGCGTGCCGGAAAGCGACCAGGTCCTCGCTCGGGCTGTGCATCAGCTTGAGCACGCCGGGATCGGCCAGCAGCGGTGCCAGCGCCTCGGGCATGCCGGGCACCAGCGGGTCCACCAGCAGGATGTCGCCGCTTGCGCGCGGGTCGCCGGCGTCGCCAAGCGCGACCTGGACCAGCGCCAGTTGCGGCCAGTACGTGCGCTCGCGGATGAATTCGGTGTCCAGCCCGACGACGCGGGGTGGGTGGGCGAGGCGCGCGCGCAGCGCGTCCGGGGTGTCGATCCATTCGGTCATGCGCCCATTATGCGGTTGCCGGGGTGTTCGACTTGGCCTAAGTTCGCCCGAACCATCGCCCCGGCCCCGTGCCGGCATCCCGGAGTGTCGTTTGCGCGCAGGCTGGACCGTCATCGCCCTGTTCGTCCCGCTGGCGCTCGCGGCCTGCAGGCCGGATGCGCCCGTGTCCCCGCGTGCGCAGGTCGCGCACGCGGACCTGCCGGCCGGCAGCGTCAGCATCAGCGGCGACGACGCGCTGGCGGGCGTCCTCAGCTGGACCCTGCCGGCGGTACAGGTCGATGATCCGGTGGCGGCGCGCAAGGCCGCGCGGCGCGCCCTCGACAACGGCGACCTGTTCGAGACCACGGCGTCGGCGATTCCGATCCTGATCGCCTTGCTGCGCCAGCATCCCGGCGACGCGGCCGATGCGAAGCTGCTCGCCCGCGCGCAGTCCGCGCTGCTCGGGCAGGCGAACGCCGCCCTCGCTGCCGCCGACGAGGACCTGGCCGCGCTGCGCTTCGCCCAACGCCATGCCACCGTGTTGCGCACGTTGTGGCCCGACGCGCCGCGAACCCTGGCCTACCTGCAGGCGTTGGATGCCGCCGAGCAGGCCCGCGATCGCAGCCTGGCCGGCGAGCGCGCGCTCCAGGCGGGGGTGCTGGATGCGCCCGGCGGCGCACTCGAAGCGTTCCGCGATGCCCTGCGCCTGCGTCCGGGCCAGATGCGCGCGGCGCTGGGGATCGGGGTGGTGGAAGCGGCCTTGATCACGCGCGCCGAAGCCGCCGCGGTGACCGGTCATTTCGATGCGGCGCGGGCCGACCTTGCGCGGGCGCAGCGGGTGCGCCAGCACCCGCAGACGATCGCCGCCTCGGCCGCGCGGATCGAAGTCATGCGCGCCGAGCGCGTGCGCCGGCTGCGCGACGAGGGGCTGATCGCGCTGGGCGACCCGGATGGCCTGCGGGTCGCCCGTGAGCGGCTGGCGGACATGCTGCGCATCGCCAATGTCGGCGACCCGGCGAGCATCGAGCTGCGCCAGCGCATCGACCTGGTCGGCAATTACGGGCTGTTCCGCCCCGGGCAGGTTTTCACCGACGGGCTGGACGATGGCAGCCGCGGCCCGGGCCTGGTGGTCATCCCGCACGGCGCATTCCAGATGGGCGCCACCGAGGGCGACTCCGACGCCAGCAAGGACGAACAGCCGCGCCACCTGGTCCGGCTGGAACGCGGTTTCGCGATGACCCGCCACGAGATCACTGTTGCCGAGTTCGGCCGCTTCGTCGCCGCCAGCGGCCATGAAGCGCGCGCCACCCAACGTGGGCATTCGCTCGCCTACGACGTGCGCAGCGGCAATTTCGTCCGCGGCAGTGGCATCGATTGGCGTTCCGGTTACGACGGCCAGCCGGCGGCGCCGGACATGCCGGTGATCCATGTCACCGCGCGCGACGCCGAGGCCTACGCCGCCTGGCTTTCGGAGCAATCGGGCGCGCACTACCGCCTCCCCAGCGAGGCCGAATTCGAATACGCGCTGCGCGCCGGCGCGACCACGCGCTATCCCTGGGGCGCGGGGGCGCCGCCGGACGGGGTGGAGAACCTGACCGGTGGCCGCGATGCATCGCCGCAGGGGCGCCGCTGGAGCAACGCGTTCGCCGGCTATGGCGACGGCTGGTGGGGCCCGGCGCCAGTGGGCAGTTTCAAGGCGAATGCATTCCGTCTTCACGACATGGCGGGCAATGTTTCGGAGTGGGTCGCCGATTGCTGGCACCAGGGATACCGGCGCGCCCCGGCCACCGGTGCGGCGTGGATCAACCCGGGTTGCCGCAACCGGATGTACCGCGGCGGCTCGTGGGCGAGCGCACCGGCGCAGGTGCGCTCGGCCTGGCGCACGTCGGGCGGCACCGACGTGACCAATGCGCGCGTCGGCTTCCGGCTGGTGCGCCAGCTGCAATGATCGCCGGGCATTCGCACGGCGCGGCAATTCCAGCAAGAGGAGCGGGCGATGAACCAGGATCCGATGGGCAACGGGTACAACCAGCCGCGCAAGCGTGGCGGCGGCTTGCGCCTGTTGGTGGTGGTTGCACTGCTTGGCTATGGCGCCTACTACTACTTCTCCAACCGCAGCGTGGACCCATACACCGGCGAGCAGGTGCTGATCGACAAGACCCTGGATGCCGAGCAGGAGAGTGCCCTCGGACTGCAGGCCTATCGCGAGATCCTCAGCCAGGAGCGGCCGGTCGATCCGAATTCCGAGATCGCCAGGCAGATCAGCGACATCGCCGCCCGGCTGATCGACAAGGTGGACGAAGTCGAGCGCGACCTGGCCGCCGAGCGTGGCGTCGAGGTGCGCAACTTCGCCGCCGGCTTCGACTGGACCGTCAACGTCATCCAGTCCGACCAGGCCAATGCGTTCGCCCTGCCGGGCGGCAAGATGGCGGTGTATACCGGCCTCGTGCCGGTGGCGAAGAACGCGGACGGCATGGCAGCGGTGATGGGCCACGAGATCGCCCATGCGCTGATGCGCCACGGCGCGCAGCGGATGGCCCGCGGCAAGCTGGAACAGATCGGGCAGATGGCGGGTGCCGCGGGTGGAATGGACGCCGGCACCATGCAGACGGTGATGTCGGCGTATGGCGTGACTTCGGCCCTGCCGTATGCGCGCGGCCATGAAACGCAAGCGGACGAAGTGGGGTTGATGCTTGCCGCCGCGGCCTGCTTCGACCCCCGCGAAGCGGTGCCGCTGTGGCAGAGGATGGCGCAGGCCAGCGGCGGCCAGAGCCCGCCGGAATTCGCGTCGACCCATCCCAGCCCGGAAACCCGTATCCAGCACCTGGAATCGCTGATGCCGAAGGCGCTGGCGTTCCGCGAGAAGTATTGCGGTACGGCCGCGCGCGCGCCATGAACATCCGGATCGCCTGATCCACCTCGAACGAAAACGGGCCGCGAGGCCCGTTTTTTTTTGCGCGGTTCGCGCGGGCGTCAGCGCGGCTTGCGCGGGTCGCGGTCCCGCGGCGGCGTCCCGGTCGGGCTGCCCATGCCACCCACCAGGTTCTTCTGGAAGTCCTTCCAGACCTCCATGTTGCGCTCGGTGAGCTGGTTGAGCATCGTCCACGGCGTTTGCCCGAGCAGGCCACCCATCTGCTGGCGGAACTGCTGCTGCTGGTCGAGGAATACCTGCATCGAGCGTTCCAGGTAGTTGCCCATGAAGCCCTGCAGCGAGTCGCCGTAGAAGCGGATCAGGTGGCTCAGCAGTTGGGTGGACAGCATCGGCTGCCCATCCTGTTCATGCTCGGCGATGATCTGCAGCAATACCTGCCGGGTCAGGTCCTCGCCGGTCTTCGCATCGCGAACCTCGAAGGTCTCGCCGTCGATGATCAGCTGGCGCACGTCCTCGATCGTGATGTAGCTCGAGATCTCGGTGTCGTAGAGGCGGCGGTTCGGGTACTTCTTGATGATGCGAGTCGCGGTCATGGAGCAAACACTCTAAGAGGCGCCGGACGCAGCATGGCGCACCGCAACACGCCTTGCAACTGCCGCAGCATGCCTGCAGCAAAACGTGGTTTCAGCCGCCGCAATTCGGTTGCCTGAAACCAGCGCCAGCGACCGCCCGTTAAACTGGATCGCATGGACAACGGTTTGCGTGAGCGTTTCGGCGGCATCGACCGCCTGTATGGCAGCGGGGCGCTGGCGCGCTTCGCGGGCTGCCACGTTACCGTGGTCGGCATCGGCGGGGTGGGTTCGTGGGCGGTGGAAGCGCTCGCGCGCAGCGGCATCGGCAAGCTGACCCTGGTCGATGCCGACGATCTGTGCGTCTCGAATACGAATCGCCAGTTGCCCGCGCTGCAAGGCCAGTACGGCCGCGCCAAGGTCGAGGCGATGGGCGAGCGCCTGCGCGCGATCAACCCCGCCATCGAACTCGACCTCAGGCAGCAGTTCCTCACGCCGGCGAATCTCGGCGAACTATTGGATGCCCCCGGCGACCTGGTGCTGGACGCCTGCGACAGCTTCCGCAGCAAGGTCGAGGCGATCGCCTACTGCCGCCGCCGCAAGCAGCCGATCGTGACGGTCGGTTCCGCCGGCGGTCGCAGCGACGTCACCCAGGTGCGCGTGCGCGACCTGTCGCGCACCGAGCACGACGCGATGCTGTCGCTCATTCGCAGGAAGCTGCGCGGCGAATTCAATTTCCCGAAGAACCACGACCGCTACTTCGGCGTGCCGGCGGTGTACTCGCTGGAGAACGTGCGCTATCCCCAGGCCGACGGCAGCGTCTGCGGCATCCGCCCGCAACTCGGCAAGGACGAGGCCTTGAAGCTGGACTGCGGCGCCGGGCTGGGCGCGGCCACGCACGTGACCGGCGCCTTCGCGTTCGCGGCGGTGGGCAAGGTGCTGGAGATGCTGCTCAAGCCGAAGCGGGTGGGCTGATCGCGGCCCTCACCGTCCGTCCCGCAACGCCGCGATCAACGCCACCATGTTCTCGATGTAGGTTCCGGTGGAGATCCCGATCACCGCCTTCTCCGCGAGATACGGACTGGTATCCGTGAGGTCGCCCACCCGCGTCGTCGCATAGTCGCCGGGTTGCGCCTGCTTCGCGCCATCGCCCGCGTACGGATGGCTGGTCGCGAACAAGGGCGTTGGCCAATAGCCCTGCGCATTCAGTCCCGCCACGCGTTCGTCGAGCGTCCGGTCGCTGGCATCCAGGTTCAGGTCCGACACTTCGCCGATGCGCTCCATGAAGTACTTCGGCAGCGGCCCGCGTGCAGTCGCCTGCAACGCCGCGGCGTCGCGCCGGACCTCGGCCTCGTCCATCGCCGCCAGCGCGTCGTATTCCTCGCGTAGTCCGGCCAGGTCGATCTTGCGCGTCTGTCCGTAGTGGCCGAGCGGGTTGGACGGGTCGTGGTCGAAGTAGTACTCGCCGTTGACCACGTTCGAGCCGCGACGATGCACGGTCAGCGCCTGGTTGCTGCCGATCTCGATGTAGGTGGGAAACGCGCGGCCGTCCTTGGCCTTCTCGGCGGGCAGTTGCACCGACGCCAGCCAGTCCAGCGCGTCCGGCACGCGGGCGATGAAGCGGCGCTCCCCGGTCTGGCGGTAGAAGGCCAGCAACGCGCGCACGTTGTCGGCGGTGGTGTGGGTGACCAGTGCCTCCGGCTCATAGGTGCGGGCGGCGGCGGGCTTCAGGTCGAGCGTGTGCTGCAGGCCCCAGCCGGCTTGCGGCGCGGGCTGCTGGGTCTTGACGTAGATGTCCATTCCGCGCGCGATCGCATCCGGGATGCGCGCGTCGCCGAGCAGCCTGTAGGCCAGCCGCAGGAACTCGATGTTCTGGCGTGCCACGTCGTCGTTGAAGGTGATGTAGCCGGTGTAGTCGGCCATGCCGTGGTGGACGTACGGGTTCTGCTGCGGCCAGCGCTGCGGCCAGCCGCCGTTGTCGTACTGGCTTGCGAGCACGAACTCGACGCTGCGCCTGGCCGCGGCCAGGTAGCGCGGATCCCTGCCGATCTCGGCCATGCGCAGGATCAGCTGCATGGTCTCGCCGGTGCCCATGTCGTCGAACGTGGCGTTGCCCCAGTCGTGCTGGAACTCTTCCATCCGCCATGCGTTCCTGCCGATGGTGGCGTACCACTGGGCGGTGGCCTCGGCGCCGGCGAAGTCGATGAAGTAGTGCCAGCCGCCCCTGGGCTTCTCGCCCTGCAGCAGCGCATCGGTGGCGGCCGCCGCCGCGTCGTAGTACTGCGCCTCGCCGGTGGCATGCCAGGCATCGAGGAACAGGTGGCCCATGGTCGCGGTGCCGGGCGGCTGCACCCAGATCATCGTCGGCGTGGCCTCCAGTTCGCCCCAACGACGCGACATGTCCGGCAGGTACGACCACACGTAGCCGCCATTCGTGGCGACCTCGTCGGTCATGAACCTGGTGGCGCGCCGCATGGTGGCGCGGATGGTGGCGTCGTCGGGTCGCGTGGACTGGACCGGCGCGCCCGCCGCCGGCAGTGACGGCACCTGCGCATGCGCGGGCGGCAGGCAGCAGGCGAGCCCCAGCAAGGGCAGGACGATGGCGTGGCGGAGGGCCATCCGTGCGAATCGCGACATGTGCAGGCACCGGGAACGGGCGGGGCCGCAATAGTGCCTGCTGGCGGCGCATGCCGATGGCGCGGGACATTTTCGCCGGTGGGTCACCCGCGTTCGTCGGCGGTCAGGCGGCCTGCGTGGAGACGTCCAGGCCGAACAGCCCCGCCGCATTCGCCGTGGTCGCCCGGGCGATTTCTTCCGGCGAAACCCCACGCAGGTCGGCAACGACCTGCAGGACTTCGAGCAGGCGCGCCGGTTCGTTGCGTTCCCCGCGATGCGCGGCGCCGGGCTGGTCGGGACTGTCGGTTTCCAGCAGCAGCTGGTCGAGGGGCATGGTCGCCACGAGCCCGCGCAGGCGATTCGCGCGTTCGAAGGTCACCGGGCCGCCGATGCCGAGCAGGAAGCCGAGCTTGTGCAGTTGCGAGGCCTGCTCGACGCTGCCGGAAAAGCTGTGCACCACGCCGCGCAAGCCGCCGGTCTTGCGGATCGAACCGATCACCGCATCCACCGCCCGGCGTGCATGCACGATCAGCGGCAGCTTGAATTCGCGTGCGAGTTGCAACTGGCCGTCGAAATAGACCTGCTGCGCGTCGTGGTCGAGGCCGTCGACGAAATAGTCCAGTCCGCATTCACCGATCGCGACCGGGTTCTCGCGTTGGATCCAGTTGCGCAGGTCGGCAAGATGGTCCGGCCGATGTGACGCCAGGTACATCGGATGCAGGCCATAGGCCGCATGCAGGCCGGGCAATTCAGCGCAAACCGCCTTCAACTTCGGCCAGCTGGCGGCATCGATTGCCGGTACCACTTGCACGCCGATACCGGCGGCCACCGCGCGCGCATGCGCCGCAGGGCGATCGGCATCGAATTCCGGCGCATCGAAGTGACTGTGGCTGTCGACCAGCCGCATGTCAGCGGCGGGCTTCGCCGTCGATGGGTGGTTTCTCGCTGATGGCGGGAGGCTTGCGCGTCTTCCAGTTGGCGAGCAGGAGCGTGCCGAGGCCGAACACGATTTCGTCCAGGAACGGGATCGGATCGATACCCGGTGGCAACAGGATGCTGAGCGCGAACAGTCCGGCGGTCAGCTTGAACAACGTGGGGTAGCGGAGTTTGCGTGCCCATGCGAGCAGCGGCAGCAGCAGCGGGTTGGCCATGGCGCGGCTCCGAAGGCGATTGGGGCAAACGCTAGCATGCACGCCGCCTGCACATGCATGAACGGCGCCCGCGGCCCGATCCGCGGGCTTCGCGGCTGTTCAGAGTAAGCGTGCTGCAATCGCCGTGTCCCATCCACGGAGGCGAATCCCCATGTTGAAGAACAATACGCTCGCGATCGCGCTCGGTGCGCTGCTGGTGGGTGGCGTCGCCACTGCCGGTTTCATGAACAACAACGACCGAGGGTCAGGCCAGCCCACCGCGGTCGATGATGTCGGGCTGGCCGTGGATGGCCCGGCGCAGCGCGGCTTGGCTTATGCCGATGTGGTCGACGTGCAGCCGGTGATCGAGCGCGCGGAGCGCTACGCGACGGTGATCGGCACTGATCCAGTGCGCGAATCGAGTAGCACCACGACGCCGCAGCAGGTCTGCGAGGACGTGGCGGTGCAGGAACGCCTGCCCGAACGCGACGGCAATGTCGGCGGTACGGTTGCGGGCACGCTGATTGGTGGCCTGGTCGGCAACCAGATCGGCGGTGGCAACGGTAAAAAAGCGGCAACGGCCGCGGGTGCGGTGGCTGGTGGCTTCATCGGCAACCGCGTCGACCGCAACCACGTCGGTGGCCAGGTGGTGAACCGCGTCGACCGCCGCTGCCGCACGGTCAACAACACCTCGACATCGTCACGCACGGTCGCATGGAACGTGACCTACAGGAATCCGGATGGCACGACCGGCAGCCTGCAGACCGACCACAAGCCGGGTGATCGCATCTCGCTTGGCGCCGACGACCGCACGGTCGCCTACGACGTGCGTTACATGCTCGATGGCGACATCCGCACCGTGCGCATGACGCAGCCGCCAGGCGAACGCCTGCCGTTGGTCGATGGCCAGGTCGTGACCCAGGTGGCGTCGGTGGCGGGCACCCCGAACAGCTGACCGCGGGACTGTACCAACCGCGCGATGCCAAGGCGGGGCCGGAGTAAATCCGGCCCCGTCGACTTTTCCGGGGCAGGCAAGGGGGCGAGTGGCGAATCGCATGGCTTTGGCCAAAACCGCGGCGTTTCGGCGGTGGGCGTTGGTCATATCGCAGGTGCCGACTGCGCGGCCTGCGCGACTACAATGGCGGTTTGCCAGCCCCGACACACCGCCATGGCCCTGCATCCCTACGACCTGTTCGATGTCCGTTCCCTGCTCAGCGACGAGGAGCGCGCGGTGCAGGACGCCGTTGCGCGCTTCACCGACGAGCGCGTGATCCCGATCATCGGCGATGCCTTCGACCAGGCGCGGTTTCCGAAGGAACTCGTGCCCGAGATCGCCGAGATGGGCCTGCTCGGTTCTTCGCTTCCTGAGAAGTACGGTTGCGCCGGGTTGAACGCGGTCAGCTACGGCCTGATCTGCCAGGAACTGGAACGCGGCGACAGCGGCATCCGCAGCTTCGTCAGCGTGCAGAGCTCGCTGTGCATGTATCCGATCTACGCCTACGGTTCCGAAGAGCAGCGCATGCGCTGGTTGCCGGACATGGCTGCGGGCAAGGTGATCGGCTGCTTCGGCCTGACCGAAGCGCATGGAGGTTCCGATCCGGCCAGCATGAAGACCCATGCCCGGCGCGATGGCGCCGACTGGATCCTCAACGGCTCGAAGATGTGGATCACCAGCGGCAACCTGGCCGACATCGCCATCGTCTGGGCGCATACCGACGACGGCATCCAGGGCTTCGTGGTGGAGAAGGATTTCGCCGGCTTCACTGCCCAGGAAATCCACAAGAAGATGAGCCTGCGCGCCTCGGTGACCAGCGCGCTGTTCTTCGACAACGTGCGCGTTCCCGAAGCCAACCGCCTGCCCAACGTGACGGGCCTGAAGGGGCCGCTGGGTTGCCTCACCCAGGCGCGCTACGGCATCACCTGGGGCCCGATCGGCGCGGCCATCGCCTGCCTCGACGAGGTGCTGGCCTACACCAAGGAACGCATCCTGTTCGATCGCCCGGTGGCGGCGACGCAGAGCGCGCAGATCAAGATGGCGGACATGGCCCGCCGGATCACCCTGGCCCAGCTGTTGTCGCTGCAGCTCGGCCGCCTGAAGGATGCCGGCACCATGCAGCCGCAGCAGGTTTCGCTGGCGAAATGGAACAACTGCCGGATGGCGATCGACATCGCCCGCGAGTGCCGCGACCTGCTCGGCGGCGCCGGCATCACCACCGAGCACGCGGCGATCCGCCACGCGCTGAACCTGGAATCGGTCATCACCTACGAAGGCACCGAGACCGTGCACCAGCTGGTGATCGGCCGCGAGCTGACCGGCATCAACGCGTTTTGATTTTGTCTCCCTCTCCCGCTGGCGGGCGAGGGCTGGGGTGAGGGTGGCGAACGCATGACGAACTTCGGCCCGACGCTGGAAACCGACCGCCTGATCCTGCGCGTCCCGCGCGCCGAGGACTTCGACGCATTCGCGGAAATGCAGGGGCACCCGGACGCGGCGCGCTTCATCGGCGGCCACGTGACGCGCGCGGAAGCGTGGCGGCGGTTCCTGTGGCAGCCCGGTGCGTGGCTGATCCAGGGCTTCGGCATGTTCGGCGTGGTCGAAAAAGCCAGCGGCCTGTGGATGGGACAGATCGGGCCGTGGAAGCCGGAAGGCTGGCCGGGCAACGAGATCGGCTATGGCTTCCACCCGCGCGCCTGGGGCAAGGGCTATGCGACCGAGGCGGGCACCGCCGCCGTCGACTGGGCCTTCGCCAACCTCGGCTGGGACGACATCATCCATTGCATAGATCCCGGCAACATCGCCTCGCAAAACGTTGCCAAGCGACTGGGTTCGACGATCAAGGGGCCGGGCAAGCTGCCGCCGCCGTTCCAGGACGTGGTCGTGGATGTCTGGGGCCAGACCCGCGAAGCATGGTTCGCGCGCCGCGACGGGGGCGCCGCATGATTACCGTCCACGGCTTCTCGCCTTCGGGCAATTGCCACAAGGTGAAGCTGCTGCTTGAGCAGTTGGGCCGTGAATACCGCTGGGTCGAAACCAACAGTGCGATTGGCGAAACGCGCACGCCGGATTACCTGGCGAAGAATCCGAACGGCAAGGTGCCGATGATCGAACTCGACGACGGCCGCATCCTGGTCGAGTCGAACGCGATCCTGTGCTGGCTGGCCGACGGCACCTCGTTCCTGCCGTCAGATCCGTGGCGGAAGGCGCAGGCGCTGAGCTGGCTGTTCTTCGAGCAGTACAGCCACGAGCCTTACATCGCCGTTGCGCGTTTCATCTGCGGCTGGACGCCGCTGGATTCCCCGCGCCGCGCCGACCTGCCGAAGCTGCGCGAGCGCAGCCACGCCGCGTTGGCGGTGATGGAGCAACACCTTGCCGCACACCCGTGGTTCAGCGGCGACGACTACGGCATCGCCGACATCGCGCTCTACGCCTACACCTGCGTCGCACCGCACGGTGGTGTCGCGCTGGATGCCTATCCGGCGCTGAGCGGCTGGCTGGCCAGGGTCGAGGCCATGCCCGATTTCGTGCCGCTGCCTGCCCCGGACGCGACTGCACAGGCGCTGATCGACCAATCCCCCTGATCCACCCCACATCGACCCTCTCCCGACCACGGGCGAGGGGGAGACGCACATGTTCGCCAGCATCCCGAACCCAATCCCCGCGCGCATGAAGGGCGTCAACCGCGCCGAGGTCTGCGACGTCAACTTCAGCGAGTTCGTGAAGGCCTGGGCCGGCACGCCCGATGCGAAGCCCGCGCCGGATGAAGCGATTCTCGACGGCAGCGCGCTGGATGCACGCGGCTTCCGCGACCTGTTCGAGTCCCAGCTGATCAGCCGCCACCTGGACCTGATGGCGCGCGTGCTGCGCGTGCAGAACAAGGTCTTCTACACCATCGGTTCGTCCGGCCATGAAGGCAATGCGATGGTGGCGCGCGCCGCGCGGCATACCGATCCCGCCTTCCTGCATTACCGCAGCGGCGGCTTCATGGCAGAGCGCTTCCGCAAGCTGCCGGGCATGGATCCGATCATGGATTCGGCACTGAGCTTCGCCGCCAGCGCCGGCGATCCGGCCAGCGGTGGACGCCACAAGGTCTGGGGCAGCAAGCCGCTGTGGGTGTTGCCGCAGACCTCGACCATTGCCTCGCACCTGCCGAAGGCACTGGGGACAGCCGTGGCGATCGAAGCCGCGCGCCGCATCGGCCATCAATTGCCGATTCCGGACGATTCCATCGCGATCTGCTCGTTCGGCGACGCCTCGGCCAACCACGCGACCGCGCAGACCGCCTTCAACGCGGCGTCGTGGACGGCCTACCAGAAGCTGCCGGCGCCGGTGCTGTACGTCTGCGAGGACAACGGCATCGGCATCTCGGTGAAGACGCCGACCGGATGGATCGCGGAGTCGTTCCGCAATCGTCCCGATCTCGACTACTTCTTCGCCGACGGCCTCGACCTGGCCAACGGCTATGCCGACGTGCTGCGCGCGGTCGAGCATTGCCGCCGCACGCGCCGCCCGACCTTCCTGCACCTGCGCACCACCCGGATCATGGGCCACGCCGGCACCGATTTCGAGATCGAGTGGCGCAGCATCGAAGAGCTTTGCAACGTCGAAGCCGGGGACCCGCTGCTGCGTTCCGCGCAGATCGCGCTGGAATCCGGCCTGATGTCGAAGGACGAGGTCATCGCGCTGTACGAAGACACCCGCCGCAAGTGCTTCGCCGCGGCCGAGGATGCCGACCAGCGTCCGCGCATCGAGACGCTGGAGCACGTGATGCGTCCGCTGGCGCCGTACACGCCCGACAAGGTGCAGGCCGAAGCCACGCGCGCGCCGGCGCAGGAGGCCCGCATCAAGGCGTTCGGCAGCGAGGACAAGCTGCCGGAGAAGCAGGTGCCAAGGCACCTCGCCATCCAGATCAACCAGGCCCTGCACGACCTGTTCGCCAAGTATCCCGAGACCCTGCTGTTCGGCGAGGACGTGGCGCAGAAGGGCGGCGTGTACACAGTGACCAAGGGCCTGCACAAGGCCTTCGGCAACAAGCGCGTGTTCAACACGTTGCTCGACGAGACGATGATCCTGGGCATGGCCCAGGGCTTCGCCAACATGGGCATGCTGCCGATCCCGGAGATCCAGTACCTGGCCTACCTGCACAACGCGATCGACCAGATCCGCGGCGAGGCGGCATCGCTGCAGTTCTTCAGCAACGACCAGTTCCGCAACCCGATGGTGGTGCGCATCGCGGGGCTGGGCTACCAGCGCGGCTTCGGCGGGCATTTCCACAACGACAACTCGATGACCGCGCTGCGCGACATCCCCGGCCTGGTGGTCGGCTGCGCCTCGCGCGGCGACGATGCGGCGATGATGCTGCGTACGCTGGCGGCCTTGTCGAAGGTCGATGGGCGGGTCAGCGTGTTCCTCGAACCGATCGCGCTGTACATGACCAAGGACCTGCATGAGGCCGGCGACGGGTTGTGGCTGACCGACTACCCGGCGCCCGACCAGGCGCTGGTGCTGGGCGAGGAACGCGCCTACAACGCGGAAGCGACCGATTGCGTGGTCTTCAGCTACGGCAACGGCATGCCGATGAGCCTGCGCGCCGCGCGCCAGATCGAGGCGAAGCATGGCTGGAAGGTGCGCGTGGTCGACCTGCGCTGGCTGGTGCCGTTGAACCACGCGGCGATCGCGAAGCATGCCGGCGAATGCACGCGCATCCTGGTGGTGGATGAAGGCCGCTTCAGCGCCGGCATCGGCGAGGGCGTGATCACCGCGATCACCGAGGCGGGCCATGGCGGCAAGCCGCTGAAGCGCGTGGTCGGCGCGGACACCTACACGCCGCTGGCGGGAGCCGCGTTCCTGGTGATTCCGAAGGACGAGGACATCGTCGCGGCGGCTGACCTGCTCGCCAAGGGCTGAGGTCGCCTTACTTCGGCGGCTTGCGCGCGGACAGCGCGGGCTTTTCGCGCTTGCCGCCGACCAGGGTCGCCGCGATGTCGCGCGGTTGCGCGCCGGCCTGCCTGGCGTCGTGCGCGTGCAGGATCACCGGGATCGCCTTGCTGGTCGGCGTGCGCGCGCCGATGGCGTAGCTGTCCAGCGGCACCAGCGGATTGGTTTCCGGGTAATACGCGGCCAGGCAGCCGCACGGGATGTCGTAGGCCGCGAGCAGGAAGCCGCGCACCATGCGGCGCACGCCGTCGTGGTGCAGGCTTTCGATGTCGACGCGCTGGCCGGTTTCGAATCCGAGGCTCGCGATGTCGTCCCCGTTCGCGAACAGCACCTTGCGTTCGCCGTGCACGCCGCGGTAGCGATCCTGCAGGCCATAGATGGTGGTGTTGTACTGGTCGTGGGAGCGCACCGTGGTCAGGGTGAAGACACGCGCATCCGGTAGCGCGGGCAGGGGATTGCCCTCTGCCAGTCCGTGCGCGATGAAATTCGCCTTGCCGGTCGCGGTCTTCCATTGCCGCAACGCCGCGGTATTGGTCAGGCGGAAACCACCGGGCACGCGCACGCGCTGGTTGAAGTCGTGGAAGTCCTCGAACACGCGGGCGATCTGGTCGCGGATGCGGTCGTAGTCCCCGACCAGCCAGCGCCACGGCGTGTCGCTGCGCGTGCCAAGCGTGGCCTGCGCCAGCCGCGCCACGATCGCCGGTTCGGACAGCAGCTCGGGCGATGCCGGCGCGTTGATGCCCGCCGACAGGTGGACCATGCTCATCGAGTCCTCGACGGTCACCGCCTGCGGTCCGCCCGCCTGGATGTCGATCTCGGTGCGGCCCCGGCAAGGCAGGACCAGCGCATCGCGGCCGTGCACGAGATGGCTGCGGTTGAGCTTGGTCGCCACGTGCACGGTGAGGTCGCAGTTGCGCAACGCGGCGTGGGTGGCCTCGGTATCCGGCGTGGCGGTGGCGAAGTTGCCGCCCATCGCGAAGAACAGCTTGCCGCGGCGATCGCGCATCGCCTCGATCGCGCCGACCACGTCGAGCCCGTGTTTGCGCGGTGGCTCGAAACCGAACACGTCGCGCAGGCGGTCGAGCAGGGCAGGCGCGGGCTTCTCATGGATGCCCATGGTGCGGTCGCCCTGCACGTTGCTGTGCCCGCGCACCGGGCAGATGCCGGCGCCGGGCCGGCCGATGTGGCCGCGCAGCAGCATCAGGTTGACCAGCATCTGGATCGTCGCCACCGAGCGCCTGTGCTGGGTGATGCCCATGCCCCAGCAGACGATGGCGCGTTCGGCGCGCAGGAAGCGTTCGCCGGCATCGCGCAGGCGCGCTTCGCTGAGTCCCGACTCGGTTTCGATGCGTGCCCATTCCGCGGTTTCGATGCTCGACAGCAGCGCATCGAAGCCATCCGTATGCGCTTCGATGAAGGCTTCATCGAGCAGGGCCGGTTTGCCCTCCGCATGCGCCCGCGCGCCGCGTTCCAGCACATGCTTGATGATGCCGGTGACCGCGGCCAAGTCGCCGCCGATGCGCAACTGGTAGTAGTCCGACGCGATCCTGGTCGATCCGCCGTGGAGCATCTCCAGCGCATCCTGCGGATCGGCGAAGCGCTCCAGCCCGCGTTCGCGCAGCGGGTTGAAGGCGAGCACGCTGGCCCCGCGCTTCACCGCGCGGCGCAGCTCGCCGAGCATGCGCGGATGGTTGGTGCCGGGGTTCTGGCCGAACACCAGGATCAGGTCGGCCTGCTCGAAATCCTGCAGCGACACCGTCCCCTTGCCGACGCCGATCTGCTGGCCCAGCGCGACGCCCGAGGGCTCGTGGCACATGTTCGAGCAGTCCGGGAAATTATTGGTGCCGAACTGGCGCACGAACAGCTGGTACAGGAATGCCGCCTCGTTGCTGGTGCGGCCGGAGGTGTAGAAGATCGCCTCGTCGGGCGATGCCAGCGCGTTGAGCTTCGCTGCGATGAACCTGAAGGCCGCATCCCACGAGACCGCCTCGTAATGATCGGTCGCCGGGTTGTAGCGCAGCGGATGGGTCAGCCGGCCCTGGTCCTCGAGCCAGTGATCGCTGTAGCGCGCCAGTTCGGCCACGCTGTAGTGCGCGAAGAATTCCGGGCCGGCGCGGCGGGCGGTGGCCTCGAAGGCGACGGCTTTCGCGCCGTTCTCGCAGAACTCGAAGGTGGACGCATGGTCGCGATCCGGCCACGCGCAGCCCGGGCAGTCGAAACCGTCCGGCTGGTTGGCATGCAGCAGGGTCTTCGCGCCCAGCACCGGGATGTCCTGCCTGAGCAGGTTGGCGCTGACCGCGCGCACCGCGGGCCAGCCCCCGGCGGGGCCATCGTAGGAACTGACCTTCGGCTCGTCGCTCATCGCGCGAGCGCCAGTCGTTGCGGATGCGCATACACCGTGCAATGCGTGTCGCGCGCGAAGCCGACCAGGCAGAGGTTGCTGGATTCCGCCAGTGCGATGGCCAGCGTGGTGGGCGCGGAGATCGCCGCCAGCAGCGGGATGCCGACCTGCGCGGCCTTCATCGCCAGTTCGTAGCTGGCGCGGCTGGTGACGATGGCGAAGCCGCTGCCCGCGTCGATGGCTTGCGACGCCATCGCGCCGACCAGTTTGTCGAGCGCGTTGTGCCGGCCCACGTCCTCGCGCACCAGCCGCAGGTTGCCCTCGCGATCCGCGAACCCGGCCGCGTGGGTCGCGCCGGTGGCGGCGTTCAAGGGCTGCTGCTTGTGCAGGGCGGCGAAGGCGCGGTGCAACGCGGCTTCCTCGACCGTCGTTTCGACGGTAACGCGCGCCGGCGTGCGCAATACCGCGTCGATACCGGCACTGCCGCAAAGGCCGCAGCCGCCATAACCGGGAAGGTTGCGGCTCCGGCTGGCCAATGCCGCATGGCGTTCGGCCGGAATCGACATCCGGATCGCCACGCCATCCAATGATTCGTCGATGCCGCCGATCTGCAGTTCATCGGCCGCCTCGATGAGTCCCTCGCTCAGCGAGAAGCCGATCGCGAGGTCGGCCAGGTCGCAGGGCGTGGCCATCAGTACCGCGAATGGCGAGTCGTCGTAGTGCAGCGCAACCGGGACTTCGCACGCCACTTCATCGCGCACGCCGTGCGCGCCGCGTGCATCACGGCGCTGCACGGTGCGCAGGGCAGCGCCATCGACGGCTGCGCGGTCGTGGATGCGTGCGTTCATCGACGCAGGATAGCGCTGCGGTGCCGGCCAGGCTGCCGGCTCAGCGCGCCAGTCCGTCCAGCAGCGGCAGGCGCGTGCACGGCTGGTTGGCGGTGGAGAAGGGGCCGTCGCCCGCGTCGATGGGCATCACCGCAAGGCCCTGGTCGCCTTCGGCGCAGACCAGTTGCCCGGCGGGACGCGCATCGCCGTCCGCCACTTCACCGAGGCTGCCGACGCCCGCACCCTGCAATCGCATCAGCTCGCGTTTCACCTTGCCGAGGAAATGCGTGCGCGCCACGATCTCCTGGCCGGGATAGCAGCCCTTCTTCACGCTGAAGGCGCGCAGGCGATCCAGTGAAAGCTGCTGCGGCGTCCAGGCTTCGACCTGGTCGGCATCCAGGCGGGGTAGGCCATGCTGCAGGTCGAAGGCGCGCCAGCGGGCCGCGAGTGCGGGGTCCGGAGCTGCGCCGATGGCGGCGATGCGCAGGCAACGCGGCCCGCCATCGCCGCCAAGATCCAGTTCGAAGCCCCCATCGATCGGCGCTGCCGCCGAGCCCGATGCGGCTGCAGGCGCTGCGAACCGTCCGATGGCGTGGAGGTCCGCGCGCGCTGCGAGCGTCACCTTGCTGCGGAAGACGAACCGTTGCAACTGTGCCGCCAGTCCCGGCGCGCCCGCATCCGGAAGCAGCAGCCACAGGGTTTCGGCTTCCAGCCTGAGCAGGCCGAACAGCGCGATCACGCGGCCTTTCGGGGTCAGCCAGCCGTTCCACTGCCACTGGCCATCCCCAAGCGCGGCCACGTCGTTCATGAATTGCGCCTGCGCGAAGGCCAAGGCATCGCGGCCGGCGAGGGCCAGCACGGCATGGCCGGGCAGGCGGAATTCCTGCGCCAAGGCGGCTTGCGGGTTGTGGGACATGGGGGCGGGACTTAAACTCGCGGGGTTGTGAATGCGTCGATCATAGGCCAATCCCCTTCCAGCCCCGAGCCTGCCGAGGCCGCGGTTCCGAGCATGGAACCCGCGCCGGCGACTGCTTTGAAGCCCGAACCCGCCCCCGACCCCGCGGTCGAGATCGGTGGTCGCGACGGCCTTGAGCCGACGCGCTACGGCGACTGGGAACGGAATGGCCGCTGCATCGATTTCTGAGACATCGCCACGCGGCGTGAGCCGCCCAGCCCGGAGAGCGCACGCCCATGGCTGCTCCTGATCCGAACGTTCGCAAACGTCCGTTGTCGCCCCACTTGGATATCTACAAGCGGCAAGTGCAGATGATGACGTCGATTACCCATCGCGCTACAGGCATCGCCCTGGTCGCCGGCATGCTCGGGCTGGTCTGGGGGCTGGTGGCACTGGCCGGTGGCGAGAAATCCTGGGCGGCGTTCGCGGCCTGCGCGGGTTCGCTGCTGGGCAAGCTGGTGCTGCTCGGCTTCAGCTGGGCGCTGGCCTACCACCTGATCAACGGCGTCCGCCACCTGGTCCAGGATGCGGGCCACGGCTTCGCGGTACCGGATTTCGTCCGCAGCAGCTGGATCTCGATCATCGGCAGCGTGGTGCTGGTCGCGCTGGTCTGGGCGATCGTGCTGCTGCGCGGGGGTGCCGCATGAGCACGCATGGCAAGGACCTGCGCACGCCGCTCAAGCGCGCGGTCGGCCTGGGCTCCGCGAAGGACGGCACCGGCCATTTCATGCTGCAGCGGATCACCGCGATCGGCCTGCTGCTCGCCGGCGCGTGGCTGATCGGCCTGCTGCTGTCGCTCAACAGCACCGACTATCTCTTCGTCCGCGCCACCGTCGCCGACCCGCTCAATGCGACGGTACTGGTCGCCTTCCTGGTCGCCGCGTGCTGGCACGCCAAGCTCGGCCTGCAGGTGGTCATCGAGGACTACCTGCACGCGCCGCTGCTGGCCGGCGTGGCGCATCTCGCCAACATTTTCACCTGCGCGCTGCTTGCCATCGGCGGCGTGCTCGCGGTGCTGCGCATCGCGCTCGGAGCCTGACATCGTGCCTGCCTACAAGATCCAGGAACACACCTTCGACATGATCGTGGTCGGCGCCGGCGGTGCCGGGCTGCGCGCGACCTTCGGCCTGGCCCAGAAGGGCCTGCAGACGGCCTGCATCACCAAGGTCTTCCCGACCCGCAGCCACACCGTGGCGGCGCAGGGCGGCATCTCCGCCGCGCTCGGCAACATGGGCGAGGACGACTGGCGCTTCCACTTCTACGACACCATCAAGGGCTCGGATTGGCTGGGCGACCAGGACGCGATCGAGTACATGTGCCGCGAGGCGATCCCGGCGATCATCGAGCTGGAACACCAGGGCGTGCCATTCAGCCGCACCGAGGACGGCAGGATCTACCAGCGTCCGTTCGGCGGCATGACCACGCACTACGGCAAGGGCACCGCGCAGCGCACCTGCGCCGCCGCCGACCGCACCGGCCACGCGATCCTGCACACGCTGTACCAGCAGTCGCTCGCGCATGACGCGCGCTTCTTCATCGAATACTTCGCGCTCGACCTGATCATGGATGCCGATGGCGCCTGCCGCGGCGTGCTCGCGCTGGACATGGCCGAGGGCACGCTGCACCTGTTCCGCGCGCAGGGCGTGGTGCTGGCGACCGGCGGTTACGGCCGCGCATATTTCAGCGCGACCTCGGCGCATACCTGCACCGGCGACGGCGGTGGCATGGCGCTGCGTGCCGGCCTCGCGATGCAGGACATGGAATTCGTGCAGTTCCACCCGACCGGCATCTACGGCGCCGGCTGCCTGATCACCGAGGGCGTGCGCGGCGAAGGCGGCATCCTGCGCAACAGCAACGGCGAGCGCTTCATGGAGCGCTACGCGCCGAACGCGAAGGACCTCGCCTCGCGCGACGTGGTGTCGCGTTCGATGACCATCGAGATCCGCGAAGGCCGAGGCGTCGGCGAGCACAAGGACCACATCCACCTCGACCTGACCCACCTCGACCCGAAGGACATCCACGAGAAGCTGCCCGGCATCGCCGAGAGCGCGCGGATCTTCGCCGGCGTCGACGTCGAGAAGCAGCCGATCCCGGTGATCCCGACCGTGCACTACAACATGGGCGGCATCCCGACCAACTACCACGGTGAAGTGGTGCAGCTGAAGAACGGCGATCCCGATGCGGTGGTCCCCGGCCTGTACGCCATCGGCGAGGCCGCCTGCGTGTCCGTGCACGGCGCGAATCGCCTGGGTTCGAACTCGCTGCTCGACCTGGTGGTGTTCGGCCGCGCGGTGGCCAACCGCTGCGCCGAGACGATCAAGCCGGGCGCGGCGCACAAGCCGCTGGCCGGCGATGCCTGCGACAGGGCGCTGGCCAACCTCGACCGGCTGCGCAACGCGCATGGCGGCACGCCGACCGCGGTGATCCGCAACAACATGCAGCGGGCGATGCAGAACGACGCGGCGGTGTTCCGCACCGGCGAAACCCTGTCGAACGGGGTCAAGGCGATCCGCGAGATCAATGCCAGCTTCGCCGACGTACAGGTCTCCGACCGCTCGCTGGTGTGGAACTCGGACCTGATCGAGACGATGGAACTGCAGAACCTGCTGGGCCAGGCCCTGACCACGATCGTCTCTGCCGAGAATCGCACCGAGTCGCGCGGCGCGCATGCCCGCGAGGACTTCCCGGACCGCGACGACGCCAACTGGCACAAGCACACCGTGTGCTGGGTCGACGATGCCGGCAACACCCGCATCGACTACCGCCCGGTGCACATGTACACGCTCAGCAGCGACGTCGACGTCGTGCCGCCGAAGCCGCGCGTGTATTGAGCCGGCCAGCATGCGTCGCAGCCTCCTTGCCATCGTCCTGTGTTCGGCGCCCTTCATCGGGCACGCGGCCGATCCACGGGCGGTGGGCTGGGTGCCGGCGCCGGAGCGCCCGTCGCTCAATGGCGAGGCCGGCAAGACCTGGTTCTCGCCGGTGTTCCGCAGGAAGAGCGGTACGTTCCGGGCGATGTACGACTCGATGCAGGACACCCGCGATTCGGTGGGCGGCGACTTCCTGGTGGCAAGCTTCCGCTACACCTACGACGCGCCGATCGGCGACGGCAGCAGCCTCAGCCCGCGCCACGACGAGTCGATCACCGAGGTGCTGCTGGACTGCGACGCGCATTTCAGCGGCACCACGTCGCGTCGTTACCTGCTGGCGGGCGAGGAAGTCTCGCGCGAGGACAACGACGACGTGTTGATGATGCAGATGAACGATGCCGGCACCACCGTCGGCGATCTTTGCGAATTCGCCCGCCAGCGCGGGGAGAAGTAGGAATCCATGGCTGAATTCACCCTCCCGAAGAACTCGAAGATCCAGAAGGGCAAGCACTTCCCGGCGCCCGCCGGTGCGAAGAAGCCGCGCACCTTCAAGGTCTACCGCTGGAATCCCGACGACGGCCTGAACCCGCGCGTCGATACCTACGACATCGACCTGGCCGCGTGCGGGCCGATGGTTCTCGATGCGCTGATCAAGATCAAGAACGAAATCGATCCCACGCTCACCTTCCGTCGCTCCTGCCGCGAGGGCATCTGCGGGTCCTGCGCGATGAACATCGACGGCACCAACACGCTCGCCTGCACCAAGGCGATCGAGGATTGCGGCAAGGGCAAGGGCAAGGGCAATGGCGAGGTCCCGATCTACCCTTTGCCGCACATGGAGGTGGTCAAGGACCTGGTGCCCGACCTCACGCATTTCTACGCGCAGTACGCCTCGATCAAGCCGTGGCTGCGCACGCAGACGCCGGCGCCGCCCGACCGCGAGCGCCTGCAGTCGAAAGAGGACCGCGCCAAGCTCGACGGCCTGTACGAATGCATCCTGTGCGCCTGCTGCAGCACCAGCTGCCCCAGCTACTGGTGGAATGGCGAGCGCTACCTCGGTCCGGCCGTGCTGTTGCAGGCCTACCGCTGGATCATCGACAGCCGCGATGAAGACACCGGCGCGCGCCTGGACGACCTCGAGGATCCGTTCAAGCTGTATCGCTGCCACACGATCATGAACTGCGCGCGGACCTGCCCGAAGGGGCTGAACCCGGCGAAGGCGATCAGCGAGATCAAGCAGCTGATGATGGCGCGCAAGGTGTGATGCGTTTCCGTTCGTGGTGAGCCCTTCGAGGGGGCTCAGGACAGGCCTGTCGAACCACGAACGCCATCGCTCATCCTTCGGCAGGCTCAGGACGAACGGTGGCTGAAACCGACGACGACACCGAACTCCGCAAGCTCCGCTGGCGTTGCCGGCGCGGCATGCGCGAGCTCGACCAGTTGCTCGAGCGCTGGCTGGATCGCGAATGGCGGCAAAGTCCTACCGAACGGCGCGAGGTGTTCCTGCGGTTGCTGGACAGCGAAGACGACAGACTCTGGCGCTGGTTCCTTGGCCACGAGATTCCGGACGATGTCGAAATCGCGGCGCTCGTCGAGCACATCCGCCGGCTTTAGAACGGCATGCTGCCGCCTTGAGTGGCGGCCGTCGCGCCAGGTCGGCGTGGCACTCTGGTTGCTCGCGATGCTTGCGCCGTTCTGCGCGCTTGCATCCGACCTGCCTCGGGGTTGCGCCTGGCCATTGGCCGCACTCGCCGGCTTGATCGGCATCCTCGATGCACGGCGCTACCGCCGCCAGCCGACACGCCAATGGATGATACCCGCGGGACGTGGCGCACCGACCTGTGATGCGGTCCGCATCGAACGCCTGCTGGTGCACTGGCGCGGGCCGCTGGCCTTCCTGCGCTGGCGCGATGGCGATGGGCGCACCCGACGCCTGGTGTTCGCGCCGGACACGCTGGCGAACGGGGCGCGGCGTGAACTGAAGCTGGCGATGCAACGTCGCGAGGCTGCCGCCGGATCGCCATTGGTGGCAGGATAGGCGGCCATCCAAAGGGTCGCCGATGTTCAAACCCGTCCCCGTGGCCATCGGCCTGCGCTACCTGCGCGCAAAACGCCGCAACGGCTTCATCTCGTTCATCTCGCTGGCCTCGATCCTCGGCATCGCGCTGGGCGTGACCGCATTGATCACCACCCTGGCGGTGATGAGCGGCTTCCAGCGCGAGATCCGCGACCGCATGCTGCAGATGGCCGCGCATGCGACCGTCAGCGGCTATGGCGAACCGTTGCACGACTGGCAGCGCGCGGTCGGGATCGCGTTGAAGGATGCTCGCGTGGCCGGCGCGGCGCCCTACATCGACAAGGAGGCGCTGATCTCCGGCAGCAACAACCAGCCGGCGATGTTGCGCGGCGTGGAGCCGGCGGAGGAATCCAAGGTCTCCGTGCTCGGCGAGAAGATGGTGAAGGGCAAGTTGACCGATCTCGCGCAGGGCAGTTTCAACATCGTGCTGGGTCGCGAGCTTGCGGTGTGGCTTGGCGTCGGGGTCGGCGACGACGTGATCGTCACCCTGGCCGATTTCCGCAGCACGCCGGTCGGAGGCGTGCAGACGATGAAGCGCTTCAAGGTCAGTGGCGTGTTCGAGGCCGGCTACAACGAGTTCGACAAGGGCCTGGCCGTGGTCAACCTGCACGACCTGCAGCGCCTGTTGCGGATGGGCGAGGGCGTGACCGGCGTGCGCCTGAAGCTGCATGACATGGACCAGGCCTTCGAGGTCGGCCGCGATCTCGCGACCACGCTGCGGGAACCCGTCCCGGACACGGCAGGGCGCGATCCCGCGGGAAATCTGGAAAGCCACCGGCCGAACAACGGTTTCCGGGTCAGCGACTGGACCCAGGACAACGCCAACCTGTTCCGCGCGCTGAAGATGGAGAAGACCGTGATGGCGATCCTGCTGTCGCTGATCATCGCGATGGGTGCGTTCAACCTGGTGTCGTCGCAGGTGATGCTGGTGACCGACAAGCAGGCCGACATCGCGATCCTGCGCACGCTGGGCCTGACCCCGCGCCAGGTGATGCAGGTGTTCATGGTGCAGGGCAGCCTGATCGGCATCATCGGCACGGTCTCGGGCGTGCTCGGCGGCGTCCTTCTGACGCTCAACCTCGACAGCATCCTGCAGGGCATCGAGCGGGTGTTCGGCGTGCAATTGCTGCCGGAGGATGTCTACTACATCACCGGGCTGCCGACCGACCTGCAGGCCGGCGATGTCACCGCGATCGCCTGCGTGGCGCTGGCGATGGCCTTCGTCGCCACCCTGTATCCGGCCTGGCGCGCGGCGCGCACCGCGCCGGCGGAGGCGTTGAGGTATGAGTAACGCGATGGACAAGGACGTGATCCGCGCCGAGGGCCTCGGCAAGACCTACGCCGAGGGCAGCCTGCACACGCAGGTGTTCGACGGGCTCGACATCGCGGTGGCGAGCGGCGAGACCGTGGCGATCCTCGGCGCGTCCGGCGCCGGCAAGAGCACGCTGCTGCACTTGCTGGGAGGCCTGGATGTGCCCAGCGCGGGCGAGGTCTACGTGGCCGGGCAGAAGATGAGCGCGCTCTCCGATGCCGCGCGCGGCCGCTTGCGCAACAAGTCGCTCGGTTTCGTCTACCAGTTCCACCACCTCCTGCCGGAGTTCACAGCGCTGGAGAACGTGATGATGCCGGTGCTGCTGGCCGGCCAACCCACGTCCGAGGCGACGCGACGCGCGCAGACGCTGCTGGAATCGGTCGGGCTGGGCCATCGCCTGCAGCACAAGCCGGGCGAACTGTCCGGCGGCGAGCGCCAGCGCGCAGCGGTCGCGCGCGCCCTGGTCAACACCCCGGCCTGCGTGCTCGGCGATGAGCCGACCGGCAACCTCGACGAGAAGACCGCCGCCACGGTGTTCGCGCAGATGCTCGAACTCAACCGGGCGCAGGGCACCAGCCTGGTACTGGTCACCCACGACCGCCGGCTCGCGCGCCGCCTCGACCGCGTGCTCGAATTGCAGCAGGGCAAGCTGCTGACCCTCGCGCCCAGCGAGGTCTGAGCGAACGGGTCGGGATTTCCCGACCCGCGCGTCGAGGTTGCGCTGATCGGACCGACCGATCGATCCAGCCATGCTTTGTGCATGGCAGTGAACATCCCGAAGACCTGGATTCCCGACGCCACATGGGTCTTGGGATGGGGTGTCTGGCGAACGCGTCCTGCCGCTGGCGGCGCCGCACTGTTTGGACCGGCATGTGCCGCGGCGTTGCTTGCAGGGGTAACCGCAGGCCTGTTGTTGCCGGCCCTGCCTGCGACGAGATGGCTGATCGCCTTGCTGTTGGTGGGCCTGGCCCTGCTCCTGCGCGGTGTCGGATGGCGGCTGGCCGGCGTGGTGCTGTTTGGAGTCGGATTCGCCGGCCTGCATGCGGACCACGTGCTGCGAGCGCAGCTGCCCAACACGCTGGAGCGACGCGCGCTGGAAGTGCAAGGCCGCATCGCCGCATTGCCGGTGCATGAGCCGCGCCGCACCCGCTTCGAGTTCGTGGTGGATGACGATGCGTCGCAGCCGCGCGAACTGCGCGGCAAGCGCATCCGCCTCGGCTGGTTCGAGGAGGACATGCGCGGCCGCGCCCGCTTGCAGGCCGGCAGCCGCTGGTCATTCCCGGTCGAGTTGCGCGCGCCGACGGGCCTGCGCAATCCCGGCGCGAGCGATGGCGAGAAGCACGCGCTGGCATCGCGGATCGCGGCCACCGGCCATGTGATGGAGCCGATGCTGGCGCGCAGGTTGGCGGCACCGCGTGGGATCGAGGCCTGGCGCGAACGCATGAGCGGGCGCATCGAGGCGTCGGTGCCGTCGGCCTCGTCGCGTTACGTGCGCGCATTGGCGCTGGGGGACACACGTGCGCTCGACGAGACCGACTGGACGCGCCTGCGTGCCGCCGGGCTGACCCACCTGATCGCGATCTCCGGCTTCCACGTGGGCCTGGTGGCGGGTTTCTTCGCGCTGGTCGCCGCTGCGGTGTGGTGGCTGTTCCCCGGCCTGTGCCGATGGTTGCCGCGCCCGTTCGCGGCCGGCCTCGGCGCGATCCTGGGCGCCTGCCTGTACGCGGCGCTCACCGGGTTCGCGGTGCCCACGCTGCGCACCGCAGTGATGATCGCCGCGCTGGTGGCGGCGCGCTGCCTGCGGCGGCGGCAACGATTGGCCGACACGCTGGCCCTGGGCTGCATCGTGCTGTTGCTGCTGGATCCGCTGGCCGTGCTCGGCGCCGGCTTCTGGCTGAGCTTCGCCGGCGTGGCGTGGCTGCTGTGGTGCCTGCCCGCCGACCAGGGGCCGCGGCGGTGGGCGATGCTGCATGGATTCGTCGCCGCGCAGGCGGTGGCCACGCTGGGCCTGTTGCCGCTGACCGTGCTGCTGTTCGGGCAGGCCTCCTTCGCCGGGCCTGTCGCCAACCTCGCGGCGGTGCCGTGGTGGAGCCTGGTGGTGGTGCCGCTGGCCCTGCTCGGGGTGCTGGCCGAAACCCTGCATGCCGGCCTCGGACAGTGGGCGTGGCAGGCGGCGGCCTGGTGCTTCGACCTGTTGTGGCCGGCGCTGGCACGGATCGCCGACAGCCCGCTGGCGATGGCCTGGCTGGCGGAGCCGCGCTGGCATGCCTGGCCGCTGGCGATGCTGTCGGCGTTCTGGCTGCTGCTGCCGCGCGGCTTGCCGGGCAAGCCGCTGGCGCTGCTGCTGTGGTTGCCCCTGCTGTGCCCGCCGCGCGACCTGCCGGCGCATGGCGAGGCCGAGTTGACGGTCATTGACGTCGGGCAGGGCTTGTCGGTGCTGGTGCGCACGGCGAACCACAGCCTGCTCTACGACATGGGGCCGGCGACGATCGATGGCTTCGATGCCGGCGCGCGTGCGGTGGTGCCGGCCCTGCACGGGCTTGGCGTGCGTCGCCTCGACGCGGCCATGCTCAGCCATGGCGACAACGACCATGCCGGCGGCTGGGGCACGGTGTCGCGGGCCTTCCCGGTCACTGCGCTGCTGGCGCCGGAAGGCAGCCCGGTCCCCGGCATCGTGCCCTGCCGCGCCGGCCAGTCCTGGCAATGGGATGGCGTGCGCCTCCGCGTGCTGCATCCGTCGGCATGGTTCCCGTACCTCGGCAACGAGGCCAGCTGCGTGCTGCGCATCGAATCCGCCCACGGCAATGCCCTGCTGACCGGCGACATCGGCCATGTGGTCGAGGCGAAATTGCTGCGCGAGGCCCCGGCATCGCTGCGCAACGAGGTCGTGCTGGTCCCGCACCACGGCAGCGCGGGGTCCTCGGGCGAGGATTTCGTCGCCGCCACCGGTGCGCGGCTCGCCCTCGTCTCGTCGGGCGCCGGGAACCGCTTCGGCCACCCGCGCGCGCCGGTCGTGCAGCGCTGGTGCGGGGCCGGCGCGGAGGTGATCGACACCGCCCGCGCCGGCGCGATCCGCATCTGGCTGGGCGCAGCTGGCCTGCACGTGCAGGAGCGGCGTGCCTCGCAGCCGCGGTCGTGGGACGCGGCGCGACGGCGCGATGGGACGGCTGGGCTATGCTACGCGCCGGAGATGCAGCGGCCATGAGGGCCGGAGGATTGACGCGTGCTGGAACTGATCCGCGCCGGTGGCTGGCCGATGATCCCGCTGCTGCTGCTGTCGGCGGTCGCCCTCGGGATCATCGTCGAGCGCTTCTGGAGCCTGCGGCCCACGCGCGTGCTGCCGCCCGGGCTGGGCGACGAAGTCCGCGCCTGGGTCGCGCGGGGCAAGCCGCTGGAATCCGCGCACATCGACTCGCTGCGTTCGACCTCGCCGCTCGGGGCGCTGCTGGCCGCCGCCCTGGACGTCCGCCATCGCAGCCGCGAGGAAGTCCGCGAGCGCGTGGAGGACGTCGGCCGGCACCTGGTGCACAGGATGGAGCGTTTCCTCAACACCCTGGGCACGATCGCTTCGGCGGGCCCCTTGCTCGGCCTGTTCGGAACGGTGGTGGGCATGATCGAGATGTTCCTCGGCATCCTCGACCACGGCATCGGCGACGCCAGCCAGCTCGCGGGCGGCATCGGCAAGGCGCTGATCTGCACCGCCGCCGGCATGGTGGTGGCGATCCCGGCACTGGCCTTCCATCGTTATTTCCGTGGCCGCATCGCCGGCTACATCGTCGACATGGAACACGAGGCGATCCGGTTGATGGACGTGCTTGATGCGCCGCCAGCACCCCTGGCAGCCCCTGCACCCACCACGCCGACGAAGCGCTGAGCGCCGCGCATGCGCATCCAGGACCACCGCGCCGACGACGCCCCGGAGATCAACCTGATCCCGCTGATCGACGTGTTGCTGTGCCTGCTGATCTTCTTCGTGGTCACCACCACCTTCGATGCGCGCTCCGTGCTCAAGCTGGAACTGCCGCGCGCGGACGGCCAACCCGCCGATCCGCAGGCGCGCCCGCTCAGCATCCTCATCAACGCCGATGGCCGCTATTTCGTCGGCGAACGCGAAGTGCTGCGCACCGACGTCGAATCGCTGAAGCAGAGCCTGCGCGACGTGGCCGGCGCCGACCGCGAGCGCACCGTGTTGATCCGCGCCGACGCGCGGACGCCATGGCAGGCGGTGATCACCGCCTATGAAGCGGTGGGCCAGCTGGGCTTCAAGCGGGTGGCCAACGCCACCGCGTCGCAGGCCACCCAGGGCCAGGGCGGGGCCGCGACGCAGTGAGCGACCTCGATACGTCGGTGACCTATCGACGCCTGCGCCAGTACGCCAGGCCGTACTGGGGATTGATTGCGATCGGCATCCTGGCGATGGGGCTGGAGGCGGCCGCCAGTGGCGCCACCCTCTGGCTGCTCGGGCCGATCGTCGACGACATCTTCGTGGCCCACGATTTCAGCTATTGGCTGCCGGCCGGGCTGGTCCTGCTGCTGCTGGGGCGTGGGCTGTTCGGGCTGGTGTCCGACTACACGATCGCGCGCGCCGGCCGCAACGTCGCCCGCGACCTGCGCATGCAGCTGATGGCGAAGTACCTGGAACTGCCGGGGGCGCGCTTCGACAGCGAGCCGGTGCCCTCGATGCTGACCCGCCTTGGCGCCGACAGCGAGCAGGTGGCGCAGGCCGCGGTGGATTCCCTGAAGGTGATGATCAGCAACACCCTGGGCATCATCGCGACCCTGGTGGTGATGCTGTGGACCAGTTGGCGGGTGTCGCTGGTGCTGCTGCTGCTGGCGCCAGCGATGGCGTGGATGATGGGCAAGGTCGGCAAGCGCTACCGCCGCCTCAACCACGCGATCCAGGAGTCGTCCGCGGACATGCTGCAGACCGCCGACCAGGCCCTGCACGCGCAGCAGGACGTGAAGGCCTACGGCGCGCAACCGACGGAAATGGCCCGTTATGGCGAGCAGACGCGGCGCAACGTGATGCTGGCACTGAAGATCGAGGTCACCCGCGGCACCCTGTCGATGTTCGTCCAGGTGTTGGGTGCGATCGGCATGGCGGTGATGCTGGTCGCCGCCGGCTTCGAGGCCGCGCAGGGGCGCCTGACCGCCGGCGATTTCATGACCCTGATGACGGCGATGGTCAACCTGGTGCCCTCGCTGCGCCAGCTGACCAATGTGCAGAGCATGCTGCAGCGGGGCATCAGTTCCGCCGAGCGGTTGTTCTCGGTGATGGATGCCGGCAGCGAGCGCGATGTCGGGCGCCGCCCGCTGGAGCGGGCGCAGGGCCTGCTCGAATTCCGTCAGGTCGAAGCGCGTTACGAAGGTCGTGGCGAGCCGGTGCTGCATGGCATCAGTTTCGTCGCCAGGCCCGGCACGGTCACCGCCATCGTTGGTCGCTCCGGCAGCGGCAAGTCGAGCCTGGTCAAGCTGATCCCGCGCTTTTACGAGCCGAGCGACGGCAGCATCCTGCTCGATGGCTACCCGCTGGACGACTACCCGCTCGCGGACCTGCGCCGGCAGATCGCCCTGGTCGGCCAGCAGGTGATGCTGTTCGACGGTAGCGTGGCCGGCAACGTCGCCTACGGCGAGCTGCAGGATGCGGATCCGGCGCGGATCGAAGCCGCGGTCCGCGATGCGAATGCGCTGGAGTTCGTGGCGCGCATGCCGGAGGGGCTGGATACCCATATCGGTGCCGGCGGCGGCAAGTTGTCGGGCGGCCAGCGCCAACGCCTGGCCATCGCCCGCGCGATGCTGAAGGACGCGCCGATCCTGGTCCTCGACGAAGCCACCGCCGCGCTCGACAACGCCTCCGAGCGGCTGGTGCAGGACGCATTGGCGCGGTTGATCCCCGACCGCACCACGCTGGTGATCGCGCACCGCCTGTCGACCATCGAACACGCCGACCAGGTGCTGGTGCTGGACGATGGCCGGCTGGTGGAGCAGGGCACGCACGTCGAGTTGCTGGCGCGCGGCGGGATCTACGCGCACCTGCACGCGATGCAGTTCCGCGAGGGCGCGGCTTGAGCCGCAAGCCCCTGCCGCAAACCCCGGCGTGGTGGCATGACGGCAGCACGCCACCCTGGCACGCGCGCCTGCTGGCCGCGCTCTACGGCAACCTGGCCGCCTTGCGCCGCAAGGCCTACCGTCGGGGATGGCTGCGCAAGCGGCAGGCGGGCGTGCCGGTCATCGTGGTCGGCAACATCACTGCTGGCGGCACCGGCAAGACGCCGCTGGTGATCGCGGTGGTCGCGCGCCTGCGCGCGCAAGGTTGGTCGCCCGGCGTCGCCAGCCGCGGCCACGGGCGCGAGGACGAAGCCACGCCACGCTGGGTCGATGCCGGCAGTGCGGCATCGCAGGTCGGCGACGAGCCGCTGCTGATCGCCCGCGCGACCGGGGCGAAGGTGCGCGTGGACCGCGACCGTGTCGCCGCCGCGAAGGCGCTGGTCGCCGCCGGCTGCGACGTGGTCGTCTGCGACGATGGCCTGCAGCATTACCGGTTGGCCCGCGACATCGAGATCGAAGTGCAGGATGCGCGCCGCCGCTACGGCAATGGCCGGATGCTGCCCGCGGGCCCCTTGCGCGAGCCGGTGGAACGCGCCGCCGATTGCGACTTCCGCGTGCTCAACCTCGGCGTCGCCAGCGAGGGCGGCGCACCGCGCGATCCGGGTTTGCCAGCCTTCGGCTGTCATGGAGCGCTCGGCGAATGGCCGATGCGCCTGCAGGTGGGCGCCGCCCAGCCCCTGCACGGCGGCCGCGCGCAGCCGCTGTCGGCATTCGCTGGCCAGCGCGTGCACGCCGTCGCCGGGATCGGGGACCCGGAGCGCTTCTTCTCGATGCTGCGCGAGGCCGGCATCGCGGTGGTCCCGCATGCGTTCCCCGACCATCACGCGTACGCAGCCACCGACTTCGAGTTCGGCAGCCGCTTGCCGGTACTGATGACCGTGAAGGATGCGGTGAAGTGCGTCGGCCTGACGGACGCGCAGGCGTTCATGGTGCCGGTCGATGCGGTGTTGCCGGAAGCGTTCTGGTCGGGCTTGCTCGAGAGGTTGCCGCCGCATGGCGCGTAGCCCGCGCCCCTGCCATAGGGTGCGCCTCGGCGCACCGGCGAAAATCGCAGCGCCAAGGCGCGCCCTATGGGCTCAGCCATAATGTCGCGCATGGACATGCCACAAGACTTCGTCGTCGCCATCCCGGCACGCCATGCCGCCTCGCGCCTCCCCGGCAAGCCGCTGCGCCTGATCGGCGGCGAGCCCATGGTCCTGCACGTGGCGCGTCGCGCGCTCGCTGCCGGCGCCCGCGAGGCCTGGGTGGCCACCGACGACGCCCGCATCGCCGAGGCCCTGCAGGGCAGCGGCGTGCAGGTCGCGATGACGTCGCCCGCGCATGCCTCGGGCACCGACCGGCTGGCCGAGTGTTCGCGGATCGCCGGATGGGATGACGATACCGTCGTCGTCAACCTGCAGGGCGACGAACCGTTTGCGCCAGTCGATGGAATCCGCGCCGTGGCGGGCACCCTGGCCGAAAGCGGCGCGGACATCGCCACCCTGGCGGCGCCCATCGTCGATCCCGACACGTTCTTCGATCCCAACGTGGTCAAGCTGGTCTGTCGGGGCGGCGCGGAAGGCTGGCGCGATGGCGTGGCGGGCTTCAAGGGCTGGCGCGACGCACTGTATTTCAGCCGCGCGCCGATTCCATGGCATCGCGATGCCTTCGCCCAGGACAAGCGCGTCTTCATGCCTGGCGATTGCCTGCGGCACATCGGCATCTACGCCTACCGGGGCGGCCGCCTGCGTCGCTTCGCCGCGATGCCGCCGGGGCGGCTCGAGCAGATCGAGTCACTGGAACAACTGCGTGCGTTGGAGGCCGGCTGGCGGATCGCGGTGGCGCTGGCGCCTTCGCCGTTCCCGCCGGGCGTGGATACGCCTGAAGACCTCGAGCGCGCGGAACGCACCTATCAGGCACAGGAAGGGAATCGAACGTGACGGCCAGGAAACTCGGGGTATTGATGGTGTGCCTGGGCAACATCTGCCGGTCGCCGATGGCGGAAGGCGTGCTGCGCGCCCGGCTGGACGAGGCGGGGCTGGGCGACAAGGTGCGGGTCGATTCCGCGGCGACCGGCAGGTCGCACATCGACCATGCGCCCGACGAACGCGCGATCGCGTGCGCATCGAGGCACGGCATCGACATCTCCGCGCAACGCGCGCGCGCGCTCGGAATCGACGACTTCGACGACTTCGATTTCATCCTCTGCGCCGACCGCACGATCCTGCACGATGCCCGCGTGCGCAAGCCGCGCACCGCGCGCGCGGATGTCGAGCTGCTGCTGGAGTGGAGCGGCGTCGGCAAGAAGGACATCCCCGATCCGTACTACGGCGATGCCCGCGATTTCGACAAGGCGTTCAAGCTGGTCGACGCGGCCGCGCTGGGCGTGGTCGAGCGCATCCGCCAGGGACGCTTCTGATCCCCCAGGGCATGGGCATGCGCGAATGAGCAGGCGCAAGGCCGACGCAGGCACGCCGGAATTCGACGGCAAGGCCGTCGCCGCCGCGATGCCCGCCGCGCCCGGCGTGTACCGCATGTTCAATGGCGAGGGCGGGGTGCTCTACGTCGGCAAGGCGCGCGCGCTGCGCAACCGGGTGGGAAGTTACTTCAACGCCACCCCCAAGCCGACCCGGATCATGGCGATGCTGGCGCAGGTGGCGCGCATCGAGGTCACCGTCACCCGCAGCGAGGCCGATGCGCTGCTGCTGGAAAACCAGCTGATCAAGTCGCTGGCGCCGCGCTACAACGTGATGCTGCGCGACGACAAGAGCTATCCCTTCGTGCTGGTGACGAAGGAGGACTGGCCGCGGATCGCCTTCCACCGCGGCCCGCGCGGCGTTGCGGGGCGCTACTTCGGCCCGTATCCCAGCGCGGCGTCGGTGCGCGAGACGCTCAACCTGATGCACAAGCTGTTCCGCTTGCGCAGTTGCGAGGACAGCGTGTTCCGCAACCGCTCGCGTCCCTGCCTGCAGCACCAGATCGGCCGCTGCAGCGCGCCCTGCGTCGGCCTGGTCGAGGCCGGCGAGTACGCGGAGGCGGTGCGCCGCGCCGGGCTGTTCCTCGACGGCCGCAGTGGCGAGTTGGGCGATGAGCTGGCGTCGGCGATGCAGGCGGCCAGCGAGTCCCTCGAATTCGAACAGGCGGCGCGACTGCGCGACCTCATCGCCACCATCCGCAAGCTGCAGGCGCGGCAATACGTCGACGGCCGCAATGCCGACCTCGACGTGCTGGCGGTGGCGATGCAGGGCGCGTCGGCATGCGTGCTGCTGCTGGCGTTCCGCGATGGCCGCAACCTCGGCACCCGCGCCTTTTTCCCGAAGACCAATGGCGAGGACAGCGCCGCCGAAGTCATGGCCGCGTTCGTGTCGCAGTACTACGCCGAGCAGCCGCCACCGGCGGAGATCGTGCTGGATCGTGATATCCCCGAACGCGAATTGATCGAGCAGGCGCTGTCCGAACACGCGGGTCGCAAGGTCGAATTGCGCAGCAACGTGCGTGGCGAGCGCGCGGCGCACCTGGCGCTGGTGACGCGCAACGCGGAACTGGCGCTGGCCACCGAGATCACCAGCAGCAGCGCACAGCACGCGCGGGTGGACGCGTTGCGCGAGATGCTGGGCCTCGCGGAACTGCCGTCGCGGATCGAATGCTTCGACATCAGCCACACGATGGGCGAGGCCACGGTGGCCTCCTGCGTGGTGTTCGATGCGGCCGGGCCGGTGCGCAACCAGTACCGGCGCTACAACATCAATGTCGGGGGCAGCGCGGGCATCGAGCCGGGCGACGACTACGCCGCCATGCACCAGGCCCTCCAGCGGCGCTTCCGGCCCGCGGCCGAGGGCGAGCCCGAGATCGTGTTGCCCGATGTGTTGCTGATCGATGGCGGGGCCGGGCAGGTGGCGCAGGCGCAGGCGGTGCTGCAGGAGGCCGGGCTGCAGGGCATCGCGCTGGTTGGCGTGGCGAAGGGCCCCGAACGCAAGGCGGGTGCCGAGACGCTGCTGTTGCCGGACGGCCGCGAGGTGCAGCCGGGCGCGGCATCGCCGGCCCTGCAACTGGTCCAGCAGGTCCGCGACGAGGCCCACCGCTTCGCCATCACCGGCCACCGCGGCAAGCGCCAGAAGGCGCGCAGCAGCAGCCGGCTGGAGGACATCGCCGGGATCGGCCCGCGCCGGCGCGGCGCGTTGTTGCGGCATTTCGGCGGCCTCTCCGGGTTGAAGGCCGCTGCCGTCGACGACATCGCCCGCGTCGAGGGCATCAACCGCCCGTTGGCCGAGCGGATCTGGGCCAGCCTGCACGGACTCGATGCCGGTGCGCCGGGTGACGGCGCGAAGTAGGGACGCAACGTAGAATCGGCGCATGAAACTGACCATCCCCACCTGGCTGACGTTGGCGCGCATCGGATTGATCCCGGTGCTGGTGGTCGTGTACTACCTGGACTATCGCTGGACGAATGTCGCGGCCACCGCGATCTTCGTGTTCGCCTCGTTGACCGACTGGCTGGATGGCTGGATCGCGCGGCGCTACCAGCAGTACTCGGCGTTCGGCGCCTTCCTCGACCCGGTGGCCGACAAGCTGATGGTGGCGGTCGCGCTGGTGATCACGGTGCAGCACCACCACACGATCTGGATGGCGCTGTGGGCGAGCGTGATCATCGGCCGCGAGATCGCGGTGTCCGCGCTGCGCGAGTGGATGGCCGAACTGGGCCAGCGCGCCAAGGTCGCGGTCGCCAACGTGGGCAAGATCAAGACCATCGTGCAGATGGTCGCGCTTGGGTTCCTGCTGTACCGCGAACCGCTGCTCGGCATCCCGGTCTTCCTGGTCGGCGAGTGGCTGCTGGCCGCCGCCGCGATCCTGACGTTGTGGTCGGGATTCGAATACGCCCGGGCCGCCTGGCCTGCATTGCGCGCCGAGGAAGCGAAAGGTGTTGACAGCGAAAGATGAGGCCGTAAAATGACGGGCTCAACGCGGGAATAGCTCAGTTGGTAGAGCACGACCTTGCCAAGGTCGGGGTCGAGGGTTCGAGTCCCTTTTCCCGCTCCAGTTTTTCCGAAGCCCCGTACGCGGGGCTTCGTTGTTTCGGTAACATGCGAACGGCATCTGGCCTCATGGCAGAGTGGTGATGCACCGGATTGCAAATCCGTTTACAGCGGTTCGATTCCGCTTGAGGCCTCCAGGTGAAAAGCCCCGCTCCGGCGGGGCTTTTTTTTGCGGGCCATGGCCCGGGAGCGTGCGGTCTTCCCGCCGCGTTCGCGTCCGGCGGGTTGGCCCGCGGTACATCGCGTAAGCTTCCCGCGAATGCCCGGATGGCGAAACTGGTAGACGCAAGGGACTTAAAATCCCTCGATGGCGACATCATGTCGGTTCGATCCCGACTCCGGGCACCAGCTACAGCAACGGTTTCAGCGGTTCGGCCCGTTTCAGCGCTCCGCGCCGGTGCCTATCCGGTGCCTGTTCGTCGAAAGCTAGGCCGCTTCGTCGAACCGCTTGTCGGGAGACGCCGCGACCTGCTGCCGCGTCCACGATTCGAGCCTGGTGAAGGGCCAAAGTGCGCGACGGCCGACCATGACCGGCTTCGGGAAGGTGCCTTCCTCGATCATCCGGTAGATGGTCGTCTTGCTCAGGCCGACGATGCGGGTCACGCGGGAGACGGTCGCCATTAGCGGCGGCGCCTCGGGTGCGATGCAGGGATCGTTCGCTGCCTGCTCAGTGCTCACGACTGCGCGCTCCGCGTTGCCTGTTCGTAGGCCCGCTGCACCGCGTCGAACGTGTCGGCGCTGCCGCCGCGGTCGGGATGGGTCTCGCTACGTCGCCGGCGGTACGCGGCTTCGATCTCGGCAGGCCGGGCATTCGCCTCGACGCCGAGCACGCCCCACCAGGACTCCGCAGACGAGGGCAGGGCGGTGAATCCGGTGAAGGCTCGATTGAGGATCTCCGCGCCGCCGTGCCGCTCGATGGCGCGCATCGCGTCCAGCGTCGCCGCCACCGCCGCGAGGTTATCCGCGACGCGGTCGTATCGGTCGATGGCCATGCAGCGGGTCTCGCCGCAGTCGAGCCAGTACACCACGATGCCCGGGTCATCCGGCTCTCGCTGGCCAGACTTAGGGAAGCCGTCGAGGCGCAGCTGCAGGTTGCTGTTGATCACGAGGTCGTCGTCATGGACGCCCATGCGGGTCAACTCGGCGCGCACGCGGTCGACGCCATCGGCGATCGTTAACTCGCGGTCCTGCGAATAGCTGCCGCCTGAGGCGTGGTACTTGCGTTCCTTCTTCACGAACCGCGCTCGTGCGCGCATGTGCGCCGGAATTCGCTTCCAGCCGGCCGGCCACTGCAGCGGGTATGCGGGGATGGTCACAACAGTTCTCCTGGTTCGGTTTGCGCCGGCGGATTGCGCACCGGCGGCTTGTGGCTATCGGCTTCCGTGATCCGGTCGACCTCGACCATGCGCGCCCAGATGCGATGCCAGACCCGCCACCAGAGCGGCGTATCCCTGAGCACGGCTTGCGCCTCGGAGATCTCCAGCCGTAGGCGGATCTCGTCCTTGCGCGGTTGCTTCATCCGGCGCGGCTCGCGGGGGAATAGCTGCGCGGTCATGCGGCCTGGTCCACGTCGCCGGCGTCGTCGTTGATCGCATCGAACAGGCCAGGCATGGACACCTGCCGCTGCATCGCTTCCATGTAGCGAACGCCGTCGAAGAAGTAGGGCGAGGACAGTTCGACGCCGCGGCCGCGCCTGCCAAGCTTCAGCGCCCGGTAGGGCACGGTGAAGAGACCGCCGAACATATCGAACACGAGCTCGCCGGGATTGCTGAATCGCTCGATGAGCCGGTCGACGATGTCGAACTGCAGCGGGCAGATGTGATTCTCGAGGCCGCGCTTCGTCTGCTCGCCGTTGAGGGTGAGCATGCGGTTCACGTCGTGCCACACGTCGGGGTGGTGCGAGCCCGGCGCCAGCGACATGAAGGTCGACGGCAGCGCGCCGCGGGCTTCCAGTTCCTCGCCGATGCGCACGTGCGATTCGTAGCTGTAGACCTCGCGCAAGCTGAACTCGGTATAGAGTTTGGCCAGCTTGTCCGGGCCCAGCTGCGCGAGATCTTCGGCCGTCAGCTGGCGCGCACCGCTGGATCGCCAGAACGCATGTGCATCGACTTGCCAGCGCGCCCTGGTGTAGTCGGCCTTCTGCTTCCGCACCGGCACGTCGGCATAGCCGCGGGAGCGATCGGTCTGCGGCTTGTGCAGGAGGACGATGTATTCCGGCGAGCCCGCGCCCATCTTCGTGCCGTCCTTGCACTGCTCCGACCAGCCGAGGCGATAGGTCTGGTTGTTCTCGCGCACGACGTCGGTCACTACCGTGATCAGGCCCATGTAGTCGAAGCCGTGCTTCCGGTAATGGAAGATCGTCTCCGCGTGGAACGGGCTCACCGTCGGCACGCCGGCGCCGGTGACGTTGCCGAACTGGATGCGGTCCTTGACGTGGATCGCGGCTATCCGCCCGGGCTTCAGGATCCGCAGCAGTTGCGGGGTCAGATAGTCCATCTGCTCCCAGAAGTGCGCGTTGTCGTCGGTGTGTCCGAAGTCGTTGTAGCTCGGGCTGTATTCGTAGTGGTTCGAGAAGGGGATAGACGAGACGATCAGGTCGACGCTGTTCTCGTCCATCGACATGCACTCGGGCACGTTGTCATTGTTGGCGACCAGCCAGCCTTCGCCCTTCGCCTCGATCCGCTCGACACCGATCGACCTGGTGAGCACGTTTGCCATCGCGGCTTCGCTCAACCCGAACTCGCGAATGATCTCGCTCATCTTCTCCACCATCTCCTCGTGTCGTTTCCACTTCGCCTGCAGGCTGGCCAGCACTTCCCGTTCCGATTCCGCGTAGACGATCCAGACCTCAACGGGCCGGCTCTGCTGGAATCGCTGGATGCGGTGCAGGGATTGAATGAAGTCGTTGAACTTGAACCCGATGCCCGCGTACACCGCGCGGTGGCAGTGGCGCTGGAAGTTGCACCCGCTGCCGGCGATGACCGGCTTCGCGGACAACACCCGATGACGCCCTTCGCTGAAATCGATCACCGCCTGTTCCCGCTCGTCCAGGTCCTGCTCGCCGTAGATGCTCACGGCGTCAGGGATGGCCACCTGCAGGGCGTGGCGCTCCGCCTCGAGGTCGTGCCACACGATCCAGTGCGATGCTGGGTGCAGGTCCAGGATGCCGCGCACGGCCGTCACGCGCGCCGGAAGGGTGTCGCGCTTCTCGCGCGCTGCATCCTGCACGCCGATCGCCGCGTCGCGGAACATCTTCGACTGCCCGTCCCGCTCGACGCCGGCGCCGGAGTGGTCGACCGGAACCTCGACCAGGTGCACGGTCATGGGCGGGAGGTCATAGCCCTCGTCGCTGTAGCCGAGGTCCGACGGCCGCTGCAGGAACAGCGCCCACGAGGCGACCCAGAGCCAGAATTCCCGTTCCTTGTGCGGGTACAGGGTCAGGTTGTTGGCCTTCGTGCTGTCGCGCTTGAACCAACGGGTCAGGGCTTGGCCGGTGTCCATGATCCCGAGGTAGCCGGCGTAGTGGATCAGTTCCTTGTAGCGGTTGGGGCTCGGGGTGGCGGTGGCAACGAACCGGAACCGCACGCTGTCGAACAGGTCCAGGAAGGTCTGGTAGGTCTTCGACCCGAAGCTGCGCAGGACGGATGCCTCATCGAGGCTGGCCGCGGTGAATTGCTTCGGGGTCAGCTTGCCGTCGCGCACGCTTTCGTAGTTGGTCAGGTGGATGCCCGCGAACGCCGGGTCGACCTCCGCGTCGGTGCGGATGAAGCGCGTCTCCACGCCGAGCATCCCCGCATCACGCCGGAACTCTTGGCGAACCCCGAGCGGCAGCACGATCAGGACCGGGCCGCCGGCGTGCACCTGGCAGAGCCGAAGGATCTCGATCTGCTGCACCGACTTGCCCAGGCCGAACGCCTCGAACAGGGCGCGGCGGCCGCCAGCGCATGCCCAGCGCACCGCATCGCGCTGGTGCGGCAGCAGGATCGGATGCACGTCCTCGGGCTGGACCGCGAAACCATGCTTCGGCGCGACGCGGACCTTGCGGCGCAGGAATTCGTTGTAGGCATTGAGGTCTCTCACGCCGCCAATCCCCACGCCTGCAGCTGCAAGTCATCCACGAATTTCCGCAGCTGGATCCGCGCCCGCCACAGCGACCGCGCAATCTCCGCGCGCGGCGTGTCGCGGAAGAACGTCCGCGTCTCCATCTGCGTGCATCGGTTGTGATCGCGCCGGAACAGGCGATAGGTCACCGTGGTGCTATCGGGCGAGGTGAAGCGACCCCACGCGGTGTCGCGCTTCTTCGGCGGGCGGCGGGTGAAGTGGCGCATGGTCATGCGAAGAGTCCTATCTGGCCGGTTGGGCCTGGCACCGAGCGCCAGAGGTTGAAGCCGAACATCGATGGGTCATCGCTGCGCCACGCGGCCGTCGACCAGCAACCCGGGCCGCGGTACCGCAGCGACAGCATGTGATCGTCAGAGCGGTGCCCGTCATCGATCACGCGGCCATCCCGCCAGCCCCAACGCCGGCAGCGGACGCGCGGCAAGCCGTCGCCATCCGGGAACACGTGCGTTACCTCCAAGGCGAAGAGGCGACCATCTGGATGCAGGAAGGTTCCGGGCAACGGGATCATGCGAAGAGGCTCGCTTGCGGCGATTCGATCTCGCCGATCAGGTCAGGGATGCGGAAGCGGAAGCAGGGGCCATTGCCGAGATGCGGCATCGGCACGGTCATGACGTCGCCGCGAATCTCCCAACCGGGATTGCCTGGGCCGCAGGTGCCTTCGTAGATGATCCGGGGAAGCTCCGCGCGCGCGTGAGGCAGCGCCAGCTTTCGGCGGATGACCTCGACGGCGACAGCATGGGCCTCGGCCTCGATCACATCGCCCTCGCTTCGTTCCACGCCACCGGCAGCACCTGCGGGCGCTGGCCAGTGCGTGCCATCCACTCGCTCACCGATTCGACGCGCACGACCTTCACCGGCGGCGCTTCCCGCAGCCGCACCGACTCGTGCGGCTCGTTGGCCAGCAGGCGCTGCGCCTGGGTGCGTCCGACCCGCTTCGGCGCTGCCACGCGCACGATCGCCGCGCGGTCGCGGATTCGCTGTTGGCGCCGCGCTGCGCGTTCGTCGGCAAGGCGCTTCAGCCTCGCGGCTTTGCTGGCTGCGCGTTGCGCGCGCCATTCCTCCAGCGAACGTGTCCCTTCCTTGCGGAGACCGACACGGCGGCCGCGCGCCTTGGCATAGGCCCGGTCGCGGGCGCGCTTCGCTTCCTTGGATTCCTCGGGCGTGGCGTAGGCCCGCAGCTTCACCGGCCGGATGACGTGGTACCGGTAGCCGTTGACCGCATCGCCCGTGCGAGCAATCACCTCGCAGTCGAGCATGTCGCACAGGCCGGCACGGATGGCCTGCCGCTTCACGTCCGGCAGCAAGGCATCGATCTCGTCGGCGGTCTTGGCCGATGCAGCGTCGGGGATAAGGGCGCGGATCTTGGCGTAGGTGCTCATGCGCCGCGCGCCTCGCGCTGGAGCCGGTCGCGCAGTTCTTGCAGCGCCGGCAGGTAGGTCAGCCGGACCAGCGTGTCGTGTTCGGCCTCGGCGCGCATGTTCTTGATGGCGTGCTCCAGCCCCGCAAGGATGTCGTTCTCGTGCATCACGCAGCCTCCAGTGTTGCGATGAACTCCGCGCGCGCTTCCGCGTACTCGCGAAGGAATCGGCCCAGGTGGGCGCGCAGCTTTTCGGTGTAGTCGTCGGGCACCACGCGGATCAGGATTCGCGGGTAGCCGGGGCAGTAGGAGAGGAAGTCCCACCAGTCGCGACCGGTGACGATCAGCGAGCCATGGACCTGAGCGCGGTGTTCAAGCGGCAAGCCGCCCGCGCGCAACCACTGCACATGGAGCGGGCCGTCCGGCGCCTTGACCTCGAGCCCGCCGACTTTCGCGATCAGGCTGTCCGGACTGCATCCGAGCGAGCCGTCGTCGTTTAGGATGAAGCCGACAGGCCGGGGCACGACGTCGAACTCCAGGCCGTACAGGTCGCGCGCTTCCGGCTCCAGGTTGTTGCCGCGCGCGGTGTGCCTATTGCCGGTGAAGCCGCGCGGCGCGTCGGGTCGGTAGGTCTCGTCCAGCAGTTCATTGATGTACGTCGCCGCGCCGGCGGCGTACTCGCACTTCTTGTCGGTGATGATCCGGCCGAACTCGGAAGCGGTCGGCACGCCAAGTCTGGCGGCATACCACTCCGGGGACTTCTGTTCGCAGTCGATGATCCGCACGGTCAGTCCTTCGGCGTGACTGCGGATTTCGCGGTGGCAAGCGCGCCACGCACCAGGGCCGGAACGGCGTTGATGTCGCTGCCGTAGTCCGCGATCACTTCCTGCCGCAGCTTGTTGAACTCGGCTGGGTGCTGGATGGCTGCCGCCTTCTGGATCCAGTTGTTGGCGCGGTCGTGCGCGGCTGCTTGCTCGGGCGTCAGGTCCGCACCGTTGCCGTCGTCGTCGTCCGGGTCATCGCCGATGGCGACGTTGAAGATCATCTTCAGCAGGTAGCGCATGCCGTACTGCGTGGCTGACCCGGTTGCGTGGGTCTTCGTCATCACGTCATTGCCTTTGGCGCCCTTGCCATCGGCGGGCATGTCGATCTGGTATTTCCGACTGTGCCCCGATTCGTGGGTGACGTGGCAGACCACGCGGACCCATTCGACCTCGGCAGGCTCGGTGCTGAAGCTGAGGGCGAATCCTTCGCTGGTGTAGAGCGGCCGGAGCGCCCGGTCGAGCTTCCCGTATGTCGCGTAGTCGCTGCGGGTCTGGTCGTTGCGCTTGTCGGTGCCGATGCGGCGCATCTGCGCCTGCACGCGGCCCATCGCCTGGTTGAACGCCTCCTCGGCACGCTGCTTGACCACGTCCCGATGCATCGCCATCAGGCGTTCCATCTTGTCGACGTCGGCGTTCGGGTCTTTGGCGACCCGCTCGATCACCGCGAGGATCGAAGCTGGGCTATCGATGACCATCGGATGTGCGGCGGGGGCGAGTTGTTGTGCGCTCATGGGTGAGTCCTTCGGTTAGGCGGCGTGGCTGATGTCGGTTCGCGCGGGCGCGCCGTCGTTCGCTGCGTTCGCAGGAAGCGGCAGAGGCTTGAACCGGGGAAGGGGGATTGCCATCACGGCGTCCGCATAGACGCCCTGCGCCTGCCGATAGCAGGTCTTCTGGTCATGCACGACCGGCGCCGGCGATGGCCATCCGCAGGCGCGGAACATGAAGCGGCCGAGCTGCTCGCGTGCCATGTCCGCGTGCCACGTCTCGAGCTCGCGATAGTTCGCTGCCCTCTCTTTGGCTTCCGCCGCGCGCACCAGCGCCAGGATGTGGCGAAGGCTCCTCATGCGGCTCTGGGCGCGTTCAATCGTGTCGGTCATCGGGGCTTCCTGCGGGCGCACCTCCGTCAAAGAGGGCGCGGGACTGAATGGATCCGGCGAGAGGTCAAGCCCGGCCGGCGCGGGCGGAAGCGGGCGAGGGGAGCGCCCGCAGGGGAATCAGGCGGCGTCGCTCTTCGCGCCGTCGGGATCGTTTGCGGCCTCGGCGCGCGCAGTCGGCGGCGTCAGCGAAACGCGCACCTCACCACGACGCCAGGCCGCCAGCAGCGGCGCATCGTCGGATTCTTCGATGGTGGTCGAGACCTTCAGCGTCAGCGCGATGCTGCCGCCCTCGATGAAGGTCACCTTCTCGAGCTTCACCTTCACGTCGGCGAAGAACACCGGTTCGATGTGGTCCAGCAGCGAGTGCAGGGTGACTTCGTAGCCTTCGAACTTCTGGTCGAGCTTCTGTTCCCGCAGGTACGGGATCGCCAGCGCGGTAAGGTTGTTGCCATCGATGGGCAGCGCCTGTTGCTCGCCCTTGCCGGGCTTCTCGAAGAACGCCTTGCGCAGCTTCTTGTCGATGGTGTCCAGGAGCAACGCACTGGCGCTGATGGCGATGCTGAGATCGGCGGCTGCCACCTTCTCGTCGCCGTGGTTTTCCTTGCGGAAATTGACGTTGGTGATCGTGGCGTCGTGCTTTTCGAGGTTGAACATCGGAACTCCGGCTCAGGGGGTGAACGGCTTCATGCCGCGCGGATGCTTCGCACGCTTGGCCTGCGCGCGGCGGAGACGGCCCTTGCAGTGCCTACCCATCAGGCGGCCAGCCTGATTCATGGGGTTGGCGGGGTTCTCGCGGGCAGCCCAGAACAGTTCATGGATGGAAAGCATCGGAACTCCGATCAGGTGAGAGGGAAGAGGGAACCGGTCTGCGCCCAGTGCTGGAACAACACGTCAGCGACACCGAGCCAGCCGAAGCCGATGGCCAGCGCCTCGGTGCGGGTTTCATCGGGCTTCTTGTTGACGCGATGCAGCCATGCGCCGATGGCCAGGCAGATCGCGACGGCGACGAAATAGCCGATCCAGTCGACGGTGCTCATGCGGCACCCGGCAAGTCAGGATCGAAGTCAGGCCCGTGCGTCGCCTCATAGCGGCGCTCGCTGGCCTCTCGGTTGCGCGTGACCCGCTCGTCGCGCAGGACCGTCACGCTCGCCGGCTCTCCGAACATGCGCTGCATGTCCTGCTGCAGGCGCTGGCCGATGGGGAAGGTGAGGACGGCGGCCATCACTGCTGCCCCAGTGCGGCGAGGGCGGAGTCCCGCTTAGCCGCTGCACGTCCAGCCAGAAATGCGGCACGCGCTTCCGATCCAGCCGCGCCGACGACGGGGCCAGCGCGATCAACGGACAGCGAGGGGTTCCGGTAGCCGGCCCAATACGCAGCGCCCCAGCCGTGCTGGTCGCTTGTCGGCGCTGTTGCGGCCAGTGCCGCATAGACTTCCTGCTGCCTTTTGTTCATGGCGCACCGCCGATTGCGGCGAGGGCGGAGGCGCGGGCGCGTTCGCCTGCTTCCTGAGCGGCCTTCTTCGATGGGTAGCCGGTGCCGCTACGTGGGCCGGCGACGAATGCCCATTGACCACGTCCTGCCGCATTGACATGCACGGGCCACTTCACATCCACACCCTGCGCGCTCATCAGAGGGCGCCCGTCGCGACGACGAGGATTGCGAACGCCGCGGTCAGACCCAGCGCCGCCCAGAAGTTCGGCGAGGCGCCATCGGCCAAGCGATCGATGAAACGGCGCGCCTTCATGCCGGCCGCCCCAGCGTCGCGTGCTCGCAAACGATGTCCTCGTTCGCAGCCTGCAGGCCTTCGATTCGCGTGGACCGCAGCGCCGCATGGGCGCGTTCCAGCTGCTCGGCCAGGATGTTGACGGTCGCCTGCAGCGTGCCGAGGCTGTAGCCCCAGTTGTCGCCGCTGCAGGTCTTCGACTCAGCGACTGCAGCGCGCGCCGCGGCGATGACTGTCGGGCTGGTGCGCAGGTCGAGGTGGAGTTCGAGGTTCATGCCGGCACCGCCGGGAAGAACGCGTCGACCACGAACGCCTTCATGCGCTCCGCATATGCCGGATCGTGCTGGCGCTTGCAGACGTGGTCCAGCATGGTTTGGAACACGGCGACATGGGCGTGGATCGCAGCTTCAAGGCCGAGACCACGGTCCATCTGCGCCTTGACGCCGCTGCAGAAGTCCGCGCAGTCCCTGACCGAGACGCCCATCAGACCTGCCAGCTCTTCGATCTTCATCCGCCTCGCCTCTTGGGCTGCCCTGTTGGGCGACGGATGAAAGTATCCCGAACGGGATTGAATTATGCAATACGGAACGGGATATAAATATCCAGATCCCGACGAACGGTCATGCGGCTATGGGCGAATCCGCTGGCAGGCGTCGCAACGCTTGGCCGGGTCTGATTCGTATGGCGCTGAAGTCGAAGGCGCTTTCGGCGACTCGATGATCGGGGCAGGGGGCGGCACGTACGTGGCTGCGCCGCCGCCCGCTTCGTACTTTGCGACAGCCGCATCCAGGCCTCGCTGGACCTCGTTCCGGAAGTTGTTGTTGTCGTAGTCGACCGTCTGCACTTCGCCGAAGCACTTGTTGATCTGCATCATGCCCCGTGCGGTGACGAACACATCCTGGCCGAGTTGGTTGAAGGTGAAGATCACGCGCTCGATGGGGGAGTTCGAGCACGCATTGCCGAGCATCGCCTGGGCCATGATTCCCCGCATTGAATCGTTCGTTCGGGAGCACGTGACCGTGAATTCGTCGGACGACACGTTGGCGCCGGACATCGAGCAAGCCGCAGCCATCTTGTTGCGGATGTCGGGCGCGCTGGCACCGCGGAACCATGCCTCGGGGCGGCCGGAGGCGGTTTGCTTCATCAGCGCTGGTTGCGCTGCACAACCGGCCAGCGCGGCCACGATGAAGGCGGAGAGGGCAGCTGCACGCATATCCATGACCACTCCAGAGTTAGTTCGCTGGCAAACAATCTGCGAGGCTGCAGCCGGTCATGGCTGCGTCGACATAGTCGTCCATCCGCTGCGCCAAGTCCTCGATCTGCGGATCGGTGAGGTCAGACAGGTAAGCGGCTCGACGGGTGTCGAGGAAGTGCGCGATCGCGTCCTGCCAGCCATAGGTATGCGCGATCCGGAGGATGGCCCGGGTCTTCACTGCACGGGGTGAGGTATCGATCACCGGCGCCGTAACGCTCGCTGCGCTGACTTCCTGGGCCTTCCACGCACGCATGGTTGACTCTTCGGTGGACGCGGGGCGCTTCCTTCGCTTCGGGCCAGCCTTCCGAAGGAGTTCGCCGGCTCGCAGCGCAGCAACTTCCTCGGCAAAAATGTTCGACAACTCTTCGCGCAGGAACGGGTTCATTACTCCTCCAAGGACGACATCAGGGCAGAAAGCGCCGCGCGCATGGCATCGCCAGTCAGCGGTTCACCTGAGTGCTTGAGGAATAGCGCTGCAACGAATCTCGCCCGCATCCTGGGTGGCAGGTTCAGGCCTTCATCGTCCGCTGCTTGTTCAACAGCTTCGATCAGGCCGGCCAGTCTGTCGACGTCCAATCTCGCCGATTGCGAATGGCTCTGGGACTGGCTCGAAGCGTGGGATAGGTCGCGTTTCGTGAGGTCGTCGACGCTCACCCCGAAATAGGTCGCCAGCTGCCCGACCTTGACCGCATTGGCCTTCTGGATGCCGCTGGCGTTGTCCGGCTTCATGTATCGCTGGAGCCAGGACTGGCTCACCTTGGATTCCTCGCCGACTTGCTTGATCGAGCGGCGGCCGCGAAGGTGGTCGATGTTGGATCGCGTGAAGTCCATTTCCGAATCGTGCATGCGACCGTTCGTCGGCGAAAATCCCGAAACGGATTGATGGGCAATCCCGAACGGGATACATTCCGGTTCCATGACGCCCTCAGAAGCCATTGCCGCCCTCCTCCAGAAGGGCGTGACCGAGACCTCGATCGGCACCGCCGTCGGCGCTCGCCAATCCACGATCAACCGGATCAAGACCGGCTCGATGGTCCCGAACTGGGAGACCGGCAAGGCGCTGGTCGACCTGGCGGCCTCCATGGACGCCGCCGCCAACGACCCTGAATCCCCGGAAGGGGATGGTCTGGCGGCGTAGGCCATGGGCCTCTTCACGAACTGACTTCATTGCGGCTCGGCCTTGATGGGTCGGGCTTTTTTTGTAGCTCCAGGTCGACCTTCCACGCTCTTCCATTCGATGGAATCACATGTCAGCAGTCCTCCCATTCCGCGTTAAGCGCCCCCTCCGGGACATTCCTGAGGCTGAGTGGGGCTGGGCCTCTGAGGCTGCCGCGATCTGTTCGATGATCGCCACCAGCGGCCTCCAGGAGAAGGCGGTCGCCATCGAGGCGGACATCGACGCCAGCACCCTGGCGAAGGTGAAGCAGGGAACCGCGCGCCCGTCCGAGGAATCGCTCGACAAGATCATGGACGCCACCGGCAGCGAGGCCTGGTTGTTCTATTGGCTGAAGCGCCGCGGCTACGACCCGCGCTCGCTGCGCCGGTTCGAGTCCGACGTCGAGCGCGAGAACCGCACGCTGACCGAACGCATCGCTGCGCTTGAACACGAGCGCGAGATCGAGCGCCGAACCGTCCGCGAGCTGATCGGGCGGGGTGGGGCATGAACCGCGCCGACAACCTTGCCCGCATCGAGCGCTGCCGCCGCATCCTCGAAGGCACCGAGACCGTGCCCGCCGCGGAGCTTCAACAGTTCCCGCAGCTGGTCGCCGCCGAGTACGCGCGCGCTGAGGCTCGTCGGGCGCCGACACCGCAGTTGGATCTGGCGGAGGCAGCCTGATGCGCGACTACGGCAAGGTGGCGCCGAAGTTCTGGACCGGGCAGACCTGCAAGGACCTGCGCGGAAGGGGCTCCGAAGGGCCTTTGGTGGCCCTCTACCTGATGACTTCCCCCATGTCGAACATGCTGGGGCTGTTCTGTCAGCCGATGCTCTACATGGCGCATGAGACAGGACTGGGCTTGGAAGGGGCTTCCAAGGGGCTTCAGGCGTGCGTCGATGCTGGGTTCTGCATGTACGACATCGCGAGCGAAACAGTGTTCGTCGTGGAGATGGCCAGCTACCAGATCGCCGCGTCACTAAAGGCTTCCGACAACCGCTGCGCGGGTATCCAGAAGGATTACGACGGCCTTCCAGACAACCCGTTCCTTGGCGAATTCTTTGACCGCTACGAGCGCGCTTTCCACCTGTCGAATCGTAGGGGCTGGAAAGGGGCTTCCAAGCCCCTCCGAAGCCAAGAGCAGGAACAGGAGCAAGAACAGGAGCAAGAACAAACATCCTCACTTCGTTCGGATTCGTCCACGCCGCTGGCGTTGGACCCGAGTCCGCCCCCTGCTGACCTGCCTGCACGCAAAGCGGCCAGGATCCAGCAGATCGCCTCTGAGGCTCAGAGCGCCTACAACCGAATCCTCGCCAAGCCGACGGGTCTGCTGACCGCCTGCACGGTGCTGAACAAGCCGCGGGCGAAGGCGGTCGAGAAATCCATCCCGACGGCGAAGCTGCTGTGCAAGGCGATGTACGGCTCCGACCGCGTGACCGCGCAGTTCTGGGACGACTACTTCGCCGAGGCCGACCGCGACGACTTCCACGCCGGCCGCGGCCCGTACCGCCCGCCGCACGAGAACTGGCGTCCCGACTTCGAGTACCTGCTTCGCGAGGACGTGATGGCGAAGCTGTTCGACCGCGCGCAGTCGGCTGATCCCGAGGGGCACGTCGCATGAACCGCGAAGCCGACACGCACCACCTGCGCATTCCGCCGCAGGACATCGGCGCCGAACAGGCGGTGCTGGGCGGGCTGATGCTCGACCCGCGCGCCTTCGACCGCATCGAGGACATGCTGGCTCCGGCGGACTTCTACCGGCACAACCACGCGCTGACGTTCCAGGCGATCAAGGCGCTGCGGGACAAGCGCAAGCCCGTCGACGCGGTCACTGTGGCGGATTGGTTCCACGCCCACGGCAAGGCCGACGAGGTCGCCGGCGGCGCCTACCTGGTCGAGATGGCGTCTAACACGCCGAGCGCGGCGAACATCCGCGCCTACGCCGAGATCGTGGCCGACATGGCGGTGCGCCGGCGGCTGATCGACATCGGCATGGGCATCGTCGACAGCGCCTTCGACCCCGCCGGCCGCGACACGTTGGACCTGGTCGGGCAGGCACAGACCCGCTTCGGCGGCCTGCTGGACGCGCAGCCATGCGAACTGGAACCGGTGGCGCCGGTCATGGCCCGGGTGTTCGACCGCCTCACCGAGCGCCGCAACGGCGATGGCGGCATCGACGGCCTGACCATCGGCCTGGACGACTTCGATGCCCTCGTCAACGGCTTCAAGGGCGGCCAGCTGATCGTCCTCGCTGCGCGCCCGAAGATGGGCAAGACCACGCTTGCGCAGAACGCGGCCGAGCACATCGCGCTGCATCACCAGAAGCCGGTCGCGTTCTTCAGCTTCGAGATGCGGCCAGAGGAACTGGGCGACCGCCTGCTGGCCAGCCAGGGCGACATCGATGCCGAGCGCATCCGCCGCGGCACGCTCGACGATGCTGACTGGGCGAACGCTTCAGCGGCGATCCAGAAACTGCGCTCAGCGCGGATCTACATCACCCGCCCGCGCACCGCGCGCGTCGCCCATGTCTGCGCCCAGGCCCGGCGCCAGCACGCGAAGGCGCCGCTCGGCCTGATCGTCATCGACTACCTGCAGCTGATGGAGACCAGCGGCGACAACCGCGCGCAGGGCATCTCCGACATCACCCGCGCGCTGAAGCTGCTGGCGGTCGAGCTCGACGTGCCGGTGGTCCTGCTGTCGCAGTTGAACCGCGACCTGGAGAAGCGCGACAACAAGCGGCCGATCCCGGCGGACCTGCGCGACTCCGGCGCCATCGAGCAGGACGCCGATGTCGTGGTGTTCATCTACCGGGACGAGATCTACAACAGGGCGAGCCGCTACGCCGGAACAGCTGAGTTGATCGTCGCCCTGCAGCGCAACGGGCCGCCGGGCGATTGCCGCGTCCTGTACCGCGGCGACCGCTTCCGCTTCGAGAACCTGCCGCACGGCTGGGAGCCGGAACCGTTGCCGACGAAGGTCGAGGGCGAGGGCAGGGTGCGCGGCATGCGGCGCAAGCCGAGCCACAAAGACGCAGCGGCGGGTGAGCAATGACCGAGCAGACCGCCCAGCAGAAGATCGCCGCGAAGCGCCGCGCGAAGCTGCGCAGCCGCGACATCCGCATGACCGTGATGCGGGTGCAGGTCATCCACTCCGACGGCTCGCTCGGCGAGGTCATTGGCGCTCTGGTCCCGGACCACGACGTCGACCGCCGCTCGATGAAGGAACGCAAGCTCTACGTCGGGAAGATGGTGCGCGCCACGCTGCGCGAGGACCGCAATCCCGGCTTCTGGAAGAAGGCCCACGTCCTCGGCGGCTGGCTCGCCGACAACGTCGAGCGGTTCGAAGGCCTGGACATGCACGCGGCAGTGAAGAAGCTGCAGGAGCTTTCCGGCATCGGCGTTGAGGTCGAGGAATTCGAAGCGCCGGAGATCGGCCTGAAGATGACTCGCACGGTCGCGGCCTCGCTCAACTTCAGCGACATGGACGAGACGGAATTCACGACGCTCTGGGATGGCGGAACGGGCGAGGGCGGCTGGATCGGATGGCTGCGCCGCGAGGTGTTCGGCGGCCTCGATGCGACCAGCCGCGAAGAAGTCGAGGCGATCATCAAGAAGCCGGACGGTGCCGCCTGATGCGCACGAAGAACGCCGCCCGAATCACCCCCGCCGCATCCGCGCACATGGCTCGGGTCAAGTCGCTGAAGTGCTCGGTGTGCGATGCGCCCGGGCCGAGCGAGGCGCATCACATAAACCAGGGCCAGCACTTCACCACCGTTGCCCTGTGCACCGATTGCCACCGTGGCCCTGACAACGGATGGCACGGCCGCAGAACCATGTGGCGCGTGATGAAGCTCGACGAGCTCGGCGCGCTGGATATCACCCTACGGAGGCTTGCCGCATGACCGCGCTGCGTATCACTTTCGGCGTTGACCCCGGCTTGTCCGGTGCCATCGTCACCCTGCTGGACGGCGAGCCCGGGCCGATGCTGGACATGCCGACCTTCGACAACGGCACGGCGAACGAGGTCGACGCCGCCGCGATCGCGCGCTTCGTTCGTGGTGTACGTGCCGAGCATGCTGGCGCCCACGTCTCCGCGTGCATCGAGCGGGTGCGAGCCATGCCGAGCACCGGTCCGAACCGCCGGACGATGGGCGCTCAATCCAGTTTCAACTTCGGCGACGGATTCGGCCAGGTGAAGTCCGCATTCCGCGTGCTGGGCATCCAGCCGGTGCTGGTCGAGGCTCAGAGTTGGAAGCGCCACATGGGGCTGGTCGGCACCGACAAGGATGCAGCGCGGCTACTGGCGATCAAGCGGTTTCCCAGCGCGGAGAAGCAACTCCAGCGGAAGAAGGACTCAGGCCGCAGCGATGCCCTTCTGATTGCGCTCTGGTTCGACAACACGCAACTGCATGGGAGCGTCGCAGCATGAAGCCCCTCCACAACAACGAGCGCATCGAAGAACTGCGCGATGAAGTGCTGGCACTGGAGGCGACCGGATTCCTGCCGAAGTTCGACTACCAGACCTGCCAGCCGGTCTATGCCCCGCGAACGGAGACCGATGCGAGGCGGCCAGCATGAGCGCCACGAAAGCCGAGCGCGCCGCGCAATCGGAGTGCCGCAGCCTCACCACCGAGGAACTGATGGAGCGGCGGAAAGAGTGCCGCAGGGTGGCCAAGGAGAAGCTGGGAAAGCTTCGCGCGATTTGCCGCGAACTTCGCCGCCGCCGCAGCGAGCAGTGGTCGGGATGAGCAAGCGCAACCACGTCACTATCCGAACCCGCGTGCCGAAGGCAACGGCAGAGACGCTGCGCGCTATCGCGACGGCACAGGGAATGCCGATGGCGCGCCTGATCGAGGTGGCGGTGCAGGCGGTGATCGACGTGGCGAAGAAGCCGACCGAGGGCGCCGTGCAGGCATGACCGACGCTGACCACTACAGCAACCCGGAACGCTTCGCCGAGCGCAAGGGCGCGAAGCGCTACCGCGCCGCGATCAACCGGCTTGGCCTGTGCTGCGCCTGCATCCACCGCGACCGCGACAACACCGCATGGGGTAGGTCGATATGCCAGTACGGCCAGACCAGGCTTTATCCGCAGTGCCAGACCGACGGGCGCGCGACCAAGTTCGAGCCGGATGGCGAGGAAGTTCATCGGATCATGGAAGGGATTCAACATGCAGCGTGAAGAAGTGAAGGCCGCGCTGCGAGCGTGGGGAATCGCGCTGGAGAACCGTTTTGCGGTTTGCAAGGCAGATCGTTCGATTCACATGTTGGACAAGGCCCGGGACCTCGCGCCCGGCTCTCGTGAGAATGCAGTGCGTCTGTTGGTCGACCGCGATGGTCGTAGCCGATTGCGCACGATGGCCAGGGCGGCAAGCACGGACAAGCTAAAGCTGTCGATCCTGCCGAAGTGGTCGTGTGAGCCGGTGCGCGCTGCCAATGACGCAGACCGACCGCACGACAATCCAGAGATCGCTTTCGATCAAGGCATCCCCGATGACCTACGCTGGGTAGACGCTGCGGTGAACAGCATCGAGCGCCAGAACCCGTTGCGCGCGCTCGTGGTGCGAACCGAGTACACGGTGAGCGCGAGCCAGAAGGTCAAGGCGCGCATGGTGGCGGAGACCTACGGCGGCAAGTTCACCAAGGACATGTACCGCCGCGAGTTGGACAAGGCCATCGAGGTGATCGGCTGGGAGCGGGCTAGGGTGGCCTGAGGGTTCGACAACGCCACCGCTTGACACGTGGGCCACACAGGCCTATGGTTCGGCGCACAGTCAATAACTGCCTCCGAAACCCTGCCTTGCGGCGGGGTTTTCGCGTTTCAGGGCCGAGCGAATAACGCCGGCCGCAACCATCCCCGCACCAGGCGGAGCTTTCGTGGCTCCTCGTCAACGCCTGACCGTGGCGGTGATCGGCGCTGTCTTTGCCCTGTCGCTTTGGCAGCGTCGTCTTATTCGGAGTTCCGCATGGCCGCAAACACAAGGCTGGCAGGGGTGTCCCTGCGCCGGCTGGAAGGGGTGCATCCGCACCTCGCGAAAGTGGTCCATGCGGCGTCGCTGCTGTCGCCGGTGCCGTTCCTCGTGGTCGAGGGCGTCCGGACCGCGGAGCGCCAGCGCGAGTTGTATGCGCAGGGCCGCACCAAGCCGGGCAAGAAGGTCACCTGGACGCTGGAAAGCCGCCATATCCCCGGCCCGGACGGGCTGGGCAAGGCGGTCGACCTGTGCCCGCTGGCTGCGGGCGGGAAGGCCGACTGGAACAACGTCAACGGCTTCATGGAGATCGGCAAGGCCATGATGAATGCGGCGATGAACCTCGGCATCCCGGTCCGCTGGGGCTGGGACTGGGACGGCGACCGGAAGCTGCGCGAGCAGGGGGAAACGGACGGGCCGCACTTCGAACTGCTGAAGGCGAGGTATCCGTGATCGGATCAACTTCGGCGGCGAAGGCCGCTGGCGCAGTCGCAACTGCTGCGGCTGTCCTGCCAGCGGCGACGCTGATCGGGGCGCCGGAACCGGTGCTGATCGTCGCAATGCTGGGCTCGCTGCTGGGCCTGAAGTTCGCCAATCCAACGAAGCTGGGGCCGTTGCGGAAGCGGCCGAAGAAGGGGACGCCACGGGCGCATGCCATGTGGCTGCTGCGGTGCGCGAGCTTCATCGCCATCACCTGCGCCGGCGTCACGTTCGTGGCCAGCCTGGCGGCGATGTTCCTGCACCAAACGACGTTCATGGGGGTGGATGTCAGGGCAGCTGATCCGCGCCTGGTTGCCGGCTTGCTGGCTGCTGGCGGGGTGAAGGCCATCGATATCGCCTTCGCCCGGTTTCGCACCGGCGACGGCGGCGGAGGCCCCACATGGACCTGATCGTCAACCTGCTGTGCGCGCTGATCATCCTGACCCAGATGTCGCTGGAGCTGTGGCGCTCCCGCCCGAGGGGCTGGAGTCCGCCGGCGGTGATGCGCCTATCGGTGCGCCTGCTGCTGGCCGGCGGCGCGCTTGGAGTGCTGATCGACCCGCTATACGGACGCACGCAAACCGAATTCGCCGAGGTGGTGATCAATCTCGGTGTGGCGATCGTCTGCATCGCCCGGTTCATCCGCCTGTCGCACCTGCTGGCCGGCCTATGCCCGGCTGACTGGCTGCCGGGAGGCCTTTCCTGCAACGAGCAGGACACGCCGCGATGAAACTGGAGCTGCCTGGCGAACAGGCCGCAAGGCTGATCGGCGCGGCGCTGATCGCCTTCCTGGTGATCGGCACGCTGTGGCTGGTCTGGAATGGCGGCAAGAACAGGGTGGACTTCGGCAACGTCAAGGCGGCGCTGCAGACGACCGAGGAAAGCGCCGGTATCAGCCGGGGAACGGCCGACACCGTGGCCACCGAACAGGCCAGCACATGGGCGCAGGCCCAGGCCGACGAGGGAGTGATCCGTGGACGCATTGATGCGCAGCCTCGCGCTGCTGGCCCTGCTGACCCTGACATCCTGCGCGTCGCTCGGGAAGCCCACGCTCGAGCGCTCTGTGCCGCAAGCCGGGTGCAGCGAGCGGACTGCGGCGATGACCCCGCCGGAGCCGCCGAGGAATAGCGACTGGCGCCTCTGGGCGCTGGCCTACACCGGAGCCGTGAACGCCTTCACCGACAGCGAGAACAAGCGGCGCGCCACGGCCGACTGCCTGGACGCGCACCGCAAGCCGAAGCGCTGGTGGCAGCGGTGAGCAAGCGCGACCGCTACACCGTCGGCCCGTCGCCCAAGGGCGCGGCCAAGCCGTGGACGCTGGACCGGGACGGCGACGTGCTGGGTGAGTGGGACACCCAGGAGGACGCGATCGACGCCGCCCGCACGGTGTGCCGCTACCGCCTGAAGGTGCTGGGAAGGAACGCCGAACTGCAGATCAAGGGCAAGGACGGCAAGGTCCGGGAAGCGGACACGTTCGGGGACGATCCCAAGGCGAGCGAGGGCTGAACCATGAAGCGCAACAAGTTGGCAATGGCGATCTGGGTAGCGCTGCAGGGATGGAGGTAGGTCATGGCATGCGCAGGCTGTGAGCGCCGCCGCAAGGCGATGAAGGAAATGAAGGACAAGGCCATCGCGCATGCACTGCGCCTGACTGGCCTTCGCCGTGGAGGTACCCCCGATGGCGAGACTGCACAGCCTTCCCCCGCGCGTACAGCGCCCACCCGCAAGGTTGTCACCCGCACCCGAGCAAAGCCGGCAACAGGCAAGGGCGCTGCACACGGGAAGCGCAGCGTGGCGAAGGATCAGGGAGCAGGTGCTGATTCGTGATGCGTACACCTGCAGGCACTGCAAGCGCATCGCAGCAGGCAAGGGCCAGGCCCACGTCGACCATGTGGACGGCAACGCCAGCAACAACGACCTGAGCAACCTGCAGGTGCTGTGCTGGCAGTGCCATAGCGTCAAGACAGCGAAGGAAGACCGAGGGTTCGGCAACCCGCGAGCCTGAACAGGGGGGGTGGGTCGAAAGTCTGGCCCGTTCAGCTTTCCCGGCACGCGCCCCCTCTCATTCGCGAGAATTTTTGGAGTTCCGAGGTTCAAATGGCCGGAGTCAAGGGAAGGAGCGGCGGTGCACGGCCAGGCTCCGGCCCGAAGCCTGCCAAGCCGACGAAGAAGCGCAGCAAGGCGCTGCAGACAGATGACCCGGACGCATTCCTGCGCGCCGTGATGAAGGATCCGAATGTCGCGTTCAAGGATCGGATGGCCGCGGCGCTGGCGCTGAAGAAGTCCGGCAAGGCCGGCGCACCGGTGGGGAAGCGGCAGCAGCAGCAGGACGCAGCGCAGGCGGTCGTGACCCGTAGCCTGGCGCCCGCCGCGCCGCCGACCGTGGCGCGACCGAGGCTGGCGATCGTCAAGTGACGCTGCCTATCTGGACGACGGCCTGCCCGGAGTGGCGGGATCGGATCAAGCGCGGCGAGTCGCTGATGCCGTGCGGCCCGCTGTTCCCGGCCGAGGCCGAGGCGGGCATGGCGGTGTTCCGGTCGTTGCCGGCGGTTGGCGTGCCGCATCCGGATGGTGGTGGGGTCACGCCGACCACCGGCGAGATCTGCGGCGAGTGGGCGCAGGACATCGCGGCGGCGATCCACGGCGCCTACAACGCGGAGACGGGCGAGCGCCTGATCCGCGAAGTCTTCCTGAAGGTGCCGAAGAAGAATTGGAAGTCCGGCTTGGCGGCGATGATGATGCTGTCGCTGCTGGTGCGGAACTGGAGGGAATCGAACGAGGCGGCGATCATCGCGCCGACGAAGGAAGGTGCGGACAACGTCTTCAAGCCGATGCGGGATGCGATCCGCGCCGACCCTGAGTTGTCCGAACTGTTCCACATCCAGCCGAACATGCGGACGGTCACGCATCGCGTGACAGGCATGACCTGCCGGGTGTACGCCGCCGACACCGACACGGTGGCCGGCAAGATCTGGGCGTTCGTCATCCTCGAGGAACTGTGGCAGCTGGCGAAGCGAAACGGCGCCGAGGACATGATCCTCGAGGCGCTGGGCGGTCAGGCGTCGCGGCCCGAGGGTGTGGTGATCTCGATCACGACCGAGGCCGACGAGCCGCCGGTCGGGGTCTATGCGTCGAAGCTGGAGTTCGCGCGGAAGGTGCGGGATGGCGTGGTCGACGCGCCGTGGTTCCTGCCGATCCTGTACGAATGGCCGGAGGACATGCTGAAGGCGAAGGCCTACATGGACCCGGACAAGTTCCACCTGGTAAACCCGAACTATGGGGCTTCGGTGGATCCGGTCGACATGCTCCGCAAGTTCAACGAGGCGAAGGAAGCCGGCGGCAAGCCGCTGCACCTGTTCCTGGCCAAGCGGCTGAACGTGCCGCCGTCCGAGAACATCGGGGGCAGCTGGCCGGGCGCCGAGTTCTGGAGCGCGCAGGCCGAGCGCGTCGAGCTCGCCGACCTGCTGGAGCGGTGCGAGGTCATCACGGCCGGCGTCGACGGTGGCGGACTGGACGACTTGCTGGGTCTGGCGCTGGTGGGCCGGGAGCGTGGCACCGGGCGCTGGTTGTTGTGGACGCGCGCATGGGCGCATCCGTCCGTGCTGGAGCGGCGCAAGTCGGAGGCCGAGCGGCTGCGCGGCTTCGAGCGCGACGGTCACCTGGTGCTGGTGGATCACATCGGCGAGGACGTCGAGGAGCTGGCCGGCATCGTCGGCCGGGTCGAATCGGCGGGCCTGCTGAACCTGGTTGGCGTGGATCCGGCGGGCATCGGGCAGGTGCTGGATGCGCTGGCCGGCGCCGGCGTTCCGGCCGAGAAGGTGGTTGCGGTATCTCAGGGATGGCGCCTGTCGGGTGCGATCAAGACGGCCGAGCGAAGGCTCGCCGAAGGTGCGCTGGTGCATGGCGGGCAACCGCTGATGGCCTGGTGCGTAGGTAACGCGAAGGTCGAACCGAAGGGCAACGCCATGCTGATCACGAAACAGGCGTCAGGCACGGCGAAGATCGATCCGCTGATGGCGGCCTTCAACGCGGTGGAGCTGATGTCGCGCAATCCCGAGGCGGCGGGGAAGAGCATCGACGCCTTCATTTACGAACCGCTGGTGGCCTGATGGGAATCCTGTCCAGGATCGGCGGCTGGTTCGGCATGGCGGGCGCGCTCAGTGAGCAGCCGGGCGATCAGAACGCAGCGCCATCGGCGTCGCTGGTTCCAGGTGCTGCCAATATCGGCCCGGACGGTGCATTGCAGCTGTCGGCGGTCTGGGCCTGCGTAGATCGCCGAGCGACAACCGTTGCGAGCCTGCCGTTCTTTGCCTACGAGCAGAAGAACGGCGAGAAGACGCTTGCGCGGAATTCGCGCCTATACCAGCTTCTGCACGACAGCCCGAACGGCCGAATGACGCCGTTCGAGTTCTGGCGGGCGATGATCCTGAACCACGATCTGCGCGGCAACGCATACGCGCGCATCGTGCGCGACCAGCGCACGGGTGAGGCGGTAGCCATGTGGCCGATGCCAGCGGATCAGGTGGTGACCGCAGTGCTGCCGGATGGGTCGATGGTCTACCACTACTACATCGGCGGCGATGTGGCGGTGCTGGCCGAGCAGAACGTGCTGCACCTGAAGAACCTCGGCAACGGCACTGTTGGTCTGTCGAAGCTGGAGTTCATGCGTGCGTCGACGGACGAGGCTGCGCGTGCGCAGTCGAACGCAACGCAGTTGTTCGGCAATGCTGGCAAGCCGACAGGCGTGCTGATGGTCGACAACGTACTGAGCGACGACCAGCGAAACGCTATCCGGAAATCGTTCGCGGGATTGACCACCGGGAACATGGCCCGGCTGATGGTGCTGGAGGCGCAGTTCAAGTACCAGCAGGTTTCAATGTCGCCGGAAGACCAGCAGTTGCTGGAAACCCGACACTTTTCTGTGGAGGAGTTTTCCCGCTGGTTCGACGTGCCGCCGGTGCTGATCCACCACAGCAACGTGACCACGTGGGGCAGCGGTATCGAGCAGATCATGGATGGCTTCTACAAGCTGACCATCCGGCCGATGTTGGTCGGGATCGAGCAAGCGGTGCGTAAGCGGGTGATGACTCCGCGACAGCGTGCCACGATGACAGGCGAGTTCAGTCTGGATGCGCTGCTCCGAGGTAACGCAAAAGATCGCGCCGAGCTCTACGCGCAGTTGGTGCAGAACGGCATTGCCACGCGCGCCGAGTGCCGCCAGCTGGAGAACCTGCCGCCGATTGCTGGCAGTGACGAATTGACCGCGCAATCGAACCTGATGCCGCTGCACCTGCTCGGCAAGGTGAAACCGACCGGCGTGAACGCGCCAGAACCCGTCAAGCAGTAGGAGACGATCATGCTTGTCCGCAAAACCCTTCAACTGGAAAACGTCGAGCTGAAGCTGGAAGGCGAGACCGGCAAGTTCACCGGCTACGCCTCGGTTTTCGGCGGCGTCGATTCCTATGGTGACACCATCATAAAGGGCGCCTTTGAGTCCACGCTTCGCAACAACGGCAAGCCGAAGATGTTCTTCAACCACGAATGGCGCATGCCGATCGGCAAGTACACCGTGGCGAAGGAAGATGATCACGGTCTGTTCGTGGAAGGTGAGCTGACCCCAGGGTTGGGCCTGTCGACGGACGTTCGCGCCGCGATGCAACACGGCACGCTGGATGGCCTGTCCATCGGCGGCTACCTGAAAAAGGGCGATTACGAAGACACCGAAGGCGGGCGAATCATCCGCAAATGGTCGAACCTCGCTGAGGTGTCGCCTGTCGTGTTCCCGGCAGACGGTGCAGCGCGCATCGACCTGTCAAGCGTCAAGAGCGCCGATCTGATCGAGGCGGTTGAGTCGATCGAGTCGGTGCGAGATCTCGAACGCTTCCTGCGGGATGCAGGCAGCTTCAGCAAAGGGGCGGCCGTCGCGTTGGTCGCCCGCGCTCGCGTGGTGTTCGGCGTCGAGGGTGATCCCGACGACATGACCCCGGAGGCGAAGCAGATCGCGCGCATTGCCGAGGCCGCAAAGCGGCTGGAGACGATGGCGCGATAACGCATCCCGCAGCAACACCCACAGAACCGCCGCAAGGCGGTTTTTCCATTTCTGGAGAAATGAAATGACCCTTGAAGTCGTGATGAAGTCCCTCGAAACCATCGAGGGCAACCTGGGCAAGATGGCCGAGCGCGCCGAGAACGAGAAGAAGGAACTCGGCCGTGTCACCGAAGAAACGAAGAACGCGCTCGATGCGCTGGGTCTTACCCAGCGCGAGATGGCCGACCGCCTGCTGTCGCTGGAACAGCGCGGCGAGGCGGATCGTGGCGCCGATAAGGCCGACGATTCCTGGGGTTCGCAGGTGGTCAAGTCGGAGAAGCTGGGCGCGTTCCAGTCGGGCCAGACCGCGAAGTGCCGCATTGAGGTGAAGAACACCCTGACCGGCGCCGATGCCACCGTGGCCCCGGATCGCAAGCCGGGCATCATCCCGGGCGCGTTCCAGCTGCTGACCATCGAAGGCCTGCTCCCGTCGCTGCCGACCAGTTCCAACGCCATCGAGTTCACCAAGGAAGCCAGCTTCACCAATGCCGCGGCGGAGACCGCCGAGGGCGGGGCGAAGCCGGAGTCCGCGCTGACCTTCAGCCTGGTGAACATGCCGGTGAGCACCGTCGCCCACTGGATCAAGATCTCGAAGCAGCTCGCCGCGGACAACGCAGCACTGGCCGCCTACGTGAACCAGCGCATGCGCTATGGCGTGAACCGCAAGGTCGAGACCCAGCTGGTGGCCGGCGATGGCACCGCGCCGAACATCTCGGGTATCTTCGACACCGGCAACTACACCGCGCACGGATACGCGAACGCGGATCTCGGTTCCACGCTGAAGAAGCTGGTGCTGATCCGCAAGATCATCGCGGACGCGTGGGCGGCTGGTTACCCGGCCGACGCCATCTTGGTGAACCCGGTCGATTGGGCGGCGATCGAGATTGACCTTCTGACCACCTCCGCGACGGTCGTGCCATTCAAGTACGACGAAGCCGGCCAGCCGCGCCTGTGGGGTCTGCCGGTGGTGCAGTCGGTCGGCGTGACCGCCGACACCTTCGCGGTGGGTGCGTTCGCGCAGGCGTACACGGTCTACAACCGCCAGGACGTGGTGGTCGAACTGTCGGATTCCGACAGCGACAACTTCACCAAGAACCTGATCACCATTCGCGCGGAACGTCGACTGGCGCTTGCCACCGAGGTCCCGGCCGCGGTGCGTGGTGGCGATCTGACCCCGGCGTAATCGGGAAATGAAACGGGCGGCCAAAGCCGCCCGTTTCGCACCAGGAGGCGATATGAAGCAGATCAAATTCACGGCAAGCGGCTGTAGCACCTGGACGGGCAACTTCGCTCCCGGCGACGTCGCACGACTGGACGATGCCGCGGCGAAGCATCTGGTCGAAGAGGCCCGCTGTGCGCAGTACATGACGGCCGAGACTTCGGCGGAAACCGTGCAGAAACCCGCGGCGAAGAAGTCCGCGAAGAAGAAGGCGTCCTAACCCATGCTGCGCGTGGTCACGGCAGCAAGCGATGAACCGATCAGCGTCGATGCTGTGAAGGCGCACCTGCGGGTGACGCACGCCGTTGATGACGACCTGCTGGCAGCGCAGATCACCTCCGCGCGTGAGCATGTCGAGCAGTTCTCCGGCGTCGCCATGACGGCTGCCTCCTACGTCTGGCACCCCGATGCGGTGGGGCAATGCGGCTGGCGTCCGTTCCTTCCGCTGTATCCCGCCGTCGTCTCCGAGGTCAGCTACTACGACGGCGAGGCTCGGGTGATCGCGGCCGAGGACGATTTCCGGTTCGATGAAGACCGCGGCGATCTGACGCTCGGGACATGGGCCGAGGTTGCTGTCGAGTTCGAGACGGCTCCGGGCGAGATTCCGGTGGCGTTGCTGTCGGCAATCAAGCTGCGCGTTCAGGCCGAATACGAGGCAGGGGCCGAGGATGCGGAGCGTCTGCGCGCCGCGGCCAACCGCATCGCCTGGCCGTGGCGTCGCGTGGTGGGCGTCTGATGCAAGCCCAGAGCCTTCGTCATCGGATCACCGTGGAGTCGAAGACCGCAACGGTCGATCCTGGCACCGGCTACCCGACTGAGGGCTGGGCGAACCGCGTGGAGAACGAGCCCGCCGAATGGCTGGCGGGCCCCGGGCGGGAGTATCTGGCCAGCGAGGCGACGCGCTCCGCTGTCGATGGGCGGTTCCGGGTTCGATCCTCGGCCGCGACCCGGGCAATCACCGCCGGCGACCGCGTCCTGTGGGACGGCCGAACGATGGAAGTGAAGGCGCCGCCACTGCCAGACGAGACCGCGCGGCGATGGCTGATCCTGATGGTCGCGGAGACCGGCACCAATGGCGCGTGAAACCGTCCGAATTGAAGGCCTGGACGCCGTGCTGCGCCGCCTGAAGGCGCTCGGTGTCGAGGCGCAGAAGGCGGGCGGCCCAGTGCGCGCTGGCGTCCGCGCTGGTGCCGTCGTGATCCAGAAGGAAATGCAGGAGAACGTGCGCCGGATCGTGGCCGCGCCGAACATCGGCGGCGGTGACGAATCGACCGGTCTGCTGGAAAAGTCGATCAAGCCGATGCGTGCGAAGGCGCGGCGCGATGGCCTGAAGGGGGAGACGTTCATCGTCACCGCAGCGAAGCGGGCGCGGTATCCCATCGGCGACCGCAACAAGACGGCCATCGCGGTGGCGACCGTCGGCAAGATGCTCGAGTACGGCACGCCGAAGCGGCAGCCGATGCCTTGGGCTCGGCCGGCGTTCCACGCGAAGAAGGACGAGGCGGTGAAGAAGATGGTCGAGGTCACCCTGAAGGGCATCAAGAAAATCGAACGGAAGCTTGGCGGCCGATGATCGCGAGCATTGTCCATCCCGCGCTTGCAGGGCATGCGCCGCTCGCCGCCATCGTCGGCGCGAGGATCTACCGCGACTACGCCGGCGACGCGCCTGTCGCGCCCTACGTGATCTGGTCGGACATGGTCTCGGTCGGCAGCACCAGCATCGCGCGGTTCAAGGGCTACGCGGAGCGGGTGAGCGTGACCATCGACGTCTTCAGCCTGGACCGGGCGCAGTCCGAAACCCTCCGCGATGCCGCGCGCGATGCCGCCGAGACCATCGGCAAGATCAGCAGCGGTCCGCAGAACCTGGGCCGCGATGACGCCACGAAGCTGTATCGCTACACCATGACCGTCGACGTGTTCAAGACCCGCTGACACGCCAGCAACCCGCAAGACCCCGGCCGCTCGCGCGGCCTTTTTCATGCCCGCGCGTCGGGCCACACACTCCGAGGAAATTGCAATGGCCGAAGACACCATCGACGCCGTGGGTACTGAGTTGTTCATCAGCTTGGACGCCACCACGGTTCTCGCATTCGACTGCCCGACGGCCATCACCGGCCTGGGCTTCACCGCTGCCGAGCGCAGCAGTTCGTGCTTGAACGAGACCATCGCCAAGTCCAAGCCGGGCAAGCGGACGCTGTCGAACTTCCAGGTTCCGTTCCGCCTGATCACCGGCAGCGAGGCGCATCAGCATCTGCTGAGCCTGACCAAGGAAGGTGAGCCCAACATCGAGCTTCCCTACGCGATTGCCCTGTCCGATGGCACCGCGGATCCAACGATCACTGGTGGCGAATTCGTGCCACCGGGCGTCGCGCCCAACTACACCCGCACGATGGCCATTGGGACCATGTACATCGGCAGTGTCTCCATCGACGCCACCGATGGCGAAGACGTGATGGGCACGTTCACCGCGATGCCGCAGTCGCAGGAGTGGTTCCCGAAGCCGGCTGCCTAAGGCGATAACCCTCCTACGGGGTGGTCTGGGGCGCGCCTCGCCTCGCGATTCCCGCGCCCCACCTATCAAGGCGAGAGACCATGAGCTTCGACAAAGCAAAGCTGTTCAGCACGAAAGCACAGCAGGAACGCACCATCACCGCGTGCGGCGTGACCTTCCCCGTCTACGTTCGGAGGCTCCCGGCTGTGGACCTGCGCACGTTCTACGCCCAGGTGAACCACGACGACATCCGCGTCCGCGCTGAGGCTGGCTTCGAGGCAATGGCCAAGGCGATCCGCAATGAAGACGGCTCGCAGTTCGCCACCGTCGACGAATACCGCAAGATGGATTCGGAGGCGATCTCTGCCCTGATGGGCGCGTTCTCCGAGGTCAATGCTGCGAAGAAGGACGACGACCAGGGAAACGCATAGCGGCGCAGGGCGAGGAATGGTTCTGGGGCGTCCTCGCCCTTGCGCTGGGAAAGACCATCGGCGAGTTGGCCGACCTACTCACCGAGGAAGAAATCGCCTACTGGCGAGCGTTCTTCGACCTGTTCCCGTTCGACGACCTGCACCGGTATCACCGACCCGCGGCGCTGATCTTCAGTGCCGGCGCTGGGAAGGGCGCGCCTGAAGCATTCCAGAAAGCGCTCGACATGCTGTCCCCCAAACCGAAGAAGCCGGCGCGGCCATTGCGGCCCGCGCGCGTGATCAAAGGCAAACCGAAATGACCCTTGGCAGCATCGTCGTCCGCTTGACGATGAACACCGCTGACTTCGATACCGACTCGAAGCGCGCGGCGTCCATCGCAGAGAAGCGCGCGAAGCAGATCGATGCGTCGTTCCGGAAGGCTGGCGTCGCCATCGGCCTTGCGCTGGGTGCGGTAGCGGTGGGCATCACCACCGCGTTGAAGGGCGCCATCGACACGATGGACGAGACCTACAACGCGGCGAAGAAGGTCGGGGACTCGACTGAGAACTTCAGTCGGCTCACCTATGCCGCGGGCCTGGCCGATGTCGGCATGGACCAGCTGGTGACCACGCTGGGCCGACTCACGAAGGCCCAGGCTGCAGCGCTCGACGTGGGCAGCGAGCAGGCGAAGGTCTTCAAGGCGCTCGGCATCGAGGTGACCGACGCGAACGGCGCACTGCGCGGCAGTACGGAAGTGTTCCTCGACTTCGCCGACGTGTTCCAGGCGATGAAGGGATCGCCGGAAGCGATGGCCGCGGGCTTCGCCCTGTTCGGCCGCAGCTTCCAGGACATGATCCCGCTGCTCGAGCAGGGCAGTACCGAGATCCGGCGCCTGATGCAGGAATCGGACGCGCTCGGTAAGACCATCTCTGGCGAGGCCGGCGCCGCGGCCGATCAGTTCAATGACGACATGGACCGCCTGAAGGGCGCCATCGGCGGCGCCTGGATGGAGATCGCCAGCGGGATGCTGCCGCAGCTCACGGCGATGACCGGAGAGATGGCGTCCGCGGCAAAGGAAACGGACGACCTGCGCTCCTTCGGGGAAGGCTTGGCGACAGTCTTGCGGGCCCTTGGCGAGAGCTTCGGATTCGTTGCCGGCATGGCACGCCAGTTCGGCATCGACGTGGGTTATTCCATCGAGATGCTGCGAGGGCTGGAAGAGGTCAGAAGGAACGTCGCAACCCTTGGCTTTGCGGACGGCACCATAGCCGGCGGCCGGGCGACGATGGCGAACGCCGGTCAGACGCGCAGCCAGCTGCTGGCTGAGATCGCTGCGAAGCGCCAGCGCGCGGAGGCCCAAGCAGACATCGACCGGATGCTCCGCAATGGCGTCAAGTATGACGGCCCGCTGCTCGAGGATGGTTCACAAGGAAAGAAGACAGACCCTGCCGAAGAGCTCCGCCGGAGGCTGGCCGCCGCGCTGGGAGGCGCTGCCGGAAAGGCGAAAGGCGGGGGCAAGCCGAAGAAAGACGAGCTGACCGAAGAGCAGAAGGCCGCGAAGGCGCTGAACGAGGAATACACGCGCACCGCTGAAGGTCTTCGCGAGCGTCTCGGCCTGATGGGGCTGGAAACCGAAGCCGCGAAGATGAAGTGGGAGACCGAGGAAGGGTCTTTCAAGGCGCTCGACCCGATGCGCAAGGCCGAACTCATCGCGCAGGCCGCGCTGGTCGATGCGAAGCAGAAGGGTCTGGAGATCGCCGAGGACGAGCGCCGCGCCGCCGAAGATGCGCGGGAAAGCTACGAGCGCGCCATCGAGGACATCCAGCGCGAACGCGACACGCTCGGCATGACCAACGAGCAGCTGGAAATCTACAACCGCCTGAAGTGGGCTGGCGTGGATGCGAACAGCGCATCGGGTCGGGCGATCATCGCGGAGACGGAAGCTCTCCAGAAGCAGCGCCAGTCGACCGAAGATCAGATCGAGCGGATGGACGGCCTGCGTTCGGCCGCCAATGACTTCCTGGATGACCTTCGCGCGGGCGAGACCGTCTGGGATTCCCTGTCGCACGCGGCTTCGAACTTCGCCGCCACGCTGGCCGACATCGCGCAGCGGAAGCTAATCGAGCAGATCTTCGGCCAGGCCGGGACCGCGCAAGGCGGGTCGTCCGGCGGCTGGATTGGCTCGCTGGTCGGGCTCTTCGGCAGCATGTTCGGCGGCGGCGCTGGAGCAGCGGCCAGCAGTGCCGGGCAATACAGCTGGATCGGCAACGGTTACGCCTCGGGCGGCTGGACTGGCCCAGGCGCCACCAACCAGCCGAAAGGCATCGTCCATGCCGATGAGGTCGTCTGGTCGAAGGGCGACGTCGCACGCTCCGGCGGCGTGGCCGCGGTCGAGTCGCTGCGCCGCGGCGGCCCCGCGAACGAGGCTCGCGACAAGCGCCCGCTGGTCGTGTTCAACGAAGCGCAGATGCTTGACGCGCTGGCAGCGCACGGCGGGCTGGAGAAGGTCGTCGTGCACTACATGGAGCGCAACCGCGACCGAATGCGGGCGAACATGTAATGCCGCTCCCAGTCTGGCGCTACCCCTTCCGCGACCCGGTGATGCACACCCTGTCGGCGATGACCGAGGTGATCTTCGCGGCAACAGCGCACGAGCAACGGCGAAAGCTGCGCCTGTCGCCGCGGCATGGGTTCACCTTCGCGTTCCAGGTGGAAGCCAACACGCGGAGCCGGTTCGAGCTGGACGTCGCGCGACATGCCGGCGGTGAGTGGGAACTGCCGCTGGCGGTGTTCGGCCAGGCCTTGGCCGCGCCGCTGACGGCCGGCGCCACGGTCATCCCGGCCAGCACGGCGAATCGCGGTTTCGTCGCCGGCGGCCGCGCGCTGCTGATCGACTACGTCGCGGACAGCTTCGAGCTCGTCGAGATCGATTCCTTCGACGCGGACGAGATCACGCTGGCGGATCCGACTGCCGCCACCTGGTCCGCCGGCACCCGCCTGATGCCAGTGCGACGCGCGAACATGGTGGAGGCGCCGGCGATGGGCCTGTTCACCGACGATTTTGCCTATGGCGACGTCGAGTTCGAACTGGCGGAGCCGCTGGACTGGGGCGCGTACACCTGGGCGACGACCTACCGCGGCCTGCCGGTGCTGCCGATCCATGCGGACACCTACGTCGATCCGACAGTCACCTTGGCGCGCAGCCTGATGCCGATCGATGTCGGCACCGGGCCGGTGACGAATGTCGACCTGCCTGCCGTTCCGTTGACCGGCATGCAATTCGCCTACACCGCCTTCGGGTGGGACGAGATCGTGGCGCTGTACGGCCTGGTCAATGCGCTCGCGGGTCGGCTGGCTTCCGTGTGGGTCACTGCATCGGCGCGCGACTTCGTGCCAGTCGCATCGGCGGCAGCCGCCAGCACCACGCTGGACGTGCGGGCGTTCGGCCTCGCCGATGGCGACCTGCCGGCCACCCGCCGGGACATCCGCATCATCTGCGCCGACGGCACGGTGACGCACCGCCGCATCACTGGCGTGACCGTGCCCGGCGCTGGCGTTGAACGCCTGCAGCTTGATGGCGCGATCGGCGGAGACATCGCCCCGGGCGACGGTGCGGTGATCAGCTGGCTATGGCTTGCCCGGCAGGCGGCCGACGTGAACGCGCTCGGCTACTGGATGGACGACGTCGTGGAAACCACTTTCCAGTTCGAGGGCTTCAACCATGACCTCTGAAGCCCGCGATGCCAGCCGCGAGGATGGCGAGCCGATCTACTTCTACGTCTTCATGCGGCAATCGCTGGCGTGGCGCTACACCAGCGCCGATCGCGAACTGGCCTACGCCGGCAACGACTACGCTTCGTCGGCGATCACTCACACCGGGATCAAGTCTGGCGGCGACTCGGGCGGCGTGAGCATCAGCATCAGCATGCCGCGCACCCTGGACGTGGTGACCAACTGGTTCCCGTGGACCCCGGCCGACGTGATCATGTGCTCGATCTTCTGCCAGCACGCCGGCGAGACCGACGCGCTGCTGATCTGGTCTGGCCGGGTGCTGCAGCCGAAGTGGACCGACACCACGCTCACGCTGGTGAGCGAGGAGCTGATCACGATCACCCGGGGCGCCGCACCGGCCCCGCGCCTGCAGCGCAGCTGCTGGAAGGCCTGCTACTCGGCAGACTGCGGCGTGGATCCGGAGGTGCATCGCGTTGCCGGCACGATCACCGCCATCGACGGCTTCACCCTGACCATCGCCGCAGCAGCTGGATTCCCCGATGGTCGCCTGGTCAACGGGGTGCTTGAGTGGGCACGGCCGGACGGGCTGCTGATGAGCCGCACCATCGAGATCCACGCCGGCAGCAGCGTCACCATCGACTACGGCGACACCTCGCTGGAAATCGGCCTGGACGTGTCCCTGCTGCCCGGCTGCCGGCAAAGCTGGGACGACTGCGATACCTACTTCGACAACGCCGTGAACTGCGGCGAGTTGTCCTACATCCCGACCCGTAACCCGCACGACGGGAACCCGGTCCGATGATCGTGTCCGATCTGGAAACTTGGTTTGTCGGGTGCGTGCTGCTGCTGCTCGCGTGGGTGCTCGATCGATTCCTGCCGCCTGTGCAGCTGGATGGGCCGAAGCCGCAGGTGGCTATCTACAACTTCCTGATCCAGCTCGCGGTGTTCGTCGTCACGACGCTGATCAGCCGTGCCCTGGCGCCCAAGCCGAAGCCGCCAGAGCCGGGCAAGGCGGACATCCCGGACATCAAGGAAGGCAAGGCGCCGGTGGAGATCTTCGGCGCGGTGTGGCGCACGGAGTCCTTCCTTGCAGGCTGGAAGCAGCTGGACCCACCGGAACCGATCAAGCTGAAGCAGGGGAAGAAATGATCGTCCGCGTGAAAGACCTGCACCTGCTGGTCGGGCTGAAGTTCTCGGCGAACACCACCTTCGGGTGCGTGCGCCGCAACGCACGAAAATGGTTCGCGGCGCGCGGGCTGGACTGGTCCGCCTTCGTGCGCGACGGCTTGGATGCCGCCGTGTTCACCGCCTCGGGTGACGCCTTCGCGCTGGCGCTGGTGAGCGCAGTGGAAGCGCAGGAGGCCAACGATGGGCGGTAAGAGCGCACAGACCATCGGGTATCGCTACCGGCATCTGCTGTTCGAGATCTGGGCGCAGCACGTCGACACGCTGCATCGCTTCGTTGCGGGCGGCAAGCGCGCGTGGGCGGGTCGCGTGGAGTCGAACCAGACGATCCAGATTTATGCGCCCGCGATCTGGGGCGACGATGAGGACAACGGCGAAGGTGGCATGGTTGGGCCGATGGATGTGCAGTTCGGCCTGTCGGACCAGCCAGTCAACGCGCGGATGACAACCATCCTCGGCGAGCGCCAGACCGGCAACCGTGGCTGGTTCAGCACCGTGTTCGAAGGCATTTTCGGCAGCTACGTTCCCAACCCGAAGACCCGCGCGGTGCTGCTCGAGCGGGTCCACGCGGGCTGGCCGGGCGGCGAGGCGTGGTATCCGGAGACGGCGGCGATTCCCCTGCAGGAAACCGACTCGTCGACCACGATCGACCCCGACGTGATCCTCGACCCGATGGATTCATCGCTGGACGGCAGCGCGGGTGGATTCGATTTCTACGTGCCCCCAGGCTCCACCATCCTGATCAGCCTTGGCACGTCGGCGACCGCATGGAGTTTCACCCCGAGCGACGACTACCAGCCTGAGAACTACTCCTACCTCACCTGGTGGAACCATTTCGGCGTGGCCAATCTGGATGAGCCCGGCGTCGGCGGCGGCACGTTCTGGAATGACCGATACGAAACCGCAGCTGAGGCGTTCGCGGCGCACGACGGCGAGGAAGTGGAGATCCCAGCCACCGCCGGCGGCAACTTCCGGCTGTTCCTGCGCGACGCCACGGTTGACGACAACCGCGGCACGGGCGCGTTCAAGGTCGCTTACCGCGCACCAGTGGCCATCAACGCCATGAACCCGGCCCACATCATCCGGTACACGCTCACGCAGAAGAAGGGCATCCCCGACGCGATGCTCAGCGAGGAGAGCTTCACCTACGCGGCCGACGTGCTCTTCGCCGAAGGCTTCGGCCTGTGCGAGGAATTCGACCCGGATCAGGAAACGCCGGAAGCCTTCATCCTGCGGATCTGCGACATCATCGGTGCCTGCTGCACGCAGTCGAAGACCGATGGCCTGATCTACCTGGACCTGCTGCGCAACGACTACGACAAGGACGCGCTGCCGGTACTGACCGACGACGACATCGTCGACTGGCAGGACGAACAGGCGGTGCCGGCCGAGCTGACCAACAGCGTGCAGATCGGCTGGCGCGACGTGCTGGTCGACGGTGGCCTGGAGCGCATCACGCCGCCGGTCAAGGCGCTGGGTCACATCCGCACCCACGGGCGCGAGATGAACCAGGTGATCGACATGCGGGGCATCCCGTTCGAGAACATCGCCATGCGTGTGGCGAAGCGCGAACTGGACGCCCGCAGCAAGCCGCTGGTGCGCCTGAGCCCGACCACGCATCGCCGGCACACGAGCCTTCGTCCTGGCCAGCCGCTGCTGATCAATTGCCCCAAGCGCGGCCGCGTGGACATGGTGGTGCGCGTGGGCGAGGTCGACCACGGAACGCCGACCGATGCGCGCCTGCGCTGGGTGCTGCTGCAGGACGTGTTCGACTTGCCGGCCACGGTCGAGATCGACCCAACCACGATTCACGACAGTGAGGATCCGCTGGTGGATGGCGCCGGCGAGGTCGCGATCGAGGCGCCCTACATCGAGCTGGTGGCCACGTTGCCGGCCGCCCAGATGGAGGCAGTCGGCGAAGAGTCTGGCTACCTGCTGACCGGCGTCACCGCGCCCACGCGCGGCACCAACTACGCGATCTACAGCAAGCTGCCGAGCGAGGCCTTCGAGCGCCGCGAGTTCGCCGACTTCTGCCCCACTGCGGTGACCTTCGGCGATGCCTTGCCGCTGGACACCGACGTGCAACTGACCAGCGGCAGCCTGCTCAACCGTGTCGAAGTGGGCAGTTGGGGTTTGTGGGAGGACGAGATCTTCCGCGTCGACGGGATCGACGACGACCTGATCTTGACCATGGGCCGCGCATGCGCCGACACCGTGCCCGCCGCGCACGCCGCCGGCACCCGCATCTTCTTCCTTGGCGACTGGAACGGAAGCGATCAGCGCGAATACGCCGTCGGCGACGAACTGGACGTCAAGCTGCCGGTGCGCAGGGGCAGTGAAGAGCAGGCGCTGGCTGACAAGGACACGCTCGAGGTGACCTTCGCGCAGCGCCAGTTCCGCCCGTACCCGCCGGGGAACTTGATGCTCAACGGCGAGCCGTTCTACGCGAGCGGTGCCATCACGCCCGCGCCGCCTGGTGGCGGTGGCGGTGGCGGAAGTGGTGGCGGTGGTCCGACAACCCCACCGCCGACTGGCACCAATGGCGGGCCAGCCTCGCAGGAACTCGGCCCTAACGGCGGCTATCCAGACGACGGGCCGCCGCTGTATCCGCTGCCCACGGTGTTCGACGTGAACGTGATCGACGACCCCGGCATGGACGATCCGGCGACCCTTGCCCGGTGGCGCAAGCGCGACGGCTCGCCCTTGGGCCCGGAGTGGTCTCTGACCGATGGGAAGCTGCGCTTCCAAGGCGGTGCCGGCACCCACGACGCCTACGACTACGGAGCGCGTTTCAGCAAGCCGTACATGCCTTTCCCGCGACTGAGTATCGCGAGCGCAGCGGACGTGCAGAACTCACCAGGGGTTACGACATCAATCGGCGTGGCCTGGGGGTCCTGGCAGGTATCGCATCTTCCGAGCTACCTCGAAGTCTCGGAGCCCGCGAGCTACCCGGCCGAGAGCACGGCCACTCATACATGGCTACACGAGATCAGGACCGCTGGCGTCGGGTTCGGATTCCCCGGCGAGTATGTGGTCATGAACTTCGTGCCGGTGGTGCGGCATGTCGTGGTGCCTGGCGTTGCCACGGCCACCGTCGACAACTTCGAGATGACCATCACCGAGATCGACCCGGCTGTGGTGGCGGAGTCGCCTGCAAACCTCGACCTTAGCAGCGGGCTCACCGGCATCACGTTGTGGCCGGACCCGTCGGATACGAACCCTTACGTCCCGGACATCTCTGTGTCGGGCGGCGTGGCGACCGCCGATTTCCATAGCGAACTCGGCCTGTTTCGCTGGATGATTTGGGACGATCCGCTAGTGAACGCCGACGAGGCTGACAAGTTCGTTCGATTGCGTTTCAAGGGGTTGAGCAACGACTCGACCACTCAGCAGGGCAGCGCGGGCACGTTCTACACGGTGGGCGGCGTGACCGCGGGCCTGGCCTTCAAGTCGCCTGACGGCGAGACGATTACTGTCTCTGCGGCGGGTCGGTTGGAGCGCGGTGACTTCACGCCTCGCGAGTGCTATCACCTGGTGCCCATCGACGCGTCCGCCGGGTACACCGTCCACGCGGCGATGCTCCTGTCGGGGTCGGTCGGCACCCAGGCTAAGTTCAAGGACTTGGAAGTCGCCAGCACTGTTGACGCTTACCCGGAGTCGCCATGAGCCTGGTCCTCACCTGGGACAACCACAACCGCCTCGCACAAGCCGACCAGCAGGTGGCCTACGACGATGGTGATACCGGGCTGGAAACCGGCCAGCAGACCGTGGTCGAGTTCCGCTTCGGCACCGCGTCCAGCGGCCCGTGGGGCGAGCCGACCACCCGCATCGTCACCACGCCGAGCATCGCCGAGTACGACCCGCCCGCCGATGGCTGGGTGCAGATCACCGTCTATTCCATCCGCGACGGCGTCACCAGCTGGCAGGCGCATGTGGGCGTGATGGCGGTGGTCGGGGGCGTCCCGGTCGAACCGCTGCCCTACGTCGATGAACTCGACGACCCCTACACCGATGAAACAGCCGACCCATACGAGGGCATCTGAACATGGCACGCATTGCCGACAAACCGCAGCTTGACGAACTGGCGGGTACCGAGATTCTCCTGGCAACCTCCGTCGATGGCGGCACCGACACCGAGGCGGAAGCCGTTCTTCCCGGTGCGGATGTCCATATCCCCGGCACTCAGCTTCGCGACTGGCTGTTCGGCGGCACCATCGCGCTCAGCGCTGCGTTGAACGAGGCCAAGGCCACGGATATTGCCAGCGCCGCGACCACCGACATCGGCGCGGCCACCGGCAATCTGGTGCATATCACCGGCACCACCACGATCACCGCGCTGGGCACCGTGCAGGCCGGCACCCGTCGCAAGGCGGTGTTCGACGGCATCCTGATTCTGACCCACCACGCCACCAGCCTGATCCTGCCCACCGGGGCGAACATCACCACGGCAGCCGGCGACACCGCGGAGTTCATCTCCGAAGGCTCCGGCAACTGGCGCTGCACCGGCTACCAGAGGGCGACCGGGCAGCCGCTTGCGGCGGCGTCTGGCAGCGTGACCAGCGTCAATGGGGCGAGCGGCGCGCCGATCATCCGCCAGGCGCTGGCCATCGCCTGCAGCGACGAAACCACCGCGCTGACGACCGGCACGAACAAGGTCAAGTTCATCAACCCGTACTCGACGGCGTTCAACGTCCTCGCGGTGGTGGCATCGCTTTCGAACCCCCAGACCAGCGGCAGCATCCTGACCATCGACATCAACGAGGCAGGGGTCTCCATCCTGTCGACCAAGCTCACGATCGACAATGGCGAGACCAACAGCAGCAGCGCTGCCACGGCCGCAGTCATCAGCGACGCCTCGATCGCTGCATACGCCGAGATCGGCATCGACATCGACCAGATCGGCGACGGCACGGCCAAGGGGCTGAAGGTCTATTTGATCGGGTATCCGACGCCGTGAGCCGCGTGCTGGTGCCCCGGCGCGACCTGATCCTGCCAAGCCGATTCCGGCAGCGGCAGGGCGGCTTCATCATGACCCCCCACGCGCACGGGGGGACACCCGCTACCGACCCACATTGGGCAAATGTCGTGTTGCTCGCGCACGGCAACGGCGCCAACAACGGGACCGTGTTCACCGAGGAGCGGGGCAAGGTGCTGACCCCCACGGGGACGGTCGTCACCAGCACAACCTCGCCGAAGTTCGGTTCTGCGGCCCTGCTGTTCCCGAACGGCTCCAACGCCTACCTCAGCACCCCCAGCTCCACCGACTTCGACTTCGGCACCGGCGATTTCGTCATCGAGTTCTGGATCCGGACGGCCCACACAGGCTCCTACGCGACGCTGCTATGCCGCGAGTGGGGCGGGTCGCCCTACACCGGCGGGTGGTCTTTCATGCTCAACGGGAACGCCGGGGCGCCCATGCAGATCTGGGTGGCGGCGTACAGCACCGGCGGCCCGATGCTGACGGCCAGCGGCACCGGATACCGCGACGGCAACTGGCACCATGTCGCATGGGAGCGCGTGGGCAACGTCTTCACGCTCTACATCGACGGCGTCGCAGATGCGACAGTGACCAGCAGTATCTCGTTCGCGACCGTCAGCAAGGCCATCACGATCGGCGCCGACCTGACTTTCGGGTCGCGCTACTACGCGGGGTACATGGACGACCTGCGAATCACCAAGGGCGTTTCGCGCTACAACGGCACCTTCACCCCGCCGACTGCGCAGTTCCCGGATAGCTGAATCGCCGACCTTGGCGTTCGTGAGTTATCGTTCGGCATCGATAGCCGCGGGGTTCCCATGTTTCAGCAATTGAAGCGGCGCGTGCCGCATTTCGCGGTGAACGCGGCCTATCCCGTTCTGATGGGCGGCGTTGCGCGCAAGGCGGGGCTGCGACTGGTGGGCGGTGCTGGTCACTTCGATGTGGTGAAAGGGGAACGCACCATCCGCGTTTCCCGAAAGCACACGGTCTATCTGCAGGACGTGATCCGCTATTTCGACTACTACTTCAGCGCGGTGAAGGCAGTACCTGAAGGATCCTCGCGCGTGGTCGACTACTCGACGCCTCGATACCACGACGTCACCGGGTATGACCGGTATCCGGTGTTCTTCCCCTCGCTCGCAGAGCCGATGCAGACCACTGAGCAGTACCTGGCCTTCGCCGCACTGTCTGAGGGCATGACCGTGCTGGACCTTGGCGCGTACTCGGGCCTCACTTCGATTGTCTTCTCCGAACTGGTGGGGGGCTCTGGGACCGTCGTGGCAGTGGAGCCGGACGCCATCAATCAGGTCGCAGTCGAAATCAATCTGGCGAACTATTCGCGATTGACCGGAAGGAGCGTCCATTTCCTGCGCGGTGCCGTTTGGACTGATGCAAACGGCCTCGACTTCTCGGCGGAGGGCAACATGGGGTCCAGTGCCGAGTCGATCGTTGGCGGCAACCGTACTAAGAACCTGAACCGGGTGGACACTCTCACGCTCAGTGGCATCGTCGAAAAGTACAGCCTGGGCCGCGTCGATTTCATCAAGTGCGACATCGAGGGTGCCGAGGCAGAGATATTCAAGGACGCGGCCTTCTTCGCCAAATTCAAACCTCGGCTGATCGTAGAGACCCATGTCATGGGCGGCGTCGACACCGAGCCTGCCTGCACCGAAGTGCTGCGTGGCTATGGCTACCGGGCAAACGTCATAGAGCAGTACGGGGTAGGGCTGCCTTTGGTGGAATACACGCCAAGCTAAAACGGCGCATCCTCCCAATACGGCTGCGGCTTTCTGCGCCGGTACGACTGAACGATCACGCGGGCCTTCTGCCGGCGAGCGCGCCAGTTCTGTGAGTAGGGTTTGACGGGTTTCGGAGCCTGTTTCGTATCCATGCCGCCACTGTAGGACGGGGCATTCTCCTACCCTGCGACGCAGCATTCCCTGACTGTGCGGACCGTTCAGGCGGGGCAATCTAGCCCTGCCGCCGGGAGCTGCTGCAGCGCCTGACATCGGACGGGCAACGCACCCCGGCGGCGCTACTTCCTCGCGGCGCGGATCGGCGTCACCGTCCCGGGCTCGGCCACCATCAGCGCGTACAGCGCCTCGAGCGCGGCCAGCTTCTCCGCGTCGTACCGGTGGCGGTTGTAGTGCCGGTTCTGCACCCCGCCGAGGCCGTGCGATTGCAACTGCCCGCGCGCCTCGTCGCTCTGGCCGATCGCGGCCAGCCTCGTCTCCACTGTGCGCCGCAGGTCGCCCGGAGTGAATCGGCCGCCCTCCAGTTCATCCGCAACGGCCATGGCAGCGATCACCTCGTCCATCGCGCCCGTCAGCGTGTTGTGGTGCGCCGGCTCCAGGCCATGGGCCACGGTGAACAGCAGCGGCCCCAACTTCTCCCCGCGCATGACGTCGATCGCCGCCAGCGCCGGCGGTAGCAGCGGCACCAGGTGCACGCGCGGCTTCTTCCTGCGGCCCTTCAGGTCCATGAGGCGGACCGTTCCGGTGTCGGTGTCCAGATCGGCCATGGTCAGGCGGCCCAGCTGCGCGACCCGCTGGCAGCCGGTGAGCAGGTGGAAACGCAGCAGGCCACCTGTGGCGCCATCCAGGACCGCGATCCGCTTCCAGTACGCCCGCAGTTCGGCCAGGCTCAGCACGCGCTCGCGGGGATTGTTCCCGCCCTCGATGGTGGCCAGATCCCGCGCAGGGTTCGACGACAGACCCATCTCCCGCAACGCCGCCGGCGCCGATGCGTCCTGACGGGCGCGAATCGCTGCGGCATAGGCGGCCCGGATGTAGGACCGGACCTTGCCAGCCTCGCGACGGCTGCCAGCCGCGACGATGCGCGCGATGATCGGCAGCAGGTCGTCGAGGCCCAGCGAGCGAGCAGGGGATGCCCACAGCGCCGGCAGCGGGGTCTCGACGTGCAGGCGCAGCGCGTTCTCGACCGCGCCCGCGCTGATCTTCCCGGTGCCGCGCAGGGCCGCGGCATAGGCCAGCAGCAATTCCCCCAGTGTGGCGTGGCGCTCGACGGGCTTCGGTGCCCGCTCAGCCTCCAGAATGCGGCGCAGGTCGCGCTCGCCGGCCTGATAGCGCAGGGACAGTGCGGCGGCCTGTTCCCGGGCCTGCGACAGCGACAGCGCCGATCCCAGCGGCATCCGGTCCTGCTTCCCTGCCGAGTCGGTGTAGCGGTAGTAGAACGCGATCGCACCGGTGGCCAGCTTCCGGGCCTGCAACTGGCCGGATCCACGCGGCCGGGAATCGTTCGCCCACTCCCCGGGCTTCAAGGCGGCCAGGCCGCGGGCGGTCAACATCTGCTGAGGGGCCATTTTTGGTGCCTGTTCGGTGCCTGTTTGTCAGCGGATCATATGGATTCGCTTCGCACCGCATGCGACTGGAGGGCGCGGAAATGCTGGGCCGGCCGGGTAGACTTGGGCCTCATGACCCCGGTTGGGGCCGAAGTTGACGGCCTTAAAATCCCTCATCCGCAAGGGTATGTCGGTTCGATCCCGACTCCGGGCACGACTACAACGAGGGGAGTCGCCGTGTCCCGCTACGCCGCGTACGTTGCCAGCCTGCTGATGTTCGTGGTCTCCCTGCCTTTGGCCTCGCGCATGCCGGGCTGGTGGTGGGGCGTGGCGGTCTTTGGGGCGCTGGCGGTGCTCGGCACGCTGGACCTGCTGCAGGCGCGCACCACGCTGCGCCGCAACTATCCCATCCTGGCCCACCTCCGCTACGGCCTGGAATCGATCGGGCCGGAACTGCGCCAGTATTTCTTCGAGTCCGACCTGGTCGAGGTGCCGTTCTCGCGCCAGCAGCGTGCGCTCGTGTACCAGCGCGCGAAGCGCGTGAACGACGTGCGCCCGTTCGGCACCCAGCAGAACGTGTACGGCCTGGACTACGAGTGGATCAACCATTCGCTTGCGCCAGCCGCCGTCGAATCGGCGGATTTCCGCATCGCCATCGGTGCTGGCGCGGCGCAGCCGTATTCGGCCAGCGTGTTCAACATCTCGGCGATGAGCTTCGGCTCGCTGTCGGCGGCGGCGATCCGGGCGCTGAATGCCGGCGCGAAGCAGGGCGGCTTCTACCACGACACCGGCGAGGGTTCGATTTCGCCGTATCACCGCGAGGCTGGCGGAGACCTCGTCTGGGAACTCGGCTCCGGCTACTTCGGTTGCCGCAACGACGATGGCAGCTTCAGCGAGGAGCGCTTCGCCGCCAACGCCCGCGACCCGCAGGTGAAGATGATCGAGGTGAAGCTGTCGCAGGGTGCGAAGCCCGGCCACGGCGGGGTGCTGCCGGCGGCCAAGGTCAGTGCGGAGATCTCCGCCACCCGCGGCGTGCCGATGGGCCAGGACTGCGTGTCGCCGGCCCGGCATTCGGCGTTTTCCACGCCACTGGAACTGCTGCAGTTCATCGCCCGACTGCGCGAGTTGTCCGGCGGCAAGCCGACCGGCTTCAAGCTGGCCATCGGCCATCCGTGGGAATGGTTCGGCATCGCCAAGGCGATGCAGGAGAGTGGAATCACGCCGGACTTCATCGTGGTCGACGGCGCCGAGGGCGGCACCGGCGCGGCGCCGGCGGAGTTCATCGACCACGTCGGCGTGCCGATGCACGAGGCGCTGATGCTGGTCCACAACACCCTGGTCGGCCTCGACCTGCGCGACCGCATCCGCATCGGCGCGGCCGGCAAGATCGTGAGCGCGTTCGACATCGCGCGCACGCTGGCGATGGGCGCGGACTGGTGCAACGCGGCGCGCGGCTACATGTTCGCGCTTGGCTGCATCCAGTCGATGAGCTGCCACACCGACCGCTGCCCGACCGGGATCGCGACCCAGGACCCCGGCCGCTGGCGCAAGCTCGACGTGCCCGACAAGGCCAGCCGCGTCGCCGAGTTCCACGGCAACACCTTGCATGCGCTGCGCGACCTGCTGTGCGCGGCGGGCCTGGAGCATCCCGACCAGCTGGGTCCCGAACACATCCTGCGCCGCGTCTCGCCGACCGAAGTGCGCTCGCTTGCCGCGCTGTACCGCTTCCTGCGGCCGGGCGAACTGCTGGGCGGGCGCATCCCCGAGCACGCGGTGTTCCAGGACTTCTGGCAAGCCTCGCGCGGCGATGCCTTCATGCCGCCCGAGCATGTCATGCGGCTCCGGAGCGGGAAGTCCAACTGATACCCTGTGCGCCCGCGCTCCTGCCAGCCCAGCACTTGAAAACCGGACTGTCCCACCTCGACCGGCTCGAAGCCGAAAGCATCCATATCCTGCGCGAGGTCGCGGCCGAGTTCCGCAACCCGGTGATGCTGTATTCCGTCGGCAAGGACAGCTCGGTGCTGCTGCACCTGTTGCTGAAGGCGTTCCACCCGGCGCGCCCGCCGATCCCGTTGCTGCACGTGGATACCGGCTGGAAGTTCCGCGAAATGATCGCCTTCCGCGACCGTCGCGCCGTCGAGACCGGCATCGAGTTGCGCGTGCATACCAATGCCGAGGGCGTCGCGCAGGGGATCGGCCCGTTCAGCCATGGCGCGACCGTCCACACCGACGTGATGAAGACCCAGGCGCTGAAGCAGGCGCTGGATGCCGGTGGCTTCGATGCGGCGATCGGCGGCGCCCGTCGCGACGAGGAAAAATCCCGCGCGAAGGAACGCATCTTCAGCTTCCGCAGCGCGCAGCACCGCTGGGATCCGAAGGCGCAGCGCCCGGAATTGTGGAGCCTGTACAACGCGCGCATCCACAAGGGCGAGTCAGTGCGGGTATTCCCGCTCTCGAACTGGACTGAGCTCGACATCTGGCTGTACATCTATCGCGAGAAGATCCCGGTGCCGTCGCTGTACTTCGCGGCGCAACGACCGGTGGTGGAGCGCGATGGCGCCTTGATCCTGGTCGACGACGAGCGCCTGCCGCTGCACGCGGGCGAGGTGCCGGCCTCCAGGCAGGTGCGCTTCCGCACGCTGGGCTGCTATCCGCTGACCGGCGCGATCGAATCCGACGCCGATACGCTGGAAAAGATCATCGCCGAGATGCTGGTCTCGACCACGTCGGAGCGGCAGGGACGGGTGATCGACCAGGACCCGTCGGCGTCGATGGAGAAGAAGAAGCAGGAGGGCTATTTCTGATGAGCCCGGCACCCAACCAATTCGATGGCGATGCCGACGCGCAGGTCGCCGCCTACCTGCACCAGCACGAGCGCAAGGACCTGCTGCGCTTCATCACCTGCGGCAGCGTGGACGACGGCAAGAGCACGCTGATCGGCCGCCTGTTGCATGACACCCGCCTGCTGCTGGACGACCAGGTCGCCGCGCTGGAATCCGACAGCCGCAAGCACGGCACCCAGAACGGCGAGATCGACTTCGCGCTGCTGGTCGACGGGCTGGCCGCCGAGCGCGAGCAGGGCATCACCATCGATGTCGCCTACCGCTTCTTCGGCACCGACAAGCGCAAGTTCATCGTCGCCGATTGCCCGGGCCACGAGCAGTACACCCGCAACATGGCCACCGGCGCGTCCACCGCGGACCTCGCGGTGGTGCTGGTCGATGCGCGCAAGGGCCTGCTCACGCAGACCCGCAGGCACAGCTACATCGTCTCGCTGCTCGGGATCCGCCGCGTCCTGCTGGCGGTCAACAAGATGGACCTGGTCGACCATGACCAGGGCGTGTTCGAGCGCATCGTCGGCGAATACCGCGAACTCGCCAGCCAGCTCGGCATCGAACAGGTGGACGCGATCCCGCTGTCGGCGCTGCGCGGCGACAACATGATCGGGCGATCGCCGGCGATGGCCTGGTACGCCGGCCCGGCCTTGCTCGACTATCTGGAAACCGTCGAGGTCGAGCGCGCCGCGGGCGAGCCGGCGTTCCGCATGCCGGTGCAGTGGGTATGCCGGCCGAACCAGGATTTCCGCGGTTTCGCCGGCACGGTGGTTGCCGGCACGGTCGCGCCGGGCGACGAGGTCGTGGTGCTGCCGGCCGGGCGTCGTTCGCGGGTGGCGCGCATCGTCACCGCCGATGGCGATCTCGCGCATGCCTCCGAAGGCCGCGCGGTCACCCTGACCCTGGCCGACGAAGTGGACGCCAGCCGCGGCGATGTGATCGCAGCCGCATCGGCACCGCCGGAAGTCGCCGACCAGTTCGCCGCGCACCTGCTGTGGATGGGCGACGAGCACTTGCTGCCCGGCCGGCCCTACCTGCTGAAGATCGGCGCGCGCACCGTCGGTGCGTCGGTCACCGAGATCAAGCACAAGATCGACGTGAACACCCAGGAGTTCCTGGCGGCCAAGCACCTGGAACTGAACGAGGTCGCCTACTGCAACCTTCACCTCGACCAGCCGGTGCCGTTCGCGAGCTACGCCGCCAATCGCAGCCTGGGCGGGTTCATCCTGATCGACCGGCAGAGCAATGCCACGGTCGCCGCCGGCACCCTGGATTTCGCCCTGCGCCGCGCCGGCAACATCCACTGGCAACACATGGACGTGGACAAGGCCACGCGCGCCGCGATCAAGCGCCAGCAACCGCGCTGCCTGTGGTTCACCGGCCTGTCCGGTGCCGGCAAGTCGACGATCGCGAACCTGGTCGAGAAGAAGTTGCTGGCGATGGGCCGGCACACCTACCTGCTGGATGGCGACAACGTCCGCCACGGCCTCAACAAGGACCTCGGCTTCACCGACGAGGACCGGGTCGAGAACATCCGCCGCGTCGCCGAGGTCGCCAAGCTGATGACCGATGCCGGCCTGGTCGTGCTGGTCAGTTTCATCAGTCCGTTCCGCGCCGAGCGCGACATGGCCCGCGCGCTGTTCGATCCCGGCGAGTTCCTGGAAGTCCACGTCGACACCTCGCTGGCCGAGGCCGAGCGGCGCGACGTCAAGGGCCTCTATGCGAAGGCCCGCCGCGGCGAGCTGCGCAATTTCACCGGCATCGACTCGCCCTACGAGGCGCCCGAGGCGCCGGAGCTGCACCTGGACACCGCCGTCGCGGATCCGGCGACGCTGGCCGACCAGGTCGTCCGCGCGCTCGGCCTGGAGTGACCGCCGCCGGCGCGATGCCGGGCGTGGTTCAGCGGCTGCGCGACGAAGTCGGCTTGGCCGGCGTGGCGGGCGGCGTGCCCGACGGATCGGCATCGATGCGATGCAGCGCGCGGGTGATGCCGAGCACTTCGATCTTGCCGCCGGCCTTCTGGAATGCCTCCATGTCCGCCTCGATCGCCTCGCGGGTGACCGGCGTGCGGTCGTTCGCCTTGCGCGGCGCGAACAGGTGGCTGGTCTTCGAAGGAGCGATCGCGGGCGGTGCGGCGCCGGCGGGGTGCGGTTTCTTCGGGCTTGGCATGGCGCCTGTCTCCTAGTAGAGCTGCAACGGGATGCCACGGGCGTTGCGGTCGCTGTAGTCGGCGCGCACCTCGCGGCAATAGGGGCCGGCCATCACGAAGCGTCGGCATACCTGTGGGCGTATTTCGTAGATCGAGCATTGCATGCGCGCGGCGTCGATCCCCACGCACCAGCCTTCCTCGTCGCGGTCCATGACGTGCAGGCCCGCCGCCGTGTGGGTGGTGAAACGCGGGGGAATGCGGTCTTCGGCCTGCAGGACCACGGTCAGGCGGCAGCAGACCGCGTCGCAGCGCGCGCAATCGGCGTCGTCGAGGGGCGTTGCCTGCGCACTCACTGCAGGCTCCCGCGGCGGTAGTGCAACATCCTGCCGCGATGCGGCGGGGTGTCGGCATCGTCCATCGGGCAGTGTTCGATATCCACCTCGAATCCCTGGGCCGCGAGCAGCCGGCTGAAGCGTGCGCTGTTGCCGCGGCCCGGATCGGTGACCAGCACTTCCGCGAGCGGCTGGGCATGGCGTTCCACCACCCCGGCGATGATCTCGGCATGGTCGCGTTCGTACAGCACGTCGCTGGCGATGATCACGTCGAAGCGGCCAAGCGTGGGCAGCGGCTGGTTCCAGCGCAATTGGCGGTAGTGCAGGGCGGACAGGTTGTTCAGCGCCGCGTTGTAGGCCAGGAACACTTCCGCCAGCGGGTGCACGTCGGTGGCGACCACGTCCGCGCCGCGTCGTTTCAGCACCAGGCTGGCCAGGCCGATCCCGCAGCCCAGCTCCATGATGCGCTTGCCGCCGATGTCGAAGCGATGCATGGCTTGTGCCAGCAGGCGCCCGGCGGGCCAGACCTGTCCGAACAAACTCCACTGCGCCGAGGAGATGCCGATGCGGGCGCTGTGGCCATCCGGATCGGCGAACTGCTGGGTATCGACGAGCACACGCAGGCGATAGGCATGGCTGCCGATGGCGTGTTCGATTTCGCGGACCCGGTACCCCGGCATTGGCGCTCCCGGAAGGGCGTCACCCCGTGACGGGGCGTTTGACGCGTGAAGGAAAGCGCAGCGGACGACGGTGGATCGGTCGGGCGGGACGCGGGAGATGAAGGCTGGTATCGGGGACATCGTACGCCAGTGCGGGGTTGCCGGTCGTCACCGGCGGGTTGACGGACCCTCGGGCGGGCCAGAAAGGCCATCGCCGGCCTGCGCCTGCGCCATCGCGGAGTGCCGGTCCGCACGCCGCTGACCACCCCATGCACGCCTGCGGATGCTCGCGTTGATGGAAGCGAGCCTTCCCGCGGCATGCCGTGGCGTGCGTTCAGGACGTCTTCGCGTGGCGCAGACTCGATGCTCCCTAAGGTCTGCGGATTCTTGACCGACCAGGGAACACAGCGCGCATGGACAACCACGACGCCCGAGCGGAGACGCAGGACGCGCCTTCCGGGCTATCCCGCGTCACCCAGGTCCTGGGCTTCCTGCTCAAATATCGCAAGGCGGGAATCTTTTCGGGCCTGGCGGATTCACCGGACGCCACCGCGCTGTCTTCCGATCACGGGACGCCCGAAGATTTCGTTCGCGAGCTTGAAGGCCTCGGGCCTACCTTCATCAAGATCGGGCAGGCGCTATCCACCCGTCCGGACATGGTGGCGCCGGACTATGCGATCGCGCTGGAGCGCATCCAGGACAACGTTGCGCCGATCCCGTTCGAGCAGGTTCAGGCCGCGGTAGAAACGGCGCTCGGCGTGAAGCTGGCGACGGTCTACCCGCAATTCGACCCGGTTCCGATCGGCAGTGCTTCGCTGGCGCAGGTCCATCGAGCCCGCCTGCGGGACGGCAGGCAGGTGGCGGTGAAGGTGCAACGACCGGGGATCGCCGACGGGATTCGCGCCGATCTCGATGCCCTCGCAAGGATCGCGGACAAGGCCGATCGTTGGACGGACCTCGGCCGTCGCACCCATTTCGCCGATTGGGTCCACGAGTTCCGCAAGACGCTGCTTTCGGAACTGGATTACGAAACCGAGGCCGACAATCTCCTGCGCTTCGGCAAGCACTTCGATCGTTATCCCGAGTTGTTCGTGCCGCAACCGATCAGTGACCTGACCACGCCAACCATCCTGACCATGGAACTGGTGGAGGGCGTCAAGGCGACCGATGTCAGCGGCTTGCGCCGGACCGAGCAGGACCTGGGCAAGCTGGCTTCAACCGTGATGCGCGGATACCTGGACCAGGTCTTCATCCACGGCCAGATCCACGCGGATCCCCATCCGGGCAATGTGCTGGTGGCGAATGACGGGCGAGTCGCGCTCCTGGACCTGGGGATGGTGGCGCACATCCCGCCCCGAAGGCGCGAACGCCTGTTGAAGCTGCTGTTTGCGGCGGTCGACGGGCGCGGCGAGGAAGTCGCGAACGAAGTGATCGGCATGGCCACGCGCCTGGAGAACTTCGATGAAGAGCGATACGTTCGTGAAGTCGGGCAGAAAGTCGCTCGCTATGCCGCGCCGGGCAGGCATGGCCAATCCGAAGGGCGCCTGGTGCTCGACCTCACGCTATTGGGAAGCGCCTGTGGGCTGCGAACACCGCCCGAATTGAGTTTGCTGGGAAAGACCCTGCTCAACCTCGAGGCCGTGAGCACTGCCCTGGATCCCCAACTGGACGCGAAAAGCGTGGTTGAGGACCACCTGGACCATGTGATGCGGGAGCGTTTGAAGCAGTCCCTCTCGCCGACCAATTTCGCCAGCGAGGTCATGGAGTTGCAGGGACTTGTGCGCGAATCTCCGCGCAAGATCTCGGACATCCTGTCGCTGCTTGCGGAGAACAAGCTGCAAGTGCGGATGACGGGACTCGAGGAATCGCGACTGATGGAGAATCTGCAGAAGATCGCCAATCGCATCAGTGCCGGCCTGGTGACTGCGGCGCTGATCATGGCGTCCTCGATGCTGATGCGAGCGGAGGGCGGGCCACGCCTGTTCGGCTACCCGGCGCTCGCCGCAGTCCTGTTCATCGGGGCGACCGCACTGGGCCTGGCCATCGTGTCCAGCGCTCTGCTGCGAGATCGTCGCGCGAAACCGATGGAAGTACATGGGCCTCGATAATGCGGCGATGCGCCACCCCGGCGAGCTCACCCGCGCTGGTGCGCACGACCCGGCAGGCTGCCATCAGGTACCCGGTGGCAATGAACAAATGAGGGCCAGGCCATCCTGCATGGTGTCGTCGATTTCGAGGCTTCCGCCGTGTGCTTCGGCAATCCTGCGGGCCAACAGCAGGCGCAGCCCGAGGCCGTCGTCGAAAGGACTCGCCTGGGGCTGCGCCAGGAGCGCGTCGCGCGCGCCCGGGTCCAGCGGATCGCCATGATCGCGGACCCGGACCTGCAGGCGTCCGGCCACCACGGCGAGGGCGACCTCGGGTTGGCCGCCCGTATCGCGGTGGGTTGCGTGCTCGATCAGCGTGCGCAGCACTTGCCCCAGCCGATGCGGATCCGCGTGCAAGGGGAATGACGCGGCGTCCTCCGGGATCACTGGCTCGACATGGCAACCGGGCAGGCTGCCGATCGCCATGTCCATGGCCAGGCCAACGTCGACCGGCACCCGGCTCAACGGGATGCGATCTCCGGTGGTGCGTCCCCAGTCGCTGAGTTCGTCCATCATCCGGGACAGGCGCACGGACTGGCGGTCGACGATATCGGCGAGTTCATGGATGCGCGCCGATGCATCCTCGTCCTCGCGCAGGAGCCAGGCCGCCGTCCGCAGCGGCATCAGCGGGCCACGCAGGTCGTGCGCGATCCGCGACAGGCTGATCTCGATAGGGTGAGCGGGGCCCATCAGCGGGTCGCCCCCCAGGGAACGACGGATGCGCAGACCTCGCGCAGTCGATCGAGGTCCGGCGGCTTGACCAGGTGATGATCGAAGCCGGCTTCGGCGGTCCGGCGCAGGTCCTCGGGCTGGCCCCAGCCGGTGACGGCAACCAGCACGCGCGGGCGTTCGCCATGCGTCCGGCGCAACTCGCGTGCAAGGTCGTATCCGTTCAATCCGGGCATGCCGATGTCCAGGAACACCAGGTCGGGGTCGAATGCGGCCACGACCTCCGCGGCCTGCAGGGGTTCGTAAAGCGCGCGCACGTCCAGTCCGAACACCTGCAGTGCGAGGGCCAGCGTATCGGCGGCGTCGCGGTTGTCGTCCAGGACCAGCGCGCGCGTGCCCGGCGCCAGGCGGCTGGCGACGCTCGCCGGCTTGGCGACCGGCAGGGCGTGGCCGAGCGGAAGGTCGACCGTGAAGCAGCTTCCCTGGCCCAATCCTTCGCTTTGCACCCGCACCTGGCCACCGTGCATTTCGACCAGTTTCCGCACCAGGGTCAGGCCGATGCCGAGTCCGCCATGGGATCGTTCGATCGACGTATCCACCTGGTTGAAGAGTTCGAAGACGTGCTCCGCCTGCTCGGGGGTCAGACCGATGCCGTGGTCCCTGATCTCGGTGCGGACGCGACCGTCGCCTGTGGAAACGGAAACTTCGACCGGCAGCCCTGGCGGCGAATACTTGGCCGCATTGCTCAGCAGGTTCGAGAACACCTGCGACAGGCGATCGAAATCGGCCTCCAGGGCGAGGGGCAGGGCCGGGATGTCGCGCTGCAGCGCATGGTCGCCCGCTTCCATCAGCGGGGCGGACGTCTCGAGCGCAGCCTCCAGCACCGCCTGCAAGGTGGTCGGGGCGCGTTTCAGGGTGAGCTTGTCGAGGTTGATCCTCGACACGTCCAGCAAGTCGTCGATGAGCCGCACCAGCAACGCAAGCTGGCGCTCCATCACCGCCTGCAACGGATCGGGGTTGTTGCCGAGGCGGCGGATGGTGATCGCGTTGCGCAGCGGCGCCAACGGATTGCGCAATTCGTGCGCCAGCGTCGCCAGGAATTCGTCCTTGCGCTTGTCCTGCTGGCGCAACTGTTCCTCGGCACGGCTGCGCTCGCCGATCTCGCCCTGCAGCTCCCGGTTCCGCTCGGCGAGCGAGGCATTGGCGATGCGCAGCGATTCGTTGAGGGAATTCAGCTCCCGTGCCTGCTCGAGGCGCAGCGCATCGTTCGCTGCCGCCAGCTGCTCGTTCGCGTCCTGCAGTTCCCGCCGCTTGCGGTGGAGTTCGGCCAGCACCTCGACCTTGCTCCTGAGGATGTCGGGGATCACCGGCACCATCACGTAGTCCACCGCACCGAGCTTGTAGCCCCGGATCCGGTCCATGTCGGAGACATTGACCGCAGTGACGAAGATGATCGGCGTCTTCTCGAAGCGCGGATGCTGGTGGATCATGCTCGCCGTTTCGAACCCGTCCATGCCCGGCATGTTGACGTCGAGCAGGATGAGCGCGAACTCTTCCTGCATCAGCTTCTGCAGGGCCTCGTTGCCCGAGCGCGCCTCCACCAGGCGCTCCCCGAGGGGTTCCAGGATCGCCCGGTAGGTGAGCAGGCGCCCCGGCTGGTCGTCGACCAGCAGGATGTTGACCGGCGCGGCCGCCGGGCTTTCCGAAGGCGCCAACCCGGGACTCAACGATGCAGCCATTGGCGCAGGACCCCCAACAGTTGGTCGGTGACGACCGGCTTGGCGAGATAGTCGGAGGCCCCGGCCTCCAGGCACTTCTCGCGATCGCCCTTCATCGCCTTCGCGGTCAGGGCCACGATCGGCAGGGCGCGGGAGTCGGGCATCTCGCGGATCGCACGCATGGTGTCGTAGCCATCCATGCCCGGCATCATGATGTCCATCAGGATGAGGTCGATGTCGCGGTCCGCGGCGACCTTGTCGATGGCCTCGTGGCCGGTGCCGGCGGTGACCACGTCCATGCCATGGCGCTCGAGCACGCTCGACAGGGCGAAGATGTTGCGCACGTCGTCATCCACCACCAGCACGCGCTTGGCCTTGAGGGCATCGTCCGAGTCGTGCAGGCGCTGGACCATGCGCTGCTTCGCCGGAGGCAGGTCGGCGATCACCCGGTGCAGGAACAGGGCGGTCTCGTCGAGCAACCGCTCCGGTGATTCGACCCCCTTGATCACCACCGACTTGGCGGCCTTGCGCAGGCGTGCATCCTCGGCGGCGGTGAGGTCCTTGCCGGTGAACACGATGATCGGCATGTCCGCCAGCGCCGGGATCTCCTGCACGCGGTCGATCAGGTCGAACCCGTTCATGTCGGGCAGCCGCAGGTCGAGCACGGCGCAGTCGTAGGTACCCGCCTGCAGCATCCGCAACGCCTGTTCGCCGTCGCCGGCGGTGTCGATGGTGATGTCATCGTGGTGCAGCAGTGCCTCGATGCTCATGCGCTCCGCGGCATCGTCCTCGACCACCAGCAGCCGCTTGACGCGGGGCAGGGTGTATTGGCGGATGCGTTCCAGCGCCGATCCGATCGATTCCGGGTTACCGGGCTTGGCCAGGTAGGCGAACGCCCCGCGCTCGATGCTCTGGTGCCGCTCTTCCTCGATGGTCACGATCTGCACCGGGATATGCCGCGTCGTGGAGTCCTGCTTGAGCCGCGCGAGCACGGTCCAGCCCAGCATGTCCGGGAGGAAGATGTCGAGGGTGATCGCCTGCGGCTGGTACTCGCGCACGAGCCGCAGCGCCTCGGTGCCTCGGTTGGCCACGATCACCTGGAAACCGCGCGAGCGCGCGAGGTCGCGCAGGATCGACGCATAGGACGGCTCGTCCTCGACGATCAGCAGCAGCGGACATTCCTTGTCGAGCTGGTTGCGGTCGTCCTCGATGTCGGCCAGCGACGCGTACGCGGGTTCGTGGTGTTTCGGCGCGGCGTGCGGCTGGTTCAGGCCCATGTAGCCGGGCCCCTTGTCCTCGGCACCCACGTAATGCAGGGGCAGGTACAGGATGAAGGTACTGCCTTCGCCGACGGTGCTCTGCAGGCGCAGTTCGCCCCCGAGCAGGCCGGCGATCTCGCGGGAGATGGCCAGGCCCAGGCCGGTGCCGCCGTACTTGCGCGAGGTGCCGGCATCCGCCTGCTGGAAGGCCTCGAACACGATCTTCTGCTTGTCCGGCGAGATCCCGATGCCGGTGTCGGTGACCTCGAATGCGATCACGGTGGCGGAGTTGTCCAGGATCGGATGGCCTTCCGACCAGCCGCGCGTGGCGACCCGCGCGGCCAGCCGCACGCTGCCGCGCTCGGTGAACTTCAGCGCGTTCGACAGCAGGTTCTTGAGGATCTGCTGCAGGCGCTTCGGGTCGGTGCTGAGCGAGCGGCCCAGCTCGGCGGGGAAGTCGACCGAGAAGTCGAGGTGCCGGCGTTCCGCATCGTGGCCGAAGCTGCGTTCCAGCGATTCGCGCAGGTGCGAGAAGGCGATCTCCTCGCTGTCCACGGTCACCGTGCCGGATTCGATCTTGGACAGGTCGAGGATGTCGCTGATCAGGTGCAGCAGGTCGGTGCCGGCGGCGTGGATGGTCTTGGCGAACTCGACCTGGCGATCGGTGAGGTTGGTGTCGGGGTTCTCGGCCAGCTGCTGGCCCAGGATCAGGATCGAGTTGAGCGGCGTGCGCAGCTCGTGCGACATGTTGGCGAGGAACTCGGACTTGTAGCGCGAGGTCAGCGCCAGCTCCGCGGCCTTGTCCTCGAGCGCGCGCCGGGCCTGCTCGATCTGCAGGTTCTTGCGCTCCACCTCGGACTTCTGCTCGGCCAGCAGCGCCGCCTTGAGCGCGATCTCCTCGTTGGTCTGCTGCAGTTCCTTCTGCTGCGACTGCAGCTCCCCGGCCAGCTGCTGGGACTGCGCCAGCAGGTGCTCGGTGCGCATCGTCGCCTCGATGGTGTTGAGCACGATGCCGATCGAGCCCGACAGCTGTTCGAGGAAGGTGCGCTGGGTGTCGCTGAAGCCGCGCAGCGAGGCCAGCTCGATCACCGCCTTGACCTGGTCCTCGAACAGCACCGGCAGCACGATCACGCTGCG
>DATIDW010000021.1:0-9126 GCA_035456065.1 Thermomonas sp. | reverse complement strand
CACCGAGCTGTCGTCCTGCTTGATGCGGCCGACGATCTCCTCGTACACCTTCTCCGACACCGGCTTCAGCGGCGCCATCACCGCGTCGGTGTAGGCGTTCTCGGCCTTGAGGTAGGCGAGCATTTCCGGGTTCTCGCGCTTGTCGTCGCGCAGCCAGTAGTACTCGTCGTTGCGCTGCGCGCCGTGGGGCGCCTTCACCACGTGCGGCTTCTTGGCCACGTCGGGCGGTTGCGGGAGATCGGAAGCGAAGGTGTTCGAAGTCATCAGGGCGATCGAGATCAGGCAGGGAGCGAGCTTCATGGTGGGTGTCCGTCCGTTAGCGCGGGATCACTTCGACAGTTGTTCCCAGAGGAAGGTGTAGGCGAGCGCGTTCATGTGCGCCGACTGCGCGTTGTCCGCCGCGCCGCCGTGGCCGCCCTCGATGTTCTCGTAGTAGCGCACGTCCTTGCCGGCCGCTTCCATCAACGCCATCATCTTGCGCGCATGCGCCGGGTGGACGCGGTCGTCCTTGGTCGAGGTGGTGAACAGGGTCGCCGGGTAGTCCTTCTTCGCATCGAACAGGTGGTATGGCGAGAAGCCCTGGATGAACGACCAGTCGGCGGTGTCCGGATCACCGTATTCGGCCATCCACGACGCTCCGGCCAGCAGGTGGCTGTAGCGCTTCATGTCGAGCAGCGGCACCTGCACCACGATCGCGCCGAACTTCTCCGGGTACTGGGTCAGCATGTTGCCCATCAGCAGGCCGCCGTTGCTGCCGCCCATGGTGCCCAGGTGTTGCGGCGAGGTGACCTTGCGCGCGACCAGGTCATCGGCGATTGCGGCGAAGTCCTCGTAGGCCTTGTGCCGGTTGGCCTTGAGTGCCGCCTGGTGCCAGCGCGGACCGTATTCGCCGCCGCCGCGGATGTTGGCCAGCGCATACACGCCGCCCTTCTCCAGCCAGGCCTTGCCGATGCTGCCGGAGTAGCCGGGGGTCATCGACACTTCGAAGCCGCCGTAGCCGTACAGCAGGGTCGGCGCCTTGCCGTCGAACGCCAGCGCCTTCGGGCGCACCAGGAAGTACGGCACCCTGGTCCCGTCCTTCGAGGTCGCGAAGTGCTGCTCGATGACGCTCTTCGATCCGTCGAAGAACACCGGGTTGGACTTCAGCACCTCGGGTTGCTTGCCGAGTTCCGCGATCGACAGCGTGGTCGGGGTCAGGAAATCGGTGGCGGTCAGCCACACCGCGTTGCTGTCCTCGTCGTCGACCGCGCCCACGCCGACGGTGCCGATGGTCGGCGCGCCGACGAAATCGGCCTTCGCCCACGCGCCCTGGCCCGGGGTCAGCACGCTGAGCTTGTTCTTCACGTCTTCCATGACGTTCAGCACCAGGTAGTCCCTTGTCCACGTATAACCGGCCAGCGAGGACTTGTCGGTGGGCTCGAACAGCACGGTGAAGTCGCGCTTGCCGGCCATGAAGGCGTTGAAGTCGGTGGCGATCAGCGAGCCGGCCTTGTACGTCCTGCCACCGGCTTGGTACGGCTCGCGCAGCTCCAGCAACAGCCAGTCCTTGTGCACGCCCTTCTGCGCGGAGTTCGGCGCATCGACCTTGGCCAGGCTGCCATCGGCGCCGCGCAGGTACAGCTCGTCGTTGTAGAAGGCCAGCGTCCGGTTGACGAAATCGCGCTCGTAGCCCGGCGTGTGGTCATGGCCGGCGGCGATGTACATGTCGCCCGGCTTGCCCTCGTAGACGGTCTTCGCGCTGGCCAACGGCGTGCCGCGCTTCCATTCCTTGACGATGTTGGGATAGCCGGAACTGGTCAGGCTGCCCTCGCCGAAATCGGTGTAGACATAGACGGTGTCGCGGTCGATCCACGACAGGCCGCCCTTGGCCTCGGCGCGGAAGAAACCGTCCTTCACGAACTGCTTGGTGACGAGGTCGAACTCGCGGGTGACGTCGGCATCGGAACCGCCCGGCGACAGCGCCACCAGGCAGCGCTCGTAGGCCGGACGCAGGCAGTCGGCGCCGTGCCAGACCCATTTTTCCTCGTTCTTGCGACCCTCGGCGATGTTGAGCGCATCGAGGTCGAGCACGGTTTCCCACTGCGGCTGCGCCTTGCGGTATTCGGCCAGGGTGGTGCGCCGCCACAGGCCGCGCTCGTGCTGCTTGTCCTTCCAGAAGTTGTAGTAGTAGTCGCCGATCTTCTCGACGCCGGGGATCTTGGCGTCGGAATCGAGGATGGCGAGGATCTCGGCCTCGAGCGACTTGAACTCGCCGGATCCGGCGATCTCGGCTTCGGCCTTGGCGTTGCGCGCCTTCACCCAATCCAGCGACTTTTCACCCGGCGCACCTTCCAGTTCCTCAAGCCAGGCGTACGGGTCGGCCCCATCTCCATCATTGATCGGAGGCTGCGCGGACGCCGCGCCCGCAAGGGCGAGTCCGGCGATCAGGCAGGCATTGGACAGCTGGGACATGGGCGGCTCCGGCGCAGCGGGAAACCCGGAACGCTAGCACAGCCCCTTGCGGCCGCCGATGTGCCGGAAGCTCCGGCCCGGCGGGCCTGCGGCAAGGCCTGCGGCAGCCGCCGCGCAGGGCGACGCGTGGCCTGCACGCGCCGACGACGCGGCATGCGCAGCGCGACCTCCGGCAACGGGAACCGCCGCAGGCTCCACCACGCCGCCAGCGGCATGCCGACCAGCCACAGCGGCAGCCAGCCCAGCAAGTCACTGCTCCCGCGCGCGGCCGGAATGAGCAGCACGGCCAAGGTGCCGAGGATGACGGCGTGGCGGAGGGCGGAATCGAGGTCTTCGCGGGTCATGGCGGCGCTTCCTGTCGGTTGGACGGCAGGGTGCGACCGCGCCTTCTCACGGACTGCGACGCTCAATACCCCGCCGCGTCCAGCGCCTTGTTGGCCTGCGCCCGGCCGATCTCGATCAGTTCCTCGGCGCGCCAGAATTCGTAGAACTGGCAGGCGTCGCGCGGGATGCGGATGAGCAGCTCCGGCGGATCCAGCGCCATCTGCACGCGCGCGATCTGCGCCTGCATCGTGTCCAGCGCGCGCGCCATGGTTTCGGTCATGCCGATGTGATGGTCCGGCTTGCCGTCGCCATCGAGGTCGCCGCCGAAATGGCGACCGACCCAGCGGCCGATGACCCCGGGCGCGCTTTCGCCCGCTGCGTCCTCGTCTTCGTTCGCCACTTCACCTGGCGGCGCGTGCGGCCAACCGTGCATGTCCACCGCGACCAGCCGATGCGCGCCCGAGAGGCGGGTTGCAGTGATCGGCAGCGGCGCCAGCAGGCCGCCATCGACCAGTTCGCGGCCGCCGATGGTGAAGGGCGTGAAGATGCCCGGGATCGCGAACGACGCGCGCACCGCATCCCACAGGTCGCCTCGGCGCAGCCAGACCTCGCGCTGGCGCAGCAGGTCCACCGCGACCGCGGTGAAATCGATCGGCAGGTCCTCGATGCGGGGCTCGCCCACCACCTCGCGCAGTTTCTCCACCAGGCGGTCGCCGGTGAACAACGCGGGTCGGCCGAAGCCGGGATCGAGCAGGCGCAGCATCGTGCCCCGGCTGTTGCCGAGCAGCCAGTCGCGCAATGCGTCCAGCCTGCCCGCCGCGCAGGCGCCACCGACCAGCGCACCGCTGGACGCGCCCGCGATGGCGACGATGCGCAGGCCGCGCGCCTGCAGCGCTTCGATGACGCCGATCTGCGCAAGCCCGCGCGCGCCGCCGGCGCCGAGCGCCAGGGCGATCGGTTCGTCGCGCGAGGCCGCGCTCACAGGCACTCCACCCATCACGGGTCCTGGTAATTGCCCAGCGCGAGCTGCAGGTGCGCACGCGCCTGTTCGCGCAGCACCTTCGGCTCCACGATCTCGGCGTCGGCGCCGTAGTGCAGCACGTCCATCAGCAGTTCGCGCGGCACCGAATACGGCACCTTCAATTCATAGCGCCCGTCAGGCAGGAAGCGGCCCTGCTGCTGCGAATGCCAATGCTCGTCGGCCACCCAGCGCGCGGCCTTGGCGCTGAACAGGATGGTCGCCCAGCCCTTCGGCGCGCCGGAGAAGATGCCGTAGCTGCCGGCCAGGTGCGCGTTGAGCTCCTCGTCGGCCACGTCGCGCGCCACCCCATCGGCGAAGCGCGCGCCGGTGATGCGGTCGATCGAGAAGCTGCGCAGCTCCTGCTTGACTTCGTCCCAGGCATCCAGGTACCAGTTGTCGCGATAGTGGGTCAGGCGCTGCGGGCTGACATCGCGACGGGTCTTCTCGTCGGTCGAACGCGCGCGGTAGTCGAACGCCAGCTTGCGGCGCTCCAGCACCGAGGACGCGACGATGCGGAATGCATGCTCGTCCATCCGCCGCAGCCGGTGCGGGATCACCCGCACGCGCTCGACCGGCCAGGTCTTGCCACCCGAATGCGCGTCCAGCAGCTTCTCGACGCGCTGCTGCAACGGCGCCAGCGCCGTCGACAGCATCCCGCCGCTGCTGCGCGACAGCAGTTGCTGCGCGGCCAGCAACGCATGCAATTCCTCGGAGTTCAACCACAGCCCCGGCAACTCGAAGCGGTCGGCCTCGTTCTTGTCGTAGCTGAAGCCGGCCTCGCCATCGCCGATGAGCGGCGCCATCAGGCCGTCGCGCAGGAACGCCAGGTCGCGATAGACGGTGGCGCGCGAACAGCCGAGTTCATCCTGCAACCGGGCCACGGTCACCGGACGGCGTGAGGCCTGCATCACGCGGTGCAGGCCGATGATGCGTTCGTAACGGTCCATGACCGGATTATGCCGCGTCGATGCGTGCCTGGAAGAACCCTCGACATCGCTTCCGCAGGGACGCGCAGGCACAATAGGTGGATGGCCGAGCCCATCCTCAACCTGTCGCCCTCGCCGGGCGACGAGGTGAAATCGACGACCTGCTACATGTGCGCCTGCCGTTGCGGCATCAAGGTGTGGCTGCAGGATGGCAAGGTCCGCTACATCCAGGGCAACCGCGACCATCCGGTCAACCAGGGCGTGCTCTGCGCCAAGGGCGCCAGCGGGATCATGCAGCACTACTCGCCTGCGCGGCTGCGCAAGCCGCTGCTGCGCGTCGGCGAACGCGGTGCCGGCGAATTCCGCGAGATCGAATGGGACGAGGCGCTCGACCTCGCGACCTCATGGCTGAAGCCGATCCGTGAACGCAATCCCGATGAACTCGCGTTCTTCACCGGCCGCGACCAGTCGCAGGCGCTCACCGGCTGGTGGGCGCAGCAGTTCGGCACGGTGAACTACGCCGCGCACGGCGGCTTCTGCTCGGTGAACATGGCCGCGGGCGGGCTGTACAGCGTCGGCGGCAGCTTCTGGGAATTCGGCGAGCCCGACTGGGACCACACTCGCCTGCTGATGCTGTGGGGCGTGGCCGAAGACCACGACAGCAACCCGATCAAGCTCGGCCTCGGCAAGCTGAAGGCGCGCGGCGCGAAAGTGATCGCGGTCAATCCGGTGCGCAGCGGCTACGGCGCGATCGCCGACGAGTGGATCGGCATCCGTCCCGGCACCGATGGACTGTTCGCGTTCGCGCTGGCGCATGAATTGCTGCGGATGGACCGCATCGACCTGGACTTCCTGGTGCGCTACGCGAATGCGCACTGGCTGGTCATCGACAACCCCGGTGGTGCCGACGACGGGCTGTTCGCACGCGATGATGAGGGCGACGCGCTGTGCTGGAACGCGGAAACGCAGAATGTCGTGGATGCGAAGCGCATCGACATCTCGCCCGCCGTGGTCGGCACCTACAAGCTGCCGGACGGACGCAGCGCGCGGCCGGTGTTCCAGCTGATCGTCGACCGCTACCTCGATCCGCAGTATTCGCCGGATGCGGTCAGCGAACGCTGCGGCATCCCGGCCTCCACCATCCGCCGCATCGCGCGCGAGCTGGCGGAAGCCGCGTTCGATTCCAAGCTCACGTTGCCGATCGCGTGGACCGACAGCTGGGGCCGGGAACATGCGGAGATGGTCGGCCGCCCGGTCTCGATGCACGCGATGCGCGGGATCAGCGCGCACAGCAACGGCTTCCACACCTGCCGCGCACTGCACCTGCTGCAACTGCTGCTCGGCGCGATCGACGCGCCCGGTTCGTTCCGCTACCAGCCGCCATTCCCGAAACCGATCCCGCCGGCCAACCGTCCCGGCAAGGCGCGCAAGGCCGATGGCCTGCTGGATGCCGCACCACTGGGTTTCGTGCACGGGCCGGAGGATCTCGTGGTCGACGAACACGGCCAGCCGCGGCGCATCGACCATGCGTATTCGTGGGCGTATCCGCTGGCCGCGCACGGGATGATGCACACGGTGATCCGCAATGCTTGGGCCGGCGATCCGTACCGGATCGACACCTTGCTGATGTTCATGGCGAACATGAGCTGGAACTCGGCGATGAACACCGGCGAGACCATGCGCTGGCTCACCGACAAGGACGAGGCCGGCGAGTACCGGATCCCGCGGATCATCTATTCCGATGCGTATGCCTCGGAGATGGTCGCGTATGCGGACCTGGTGCTGCCGGACACGACCTACCTGGAACGCTTCGACGCGATTTCCCTGCTGGATCGCCCGATCAGCGATGCCGACGCCGCCTCTGATGCGATCCGCCATCCGCTGTTCGATCCCACCGCACAGGGCGAGGACTCGCGCGACGTGCGCGGCTTCCAGTCGGTGCTGATCGAACTCGGTGCGCGCATCGGCCTGCCCGGGCTGCTCGACGAAGGCGGTTCGCCGAAGTACCGCGACTACGCCGACTACATCGTCCGCCACGAACGCGCGCCGGGCGTCGGCCTGCTGGCGGGCTGGCGCGGCGTCGATGGCGAGGCCGAAGGCAAGGGCGCGCCGAATCCCGAGCAACTGCAGCGTTACATCGAGCACGGCGGCTTCTGGCATTCGCCGGTGCCGGCCTCGGCGCGCTACTACAAGATGGCCAACCGCGATTACCTGCAGTGGGCGCAGCGCTTCGGCTTCGTGCCGACCGCCGAGCCCATCGTGCTGCAGCTGTATTCGGAGACGTTGCAGAAGTTCCGCCTCGCCGCACAGGGCCACGGCCCGCAGCAGCCACCGCCGGAACATCGCCAGCGCGTCGCCACCTACTTCGATCCGCTGCCGATCTGGTACGAACCGTTCGAACACGACCAGACCAGCCGCACGACCTTCCCGTTGAACGCGGTCACCCAGCGACCGATGTTCATGTACCACGCGTGGGGCTCGCAGAACGCCTGGCTGCGGCAGATCGCCACGCGCAATTACCTGTACCTGCACCCGGACACCGGCGCACGGCACGGCATCGCCGACGAGGACTGGATCGAGGTGGCGTCGCACAACGGCACGATCACCGTGCAGGCGAAGTTCGCCGCCAACGTGCAGCCGGACACGGTGTGGAGCTGGAACGCGATCGGCAAGCGCAAGGGCGCCTGGAAACTGGCGAAGGATGCGCCCGAAGCCACCAAGGGCTTCCTGCTCAACCACCTGATCTCCGACATCACCCCGAAGGGCGACTACGCCAATGCCGATCCGGTCACCGGCCAGGCCGCGTGGTTCGACCTGCGCGTGTCGATCCGCAAGGCCGCCGCGCATGCCGGTGAAAGCGCGCCGCAGTTCAAGCCGCTCGGTTTCACCGAAGCGAACGCAGCACCGTTGCGCTACGGCGCCGATCTCCGGGCCAGCACGTCCGGCAAGGGGAATGCGAAATGACCGCTCCACTCGACTGGTATTTCGATGTCATCTCGCCATTCGCCTACCTGCAGTGGCGGCGCCTGCGCCGCGACCATGCGGATGTGGCGCTGAACCCGAAGCCGGTGCTGTTCGCGGCGATCCTCAACCACGTCGGCCAGCTCGGCCCCGCCGAGATCCCGCAGAAGCGCCGCCACACCTATCGCATCGTGCTGTGGCAGGCACGCCAGGCCGGGATCCCGCTGCGGTTCCCACCGGCGCATCCGTTCAACCCGCTGCCGGCGCTGCGCCTGTGCCTGGCCGCGCCGGATCGCATCGCGGCGATCGATGCGGTGTTCGCGCACATCTGGGAGCACGGCCGCGCCGCCGACAGCATCGAGGCGCTGGCCAATGTGGCGCGCGAACTCGGCATCGAGGATCCCGCCGACGCCATCGCCCGCGACGAAGTGAAGCGCGAGTTGCTGGCGAACGGCGAGGAGGCGATGCGCCTCGGCGTCTTCGGCGTGCCGACGCTGAAGGTGCGCGACGAACTGTTCTGGGGCTTCGATGCCACCGACCTCGCGCTGGCGTACCGCGAGGACGAGAACGCGCTGGATGCCGAGATGCGCCGCGTCGATGCAATCCCCGAAGCCGTGCAGCGTCGGAAGCCCGCATGACGGCATTGCCGCCACCGCCGAAGAAGAAGCTCGGGCTGGTCATCGACCTCGATACCTGCGTGGGCTGCCATGCCTGCGCGACCAGTTGCAAGGAATGGAACGCGGGCGGCATCGCCGGGCCGCTGACCGACGAGCGTCCGTTCGCCAAGGATCCGCAGGGCGTGTGGTTCAACCGCGTGCACAGCTACGAACTCGAGGCCGACGCGGCGACGCAGCAGCCCGCGCAGACCTTGCATTTCCCGCGCTCCTGCCTGCATTGCGAGACCCCGGCCTGCGTGACCGTGTGCCCGACCGGCGCCAGCTACAAGCGCGCCGAAGACGGCATCGTGCTGGTCGACGAGGACAAGTGCATCGGCTGCAAGCTGTGCTCGTGGGCCTGCCCCTACGGCGCGCGCGAGTTCGACCAGGATGTCGGCGTCATGAAGAAGTGCACGCTGTGCGTCGATCGCATCTACAACGAGACCTTCGCGCCGGAAGACCGAGTGCCGGCCTGCGTCGCGACCTGCCCCTCATCGGCGCGTCATTTCGGCGACCTCGGTGATCCCGGCTCCGATGTGTCCAAGCTGGTGGCCGAGCGCCAGGGCTACGACCTGATGGCGGAACTGGGCTACCGCCCGACCAACAAGTACCTGCCGCCCCGTCCGCGCCAGCGGAGCGCGGGCTGCACCGGCGCGCCGGCCGCAGCGCTCGCTCCCGCCGCGCCCGCGCCGCAAGGACTGCTGGGCTGGCTGGATCGCCTGCTCAGCCAGTGAGCCCCATAGCCGCGTCGCCATTGGAGATTCCGTGCACCCCGCGCTTTCCGTCA